>DASZSL010000067.1:0-128107 GCA_035548715.1 Dongiaceae bacterium
CCAGATCAATGTCCTGATCGCCTCCCAGAAGCTGAAGCAGAACGAAAAGCTCGCGGCGTTCACCATCCAGGAGAAGGGCGGCACGCGCAAGGCGGTGGAAAACGGCATCGCCCGCGTGAAGGAGATGCTGCCGGAGGCGAACAAAGTGAAGCGCGTGCCGGTGCCGGCCAGCCACCTGATCCTGGGCCTGCAGTGCGGCGGCTCCGACGGCTATTCCGGCATCAGCGCGAATCCCGCGCTGGGCGCGGCGGTCGACCTGCTGGTTCGCCACGGCGGAACGGCGATCCTCTCCGAGACGCCGGAGATCTACGGCGCCGAGCACATGCTGCTCAGCCGCGCGGTCAGCAGGGAAGTCGGCCAGAAGCTGCTCGACCTGCTGAAATGGTGGGAAGGCTATGCCGACGACAATGACGGGTCGCTCGACAACAACCCGTCGCCCGGCAACAAGGCGGGCGGCCTGACGACCATCCTGGAGAAGTCGCTGGGCGCGGCCGCGAAGGGCGGGCGCAGCGATCTGGTGGATGTCTATCGCTATGCCGAGCCGGTCGCCAAGCGCGGCTTCGTGTTCATGGACACGCCGGGCTACGACCCGGTCTCCGCCACCGGCCAGGTCGCGGGCGGCGCCAACATGATCGCCTTCACCACGGGGCGCGGCTCCTGCTTCGGCTGCAAGCCGTCGCCCAGCATCAAGCTCGCCACCAACACGCCGATGTACAACCGCATGGTCGAGGACATGGATATCAATTGCGGCGAGATCCTCGACGGCGGCGCCAGCGTCGAGGAGATGGGCCAGCGCATCTTCGATCTCCTGCTCGCGACGGCATCGGGCAAGCGCAGCAAGAGCGAGGAGCTCGGCTACGGCGAGGACGAGTTCGCGCCCTGGCATCTCGGCGCGACGTTCTGAGCGAGCGGCACGCCACGCCGAGCTGAACCTGCCCCGGAGCGCCTAGCGGGCCGCGGACTTGCTCGCGCAGTCGTCCGGTGCCTGCACCAAGCCATGGCCGTAGATCGGGTCGACCCCGGGCGCGCCGAGATCGCGCGCCGCGGCCAGCATGCGGCCGGCATCGCCGCGGAAAGCGGCCAGCGTCGCCGTCACATAGGGCGCGGCGAAGGACGTCCCGGTGGCGAGCCGGTCGACCGATGCCGCCCCGGCGTCGGGCTGACCTGGGATCCAGATATCGACGCCGGGCGCGGCGAGCGCGACGAAGTCGCCGCGATTCCCGGCGGCGAGCGCCAGGCCGTCCTCATCGACCGCAGTGACGCCGACGACGCCGGGATAGGCGGCGGGGTAGCGCGGCACGCCGGTCGTGCCGTCATTGCCGACCGCCGCCACCAGGTGCAGGCCGAGCTGCTGCGCCCGCGCGACCGCGAGCTCCATCAGGCGATCCGGCGGCCCGCTCAAGCTGATATTGACGGTCGCCACGTCGTTGGCCGCGAGCCAGTTCAGGGCGGCGACGAAGCTGGTCGCCGAGGCGACCGGGCGGTTGTCGGCATCGAGGCCGAAGATCGACGCCGCGTAGAGCCTGGCCGAGGGCATCAGGCCGAAGCCGCTCTGTCCGACCAGCAGGGTCGCGATGCCGGTGCCGTGCTGCGGCGGCGCCGCACGCATGCCCTGGTCGAGAAAATCGGCGGCCTTGCCATGCGCCCCCTTGAGGATCGGCATGGACCAGACCACGGCGGTGTCGATCAGGCCGAGACGGGCTGCGCCGCCGCAGGCCTGCAGCGCCGGCAGCCAGTGCACGGCCTTCATGGGGTAGTTGGTGGCGGGCAGGCTGAGGCTGGTCTGCGGCTGATAGAGATGGTTGAAATCCACCGCCGCCTGCGGAAAGGCGGTCGCCACCATCGCCTTCGCCTCGGCGGCGCTGAGCCCCTCCGGCGCCTCGAGCCGCGTCACGTCCAGGCCGAGGGCGCCGAGCTTCTCGGTCCGCAGGACCCGGAATCCCTTGGCGCGCGCAAAATCGGCGAGCTGCGCCGCGTCCTCGGCGACGACAATCTCCTGGCGGACCGCACGGTCATGGCCGCCGCCCAGGCCCTCGCTCTGGATCGGCGCGCCGTCACCCGCGCCGCGGCCTGGACCGTCGGGCGCGTCGAGGCCATCCGGGCCGGCATCGTCGTCGGGTCCGGCGGGCCTGCCCTTGGCCTTGCCGTCGCCAAAGCCGTTGCCATTCCCGTTCCCGTTGCCGCGATTGCCGTTGCCCTGGTCGTTACCCGGGCCATTGCCGTGGTCGTTGCCGGAATTCTTGTCCTTGCCGTGGCCCTTGCCGTTCCCATTCGCGTTGTCGGCAAGGGCGGACGCGTGAAGCGGCGGCAAAGGAAGCAGGCTCGGAGTCAGGAGCAGGCCGATCGCGGCGAGCGCCGCGACACCGCGCAGGAGCGTGCGCAGCAATCTCATTGATCCTGCTCGATCACGTCCCAGCCGCCGTCACGGCGGCGGCAGGCGATGCCGCCGCCCTGCGCCGTCGCACCGGAGATCCGGTATTCGGCGCAATGCATGGCGGTGCCGGTGTCGAACCAGCGCGTGATCGCGACATGCGCCTTTCCATCCCCGAATCCAACCTCGGCCAGGGCCGGCTCCTGCCCGAGCGCCGATACCAGCGCCGGCTTCCAGGCCGCATCGGCGGCGCCGTTCGCTTCGATCCCCGCGAGGCGCAGACCGTGGTCGCGCTGCATCAGCACCGTGGCCGCGATTCCGAACGCCAGAGCGCCGGCGACCACCGCGGCCGCGCGCCAGCCGCTGAGCATGGGAAGCGCCGCCGGACGAGCCCGTGCCGCCTCGGTGACGCGCCGGGCCAGCGCCAGCGGCACCGGACCCGATTCCAGATCGGCCCAGGCGGAACGCGCCGCCGCGTCGCCGACCGCAAAGGCCTCCGCGAGCGCCGCGGCCTCGGGATCGGCGGCGATTTCGGCGGCGACGGCTTGCGCCTCCTGCGGCGGCAGCCGGCCGTCGCGGTAGCGCATGATGCGGATCATCCGCGCTTCGGTCGCGGCGTCGATCGTATCGTTGCTCATCGCTTGCCTCCATGCGCGGCCTTTCCGGCCTGCGCCGCGGCGCCGGTCTCGCGCACCGAACGCGCGACCGCCACCCGGGCCCGCGCCAGCCGGCTCATGACGGTGCCGAGCGGGATGCCGAGCGTGTCGGCCGCCGCCTCGTAGGTCTGCCCTTCCACGGTCACCAGCATCAGCACCTCGCGCTGCGGCGGCGGCAGGCCGGCAATCGCCTTGCGCGCCCGCGCCAGCTCGTCGCGCGCCTCGATCTCGCGCTCCAGCGAGCCGCCCGCCGCCGCCGCCAGCGCCTCGTCGTCGCTGTGCACCAGCCGGTTCCAGGCCGACTTGCGGCCGTCGAGCCAGAGGTTGCGGATGATGCGGAACATCCAACTGTCCAGCCGGGTCCCCGGCTCCCATTGATAATGGCGTTCCAGTGCCCTCAGGCACGCCGCCTGCACGATATCGTCGCCGTCCTGCACCGAGCCGCTGAGGCCGGCCGCGAAGCGGCGCAGCCGGGGCAGCAGTGCCACGATCTCGCGCCCCATCCGGGTGCGCTCCCAGGTCCCTGATCCTGGCGTCTCTGATTCGGGTCGGCCGTTCATGAAACGATGCACGCTCCGCCTTATTCCGGCTTCCGGGCCCCACCGGCCTCGATCTTGGTCATCAAGTGGTAAACACGCAATGGCACCCTGCTTCCCTGCGGTCCTTCTTCCGCCCCGCTGTCCGGGCACACTGCCACGATCCCGGTTCCGGGGCGATAACGCGCTTGACTCAGATCAACGGAACCGCTGGAAAACTCGGCTAGCCTGCACCTGCTTCGATGAATCACGCGCCGGGAAGGGACCGATCATGACTTCGTCCGACATTGTCCGCTGGTTCAAGGAGATCGGCATCGGCGACGTGGCCGGCGTGGGCGGCAAGAACGCTTCGCTCGGCGAGCTCTATTCCGCGCTGACCGCGGAAGGTATTCGGGTGCCCAACGGCTTCGCACTGACCGCCGAGGCCTATCGCACGGCGCTGGAGGAGGCGGGCGCCTTCCCCAAGCTGCACGCGCTGCTCGACGGCCTCGGCCATGACGACGTCAAGCTGCTGGCCAAGCGCGCGGGCGCGGCACGCGCCGTGGTCTATGGCGCGACCGGCGGCGAGGCGCTGCGCCAGGCGATCGCCGATTCCTATCGCAGGCTGGAGAAGGAGTACGGCAAGAATGTCGCCGTCGCGGTCCGCAGCTCTGCCACTGCCGAGGACCTGCCCGATGCCAGCTTCGCCGGACAGCACGACAGTTTCCTGAACGTGCGCGGCGAGAAGGACGTGGTCGATGCCTGCCGCCGCTGCTTCGCCTCGATCTTCACCGACCGCGCGATCGCCTATCGCCTGGACAAGGGCTTCGACCATTTCAAGGTGGCGCTCTCGGTCGGCGTCATGAAGATGGTGCGCTCGGACAAGGCCGCGAGCGGCGTGATCTTCACCCTCGACACCGAATCCGGATTCCGCGATGTGGTCTTCATCACCGGCTCCTACGGGCTCGGCGAGAACATCGTGCAGGGCAAGGTCGACACCGACGAGTTCTACGTCCACAAGTCCGGCTACAAGGCCGGCCGCCGCTTCATCCTGCGCCGCTCGCTGGGCTCCAAGGCGCTGCGCCTGATCTACGCCAAGGGCCACGGCGACGGCTCGACCAGGCAGACCGCCACCAAGCCGGCCGAACGCGAGGTGTTCTGCATCTCCGACAAGGAAGCGCTGCAGCTCGCCGGCTGCGCGATCGCGATCGAGGAGCACTATTCGAAGAAGGCCGGCCATCCGATGCCGATGGACATCGAGTGGGCCAAGGACAGCGATGACGGCAAGCTCTACATCGTGCAGGCGCGGCCCGAGACCGTCGCCTCGCGCAAGGCCGCCGACGTGTTCGAGACCTTCGAGCTCAAGGGGAGCGGCACGTCGCTGATCGCCGGCCGCGCGGTCGGCGAGCGGATCGCGACCGGCAAGGTCCGCGTCGTCAAATCGATGAAGGACTTCGCCGCCTTCAAGCCGGGCGAGGTGCTGGTGGCCGAGACCACCACGCCGGATTGGGAGCCCGTAATGAAGACCGCGGCGGCGATCGTCACCGATCACGGCGGGCGCACCTGCCATGCGGCGATCATCGCCCGCGAGCTGGGCGTGCCGGCGGTGGTCGGCACCGAAAGCGGCACCCGGAAGCTGAAGACCGGCCAGATCGTCACGGTCTGCTGCGCGGAAGGCGATGTCGGGCGCGTCTATGCCGGCAAGATGCCGTTCGAAGTGCATCGCGTGCAGGCAGTCGAGGTCCCGAAGACCCGGGCGCATATCATGGCCAATCTCGGCAACCCGGACCTCGCCTTCGCGACGGCGATGCTGCCGAACGCCGGCGTCGGCCTGGCGCGGCTCGAATTCATCATCAACGAGCATATCGGCGTGCATCCGATGGCGCTGCTCCACCCCGAGAAGGTGAAGGACGCCAAGACCCGCGCGGAGATCAAGAAGCTGACCCGGCACTACAAGAAGCCGGGGGACTTCTTCGTCGAGCGCCTGGCGGAAGGCGTGGGCACGATCTGCGCCGCCTTCTATCCGCGGGAGGTCATCGTCCGGATGTCGGATTTCAAGACCAACGAATATGCGAGCCTCAAGGGCGGCGCCGGTTTCGAGGTCGTGGAATCCAACCCGATGATCGGCTTCCGCGGCGCCTCGCGCTACGACCATCCGGCCTACGCCGAAGGCTTCGCCCTCGAATGCGCGGCGATGAAGCGGGTGCGCGACGTCATGGGACTCGACAACCTGAAGCTCATGATCCCGTTCTGCCGCCGGGTCGATGAGGCCAAGAAGGTGATCGACGCCATGGCGCGCTACGGCCTGAAGCGCGGCGACAAAGGGCTCGAGCTCTACGTGATGTGCGAGATCCCGAACAACGTGATCCAGGTCGATGCCTTCGCCCAGCTGTTCGACGGCTTCTCGATCGGCTCCAACGACCTGACGCAGCTCACCCTCGGCGTCGATCGGGATTCCGAGATCGTCGCCTTCGACTTCGACGAGCGCGATCCCGGCATGCTGGAGATGTTCCGCCTGGCGATCGCCGGCGCCCATCGCAATCACCGGCATATCGGAATCTGCGGCGAGGCGCCGGCCAACTATCCGGAGATCGCCGCCTTCCTGGCCGAGCAGGGCATCGATTCGATCAGCGTCAACCCGTCGAGCCTGCTCCGCACCATGCAGGCGGTCGCCGCCGCGGAGAAGAAGCTGGTCAAGCGGGAAGCCGCGCAGTAGAGGCGGGACGACCGCCGCTACAGGCTCCTGACCGCCCCGGCCATCGCCGCGCCCAGCGCCTGGTGCGCGGGAAGGTCGAAATGGATGCCGTCGACCGCGCTGCTCTTGATGACGCTGCCGAAATCGAGAAATCCGGCGCCGAGCTTGGCCGCCGCCGCGGCGTAGTGGCGGGCGAGGCCCTGCGACTTCGCGGCGCCGCCGGCGAACATGTCGGCGAGGCAGCCTGCCTCCAGGATCGGCGGGGGCGCCACCAGCAGGATCTTGGGCTGCTCGCCGAACGGCCGCAGCACGTTGCGCACGGTCTCGACCAGGATGCCGGCGCCGGCGGCGATGTCGGTCGGCGGCATGCCGAACCGGGCCTTGAGGTCGTTGGTGCCGAGGATGATGGCGACGACATCGACCGGGCGATGGCTCTCCAGGCACGGCGGCAGATGCGTGACGCCGTTCTTGTAGATGCCCTCGATCGGGTCGTCGAGCACGGTGGTGCGGCCGGGCAGCCCCTCCTCCACCACCCACCAGCCCGAGCCGAGGATGCCGCGCATGACGCCGGCCCAGCGTTCGCCGGGACCGAAGCGGCCGACGTCGTCCAGCGTCCGCATCGGCATCGTGCCGTGGGTGTTGGAATCGCCGTAGCAGAGAATGGTCGGCATCGCCGCTCCCCTCCCAACATGATGCAGCCGGCATCAACTATAGGAGATGACCGGCGCGCACACTACTGTTCGGCGCCGAGGCCGTTCTTTTCCTCGGTCGCGGTATCGCCGTTGCCGTGAACGTCGTCCTTCTGCCACGACACCAGCAGCACGACATGCTTCTGCAGATGCGAGCGGCCGAGCGGCGGGGTTGATTCTGCGATGAAATGGCCGTCCTTCGCGTCATAGGCCGTGGCGGCGAACTTGGCGACGCCCTGCTGTTCCTCGGACTTGTAGAGCGCGATCTCGGGCGTCGCCAGCGGCCCGGTGAGCGGGATCGGCAGGTTGAAGCTCGGCACGCCGACCAGGAGATCGTGCTTGTCGATCGAAAGCGCCCCGGCGCGGATCTCCACGATGGTGTCGGCATCCTTCCGGTCGCCGACGAAATGCGTGCCCTGCCTCAGGAGGCTGGCGCGGATGGCGGCGATCGCATACTTGCCGTCCAGCCCCTCGAAGTTGGCGGTGTCCAGGAACGCCTTCCGGTCCGGGCCGAGGTCGAGGACCAGCTTCTCCGCAGCCCGGTCGGCGGCGGCGGAGATCAGCAGCTCCTCCGTCGCAGTCCGCTGCGGATCGCTCTCGCGGTCGGTCGTACAGCCGCAAAGCAGCAGCGCGGCAAGCAGGGCAGCCGGCAACGGACGCAACATGCGGACCTCACAACCGGGGAGAGGTCCGAACCAACGGCGACGATTTCGGCGCGGTTCCGGCTAGGGCCGCCCGAATTTGGGATCGCTGGCGAGCTCGATCGGCCGGCCATGCGGTGTCGCGCGGGCGGCACGGTCCCATTGCGCGCGGCGGATTTCGAGTTCGACGCGGTCGGTCAGCGCCTTCGCCGCGACCAGTTTCTCCAGCGCCGCGAGCCAATGCCGATAGTAGGTCTCGCCGGTATCGGGATCGCCGGCCGCCTGCGCAGCCTTGATCTCGGCGGCCAGCGCCGCCGCCCATTCGCTCCAGGTGAAGCAGCCCCGCTCGTGGAGCGCCACGGCCATGGCAAAGGCCTGCGCTTCCCAGGGCTCGCGGAAGACCGGGCCGTCGGCGCCCCGGGGCATGCCCGGCAGCTCGCCGGGTTCAGGCCCGCTCAAGATAGGGCTCCCAGCAGTCGATCGAGACGGTGAGCGTCGGGTCGGCGGCCTCGCCCCAGAGCGCGCGGCCGGTGAAGACCACGGTGTAGACCCATTGCGGGTCCTCGCCCAGGCGATGCGCGTTCTTGTCGGGGAAAACGAAGGCGCCGTGCCGGCGCTCGACGATGCCCAGCTTGTCGCGCGCATAGCGCGGCAGACGGGTATGCCCTGCCGGGTTCATGTTGCGCGTCCTGACCCGGTCGCCGGCGGCAAAGAGCGGCGCACGGTCGAGCGGACGGTCGCACGGCCCGCCTTTGGCGAGCGCCGCCGGAACGTCCGCCGCCTTGAGCGTCGGGCGGGCGGTCGGACGCGCGGGCTCGAGCGCATGGCCGGCCTCCATTTCCGCAGGATTGACGAGACCGCGCTCCGCCAGCAATCGGGTGAGCCCCTTGATCCAGATTTCGTAATAGCTGGAACCGAGGTAATCGACCGGGTGCAGCGACTCCCGCGTGCGCCGGTTGATGTCGATGTTCCATTCGCCGAGCGCGTTGCAGCAGAGCGTCACGCCGAGCGCGCGGCGCTCCCAGGGCGCATGAAAGACCGGCTCGTTCCTTTCCGGCGCGACCGGGCCGAAGCCCATCATGCCGCCGAGATCCTGCGCGCCGTTCACGCGACCCGCTCCGGCGAGAGCGCCAGGCCGGTGCCGATCATGGAATCGCGGGTGACCAGCGTCGCGAGCCGCGCCTCGTCCCAGCCCTCCGTGCCTTCGGGCCGCATCGGCAGCACGAGATAGCGGAGCTCGGCGGTCGAATCCCAGACGCGGATCTCGGTCTCCTTCGGCAAGGTGACGCCGAAATCGGCGAGGGTGCCGCGGGGATCGATCACGGCCTTGGCCCGGTAAGGCGCGGCCTTGTACCAGACCGGCGGCAGGCCCAGCACCGACCAGGGATAGCAGGAACAGAGCGTGCACACGACGATGTTGTGCCGCCCGGGCTTGCCTTGAAGAGGGGGCGTGTTCTCGACCGCCACCATGTGCTCGCCCTGCCGACCGGTGAAGCCGAGCTCGGCGATCGCGGCGGTCGCGTCCCGCCGCAGCCGTTCGAGATAGGCCGGGTCGCTCCAGGCCTTGGCGACGACCTTGGCGCCGTTGCGCGGCCCGACCTTGATCTCGTAGGTCTCGACGATGGCATCGATCGCCGCGGGATCGACATAGCCCTTCTCGACCAGGATCGATTCCAGCGCCTTCACCCGCAGCGCGATTTCCGGCAGCGGAGAGCCTTCCTCGTGATCGTGATGGCCGTCGTGTGGCATGGGCCCAGTCTAGCGCGCCATCGCCTCGGCGACCAGGGTGTGGAAATGGTGCACCGCATGCTCGCTCATGTCGGTGCGGCCGGGATCGACGATGAAGCGGCCCTGGTTGTAGCCGCGGCTCTTCAGGCCGCGCTGCACGCTCTCGACCAGGGCGATGTCCTCGACCTGCAGCACCTCGTCGATGTAGCGGATCGCGTCCTGCTGCTCCGGCGTCGGCGTCGGCGACTGCATGTAGAACTCGAAGACATGCATGGTGCGCTCCGGGCCCAGCGGCACGTGGTGGAAGATGTTGACGTTGGGGGCGCCCGGAAAGACCTCGATCGACAGGTTCGGCCAGAGCCACCAGGAACCGAACTTCCGCGCGCGCTCCTCGCCGCTGTAGTGGTAGGCGCGGCTGTCGGTGTGCCGCGAGCGGCCGCAATGGCTGGAATAGATGCCGTGGCAGACCGAGCGGTAGGTCGACATGTCGACCAGATCGCAGAAGTCCGAATGCGCCACATGGCAGTGATAGCATTCGAGGAAGTTGTCGACCGAGTTCTTCCAGTTGCCGGCGATGTCGTAGGTCGCGCGGTGCGCCAGCACGAGGCCGTCGATCTCCGGGCAGTAGGCGCGGATCTCGTCCTCGAGGCCTTCGCTCTGGCTCTTCAGCGCAGGCGCATCCGGATCGAGATTGACGAAGACGAAGGAAGCCAGGGTCTCGACCCGGACCGGCTTCAGGCCGAACGACTCCTTGTCGAAGTCGGCCAGGTGCTCGCTGCCGCGCGCCGTCCGGAGGCTCCCGTCCGGCCGATAGGTCCAGGCGTGGTAGGGGCAGGTGATGACCTTGGCGCAGCCCGCGCCTTTCAGGAGCTCGTGGGCGCGGTGCTGGCAGACGTTGTAGAAGCCACGCAGCACGCCGTCCTTGCCGCGGATCACCAGGATGTTCTCGTCGGCGACCCGGCAGGTGATGTAGTCGCCGGGTTCCTTGAGCGCGCCGAGATGGCCGGCATAGCACCAGGAGCGGGCAAACACCTTCTCGTTCTCCCGGCCGAAGAACGCCGGATCGAAATAGCTGCGCGCCGGCAGCGTGTAGGACTGCGCCGGATCGGCGCTCAGCCCTTCGACACCGGCCAGCGACGTCAAACGCGCGATCGTCATGGACACCCCCCATCCCAAAAGGTTCCGCGCCATGTTGAAGAAAGCCGCCGCCATCGTCCAGTACCGTGGCGTCCGGTGCGGCACGCGGCGGGAAAGCGTCGAGGGAACCAGCAAGACAGGCTGCGGTTGGTCCCACAGTCTGTCGTCCCAAGCGGGGCACGTCCGACAAAACGCGCGGAGGCAACATGCTCGGCACGATTCTTCTGATCGTTCTCATCCTGCTCCTGATCGGCGCCATCCCGGCCTGGCCTTACAGCCGCGGCTGGGGCTACTACCCGAGCGGCGGGCTGGGCCTGGTCCTGATCGTCATCGTCGTCCTGCTCGCCATGGGGCGAATCTGAAGCGCGAAGACCTGAACACCCGGATATGCAGGATCGCATAGCCGGACAGCGGGAGGAACGAGCCATGACATCGATCACGCCGAAGCGAGCCGCGCTCGCCATGGCCTGCCTAGGCGGCTTGGCCGCCGCGGTCGGCGGCTGCGCCACCGGCAGCTATTCGCATCACGGCCGGGACAACGCCCAAGGCCCGCGCCAGACCGGCGAGCAGGAGCTCGCGCAGTCCCGCGACCCCGATTCCGAGGCCTATGTCGGCAACGTGCCGCCGAGCCTTCAGACCGGCAGCAAGTCGGCCGACAGCCGCACCTACAGCTACGGCACGGCGACATCGACGGTGGTGATGCCGGCAGCCACCGTGGTGCCGCCCGCCGCGACGTCGACCGTGGTGGCCACCGTGCCCTCCGCGACGACATCGACCGTGCTGGTGCCGGCGGGTGCGTCGCGCACCACCGGCGGCACCACCGTGCTGGTACCCGCCACCCAGGTGCCGGCGAGCGTCGTGGTCGCTTCCGACATCGACTTCATGAACAGCGCCGCGCAGTTCAACGCGACGGAGATCCAGCTTTCGCAGATCGCCTACCAGCGCGCGCAATCCCCGGAAGTGCGGAATTTCGCCGCGGATACCATCGCCGCCCATCGGCGCATGGCGGGCGAGCTCGACGGGATGCTGCGAAACCGCAGCGTCGCGGTCCCCTTCTCCCCGAGCCCCGCGGGCAACACCGCGGTCGGCCGCCTGGCCGGCCTGACGGGCTGGGACGTGGACCGCTACTATCTCGACCAGGTGATCGCCGACCATCAGGCCGCCTCGGCGCTCTATGGCGCCGAAAGCGGTCAAGCGGTGGACGTGACCGTGCGCTCGACCGCGGGGGGCGATGCCGTCACCATCCGCGAGCGGCTCAGCCGGGCGACCGCGCTGAGGACCCAGATCGACTGACGGCCTGCGCCGCCAGGCCGGGCAGGCACCGCGGGCGTGCGGCGTTTTGCCCGCTGTTTCAGTCTGTTACTGTAAAGAGATTGTTAGCCCCGACCGGCTATGATACCTGCCGGGCGCTAGGTCAGCCCTAGTGGGAATCGGCTGAGAATCGGCGCGGGCATCAGGTGAAATCGGCAATCGTCCCTGTACGGTGGGTCGCGGCTTTGGGGGTGGCGGCGGTCGTCGCGTCATGCCAATGGCTGGGCGGCGCCTTCGCCGGCTCGGAGCCACAGAGCGGCAACCACCACGCCGCGGCCGTCGCGACCGTCCCCGGCATGCCGCCGGTCCCCAATCCGGAAAACCTCTACAGCGAGATCCGCGCCGGCAACATGAGCCCGGCGGTCTCCGACGCGCTCTACCGGGTCTACGTGCCGAACCGGATCTCCGGCGACGTGACGGTGATCGATCCGGAGACGCTGAAGGTCGTCGGGCACTTCCGCGTGGGCGTCAACCCGCAGCACATCGTCCCATCCTGGGACCTGAAGACGCTCTGGGTGGTCAACAACGCCGAGAGCCGCCTGAACGGCAGCGTGACACCGATCAACCCGCTGACCGGGCGCCCGGGCAGGACCATCCCGGTCGACGATCCCTACAACATGTATTTCACGCCGGACGGGCAGTCGGCGATCGTGGTCGCCGAGGAGAGCCAGCGCCTGGACTTCCGCGACCCGCATACGATGGCGCTGCAATCCTCCATCCCGACGCCGGGCTGCGCCGGCATCAACCACGCGGATTTCTCGATCGACGGCCGCTATGCGATCTTCACCTGCGAGTACGGCGGCGGCCTGGTGAAGATCGACATGGTCAACAAGCAGGTGCTGGGCTATCTCACCCTCACCAAGGACGGCTCGGTCAAGCAGAGCCAGGCCTCGTTGATCGACCCGACCACCGGATTCCCGGTCTGTGCCGGCACCGGCATGCCCCAGGACATCCGCATCTCGCCCGACGGGAAGACCTTCTACGTCGCCGACATGCTGGCCGACGGCGTCTACCTGGTGGACGGCGACAGCTTCATCCAGATCGGCTTCATCCCGACGGGGCGCGGCGCCCACGGCCTCTATCCGTCGCGCGACGGCACCAAGCTCTACATCGCCAATCGCGGCTCGCATCGCGTGCTGGGCCCGAAGCACGGGCTGGGCAACGTCTCGGTGCTGGATTTCGCCACCCGGCAGATCGTCGCCACCTGGAAGATCCCCGGCGGCGGGAGCCCGGACATGGGCAATGTCAGCGCGGACGGCCGCTATCTCTGGCTCTCGGGACGGTTCGACAACGTGGTCTATCGCTTCGACACGACCAGCGGCGCCGTGGTCGAGATTCCCGTCGGCAAGGAACCTCACGGTCTGACCGTCTGGCCGCAGCCCGGGCGCTATTCGCTGGGCCATACCGGCAACCTGCGCTGAACCGCCGCCCGGCTTTCGTCGACAACTTCTGTTACACATTCGCGGTGGACAATCTTTGGCCCGCCGCAGCATTTTGGCGCGGCATTTGGTGCCGCTTTCGACCGGCTGGAGGGTCGTCTTGAACCGTCGTTATTTCCTTGCGGCTTCCGCTTCCGCCGCTTTCGGCTTCGGCGCTGCGGCAGCGAACGCCAACGTCCCCGTTCCCTATGACTGGAACGCCGCGCCGCCCATGGACGACCAGGCGGACTTCGTCGCCTGGATGCAGAAGAATCGCGGCGAGGACCCGAAATACCTGATCGAGCGCTGGAAGCGCTACCTGGTGCTGGTCGCCAACAAGGACCTCAAGGACGAGCGCAACAAGCGCGCGTTCCTGATGACGCCGCGCGAGCGCTTCGTGCGCGAGCCCAACCTGCCGCGGGCCTATGCCAACGCGTTCCTGGACATCGGCTATGGCGTCACCATCTCCGGCCCGCATCTGGTCGGCCGCATGACCAGCAACATCGACGTGCAGAAGGGCGAGAAGGTGCTGGAGATCGGCACCGGCTCCGGCTACCAGTCGGCCTATCTCTCGAACCTGACCGACAAGGTCTGGTCGATCGAGATCATCAAGCCGCTGGCCGAGCGCACCCGCCAGACCTACGACCAGCTCATCGCCGAGGGCTACTCCGAGTACAAGGCGATCACCACCAGGAACGCCGACGGCTATTACGGCTGGGAAGAGAACGCCCCCTTCGACAAGATCATCGTCACCTGCGGCATCGACCACGTGCCGCCGCCGCTGCTCAAGCAGCTCAAGCCCAACGGCATCATGGTGATCCCCGTCGGCCCGCCGGGCGCGCAGCACGTACTGAAGGTGATCAAGCAGCGGGCGGCCGACGGCACCATCACGGTCGCGCGCTCGGACATCTATAACGGCCGGATCGTGCCCTTCGTGCCGTTCACGGCGCTCGCCGGCGACGTCATCAAGGGCACGCATAACGGCGGCAGCGAGTGACGATCCGGCACTAGCCGGATCGGGCCGGCCTCCCTTGACCAGCGTCTCTGCAGGAACACCGGCAACGCCCAGGATCGCCGCCTGGGCGTATCTTGCGATCGGCCTCACGGCGGGATCGGTGATCGCCCTGCAGATCTGCATCATGCGGATCTTTGCGGTCGGCAACTGGGTGCATTTCGGCTCGCTGGTGGTGAGCCTCGCCCTGCTGGGCTTCGGTCTCACCAGCGCCGTGATGTGCGCCGGCAAGGACTGGTTCGAGCGGAACTGGGAGCGGGTCGCCGGCGGCGCGCTGCTGCTGTTCGGGCCGCTGGCGGTCGCCGCCAACCTGATCGCACAGCAGCATCCGTTCAACGCGATCTTCCTGGTCTCGGACCCGGCGCAGAAATGGCTGCTCTTCGCCAATTTCCTGCTCTACTTCCTGCCCTTCCTGGCCGGCGCCTTCTTCATCGGCACGGTGCTGCTGCGCAGCCGCACCGCGTTCAACCGCGTCTATTTCGCGGATCTCGCCGGCTCCGGCCTCTGCGGGCTTTCCATGCTGGGGGCAATGTACGTCTTCCCGCCGGAGGACCTGATCGCCGCTCCGCTGATCCTCTGGGCCGTGGGCGCCCTCTTCTGGTTCGGCGGCCGGCGCAGCGCCTTCGGCCTCGGGGCGATCGCGGTCGCGGCGGTGCTGGCCTTCGGCGGGCACTTCCTGGCGCCTGGCTGGCTCGGCATCGAGAAGCTCAACACCTCGGACTACAAGGGCGTCGCCTATGCCCGGAAGTTCCCGGACAGCCGGCAGATCTATCGCGACATCTCGCCCTTCGGCGATCTCGAGCTCTATTCGAGCTCCTATCTGCATTTCGCGCCGGGGCTCTCCGACAACGCCGCCTTCAACCTGCCGGAGATGCCGGTCAACGCCTATTGGGGCCTCTACATCGACGGCGAGGGCCCGGTCGGCATCATGCGCAAGCTGCCCGAGGCGCAGACCGCCTATTTCCGCTTCCTGCCGATGCATTACCCCTATGTGCTGCGGCCGGACGCCGACGTGTTCGTGGTGCAGCTCGCCGGCGGCATCTCCACCGAGGTGGCGCTTAGAAGCGGCGCCAAGTCGGTCACCGTCGCCGAGCCCAATCCCGAGATCCGCGACGCCCTCACCAACCATCCGGCGATCGCCGACTTCACCGGCGACCTGCTGCGCGATCCCAAGGTGCATGTGGTCGGCTATGACGGCCGGCTCTTCCTCGCCAAGACCGCGGACCGTTACGACGTCGTCGATCTCAGCCTCGCGGATTCCGCCGGCCTCTCCAATCCCGGCGGCTTCGCGATCACCGAGAAGTACAACTACACCGAAGAGGCGATGCGGGACTACATGCAGGCCTTGAAGGACGGCGGGGTCCTGTCGGTGACGCTCTGGAACAAGGAGGACCCGCCGAAGTCCGTGCTGCGGCTCTATGCGACCATGGTCGCCGCGGCCAAGGATCTCGACCACCAGAATCTCGCCAATTCCTTCTACGCGGTCTCGACCTATCTCTCGACCACCACCGTGCTCTACAAGCGCGGCGGCTTCACCGAGAACGATCTCGCCAGGCTGCACGAGACCAGCAAGGGCCTTTCCTTCGACGAGGTCTACTATCCGGGCATCGACTACGATGCCGGCCAGACCGACACGCTGCTGGCCGAATACCACGCGCAGGTCTTCGGCGCGACGCCCGGACAGAGTGCACCCGCCGCGGCCGACGCGACGGCCAATGCCGAGGCCGCCGATCCGACCCTCGACAACGTCACCGATTCCGGCGACGACGGCGCGGCGCCGCAGGTCCTGCCGGCGATCCAGATGGCGCGGATCGCCTGGCACAACCTGGTCTATGGCGGCTGGGACGAGATCGCCGCCCGCTATGTCTTCGACGTGCATCCGCTGACCAACGACCGGCCCTATTTCGCCGCCTACGAGAAGCTCGGCGACCTGCCGCACATCACCGACCGCCTGGAGCTGTTCCAGGACGACTGGGGCTATCTGCTGCTCTGGGCGACGCTGGGCGTCGCTTGCGCCGCCTCGCTGATCCTGATCGTGCTGCCGGTGGCGCTCGGCTGGCGCTCCATCTTCTCCCACAATCCGGGGAAGATCGGCACCATCGTCTATTTCGCCTGCCTCGGCCTCGGCTACATCATGGTCGAGGTCGGCCTGATCGCGAAATTCGTCGAGGCTCTGGGCAACGCCACGATCTCCGCCGCGGTACTGATCACCGGCATGCTGGTCTTCTCCGGCCTCGGCAGCTTCGCCTCGGAGTACTTCCTGGCCCGCAGCCGCCACGTCATGCCGGTCGTGTTCCTGGCGATCGGCGCCCTCCTGATCGGCTATGGCCTGCTGCTCGACCCGGTCCTGGGCTGGATCGGCGCCTTCCCCTACGCGATGCGGCTGGTCCTGACCTTCCTGCTGATCGCGCCGCCGAGCTTCCTGATGGGCTTCCCGATGCCGACCGCGATGACGACGCTGGGCCGCCTCGGCAAGGATCACATGTTCCTCTGGGCCTGGGGCATCAACGGCTGCTTCTCGGTGATCGGCGCCGCCCTGGTGCCGATCATCGCCACCGCGCTGGGCCTCGCCGCGGTGCTGGAGATCAGCGGCGTCGCCTATCTGCTGGCGCTTCCTTCCTTTTTCGCCGTGCTGCTGCCAAAATCGCCCGCCCAGGCCTGAGGGAGAGCGAGTCGCATGCGGTGTGCTGCTCTGATCGGAGCCGTGCTGATCGGACTGGCTGCGTTATCGGGCCCGCATGGCGCACCACGGAGAGCGATGGCCGACACCGACGACGACATCGCCGCGGAACTGAGCGGGGACGGCGGCAAGGCGGCGATGGTCGCCTTCGACGCGGCGCCGTTTCCTTATGACGGCATGATTCCCGGCGATCCCGATGCCAACACCGACGATGCTCCCTTCCTCGACGCGAAGGACGGCGCGCGACGCGGCCATACCTCCAGCCGCGGCGGCGTCTATTGGGAGGACGAGACCTACAGCGACCGCCGCACCCTGCTCTACATTCCGCCCGGCTTCGACCTGAAGCGCCCGGCGGCGATCGTGGTCTTCTTCCACGGCAACCAGGCGACGCTCGCGCGTGACGTGATCGACCGCCAGCAGGTGCCGCGGCAATTGGCGGAATCCAGCCTCAACGCCGTGCTGGTGGCGCCGCAATTCGCCGTCGATGCCCTGGATTCCAGCGCCGGCGGCTTCTGGCAGGACGGTGCCTTCCTGCATTATCTGCGGGAAGCCGCGCTCCGCCTCGCCCAGCTGCAGGGGAACGGCGCCGACCGCAACGACTTCGCCAAGCTGCCGGTGATTCTGGTCGCCTATAGCGGCGGCTACCTGCCCGCCGCTTTCTCGCTGCAGGTGGGCGGCGCCGGCAAACGCATCCGCGGCGTGGTGCTGCTGGATGCGATCTACGACGAGACCGACAAGTTCGCCGACTGGATCTCCGGCCATCAGAGCTCGGCCTTTTTCCTCAGCGCCTTCACCGCCTCCAGCGCCGACGGAAACGGCGCGCTGCAGGACCTGCTGATGAACCAGGGGATCATGTTCTTCACGCAGCCGCAGCGCTGCCTCGACAAGGGCGACGTCGTGTTCATCGATACGGGCGAAGGCGCGGTCCATGCCGACTTCGTCTCCCATGCCTGGGTCGACGATCCCCTGACCTGGGTGTTCGACCGCATCGCCGGCTTCCCTCGTCCGGGCGAGAAGCCGCCGGCCTGCAAGCCCTGACACGGAGGGAACCCGGGACCCGCCCTTCCGGTTGATGCTGCGAGGGCCATCCGCCCGCGGGTCCTTTCGAACAGGAGCGTCATGCGACGCGCAACTTCTGGCCGTGCCACGTCAGCGGGGCCGCGCGCCGTCCCCTGCGCCATGGCCGCGGTCGCCTGTTGCTGGGCGACCGCCGCCCTCGCCGCCGGGCGAGGCTCCGGCGAGCCCAGCGAAGCCGCCTTCCTGGTCGAGATCCTGGTGCTGGTGATTGCCGGCCGGCTGCTCGGCGAGGCGATGCAGCGGATCGGCCAGCCTTCGGTCATGGGCCAGCTCATCGCCGGCATCCTGCTGGGTCCGTCGTTCTTCGGCCTGCTCTGGCCGGAGGGCCAGCATGCGGTCTTCCCGACCGGCGAGGCGCAGAAGGGCATGCTCAATGCCGTGGCCCAGATCGGCGTGCTGATGCTCCTGCTGCTGGCCGGCATGGAGACCGACCTCACCCTGGCGCGGCGCACCGGCCGCGCCTCCATCGCGGTCTCGGTCACCGGCATCTGCCTGCCCTTCGCCTGCGGCTTCGCGCTCGGCCTCTATCTGCCGGACAACCTGCTGCCCAACCCGCAGGAGCGGATGGCGGCGGCGCTGATGCTCGGCACCGCGCTCTCCATCTCCTCGGTCAAGATCGTCGCCATGGTGGTGCGGGAGATGAACTTCCTGCGCCGCAACGTCGGACAGATCATCCTCGCCTCCGCCGTGATCGACGACACGATCGGCTGGATCCTGATCGCCGTCACCTTGAGCCTGGTCGAGAAGAACCATCTCGACTGGCCGACCCTGGCGAAGTCGGTCGTCGGCACCGCGATCTTCCTCGGCCTCAGCTTCACCATCGGCCGGCGCGCCGTGGCCTGGGCGATCCGCTGGACCAACGACAACATGAAGAGCGAGTTGCCCGTCATTTCGCTGATCCTGGCGATCACCTTCGGCATGGCGCTGATCACCGATGCGATCGGCGTCCACGACGTGCTCGGCGCCTTCGTCGCCGGCATCCTGGTCGGGGAATCGCCGATCCTGACCAAGCAGATCGACGGCCAGTTCCGCGGCCTGATCACCGGTCTCTTCATGCCGGTCTTCTTCGGCCTGGCCGGCCTGACCGCCGACCTGACCATCCTCGAGGATCCGGAGATCCTGCTGCTGACGCTCGGCATCGTCGCGATCGCCACGATCGGCAAGTTCTCCGGCGCCTTTGCCGGCGGCACGATCGGCGGGCTGCGGTTCAAGGAATCCTTCGCCATCGCGAGCGGCATGAATGCCCGCGGCTCGACCGAGGTCATCGTGGCGTCGATCGGCCTCTCCATGGGCGTGCTCAGCCAGAACCTCTTCTCCATGATCGTCACCATGGCGATCCTGACCACCCTCGCCATGCCCCCCATGCTGCGCTGGTCGCTAGCCCGCCTGCCGCTGCGGGAGGAGGAAAAGAAGCGGATCGAGCGCGAGGAGTTCGAGGCCAAGGGTTTCATGCCCAATGTCGAGCGCCTGCTGCTGGCGGTCGATGACAGCGCCAACGGCAAGTTCGCCGCGCATCTGACCGGCCTGCTGGCCGGACGCCGCGGCACCCCGACCACCCTGCTGCGCGTCCGCGAGCCCGAGAAGAGGAAGCCGGTCGCCAAAGAGGAAGAGGGACCGGAGGAGGATCTGAAGGCCGGCGCCGAAGCCGCCCGCGATGCCAAGGAAGCCGAGCAGCGGGTCGAGGAAGAGCGCGCCAAGGCCGAGATGGCGCGCGGCGGCGCGGCCGACAGGAAGGGGGAAAAACGGTCCAGGGCTGCGGCCGTCCACGAGAAGAAGCAGGATCGGAAGGAGGAAAGTCAATCCGGCGGCAAGACCACGCCGCAGGTCGCGCTGCTGAAGGCGGAGACGGGCGCCGTGACCGTCGAGGAAGCGATCGCCCGCGAGGCGACCAAGGGCTATGACCTGCTGATCCTCGGCATCGAAGACGCGATCGGCCATGACGGTTCGTTGCATGAGGACCTGGGGCGCATCGCCGCCGGCTTCGACGGCCCGCTCGGCGTCGTGCTCGGGCGCGGCAGGCTGCTGGAGCAGCCGACGACGCGCCTGCGTATCCTGGTTCCGGTCAGCGGCAACAACGTCTCGCGCCGGGCGGCGGAGGTGGCGGTGATGCTGGCCCGCGCCCAGGACATGCCGATCACCTTCCTCTATGTGACCGGGGGCAAAGACAAGAAAAACGGCGGCCGCAGCACCTTGCACCGCCAGGAGCAGGCCGCCCTCAAGGAACTCGTCACCTGGGCCGAACGCTATGACACCGAGGCGCGAACGACGATCCGTGTCGACATGAGCCCGCAGGACGCGATCCTGCGGGAGCTGAGATCCGGCCGCTACGACCTGGTCGTGATGGGCGTCAACCGCCGTCCGGGCGAGGCCTTGTTCTTCGGCAATGTGGCGGGCGCCGTGATCGAGGGTGCGGACACGTCCCTGATGCTGCTCTCAAGCTGATCGAGCGGCCGGTTCCCCTTGAACCAGGCTCGAGAGGGTGCGAGCATAGTTGGATCGTCCCCGATCCTGCGAGAGGACACGTCCATGCCTGGATACCGGTTGGTCAGCTTCAAGGGCTGCCCCTGGGTGCAGCGAGTCGCCATCGTCCTCCGGGAAAAGGCGATCGATTTCGAGTTCCAGCATATCGAGCCGGGCAACAGGCCGGACTGGTTCCGCTCGATCTCGCCCCACAACAAGGTGCCGGTGCTACGGATCGATGACACGACGGCGCTGTTCGAATCCGGCGCGATCTGCGAATACCTCGACGAGACCCATGCCCCGCGGCTGCATCCAAATGATCCGATCGAGCGCGCGGTGAATCGCGCCTGGATCGAGTACATGCCGACCTTCATGAACGTCGTCTCGGCGCATGCCTATGCCATGAGCGAAGCCGACTACGTCAAGGCCGCGGCTCAGATCCCGGCCGCCTTCGAAAAGCTGGAGCAGGCGCTCGGCACCCAGCATGCCAAGAGCGGCGATGGCGGTCCGTTCTTCAACGGCGCGCGGTATTCGCTGGTCGACGCGTCCTACGCCCCGTTCCTGCAGCGCCATCTGTTCCTGGAGCGAATCAGGAAGCTCGGCCATATCGACGGGTTTCCGCGGGTCAGGGCCTGGGCCGAAGCGATCGTCGCGCGCAGGACGACCCACAGCTTTCCGCCGGCCGAGTACGAGGCGATGTACCGCGACACGGTAAGGCGCCGCGCCGCGTGGATCTCGCAATTCGTGGACGATCCCAAGGCCGCGGCCGAGTAGCGGAGGCCGACAGCGCCGGAAGCCGTGCCTTTCTTCCGCGACCCGCCGTCGCAGAAAGCATCAATTTTCGCGGTCCCTGCCCTGTAACATGCTGCGGCTGAGGATATCGTCCAACGGATCGCCCAAGACTGTGCGCCTCCGGCGTTTCGGCCGTTCCCACATCACGCCCGGATAGCCTTTGAGCGGGCCGAGCGCCGCGCCGCTATAGGCCCAGTCCGGCCGTTCCTCGATGGCGACGTGATAGAGCGGCTCTCGCCCGGTGCCCGCCTCGAACAGCGCGCGCGGCACGTTGACCATCTGCGGCGCATGCGCCCGCTCGTAGGTGAGCGGCGTCCCGCAGCGGGCACAGAAGCTGCGGGTCCATCGTCCGTCCTTTTCCGCGTAGCGCGTCACATGTTGCGCGCCGGCCACGATCCGGAAGCGGCTGCGCCAGCTCCCGACATAGGTCGCATAGGCGGCGCCGTGGGCCTGGCGGCTGGCTTTGGAGTGATCGCGCCAGGCCCAGCGGGCCGGATGGCCGATCTCGATCGTCACCGCGCCGCACAGGCAGCGGCCGCGGACCGCCGCCTTGACCGCAGCGCGGGCCTTGCCGGATCGGATGGTGCCGTTGCGTGTATCGGCCATGTCGGACCTTTCATGCCAGGAAGACCGCCGCAATCTAGGACATCGCCGCGACAGGATCCGTCAGGAACAGCGGCGCTACAGCCCGGCCTTGCGCAGCATCTCGAGCGCCAGCTCGCGCTCGCCGAGGACGGTGCTGGTGGCGCCGAGGCGCTGCAGATGCTGCTCCTCGGCATCGGAATGGGCGCGGGCGATGATCGGCAGGCCGGGGTTGGCGCGTCGGGCCTCCTCGACCAGCGAGCCCGCCTCGAAGGCGTCGGGCACCGCCACGAGCAGGCAGCACGCGGCGGCGGGATTGGCTGCCGCCAGCACCGCGGGATCGGCGGCATTGCCGGCGATCGCCTCGATGCCGCTCGCTTTCAGGGCCTCGATCGCCGCCGGCCGCGCGTCGATCACCAGATAGGGCGCGCCGATGGCGCGCAGCCGCTCGGCGATGATCGAGCCGACCCGACCGTGCCCGATCAGGATGTGATGGCCGCGGAGCGGCGTGACCGGGATCGAGGCGCGCGCGGCGGCCGGCGCCGCCGGCTCGGCCAGGCGCGCCCGCCATCGGTCCTGGACGACGAAGAAGGCGGGGTTGACCAGGATCGAGACGATCGCCGTGGCGAGAATGAGGTCATGCGCCGCCTGGTCCATGATGCCGAGCGTGACGCCGAGCCCGCCCAGGATGAAGGAGAACTCGCCGATCTGCGCCAGGCTCGCGGAGATCACCAGCGCGATCCGGCTCGGATGCCCGAAGGTACGCACGATCAGGAAGGCGGCAACCGACTTGCCGAGCAGCACGATCGCGAGCGCGCCGAGCAAGGGCCAGATCCTCGTCACCAGCAGCGTGGGGTCGACCAGCATGCCGACCGAGACGAAGAACAGCACGGCGAAGGCGTCGCGGAGCGGCAGTGTCTCCTCCGCCGCCTGGTGGCTGAGCTCGGACTCGCTCAGGATCATTCCCGCGAAGAAGGCACCGAGCGCAAAGGAGACGCCGAACAGCGCGGCCGCGCCGAAGGCGATGCCGAGGGCGATCGAGAGCACGGCGAGCCGGAACAGCTCCCGCGACCCGGTATGGGCGATCGCGTGGAGGATCCACGGCACCGCCCGACGCCCGAAGACCAGCATCACCGCGACGAAGGCCGCGACCTTGCCGAGGGTGAGGGCGACGCTCCAGGCGATCGACCCGGCATCGACCGCGGTACCCGCCCGGTCCAGGGACAGATAGATCTCGGCCAAGGGCGGCAGCAGCACAAGGGCCAGGACCATGAACAGGTCCTCGACCACCAGCCAGCCGACCGCGATGCGGCCTTCGGTGGTTTCGACCAGGCGGCGCTCCTGCAGCGCGCGAAGCAGCACCACGGTGCTGGCGACCGAAAGTGCCAGGCCGAAGACCAGGCCGGCGGCGTTCGACCAGCCGAGCAGGTGCGCCAGGCCCCAGCCGAGCAGCGTCGCCACGGCGATCTGGCCGATCGCACCCGGCACGGCGATCGACTTTACCGAGAGCAGGTCCTTCAGGGAGAAATGCAGGCCGACGCCGAACATCAGCAGGATGACGCCGATCTCGGCGAGCTCGGCGATCAGCGACTGGTCGGCGACGAAGCCCGGCGTGAACGGCCCGACGACCACGCCGGCCAGCAGATAGCCCACCAGCGGCGAGATCCTGAGGCGCTGCGCCAGCGCGCCCAGCACGAAGGCGAGCACGATGGCGCTGACGATCGCCGCGATTAACGGGGTATGGTGCTCCATCGCCTGGCTCCGCCGCTGCTCCAGGCGATGTCATAACAGAGCGCTCCGGCCGTGCCGACCGAAAAGCCACGGCTTCCGCTCAGCGGAACCGGAAGTCGCGCATCTGCTGCTGTTGCTGAAGGTATTGATAATGCTTCTGGGCGTAGGTCAGGGGCTGCCCGGGCACCGGCGGCGGCGGGGGCCAATCCTGGTGACAGGCGGCCACCAGCAAGGCGAGCGCAAGGGCCGCCAGCGCGGCACGATCGCATCCGAATCTCGGCGTTCCGTCTCTCCTCGACTTCAGGCGTTCTGCCGCTGGCATTATCCCGGTTCTCGCCTTCGCGTCCATCGTCCGCCCGATTTGCCCGTGGGTCGCCCTAAAGCGCGTTGCGGCCGACCGCTTCGGCGAATTCCCGCAGGCCGATCGGAAAGCGGATCGCGGCGAAATCCCCGATCCTGGCCGCCTGCCCCCGGCCGTCTGCGGCAATGCCGCGGGAATCGATCAGCACGACGGGCGGCAGCGGCGCCGCCTCGGCGGCGCGCCGCATCGCCTGGTCGAAGCAGATGTGCACGAAAGCGATCTGCGCGTCGCGCCAGCCTGCCAGCAGGTCGTCGACGTCGTGGTGCACGACGACTCGATGGCCCTGCGCCTCGGCCAACGCCACGAGCAGCCGCCGTTCGATCCCGAACGGGTCGAGGATGGCGATCCGCTTCGACCGGGCACGCGACCCCGGATCGTCGTCGCGGCGCAGCCAATGGATGCTGCAACCCGAGGTCGTTTCGCGCATCGCCGCAGCCCGGCGCTCGGCGGCTCCGGTCGTCGAATGCCGCCGCGGAAGAATCGCGATGCGCGATGCCGTCGGTTCCATCGCTCAAAAGTCCCGAAAACTTGGCGTGCTTGCCGGGCAATGCCGATTCGTCGCCGGCTGCTAGCAGAAAGCGCCGATCAAGCACGCGGTTCCGTGCACCGCAATCTTTTAGAAGGTAAACGCCGAGCCGATCGCGACGTCGAAGGCGTGATAGTGCTGCTCCGCATCCGTCAGTCCGTCGCCGGAATCGTGGAACCAGGTGTAGCCGAGCTCGCCGTCCAGCATGACGCCGGGCCCCAGGGCATACTGGGTCGTGGCGATGACGCGGTTGAGGTTCCGGCTGCCGCCGGGATCGGCGGTGAAGCTGAAGGCATCCGTGCCGTTGTAATGGCCGTGGCTCCCCTGCATGCCGAAGGTCCAGGCGTCCAACGAGTAGGAGGCGCCGCCGCCGACGACATAGGCGTTGTTGTCGCTGCCGCCCTGCTGGAAGTATTCGAGCACGCCGCCGACGGCGAAATTGCCGAACGTCACGTTGAGGTCGGTCTGGTAGTCCGAGCCTGGACCGTCATTGCCCGGACCATGGTTGAACGCGGCCTGCCACGAGCCGCCGCCTCCCCAGTTGATGCCCCAGTCGTCGCCGGAATAGGCATAGGTCGCATAGGCGCTGAAACTGTGATGCGCCGTGCCGTCGGGATTGGACGGCGTGCCGGCCGCGTTGACCCCGTGCTGGGTGTAGTCCTCTGCGTTGCCGCTCGGCGTGTAACTGAGCCAGAGCTGGAAGCCGCCGAAATTCGGCGTGCCGTAGACGATGCCCTGGTTGTCGCCTTCGGTGTCGACGCAGGCTGCGTTCGAGCCGATCGGGTCGTTCGAGCCCCAGGCGTTCGGCGAATAGGCCGAGAAGTTCGACGTGCCGCCGGGCGGCAGCAGGCAATAATTGGCGATCGCCTTGTCCTGGGATCCGATCTGGATCTTGCCGAATCCGCCCTGCCAGTAGACGAAGGACTGGTCGATCTGATCGGCGGCGTTCTCGCCCTCGAGCTCGATCTGCGCGCCGATGGTGAGGCCATTGTCGAGCGTGGTCTCGCCCTTGAAGTGGACCTCGGCATTGTGGTTGAAGCCGTCGAGATTGTGGTGGTTGCCGAAACGGCCGTCGCTCTTCTTATCGAAGACGCCTTGGTAGACCATGTTGAAGAAGCCGCCGACGTCGAGCTTGACGCCGTCGGAGGCCTGGGCACTTCCAGCGAAGGTCGCTACTCCCGCCAGCGTCGTGCCGCAGAGCAGAGCGCGTTTCATATAGGGGCTCCAGGGAGGCGGTCAGGACAATGGCAAGCACCTTACAGGCCTGTTGCCTGGGCCGGCCATTCAGAGTACGGGACGCAGCCGTGCGTGCGCGGCATGTTGCGACACGCCGCTCATCTTCCCGTTCGATGCGCTTCAGGTTCCGGCGCCCATTCATCCGAATGATTCGGAGCCGAACCGCTTTCTATCCCCCTGTCACCGACATATGCCGGCTGACGGGCGCGGTTGGGGCGCGCCGGTCGATCATGAAGTCATGGCCGCGGGGTTTCCGGGCGATCGCCTCGCGGATCGCCGCCTCCAGGCTCTCATCGGCCTCGCTCGAGCGCAGCGCGGCGCGAAGATCGGCGCTGTCTTCCTGCCCGAGGCACATGAAGAGCCGGCCCGTGCAAGTGACGCGCACCCGGTTGCAGCTTTCACAGAAATTGTGGGTGAGCGGCGTGATGAACCCGATCCGACGGCCGGTCTCTAGGCATTCGGCGTAGCGGGCGGGACCGCCGGTCCGATAGTCGATGTCGCGCAGGGTCCAGCGTTTCCGGAGTTCGGCGCGGACCAGCGAGAGCGGATAGAACTGGTCCAGCCGGCGCTCGCCGCCGATGTCGCCCATCGGCATCACCTCGATGAAGGCTATGTCGAAGCCCTGGTCGCCGCACCAGGCGACCAGGTCGGACAACTCCTCATGATTGACCGCCTTCAGTGCGACGGTGTTGATCTTGACCTGCAGTCCCGCGGCCTTCGCCGCCTGAAGGCCCGCGAGCACCACCGGCAGGCTCCCCCAGCGGGTGATGCCCTTGAACACGTCCGGCTTCAAGGTGTCGAGGGAGACGTTGATCCGCCGTACTCCGGCCTCCGCCAATTCGTCGGCGTAGCGGCGAAGCTGCGTGCCGTTGGTGGTCAGGGTAAGCTCGTCGAGCGCGCCTGTCCCAAGGTGACGGGAGAGCGACCGGATCAGCGTCATGATCTCGCGCCGCACCAGGGGCTCGCCACCCGTCAGGCGCAGCTTCCGGACCCCCAGGCCGATGAAGCAGCTGCAGAGCCGATCCAGCTCCTCGATCGACAGAACCTCGTGTTTCGGCCGGAAGACCATGTCCTCGGCCATGCAGTAGACGCAGCGCAGATCGCACCGGTCGGTGACCGATACGCGCAGGTAGCTGATATGCCGGCCGAACGGGTCCTGCATCGCTTCAACCTTCCAGAAGGTTCGCCGCGGGGGATCGTTCCCCCGCGGGTCGTTCCACCGGGAAAGGTTCAGCTCGTCCGGTACTCTTGCGACTTGAAGCTCAGGCCCTTGGTGACTTCCGGCGCATCGGCAATCTTCCGGATGTTGCCCCAGGTCTGCTTGTAGTTGGGGATGATGAGCTCGTTGACGCCCTTGGAGACGACGTTGCCCACGGGTCCGGTCGGATAGGCGAACAGCATGAACGTCTCCTTCGGCTTGGCCGTCGGCGTCGGGTAGACCATCGCCTGGGTCGAGCCGTTGTCGTTGAACACCTCCACCAGGTCCCCCGCCCCCAGGCTCAGCGCGGCCATGTCGTCCGGGTTCATCTCGATGAAGGGCAGCGGCCAGCGGCCCATGACGAAGTCGTTCTGCTGGTCGAGATAGGCCGACTGCCAGACCTGGTTCGCCCGGCCGTTGTTGATCAGGTAGGGGAACTTGTCCTTCTCCTGCTGCTTGCCCTCCGCCTGGAGCCCGCGCCACTGGGTGGACATGAAGATCGCCTTGCCGTCCTTGGTGCCGAACTTGCCGTCGGCGTAGAGACGCTTGGTGCCGACCAGCTGGCCGTCCTTGAAGTCGGTCGCCGGTTCCTGGACGCCGTTGGTGCCCATTGCCCGCAGGCGTTCGTAGGTGACGAACTCACCGCCGCCGGCATGCTGGTGGTAGCCGTCCATGAAGGCGTCTTCCTCGGTCTTCCAGTCGTAGCCCTTGAACTGGTCGGCCACGTCGTTCTTGCCGGCGTCGCGCCAGGCCTTTTCCAGGGCCTGTGCCAGCCCCGCGACAATCAGGCAGTCCGGCTTTGCCTGGCCCGGCGGATCCATGTACCGCTCGGTCAGACGCAGCCGGCGCTCGCCGTTCATCGAGGTGAGGTTCATCTCGCCCGCGGTCGCGGCCGGCAGCATGACATGCGCGGCCTGGCCGATCTGGGTCGGCACGATGTCCACATCGACGACGAAGAGGCCGCCCTGCTTGATCGCACCCATGATCGCATCGACCATGGCCGCGCGGTCGCCGTATGGCACGTTTGACATGGCGTCCTTCACCATGTCGGTGCGCTTCTTGTAGACCCGCTTGAACTCCAGGGCGTTGAGCGTGGTCTTGTAGTTGTCGCAGGCCCAGATGTGATGCACGCCGCCTTTGCCGGAGATCAGGAGCTGGTCGACATAGACCGCGGGCCGGCCGCCGGGATAGTCCGGGCGCACGTAGCCTTCCTGGTGGCCGCCCATGCGGACGCAGCCGCCACCGGGACGGCCGACATTGCCGGTGGCGAGCGCCAGGTTCGCCAGCGCGCCGTTGGTCCGGTAATTGTCATTGCCCCAGATGAGGCCCTTCTCGTAGGCGAACATCGTCCGCCGCCGCTTGCCGTCCTTGGGCTCGGCGATCCACGAGGCCGCGGTCTGGATCTGCTCGACGGTCAGACCGGTGATCTTGGCCGCATCCTCGAGGCTGGTCTTGTTGGCCGCCAGCATGTCGTCGAAGCCGCTGGTCGAGGCGGCGATGAAGTCCTTGTCGACCCAGCCCTTGTCGGCGATGTAGGCGACGAGCGCATTGAACAGCGCCAGATCGGTGCCCGAGTTGATCGCCAGGTGCAGGACATTGTCCTTGCCGGCTTCCATCTCGCAGGCATTGACGGTGACGGTCCGCCGGGGATCGACGATCACGATCCTGCCGGCGGCATGAGTCTCGTCCGGCAGCTGCTGCTTCTTCTTGTCCAGCGAGGTCCCGCGCAGGTTGGGGATCCAGTGGTTCAGGAAATAGTTGGTCTGCGTCTCGAGCGCATTGGTGCCGACGGCGAAGATCGTGTCGGCGAGCTCGGCGTCCTCGTAGCAGTTGTTGAGTTCGCCCACCCCCATGTCGCGGGTGGCGTGGACCTCGGAATTGTAGGCCGGGCGGTTGTGGATGCGGATGTTCTTGACCTTCATGCTCTGGAAATAGAGCTTGCCGGTCGCCCAGGTGTTCTCGTAGCCGCCGCCGGCGCCGCCATGGTCGAAGGCGGATACGATGACGCCGTCATCGCCCTGCTCGGCGGCGACGCGCTGCGTGACCGCCGCGACGAGAGCGAGCGCGTCGTCCCAGGAGGTCGGGTAGAGGCCGCCGTAGCGCCAGACCAGGGGCTCGGTCAGGCGCTGCGCCTGCGAGCCGGTGACCTCGGAGAAGGATTCCTCCGCCATCCGGGCGCCGCGCACCGAGCCGAGCCCGGAATTCACGACGCATTCGTGATCCGGCTTGATGACCAGATGCACGTCCTTGCCGCCTTGCTTGACGACATTGTACATGGACGGCGCGAACCAGTTGACGGTCTCCGGGTCCTGCTGCTTGGAGAGGTCGGCCCCGAAGGCGTTGTTGCCGGGAGCCGTCCCGCCCTGGTCGTTCACGTCCCAGGTATAGGCGTGGTAGCCGCAGCCGACGATGCAGAACTGGCAGGTGACGTTGAACCGCTTCGCGTCCTTTGGCGGGATCGGAAGGCGATCGACATTGCGCTTGAAGGTCATTTTCCCCTCCCTCAGGCCGGAAGCACGTTGCTGAGCCGGCCGTAGATCAGCTCGTCCACGGCCTCGGCATAGATGTCGCCCTTGTCGTCCACGCGCAGCTTGAACTGCGCCAGGTTCTGGGTCGCCTGTCCCCAGATCTCCTGCCCGCCGCGCTCGCAGTCGAAGCGCGAGTAGTGTCCCGGGCAGTTCAGGCTCTTGTCGGCGGCGACATAGGCCAGCGGGAAGCCCTTGTGCGGGCACAGCGTCGAGAAGGCGACGATGTCGCCATCCGGCCCGGCGCCGCCCTCGACCGCCTTGCCGAGCTTCAGCAGGACACCCGGCGAATCCGCGTCCGGATAGGTGACGTCGAGCGGCTCGTCGACCTTCAGGTCTTTCACGTTGGCGAGCTTGTTCTTCGGATAGGTGAGGCGCGCCAGCGGCTCGGCCGCCTGGCTCTGCCGCGGCGCCACCGCGGTGGCAACACCGGCCGCAGCCGCGAGGCTGGTGCCGCGCAGGAACTGGCGCCGGCCGAGATCGACCAGCCTGTCGCATTTCTTGGACATGTTTCCCCTCCCAGGAAGACACCTACATCTTCTGTCTCAGGGGAGGAGCAGTTGCCGTGCCGCCTTGCAGTGCGGCACGACCCGCGGCATCTCAATGATTTGAGCGTGCTGCGCTGCGGGGCAGTCCGATGTTCCGGACTATTCGCGTCGGCTCGGTCCGGCATTCCGGATTAGCCGACCAAATCGCTCAGTGTTCGAGCTTCAGCCGCCGCATCTTTTCAAACAGCGTCGAGCGCGAAATCCCCAGGAGCTTGGCCGCCTCTTCCACGCGACCGCTCACGTGATCCAGGGCGTTCCGGATGTGCTGACGCTCCACCTGATCCCTGATCGAGGCAAGCGAAGCGAAGTCCGCCGGTTCGACGGCGCCGGGCACCATGTCGGGGAACAGATCTTCCGGCGCGATCCATGCCCCCTCGGCCAGTGCGACCGCCCGTTCGACCCGGTTCCTGAGCTCGCGCACGTTGCCCGGCCAGCTGTGCACGATGGCCGCACCGATTGCCCCCGGCTGATATCCGGCAACATGCCGTCCGAACGAAGCCGAGAACTCCGACCGGAAGTGATCGAGCAGCAGCCGGAGATCGTCCTGCCGCTGGCGCAGCGGGGAAATATGCGCCTCGATCACGCAGATCCGGAACAGCAAGTCCTGACGAAACGTGCCCTCGGCCACCGCCGTCCTCAGATCGGCGTTGGTGGCGCAGACGATCCGGGCGTCACAGATCAACTCCCGCTCGCCGCCTACCCGCTGGAAGCGGCGCGCTTCCAGCAGGCGCAGCAGCTTGGCCTGCAGGGGCAGCGGAAGCTCGCCGATCTCGTCGAGGAAGAGGATGCCCCCGGCGGCCCGCTCGACGAAGCCGACATGCCGGGCAACCGCCCCGGTGAAGGCGCCCCGTTCATGGCCGAACAGCTCGCTTTCCAGAAGCTCCCGCGGAATGGCCGCGCAGTTGACCGCGATGAACGGAGCCGTGGCCCGGCTCGACCGGGCGTGGAGGAAACGTGCGGCCACCTCCTTGCCGGTCCCGCTTTCGCCGGTGAACAGCACCGTCGAATCGATGTCCGCCACCCGCTTCAGCAGATCCTCGAGCCGCCGCATGCTGGCGGAGCGGCCGAGCGTGCACTCGTCCGCCTCCCGCCGCTGGACCAGGGCGCCGACCTTGGCCAGGAAGTCCGACATGGCGAACGGCTTGGCGACATAGTCCGCGGCCCCCGCTCGCATCAGGCGGACCGCCTGCTCGACCTGGGCGTATCCCGTGATGAAGAGAAACGGCAGCCCCGGCAGCTCCGGAATGATCTTTTCGAAGACCGCCTCTCCGTTCATATCGGGCAGGCGGATGTCACAGACCAGCAGATCGGGCAGCGACTGACGGATGCCCTGGAGCGCGTCGCGCCCGGTTGACCACCAGTCCACGCGATAGCCTTCCAGGCCGAGGCGGTGGGCGATCGATTCCCCCATGATGGGATCGTCCTCGACCAGCCCGACGCGTGCGTGGTTATGCAACTGCATGGAGGCTCTCCTCTTTCACCGGAGCGATGAACTCCGCCAGTATGCCGCTCGGGGAGGAATGGAGGCTCAACTGCCCGCCCAGCTTCGACGCAAGGCGGGACGCGGTCCAAAGGCCGAGCCCCTGGCCGACCGGCGCCGCCGCGCCGGCTGCTCCCGACTTCACGGCCGCCAGGGCGGATTCCGGGAGGCCCTTGCCGTCATTGCCGACCGACACCAGCAGCCGGCCGCCGTTCATGGCGGCACTGAAGCTGACATGGCCGCGTTCGGGCGTGGCCGCGCAGGCATTGAGCAGCAGATTGAGCGCAATCTGCCGGATGGACGACGCATCGACGGGTATTTCGTCGGGCAGCGCGTTGTGCCAGGCCAATGCCAGATGCTTCATTCCGATCTCGTGCTGGATCAGGAAGGGCAGATCCTCGAGATCGAGCCGGGTGAGAAGCCTGGACGAATGACCGGTCTTGTAGGTGACCAGCGCCGCTCTGACGACGTGCTGGATGCCGGCGAGACCACGGCGAAGCAGGTCGATCGTACGCTGCCTCACGTCGCGATTTTCGCCGTGGACATCCATCGTATCGACGGCGTTCATCAGGCCGCCGAGCGGATTGTTCACCTCATGAGCCATGCCGGATGCGAGACGCCCGAGCATGGCGAGCTTCTCCTGGTTGGCCAGCTCGGCGGCAAGGACTTCGCGCTCGGTATTCGCTTCGACCATTCGGTTGAACTGATTGAAGAGCCGGCGATACTCCGGGCTCGACCGGCCGATGGTCGCCGGATCGATCGGCTCGAGCCGTCCTTCGGAAGCGGCGGCGAGATGCCGCTGCACCACCGAAAGCGGCCGCACCAGGCGCCGAACCAGATAGTAGCTGGCGACGCTGAACAGGATCGTCAGCCCGCTGTTGACGGCGATCAATGTCAGGAGGATCTCGCGCCGGACGGCCAGCAGTCCGGTTATGTCGAGCTCCGCCAGGACGGTGCCGATCCTGAACCCCTCCTGCTCGACGCCGCGAACCAGCCATGCCTTCCCCGCCGCCTCGTCGATCGTGAAGGCCCGGTTTCTCGAGACGAGGTCCTTGAGGCTGTCGGGCAGCACCGACCGAACCGGAAACCTTTCCGGCGCCGAGGCGGCGAGAACGCGGCCATCCGGCATTAGGACGACCATGTAGCGGGCGTTCGCCGCGCCATATTGCTGCCGGGCACGGTCCAGGCTGTCGAAAGTCTCCCAGACATCCTGCGTCAGCAACCCGGGCGTGACGGCCGTCGTCAGCCCGTCCATGAACGCCGAGCTGAGATTTCGGAGCGCCGCCGTTTGCTCCCGGGCGAGGCGGTTGAGCACGACCTGGGAGATGGCCGCTGCGAAGATCACGGTGAGAACGGCCGCGAGCAGCGGCGCCTGGACCGTGAGAGGAACCCGCGACCAGATCTGCCGGAGCCGCTGCATCAGCCTTCCCGGCTCTTGACGAGGGTGTACTTGGCCGCGATCGCATTGAAGAGCGACGGCTGTTCGGGCGCGAAGCCGTCCAGCTCCAGCATCGCCAGAAGGTCGCGCCCCTTCTGGCTCTTGTTCGCCGACTGCAACGCCGCCGAGAGCTGATCGATCTTGCCGGAATCCCGATCGGTCTTCAGATGGACCACCGGCGGAAAGCCGAGCCATTCCGAGCGACGGAGCACCTTCGTCTGGTTGGCGAGGGCGGGCTCGCGATCCCTGATCACATCCCAGACGTAGCCATCGACGCTGCCGCTTTGCGCCAGTCCGGTGGCGACGGCGCGCACGACGTTCCGATGGCCGTAGGTGTAGAAGGTCTGGCGGAAGAAGGTCTGGGGCGTCTCCTGGGCATCGGCCAGGAGGGCCCATGTCACCAGGTGCCCGGAATTGCTGTCCGGGTCGGAGAAGGCATGGATGTCGCCGCGGAGCTCTTGCCAGTCGGTGACCGCCCGGTCCTTCGGCACGATGATGTATGACTGATAGAGCGGCTGACCGTGATAGAGCGGCACCACGATGAGCGAAAGTCGGTCCCAGTGCTGGATGTACGGGAATCCGCATATCCACGCGGCATCCAGCTCCCCCGACAGCAGGAGGGCCGTGATCTCCTGGTAGGTGCGCCGCTTGACCAGGTTGACCGGACGGTTGAGCGCCTCCTGAAGGTAGGCCTGCATCAGGTCGAGCAGCGCGATGTCGGAATCGAGGAGGACCGGCGTCAGCCCGAAACTCAGCGGTGCATCGGCCTGCGCGCGCAGCGGATGCAGGATCGTGGAAGCAGCCGCCGCTTGGATCATGGAGCGGCGCGTCAGTCCGCGCATCGCCTTCTCCTTGCTTCGAGGACGTAATCCGCGGTCACCTCAGGACTTGTCCAGGTCGAGCGCACCGACGCGCTCGCCGTCGAAATCGAACATCACGTCGGCCAAGGCCGGCCGCGGCGCGTGTTTGGGTTCGTCCACGATGCTGCCGATGCTGATGAAGCCGAGAAGCGTTTCGCCGGCGGCGACGCCCAGCGCGCCTTGGAGATCGGCATCGAGGCAGCGATCGCCGCTCAGGATGATGGCGCCGAAGCCAAGCCCATGCGCCGCGAGAAGAATGGCTTCGAGGGCAGCGCCGGCGCTCGCGACCTGCTCTGCTTCCGGGACCTTCGCATGGCCCACTCGCGGCGACGATATGACCGCGAGCAGCACCGGCGGGCGCAGCGCTTTTTCGCGCTCCCGCTCGAGCTGGATGCCGGTGCTGTCCGGATGCCGCCGCAGCTTGCCCCGCACGAAGATCTCGGCGAGGCGGGCGCGGCTCTCCTTGGTACATCGGACCAGCCGCCAGGGCCTGAGCGCGCCATGATCGGGTGCCGCCAAGGCGGCGTGGAGTATGAAATCGAGCTGGCCGCGATCCGGGCCGGGATCGCCGAGGCGCTTTACCGCCACGGATCGACGCTCGAGCATCCAGGCCAGATCTGCGAGAAGCCGCGCGCGGTCTGTCTCATCCGCCGTGCATGCCGAACACACGCCCGCTTCAGGCAGTGGTGGACGGTCGAGCTGCGACATGGCGACGCCCCTCCCAAGGCGCCGGCGGCGCTTTGCGCGTCATCGAAACTTCACGTGACGCGTCTTGACGCCGTTCTCTGGATTCCATAATTCTCGAAATATGAAGAAAACGCAAGCCCTCGACGCCTTCGGCGCGCTGTCCCAGGAGACCAGACTGGACATCTTCCGCCGCCTGATCCGCGAGTTCCCGGATCCGATGGCCGCCGGAGATTTGGCGAAGGAGCTCAACGTTCCTCCCAGCACGCTTTCCACGCATCTGGGCATTCTCAGCCGGGCGGGGCTGGTGAAGGCCGATCGCCAGGGCCGGACGATCTACTATACCGCGGATACCGAGGGCGCGCGCCAGTTGCTGACATTCCTCATCAACGACTGCTGCCGGGGTCAGCCGGAGATCTGCAAGCCGCTGCTGGAGGCGATTACGCCTGCCTGCTGCTGAACACAACAAAAGAGACGGTCATGGGCCTTCAATTCAACGTCCTCTTTCTCTGCACCGGCAACTCCGCGCGGAGCATCCTGGCGGAGGCGATCCTCGACCGCGAGGGCAAGGGCAAGTTCGTCGCCTACAGCGCCGGCAGCCATCCGAAGGGCGAAATCCATCCCTTCGCCTTGGACCTCCTGAAGAAGATGAACTACCCGATCGGCAAATTCCGTTCGAAGAGCTGGGACGAGTTTGCCCAGCCGGGCGCGCCGGAAATGGATTTCGTCTTCACCGTCTGCGACAACGCCGCCAATGAGGTCTGTCCGATCTGGCCCGGCCAGCCGATGACCGCCCATTGGGGCGTCCCCGACCCCGCGGCTGCGGAAGGCAGCGAGGCCGAGCGCCGGCTGGCTTTCGCCGACGCCTACCGCCAGCTCAACAACCGCATTTCCATCTTCACCAGCCTGCCGATCCAGTCGCTGGACAAGTTGAGCCTGCAGAAGCGGCTTGATGAAATCGGCCGCAAGATGCCGGAATCCGCCTGACCGCGCTCCGCCGCCTCTCTTTCCCGGAAAGCAAAATGTCCACATTCGAGAGATACCTTACCGTCTGGGTGGCGCTGTGCATCGTGCTGGGCATTGCCCTGGGGCACTTCATCCCGGGCGTCTTCACGGCCATCGGCTCCCTCGAGGTCGCGCAGGTCAACCTTCCGGTCGCCGTGCTGATCTGGCTGATGATCATCCCGATGCTGATGAAGATCGACTTCGCGGCACTGGGCCGGGTGAAGGAGCATTGGCGCGGGATCGGCGTCACGCTGTTCATCAATTGGGCGGTGAAGCCGTTCTCCATGGCGGCGCTCGGCTGGCTCTTCATCGGCCACCTGTTTCGGGGTTTCCTGCCGGCGGACCAGATCGATTCCTACATTGCCGGGCTGATCCTTCTCGCCGCGGCGCCCTGCACGGCGATGGTCTTCGTCTGGAGCAACCTTTCGGACGGCGAGCCGCATTTCACGCTGAGCCAGGTCGCGCTCAACGATGTCATCATGGTGTTCGCCTTCGCCCCGATCGTCGGGCTGCTGCTCGGGCTCTCGGCCATCACCGTGCCTTGGCAGACGCTGCTGCTCTCGGTCGTGCTCTACATCGTCGTGCCCGTGATCATCGCGCAGGTCGCCCGCCGCAGCCTGCTGGCGGGCGGCCCCGCCCGGTTCCAGGCGACTCTCAAGGCGATCGGACCGGTCTCGCTGCTGGCGCTCCTGACCACCCTGGTGCTGCTGTTCGGGTTCCAGGGCGAGCAGATCATCGCCCAGCCGCTGATCATCGGTCTGCTGGCGGTCCCGATCCTGATCCAGGTCTACTTCAATGCCGGCTTCGCCTATCTGTTGAACCGGGCGACCGGCGAGGCGCACTGCGTCGCGGCGCCGTCGGCGCTGATCGGGGCCAGCAACTTCTTCGAGCTCGCGGTCGCCGCGGCCATCAGCCTCTTCGGCTTCAATTCCGGCGCCGCGCTGGCGACGGTCGTCGGCGTGCTGATCGAGGTGCCGGTGATGCTGTCGGTCGTGAAGATCGTCAATGCCAGCAAGGGCTGGTACGAGCGCGGCGATGTCCTGAAACCGCGGCAAGCCCGGCAGACGTCGTTCCGTTGAGCGTGAACGTCACGATCTACCACAATCCGGATTGCGGGACGTCCCGGAACGTCCTTGCGCTGATCCGGAATGCCGGCATCGAACCGCACGTCATAGAATACCTGAAGACGCCACCGAGCCGGTCGGAGCTCAAGACGCTCATTGCCCACATGGGCATATCGGTTCGCGCCCTGCTTCGCGAGAAGGGCACGCCCTATCGGGAACTCGGCCTGGAGAACCCCGCGCTGTCGGACGAGCGGCTGATCGATGCCATGATGGAGCACCCGATCCTGATCAACCGCCCGATCGTGGTGACGCCGTGGGGCGTGAAGCTCTGCCGACCGTCCGAAGCGGTCATCGACATCCTTCCGCTTCCCCAGAAGGGACCGTTCGCCAAGGAGGACGGCGAAGCGGTCATCGACGAGCGCGGCCGGCGCGTTGTCTGAGCCGGCGCGTTGTCTGAGACGCGCCGTCCTTCCCTACGCGACGGCCGGTGCCTTCCGCGGGGGTGACGTCATCGCGGCGAGGATCAGCGTCAGCGCGACGTTGCCGACGGCGACAAGGACAATGACCCCGAGCGCCATCTTGTCGCCGAATGCCTGGATCAGGAGCGCGCCCACCGACGGGGCTATCGCTTGGGCGATCAAGCTCGGTCGCGCCAGCCGGCCCATGATGGGCGCGTATTCCGCCGGACCGAAGAGCGCCAGCGGCAAGGTCGCGCGCGCAATCGATTCGAGGCCGATCCCGGCTCCGTAGAAGACCAGCGCGACGGCAATGATTGGTATTCCGGCCCAAAGGAGCCCGAGGCCGAGCGCAACCAACGACACCGAGGCGATCTTCGTCCAGATCGGGTGGTGATAGCGGCTGACCAGCATTTCGATGAAACGCGCGGCGACCTGGGACGGGCCCACCATCGCACCCAGGGCTACGGCGCCGGCCAGCGTAATCCCATGCGCCTGAAGTATCGTCAGGAGATGAACCGAGATCACGGTCGATAGCATCGACCCGATCATGATCGCGGTTGCAAGGACGACGAAGATCATCCTTCGTTTCTTCGGCGGGTGATCCGTTCGTCGTTGCCCGGCATCCGCATCGTCTTCCGCCCAGGAAGGCGCATGGCGGTCGGAGACGGCGGCCAGATAGATCGGCAGCGAGAAGAGAAGATGGATCGCCGCGTAGGCCAGACAGGCGCCGCGCCAACCGAGCTCGCTGACGAGAAGCGCGGAGAGCGGCCAGCAGGCCGTGCTGGCGAGGCCGCCGAACAGCGTCAACGTGGTGATGTGGCGCCGCGCGGCTTGCCCATAGAGCCGGCCCAGCGTCGAAAAGGCGGCATCATAGAGACCGGCGCCCATGCCGAGCCCGATCACCGCCCAGGCGGCGACGAAGACCGGCAGGCTTCGGGACATGGCGAGCCCCGACAATCCGGCTCCCAAGAGAACGGCGCTCGCAGCCAGGACCGGCCGGCCGCCCCGCTGGTGGATCTGCCGTCCCACCAAGGGCGACGCCAAGCCGGCGATCAGCAGCCCGAGCGACAGGCCTGCGACGATCCAGGTCAATGGCCAGCCGGTATCGGCGGCGATCGGCTTGGCGAGCACGGCCAGGAGATAGTAGGACGAGCCCCAGGCGAGGATCTGCGTGATGCCGAGCGCCGGTACGATCAGACGCGGCGACGGCACGCGAGCCGCCGCCGGATCCAGGGCGGACGAGGTCAAGCGGCCACGCCGCAGCCGCAGCCGCTCTTTCCAGCGGCCTTGGCGGCCTCATCGGCCACGCAGCAAGCGTCTTCCTTGACCAGGGCCGGCCCGCCGCAGCAGCTTTCCGCCTTGGCCGCGACCGGCGTGCCGCAACAGCCGTCCTCGTCGAAATCGGTGGTGCAGATCCCGGTGTCGGGCAGGACGAGATGGACGTTGTCGGCTGCCGCCCTGTCGCCGGCGATCGCTGCCGCTACCGAGCGGGCCTGCTCGTACCCGGTCAGCAGCAGGAAGGTCGGCGCGCGGCCGTAGCTCTTGACCCCGATCGTGTAGAACCCGGGTTCCGGATGCGAGAGCTCCCGATGGCCATGAGGGTCCACCGATCCGCAGGAATGGATGTTGGGGTCGATCATGGGTCCCAGGACCTTCACGCTCTCCAGCCACGGATCAAGCTCGAGCCGCAGCTCGCGGGTCAGCGCCAGGTCGGGCCGCTGGCCGGTGGAAACGACGACCTCATCGACGGGCGGCAACGTTGCCCGCTCTCCGTCGACGATGCCGGTCAGGAGGATCATCCCCGTCCCGTCGCGGGCGACGGCTTGTGTCGCAAAGCCCGTGACGAGGCGAACGCGGCCGCTGTCCACCAGCGACTTCAGGTGCTGGCCGAGCTTGCCGCGTGCCGCCAGCTCGTCGGCATCGCCGCCGCCATAGATCCGGTTCATGTTGCGGCCGCGGACCACCCAGAGCAATGCGCCGCTTCCCGCCTGCTCCCCGAGCCGGACCAGATCGAGCAGGACGTTGATCGCCGAATAGCCCGCGCCGACGACGGCGACGCGCTTTCCGGCATAGCGCGAGCGCTGGGCCCCGAGCACGTCCGGCATTCCGTAGGCCAGCCGATCCGCCAGCGCGGCCTCGCCCGCCGCCGGAAGGCCGGAGGCGCCCAAGGGGTTCGGATTGTGCCAGGTGCCGGATGCGTCGATGACGATCCTGGCGAGATCGATGCGCTCCTCGCCGTCCGGCTTCCGGATGTGGAGCTCGAAGGGCTTCGTTTCCCGGGCCTTGCTCGACACCTTGTCGATCCCGCGCCGGGAGAGGGCGACCACCTTCGCGCCGGTCTCGATTGCCGGCGCGAGGCTCGGCACGCGGGCCAGAGGAGCGAGATAGAAATCGCAGAGCTCGCCGCCGGTCGGGAGCGCGTCGGCTCTCGGCATGGTCCAGCCGCTTGCCTCGAGGAGGCGCCGCGATACCGGGTCGATGCTCTGCTCCCAGGGCGTGAAGATCCGGACGTGGGCCCAGTCCCGGATGTTGGCGCCGACCGTCGCGCCGGCCTCGTAGACCTTCACGCCGATGCCGCGCTCGACCAGGTTTGCGGCGGCGGCCAAGCCGATTGGTCCTGCCCCGATCACCGCAACCGGGAGCTCGCCGTTCTCTTCCATGTGCGTTCTCCTATCGTATTTCTAGCATCATCGAAGTATAAGGCCAAAAAAAGGGCGCTAGGCCACCTTCCGGCCGGTTCCGCAAGCCGCGTCCTGGCAGCATTCATCGACGAGGTAGCCGACCAGATCGTTCATGGCCGGATAATTGGCCCGGCAGATCAACGTCGTCGCCTGGCGCTCCTGGGAGATCAGGCCCGCATCCTTCAAGTGCCGGATGTGATGGGACAAGGTCGAGGCCGCGATCCCCAGTTTCGCCTGGATCGCGCCTACCGGCAGCCCGTCCTCGCCCGCGCGCACCAGCGCCCGATAGAGCTTCAGGCGTACGGGGCTGCCAAGGGATTCGAGCTGACGGGCTGCTATTTCGATTTTCATAGAAATAACTATGTGCACCGCCCGGCTGCCGTCAAGGCCTTTCCTGAGGTCGATTCAGATGGCAATCGGTACCGGCGATTGCCGGGCTTCCGGCCGAGTTCAGCCGGAAACGACCGTGAAGACCTTTCGCGTCGTCTCGACGATTTCCCACTCGCCGCGCCAGCCGCGCGGCAGGATCAAGACGTCGCCCGGCCCGAGCGTGCGGACCTCGCCATCGCTTCGGCGCAACACGGCCTTGCCAGACACGATCCAGCAAAGCTCGGCCTCCTTCGATCGATCGGCGGTGAAACGGCCCGGGGTGCATTCCCAGACGCCGACCCGCTCGCGCCCGTCCTGCGACTTCCACAGCACGACGCTCGCTTCCGACTGCCCCTCAGTCAGCGTCGTCGGTTTTGGCTTGAACGGACCCACATCGACGTCCGCGATGCCGTGAAACGACTGAAGTTCCATGCCCAGACCTCAAGCAATGGCGCCGGCGCCGGCACTATGGGCTGCGCCTTGCCCAGGCAATGCCGGTCTTCAGCGTCGTAACCGCCGCCGCCGGCACCCGCCAGTATTGTTTTGTTGTCTCCCTTCGGGCCGAAAGTTATATGAGGCTTGTCTCTCGACTACAGCACACTGGGCGCCGTTCCCCTATTTTGCCTCGGCCGAAGAGGCGGCGAACCGCGGAACCTTGACGCCGGAACAACTGCTCGCCTGATGATGCCGCCCGCCCAGACGACTGCCCAAGACACGTTCACCGCCGAGTGGCGGCCTTTGTCGCTGGAGGAGGCCGCCCGGCTGGTCGCCGATGCCTATGCGATCCGCGGCGCCGCGGCCGTGCTGACCAGCGAGCGTGACGAGACCTTCCTGTTTCGCGCGGATGACGGCACGCGCTTCATCCTGAAAGTCGCAAACCCGGTCGAACGGACGGATCTGCTCGAGTTCCAGCAGGGCGCGCTGTTGCACCTCGAGCAACACGCGCCCGCCCTTCCGGTCCCCCGGATCATCCGCACGACGGATGGCCGAACGAGCTTCTTCATGCATCAAGCCGGGGTCGGAGACCGGCTGGTACGGCTGCTGAGCTTTCTCGACGGAGAGCTGCTGTACAAGACGCAGCCCTCGCCCGCGCAGCACGCGGCCGTCGGAAGGATGTCCGCGCGCCTGACCCAGGGCCTGGAGACGTACCGGCCGTCGGTACCGCAGCAGTCCCTGCTCTGGGACATCTCGCAGTTTCTCAATCTGGTCCCGCTTGCGGATGCGGTGGCCGACGAGCGGCGCGGCCTGGTCGATGACGTGATCGCCGAATTTCGCGACGTCGTGGTCCCGGTGGCGGGCCGGCTGCGACGCCAGGTCATCCACAACGACTTCAACCCCTACAACATCCTGACCGACCATCGCGACCCTTCCGTCATCACCGGGATCATCGATTTCGGCGATATGGTCGAGGCGGCGCGGGTCAACGATCTCGCCGTCGCGCTCGCCTATCATCTGGCCGGGCCGGCGCCCAGAATGGCGCTCGCCGACATGCTGAAGGGCTATGCCTCGGTCCAGCGCCTGGCCGAGATCGAGCTCGGCGTGCTGCCGAGCCTGGTGAAGGCGCGCCTGGCGACCACCGTCATCGTGACCGAGTGGCGGGCGGCGGCGATGCCGGGCAATCGCGCCTATATCATGCGCAATCACCCGAGCGCGATGCGCGGCCTCGCCTTCTTCAGTTCGACCGATCCGCGCGATATCAAGACAACCATCTCGTCGGCAAGCAGGGGCTCCTAAGATGGCGATGACCAATGCCTTCAACCGCGACGATCTTTCGGGCCTGAGCGCGCAGGAGCGGCGCCTGATCGAGCGGCGGGAGCGCGTTCTCGGCGCCGCATACCGGCTGTTCTACGAAAGGCCCGTCCACTTCGTCCGCGGCGAAGGCATCTGGCTCTACGACGCCCGGGGCGAGCGATACCTGGACGCCTATAACAACGTGGTGAGCATCGGCCATTGCCACCCGAAAGTGGTCGAGGCGATCGGCCGCCAGACGGCGATCCTGAACACCCACACGCGGTATCTCAGCGAGGCGATCCTCGACTACGCCGAGCAGCTCGTCTCGACCTTCCCGGATCCGCTGAGCCAGGTGATGTTCACCTGCACCGGCAGCGAGGCCAACGACCTCGCCGTCCGGATCGCGCGGCATGTGACCGGCGGCACCGGAATCATCGTCACCGGCCTCGCCTATCACGGGCTGACCAGCACGGTCGCCGAGTTCTCGCCGTCATTGGGCGAGCATGTCGCGCTGGGCGCGCATGTGCGCACGGTCCGCGCCCCGGACGCCTATCGCGCCTCGCCGGCGGAGATCAGCACCCGCTTCGGCGCCGACGTCCAGGCCGCCATCGCCGATCTCAAGCGGCATGGGATCAAGCCGGCGCTGCTCATCGTCGACTCGATCTTCTCCAGCGACGGAGTCTTCGCCGAGCCGGCGGGGTTCCTGAAACCGGCGGTCGATGCGATCCGGCAGGCCGGCGGCCTGTTCGTGGCGGACGAAGTGCAGCCCGGCTTCGGCCGGACCGGCGAAGCGCTCTGGGGCTTCATGCGCCACGGCGTGCAGCCGGACATCGTCACCGTCGGCAAGCCCATGGGGAACGGCTATCCGATCGCCGGCGCGATCGCCAGCCCGGCGGTGCTCGACGATTTCGGGCGCAAGGCGCGCTACTTCAACACCTTCGGCGGGAATCCCGTGGCGATCGCCGCGGCTTCGGCGGTCCTCGATGCCGTCCAGGGCGAGCGGCTGCAGCAGAATGCGCTTGAGGTGGGAGACTACCTTCGCGCGTCGATCAAGGCCCTCCAGGCCGACCACCCGACGATCGGCGACGTGCGCGGGGCGGGCCTGTTCATCGGCGTCGAGATGGTCGAGGACGCGGCGACCAGGGCCCCGTCGGCACGGCTTGCCACGCGCCTGGTCAACGGGCTGCGCGAGCGCCGGGTGCTCATCAGCTCGGCCGGGCCGAACGCCAACGTGCTCAAGATCCGTCCGCCGCTGATCTTCTCGAAGGAGAATGCGGACACGCTGATCGCGGCCCTGGCGGATACGCTGCAGTCGCTGTGACCTCCGCCGCCGGGCGTCAGAGCCTCGTCCGGTCGAGCGCCTGCTTCCAGACCACGGCCGGAGCCAGGAACCAGGGGTTGCCGCTGTAATAGAACCGGGTCGGGAACGCGGTCGCGTCGAGCGCGGTCTTTCCCTCCGCCTTGCCGAGCATCTGCTGGCCGACGCGCATTCCGAAATAGGTCGCCAGCGCACAACCTGCGCCGCAATAGCCCATCGCGTGCCAGATGCCGTCGAAGCGGCCGAGATGCGGCATCGTGTCGAAGGTATAGGCGACGAAGCCGTTCCAGGAATGGGTGACCCTGATCGTCGAGAGCTGCGGAAAGATCCCGGTCATGGCGGCGTAGAGCTTGGGCGCGGTGCGGCGCGGATCGGTCTCGCTGGCCGCAACCCGCCCGCCGAACACCACGCGCCGGCGGTCCGGCGACAGGCGGTAATAGAAGATGACCCGCCGCGTATCCGTGATCACCCGGGCCTTCGGGATGAGCGTCCGGCCGACCTCCGGATCGAACGGCTCGGTGGCGATGACGTAGCTGCCGATCGGGATCACGCGGCGGCGGAGATACCGGGAAAGATTGCCGGTATAGCCGTTGGTCGCCACCAGGACGTCGCGCGCCGCGATCCGGCCGCGCACCGTCTCGACGACGAAGCCCTTGCCGTCGCGCGCGATCGACTGGGCGGCGCAATGGCCGATGACGCGGGCGCCCGCCGCGAGCACCCGGTCGAGCATGCCGCGGTGAAGCCTGGCCGGATCGACCGCCGCATGGCGCGGATAGACGGCGCCGCCGTGATACGAATCGCTGCCGATCTCGGCCGACTGCTCGGCCCGCGGCACGATATGCGAATCGTCCTCGAGCCCTTTGGGCTGGCTGGCGACGCGGCGCGCGAGCGTGTCATAGCTCTTGGGATTGTGCGCGCCGATGAATCGGCCGACCCGCTCCCAGGAGCAGTCGATCGCCTCGCTGCCCACGAATTCCTCGGTGAAGGCGAGCGCGTTGTGCCCCTCCTTCACCATGTCGAAGGCGCGCTGCGGGCCGTGGATCTTCGAGAGGTCGGCAAAGCCCGGCTTCAGGCCGGTCCCGACCTGGCCGCCGTTGCGGGTGCTGCAGCCCCAGCCCGCATCGGCGGCGTCGAGCACCACCGTGTCGCGTCCGCCCCGTGCGAGCTGCAGCGCGGCCGAAAGCCCGGTATAGCCGGAGCCGATCACCACGACATCGGCGCGCGCCGGGATCGCGCCGTCCGGCAGGGCCGGAGCCGGCGTCGCATCCCACCAGTAACATTGTTCGCGGAAATCCGGAGCCTGGACGGCCTCCATGCTCGGCAAGCTCGACATCGCGCAAGGCCCTATCGGTTCTTGAAATCGGGCCCGGTCTCGCCCGCCCGACCATCAAGAGACTCTAGGCGGCGGATGCGCCGCGGCCGGCATAACTTCTCGTTGGCGCCGCACGCGGTAAAGCCTATGAGTCTTTGCGCGCGGTTGGACCTAGCCTTCGGTCGGCCTCGATCGACATCCGCGGTGCAGCGCCCCCTGCCGAAGAAATGATTTTCCCATGACCGCGACCGCGGCACCGAGGCCGACGACACGGGACCAGCTGATCGGCATGATCAGCCTTGCCTTCGGGCTCTCCATCTTCGGATTGCAGGACGCCTTCATCAAGCTGATGAGCGGCGGCTATGCGGTGCACGAGATCGTCTTCGTCCGCAGCGTCGTCGCCCTCCCCATCGTCCTCCTGGTGGCGGCCCGGGAAAGCCGCGGCTTCCCGCGGCTGCGCATGCTGTGGATGCATGCGGTCCGCGGATTGCTGATGTATCTCTCGTACAATCTCTACTATCTGGCGATTGCGCGCATCTCGATAGCGGAGAACGCGTCGCTCTACAGCGTGGCGCCTCTGTTCGTGACGGTGCTCGGCGCGCTGGTCCTGGGCGAGCGCGTCGGCAAGCGGACCTGGATCGCGCTCGCGGTCAGCGGATTCGGCGTTCTGCTGATCCTGCGGCCGGCATCCGGAGACTTCAATCCGGCCTTCGTCTTTCCGCTGCTCTCGGCTCTGGCCTACGCCTTGACGACGGTCTGCACGCGGCGGCTGGGCCGGACCGAGCAGCCGGGGGCGCTTGCCCTGTCGGTGACGGTCATCTACGTGCTCGGCAGCGCGATCACCGGGCTCGCGCTGGCCGGCGCGGCGCCGGCGGCCGAAGGCAGCCTGTTCCAGTTCATGCTGTATCCGTGGCGGGTGCCGGAGCCCGGCGACTTCGGCCTGATGGTGGTGTGCGGCCTGATCTCCGCGATCGGCTTCATCTGCATCAGCCAGGGCTATCGTCTCGCCGAGGCCAACCGGGCCGCGCCCTTCGAGTATTCGACGATGCCCTCCTCGGTGCTTTGGGGATACGTCTTCTTCCAGTATGTGCCGTCGCTCCAGACGATCACGGGCGCCGTGATCGTCGTGCTCGGCGGCCTCTACGCGCTGCGCCTCGACCGGCGCGCGGCGGCGTGAGCCCCCGGGACCTGCGGCGTCACCGCGCGCGGCGCCATTTGCCGCTTTCGAGCGCAACCGCGCCGCTTTCCGCGAGCTCGAGCAGATGCGCGAGGGTCGATTGCTCGGCGGCGCCGCGCAGCCTGGGATCCAGCCCGACATAGACGGCACGCGCGATCTCGGCCTCGGACATGGGCCTTTGCGACATCGCAAACAGGATCTGTTCCCGCCGGTGCACGCGGTGTCCGATCAGCTCGGAGACATGCGCCTTCGGATCGCGGATCGGACCGCCATGGGTGGGCCAATAGATGCGGTCGCCGCGCTGCATCAGCGCGCTCAGCGAGCGCATGTAATCCGCCATGCTCCCATCCGGCGGCACGATGACGGTGGTGGACCACCCCATCACATGATCGCCGGAGAACAGCGCGGCCTCCTCCTCGAGGGCGTAGCAGAGATGATTGGACGTATGGCCCGGCGTGTGATGCGCGGTCAGATGCCAGCCGGGGCCTTCCACGACATCGCCGTCGCGGAGCACGACGTCGGGCCGGAAATCGAGATCCGCCCCGGCCTCGCCGGTCGCGCCGACCTGTCCATGCGGGGCGAAACCATGGGTCTTGGCCCCGGTCGCTGCCTTGAGCGGCTCTGCTGCCGGCGAATGGTCGGTGTGGGTATGGGTGATCAGGATGTGGGTCACCGTCTCGCCGGCGAGGCCGGCCAGCAGGGCGTCGACATGCCGGTCCAGCAACGGGCCCGGGTCGATGACCGCCACCTCGCCTCGTCCCACGACATAGGTGCCGGTGCCGAAGAACGTGTAGGGGCCGGGATTTTCAGCGACGATCCGCCGAATGAGCGGGCTGACCTGCTCCAGGACCCCGTATCGTGCCTCAAAGTTCCGGTCGTTCAACATCGGCGGTCCCGCGGCGCAAGTTCCCAGTCGGCGCGATCGTCGAATCCACCTGATCGCCGGCGCGGCCAAGAAGCAAGCGCGAATAGCATAACCGGCATCTTTCGGCAGACGCTGCGGAATGTATTGGAACATCCGCCCTGCCTCCCATGAACTGGAGAGAACCCGGAGGCAAAGGCAGCATTCACGACGGTGACCAGTAAAACGATCGTTCCGCCGGTCGATGCCGCCGGATTTGTCCTGCTGCGGGATCGGAGCGCGGGCATCGAAGTCCTGCTCGGGCGGCGGCACGCCAAGTCGAGCTTTCTGCCGGAATACTACGTCTTTCCCGGCGGCCGGGTGGATTCCGGCGATGCGCGGGTCCGCGACCTGGATCTGGCACCGGGCGTGGCGCTCCATCTTGGGCGCGCGACGCGCCGCCCGCCCCGTGCCTTCGTGCAGGCTGCCATCCGTGAGACCGCCGAGGAAACCGGACTGCGCTTTCCGCCCGAGCTGGCGCATCGCATCGATTATGTCTGCCAAGCGCTGACCCCGACCTATTCGCCGCGGCGATACAACACGCGCTTCCTGCTGGGCGAGGGCGATGCCTGTGAAGAGACGCTGCGATCCAACGGCGAGCTCGACGACCTCGCCTGGCGCCCGGTCACCGGCCTCGACCGGCTGACGATGCTCGATATCACCCGCATCGTGCTCAAGGAGGCGCTCGATCGCTGGCAGCGGCATCTGCAGCCCGGGGCCGAGCCACCGCTGCGCGTGACGTATGCGGGCGACACCCCCCGGTTCGCCCGGATCGTGCCCGGACCGCGTTAGCTCTTCACGCCGATCCGCTGCCGCTTCACGACGATGCCCGCCTTCTCCCGGTCCCAGGTGTCCGGGGTGATGCCTTCGGCGCGCAGCTTGGTCTTCTGCACCTTGTGCGTCTCGGTATAGGGCATCTTCTCGACGATCCGGATGAAGCGCGGCACCATGAAATGCGGAATGCGGTCGATCAGGAAGCGGGTGAGCGCCGCCGGGTCGATCGTGGCGCCCGCCTTGGGCTCGATCACCACCAGCACCTCGTCTTCGGCAAACTCGCCGCGCGCCGCCACCGCGGCGGCGTCGCCGACCCCGTCGTAGCGCAGGACCTCCGATTCGAGCTCGGATGAGGAGATGTTCTCGCCGCGGCGGCGGAGCGAGTCCTTGACCCGATCGACGAAGTAGTAGTTGCCGTCGGCACCTCGGCGGAGCGAGTCGCCGGTGTGGAACCAGCCGTTGCGCCAGGCCTTGGCGGTCGCCTCCGGCATGTTGTGATAGCCCGGCGAGATCACCCACGGCATATCGCACCGCACCACCAACTCGCCGACCTCGCCGTGCGGGACCTCGTTGTCGTTCTCATCGACCAGGCGAACATCGAAATGCGGCCAGATGTCCTGCGGCCGGCCGCAGAAGCCGTGCGGCATCGGCTTCTCCATGGTCAGGAGGTCCGACATGATCGCCGGCCCCATCTCCGTCATGTCGATCGCGGTGTGCATGTTGACGCCGAAGCGGCGGCAGAATTCCGGCGCGTCCTGCGCCAGGGGCACCTGGATGACGGTGCGGAGCGGATTGTCTGAATCCGACGGCTTGGGCGGCTGCTTCATCAGGAAGTTGGAGACGGCGCCGAGCAGGAAGCAGCTGGTCGATCCGGTCTTGCGGACGACGTCCATGAACGTGTGCGTCTGGAAGTCCTGCAGCAGGGCCATCGACGCGCCGACGCCGATCACGCCGAACGGCACCAGCGCGGCGCCGAGGTGGAAATACGGCAGGTTCATCAGGAACCGGTCGTCTTCCTTGAAGAAGCGGAACGTGACGGCGCCCATCACCGCGGTATGGACGTGCGGGCAGATGACGCCCTTGGACACGCCCGTCGTGCCCGAGGTGTAGAAGATGCCGTGCGGCTCCCACGGCTGCACCGGAGGATTGGGTTCCTGGAACGCCTCGTCCTTCGGCGCCAGGGCGTCCTCGGAATACTTCTTCAGCGTCGCCGGCCGCGCCGCGTCGCCGCCCATGACGACGATCGACTGCAGCGCGCCGAGATCGACGGCGCCGAGCCGGCCGACCAGGTCCGCATGGCAGATGATCATCTTGGCGCCGGAATTGCGGATGATGTGCTCCAGCGTCGAGCCCTTGAGGGCGAGATTGATCGGGACGAAGATCGCGCCCAGATAGGTCAGCCCGATGTGGATGCGGATGACGTCCGACGTGCTGGGCATCCAGACCAGGACCGGCTCGCCGCGCGCAATGCCGAGCCGCTGCAGGGCGGCGGCCGTCGCGCGCGCCTGGCGACGAGTCTCGCTGTATGTCCAGCTCTCCCCCGAATCGAAGACGATCAGGGTCTTGTCGCCCATCTCGGCGGCCCGCCTGTCCAGCATGGCCGGCAGGACGCATTTCTCGCGCGGGGGAAGGCGACCGGGCTGCTCTGAGGACATTGAGGCTTCTTTCTCCCTGGATTGGTTCTTGCCTTAAAGCGCCGGCCAGATGCCGCCGGACACCGCCATGACCTCGCCGGTGACATAGGCGGACTCGTCCGACGCCAGATAGAGGGCGGCATTGGCGATGTCCTCGGGCTCGCCGAAGCGCTTGAGCAGCGTCTTGCCGCGCCATTCGGCCTTCTGCTCCTCGGACAGCCGCTCGATGACCGAGGTGTTGATCGTCGCCGGCGCGATGCAGTTGACGCGGATATGCGGCGCGAATTCCATCGCGAGGCTCTTGGTGACCGACGCGACGGCGGCCTTGGCGGCGCCATAGTCGGCGTTGCCGGCCGTCCCCGCGAAGATGATCGAGGAAAGATTGATGATGTTGCCGCGCTGCCGGCGCAGCATTTCCGGCGCGGTCAGCTGGACCAGGTGGAACGTCCCCTTCAGATTGAGCTCGAAGGTCGCGTTCCAGCGCTCCTCGGACATTTCGATGAAGGATTCGAACATCGACGCGCTGCGGATCCCGCCGACGACATTCACCAGGATGTCGATGTCGCCGGCCGCCTCGGTCCCGGCGCGCACCACGGCTTCGGCTTCCTCGCGGACCAGGACGCTGGCCCGGGTCGCCGAGAGCTTTCGCCCGGATTGCAGTCTCTCGGAAACCGGCGCGACGGCGGCGTTGAGGCGATTGGCGGAGATGTCCGTCAGGATGAGCGAGGCGCCCTGCTCGGCGAAGCGCTTCGCGATCGCCAGTCCCATCGGTCCTCCGGCGCCGGTGATCAAGGCCGTCCGGTTCTCGAGCCTCAACTTTTCCATGGTGCCGGGGTTTGTCTGCAGTCCATTCCGAGCCATCCTGCGGATGGCGCGGATGCTATTGACCGACCCGATTGAGGCGCCAATAGAGTTTTCCCAGGCGGCACCATACCAAACGTTATGCCGGATGCCGCAGCTTCCGATGCCCTTGAAACGACGGGAGGTTTAGTCTGGCCGGACGCAATCTGCGATGAACATGGGAACGCCGAAAAATCATGCGGGATCACGCCGGGACCGACACTGCCGAAGACATCGTCGATCGACGCGTCCGCGCGATCGAGACCGGCGCGTTGCCCGGAAATGTCGGTGCGCTGCTCGAGGAGGCGGCTTCCGATTCCGGCGACAGGCTCGCCTGGAATTTCTTCGAGAGCGGGGAGACCGAGACCTACGCCTCGCTCCGGGACCGCACCGCGGGCCTGGCGCAGGGCTTCGCCGGTCTCGGCATCGCCAAGGGGACCCATGTCGCAGTGATGCTGCCGAACATCGCCGCGTTCCCGTTGTCCTGGCTGGCGCTTGCGCGGCTGGGCGCGGTGATGGTTCCGGTGAACATCGATTACCGCGAGCGCGAGCTGGCTTTCATTCTCGAGAACAGCGAGACGGGATGGATCGTCATCCACGACAGCCTGTTCCCAATCCTGGAGAATTGCCGCAGCGCCGGCCATGCAATGCCGCCCAACGACCGGACGATCGTGGTCGGCAACGGCATTCCCGGGACGATCCCCTGGGATCGGATCGCGCGCGCCCGCGCGGAAGGCTTCGAGCCGGCGGAGCCGGTCACCCAGGACGACCTGCTGAACATCCAATATACTTCGGGGACGACGGGATTTCCGAAGGGATGCAAGCTTTCCCAGAAGTACTGGCTGATCGCCGGCAAGGTGAATGCCATGCGCGACGGGCTGAAGTTCGATCGCATCCTGGCATCGACGCCGTTCACCTATATGGATCCGCAGTGGCTGCTGCTGATGTCGATCTATCAGCGCGCGACTTTGATCGTCGCCCGGCGCCAGAGCACCAGCCGCTTCATCGGCTGGCTGGCCGACCATGAGATCAACTTCTGTCTTCTGCCCTGGATTCTGCTGAAGCAGGCGCCGAGCGACCGCGAGCGCCAGCACAAGATCCTGCGCGCCAATGTCTATGGCGTGCCGCCGCATCTGCATGGGGAAATCCAGTCGCGCTTCGGCCTGGTCGCCCGCGAGGCCTTCGGCATGACCGAGATCGGGCCCGCGATGTTCATGCCGATCGAGGCGCAGGACATGGTGGGATCCGGCTCTTGCGGGCGGCCCGTCCCCTATCGGCGCTGCCGTATCGCCGACGAAACGGGACGCACGCTGCCGCCCGGCGAAATCGGCGAGCTCCTGGTGAGCGGGCCCGGGATCATGTCGGGCTATTACAACAATCCGGAGGCGACGGCGGCGGCGTTCCGCGGGGAATGGTTTCGCACCGGCGACCTGTTCCGGATGGACGAGCGCGGTTACTTCTACATCGTCGGCCGGCTCAAGGACATGGTGCGGCGGAACGGCGAGAACGTCGCCGCCCGCGAGGTCGAGATGGTCCTGAACGGGATGGCGACGGTCAAGGAATCGGCCGTCATCGGCGTCCCCGACGAGGCCCGGGGCGAGGAGGTCAAGGCCTGCATCGTGCTGCAGGACGGCCTGGCCCCGACGCCGGAGCTCATCGACCAGCTGGTCGCCCACTGCAAGAGAGAACTCGCACCGTTCAAGGTTCCGCGCTACTTTTCGTTCCGCGAGAGCTTCCCCCGGACGACGTCGCAGAAGATCGCCAAGCACGCCTTGCGCGCTGAGGCCAAGGACCTCCGTTCGGGGAGCTATGATCGCGTGGAGAACCGCTGGCATCCCTGAGCAGGCCGTCGCCTGAGCGTGCCTCGGTCGAATGGGGCTGTTCATGGCGCGCGGCTTCGATGCCGTCATCGTCGGGGCTGGTCACAACGGGCTGGTCTGCGGGGCCTACCTCGCAAAGGCCGGCTTGCGGGTCTGCGTCCTGGAGAAGCGGCCGGTCATCGGCGGCGCCGCGGCCACGGAAGAGCTCTGGCCGGGCTACCGCGTCAGCACGGCCTCCTACATCATGGGCTTGCTCCAGCCCAGGATCATCCTCGATCTCGAGCTCGCCCGTTTCGGCTATGAGATCATCGCCCCGACCCCGCTGGTTCAACCCTTCCCGGACGGCCGGCATATCGTCTTCTGGCCCGATCCCGGCCGCCTGGGCGCGGAGTTTGCGAAGTTCTCGGCCAGGGACGCCGAGGTCTTTCCCGAATATCGCCGGCACATGATGCGCCTCGGCGCGCTGGTGCAGCGGCTGCTGTGGGAGACGCCGTTCGAGCTGAAGCTGCATCGCCCGCAGGACCTCTACGGCTTGTTGCGCTTCATGTGGCGATATCGCGACGCCGTGGGCGACTTTCCCGAGATCTGGCGCCTGCTGACGATGAGCGCGTTCGACTACCTCCAGCGCTGGTTCACGTCCGAGGCCGTGAAGCTGGCCATCGGCTTCTACGCGGCGGGCGGCGGCGGACAGCGCGCCAGCATGAAGACGCCCGGCACCGCCTTCATGCTGGCGCGCTCCTATATCCGCAACAACGATACGCCGGCCGGCGGCACCGGGTTTGTGCGCGGCGGCATGGGCGGCATCTCCGAGGCGATCGCGGCCAGCGGCCGGTCGCATGGCCTGGAGGTGCGGACCGGCGCGACCGTTGTCGCAATCCGGGTCAAGGCCGGGCGGGCAGCGGGCGTGGTCCTGGAAAGCGGCGAAGAAATCGACGCGCCGCTGGTGATCGCCAACGCGAGCGCCAGGACGACCTTTCTCGAGCTGATCGAGCCGGCCGCCCTGCCGCCCCGCTTTCTCTCCGACCTGCGGAAGCTGCGCGCCCGCTCGACCGGGTTCAAGGTCCACCTCGCCATGGACCGGCTGCCCGCCTATCGCACCTTCGATGCCGCGAGCCTGGGCTTCTCATACCCGACGCAGGTGAGGCTCGCCCCCGACATCGACTATATGGAGGCGGCCTTCGCAGAGGCCGAGAGCGGGTCGAATGCGCGCCGGCCGTATCTGACCATCATGGTCCAGAGCGTCGTGGATCCCGGCATGGCCCCTCCGGGCAAGCATGTCATCGGCATCTATGGCGGCCACGCCGTCTCCGAGGCCGCACCCGGCGACCAGGACCGGTTGCGCACCGAGATGCTCGAGCGTGTGCTCGCGGTGTTCGGCGAGTATGCGACCGACGTGACCGAGCCGATACTGCACGGCCAGACACTGATGCCCTGGGACTTCGAGCGGATCTTCGGGCTGCCCGGCGGCCACGTCCACCATTTCGACATGAGCGCGGACCAGATGTTCTGGATGCGGCCCGCCCCGGGCTATGCACGCTATCGCTCGCCGATTCGCGGCCTCTACATGTGCGGCGCCTCCGTCCATCCGGGCGGCGGCGTCACCGGCGTCCCGGGGCACAATGCGGCGCAGGCCGTTCTCGGAGACATGAAACGAGGAGTCCCACGGCCATGATCATCGACATGTCGAGCCGCCCTCCTCTCCCCCAGTTCCAGAAGAAGGCCTCGCATCTCGACAATTACCGCCGGGTCTATGCGAGCAGCGAGCGGCTGAGCTCGCGCGCGGTCGGCGACGAGGCATTCGCCGCCTACATGCGCGACTACGACGCCCTCGACGCGCGCGCGGTCGTCGTCAAGGGAAGCGACGTCGAGACGACGTTCAATTTCAAGATCGAGAACGAGCATGTCGCCGATCTGTGCCGGCGCTTCCCGGCCCGCTTCCTCGGCTTTGCCGGCGTCGATCCGCACAAGGGGAAGGCGGCGGTGGCCGAGCTGGAACGCGCCGTCCGCGAGCTCGGCATGCGCGGGCTGGACCTGCAATGCTTCGAGCACAAGCTCAACATCAACGATCCGCTGCTCTACCCGCTCTATGAGAAGTGCATCGAGCTCGACATTCCGGTCAACGTCCATTGCGGCATGAATTTCTCCACCCGCACGCGCATGACCTACGGCAAGCCGGAATACCTGGACGCCGTGCTGGTGGATCTGCCCGACCTGCGGGTCTGCGCCTCGCCGCCGGGATGGCCCTGGGTGAACGAGCTGATCGCCGTCGCCTGGCGGCATCCGAACGTCTGGATCGGCCTGGTCGCCGTCCGGCCGAAATACCTGGCCGACCCCAATTCCGGCTACGGGCCGCTGCTGCAATACGGGCGGTCGATTCTGCAGGACCGCATCATCTTCGGCTCCTCCTTCCCCATGATGCCGGTCGAGCGCTCGGTCGCCGAGATCCGCGCGCTCCCACTGGGTGCCGAGGTCGAGCACAAATGGCTCTATGCCAATGCCGCGGCCTTCCTGCGGCTGGCCTGATCACGACGCCCACGCCGCTTCCGAGGGTCCCGAGGCATAACTTTTGCTCCGCATGACGGAGACAAACGCTATTGGGCGAGCGCAAGGATTGAGACGAAGGTTGGGGTTCCTCAGCAGGGAGGTTCTCCAATTATGAAAAACAGACCATCCGACGCGTCGACGCACTTGCATCCCGATTTCCCCGGCCTGGTCCATCACCTGGCCAGCGGACAGATCAGCCGCCGCGCGTTCTTTCGCGCTGCAGCGAGCCTGGGCTTTTCGGCGGCGACCGCCGCAGCCCTGACCGCCACCATGACCGGCGGCGCCGCCTTGATGGCGCAGCGCGCGCTGGCCGACACGCCGCAGAAAGGCGGCCGCCTGCGGATCGCGACGGTGGATTCCTCTCCGGCCGACCGGCTCGACCCCGCCACGCAGGACACTTTCACCGACGGCATCCGCAGCTACATCGTCTTCGAGAAGCTCACCGAGATCGATCCGTCCGGCAAGGTCGTGCCGCAACTGGCGGAGTCCTGGTCCTCGGACCCGACCGCCACGGTCTGGACCTTCGAGCTCCGCAAGAACGTGACGTTCCACAACGGCAAGACGCTGACCGCGGACGATGTCGTCTACACGTTCACCCGGGCCATCAACCCGGACACCCATTCCCAGGGCGCCGTATTCTTCAAGGACCTGGACAATGTGAAGGCGGACGGCGCCAACCGGGTCGTCTTCACCTTGAAGTCGCCCAACGCCGAGTTCGCCACCCTGGGATCGATGCGCTGGCTGGGCATCCTGCCGACCGGCGCGAAGGACTTCCCCAAGGACGCGATCGGCACCGGGCCGTGGAAGGTCAAGGACTTCCAGCCGGGCCTGACGACCCTCTACACGCGCAACGAAAACTACTGGCGCAACGGCCTGCCCTATATCGACGAGATCGAGAGCACCGGCATCGGCGACGAATCCGCGCGTCTCGACGCCCTGCTTTCGGGAGAGGTCGATATGGTGGAATCGATCAACCCGAAGGCCGTCGGCAGGGTGAACCAGAGCGACGGCGCCAAGGCCCTGGTGGTGGATGGCGGCGCCTATACCTGCTTCCCGATGCATTCGGACCAGGCGCCGTTCAACAACCTGGACGTCCGGCAGGCCCTGAAATACTCCTTCGACCGCAAGAAGTTCGTGGACCTCGCCTTCGACGGGCTGGGCGCGATCGGCCGGGACAACCCTATCCCGCCCTCGGATCCGTTCTTCTGCAAGGACGTGCCGATACCGACGGCCGATCCGGACAAGGTCAAGTTCCACCTGAAGAAGGCCGGCGCCGAGAACTACGCCTTCGAGCTCCACACCTCGGACGCCAATTACGGCGGCGCGAACGCCGCGGTCGTCGCGGTCCAGCTGATGCGGGAGACCGGCGTCAATGTCACCGTCAAGAAAGACCCGGCCGACGGCTACTGGTCGGCCGTCTTCATGAAGGTGCCATGGTGCACCTCGTCCTGGACCGTCCGGCCGACGGCGATCACGCGCATCGAGGGCGGCTATGTCACCGGTGCACCCTATAACGAGGCGTTCTGGAGCAGCCCCAAGGTCGACCAGCTGGTCGCGGATGCGAAGAAGGAGCTCGACGAGACCAAGCGCGCCGCCCTGCTTTGCGAGGCCCAGCAGATCATCTCGGCGGAGGGCGGCACCGTCCTGCCGGTCTTCGTGCCCTGGATCGACGCCTATTCGACCAAGGTCAAGAACCTCAAGGGCCACCCCATGATGTTCCTGGGGATGGGCCAGTGGGCCGACGTCTGGCTCGAGAGCTGATGCGCAAGGGGCGGAGATTGCGATCTCCGCCCCTTCTCCTCTAAGCCGGCGGCATCTTCGCGGCTACTTGCCCTTCCAGACCGGATCGCGCTTTTCGGCGAATGCCCTGGGGCCTTCGTAGAAATCCTCGGACCGCATCATCCTCTCATAGATCGGAAGGCCGCTATGGCCGCGGCGCGCCCGGTCCGACGCCTCGCGCGCCGAGAGGTTCTCGTTCTGCCGCAGCACGGCCTTCAGGGCCTGGGTCGCCAGCGGCGCGGCCTTGACGACCGTCTCGGCGAGCTTCATCGCCTCGTCCATGAGCGCGGCCGCCGGCACCACGTCGTGCACCAGCCCCCAGCGCATGGCTTCCTCGGCCGGCATCCGGCGGCCCGTCAGGATCATCGTGCCCGCAACCTTCGGCGGAATCAGCTTCGGCAGCCGCTGGATGCCGCCGGCATCGGGCAGGAAGCCGCGCATCAGCTCCGGAAGCTGGAAATAGGTGCCTTCCGCGGCGATGATCGTGTCGCAGGCGAGGATCATCTCGAAGCCGCCGCCGACCGCCGCGCCCTGGACCGCCGCGATCAGCGGCTTGTCCAGCTCCCAGTTCTCCGCGAGACCGGCGAAGCCGCCGCGGCCGTGCCCGATTTCGGGATCGTAGTAGTCGTCCGGCAGATGGATCCCCGAGGCGACCTCCTTGAGATCCCAGCCGCCGGAGAAGATCTTCGGATTCGCGCTGCGCAGGATGCCGACCAGGAGCTCCGGGTCTTCCTGCAGCGTGGTGAACGCGCGGAACATGGCCCGGCTCATGGCGTGGTTGATCGCGTTCGCCTTGCCCCGATCCATCGTGACCACGAGGACGCGGCCGCGGCGCTCGGTCCTGACACCGTCGTCGTTCATCGAGACCTCGCTGTGCCCGGTCACGGCTTCAACCCGGAAGCTCGAACAGCCCGGCCGCACCCATGCCGCCGCCGACGCACATGGTGACCACGACGCGCTTGGCCTTGCGCCGTGCGCCTTCGATCAGGATGTGCCCGGCCAGCCGCGCGCCGGTCATGCCGTAGGGATGGCCCAGCGCGATCGCGCCGCCGTTCACGTTCAGCCGATCTTGCGGGATGCCCAGGGTATCGCGGCAGTAGAGCGCCTGGACCGCGAATGCCTCGTTCATCTCCCAAAGGTCGATGTCGCTCACCTTCAATCCATGCCGCTTCAGGAGCTTCGGCACGGCGATCACCGGCCCGATCCCCATCTCGTCCGGCTCGCAGCCGGCGACGACGAATCCGCGGAAGAAGCCCATGGGCTTCAGGTTGCGCCGCGCGGCATCGGCGGCGGTCATCATCACGCAGGCCGAGGCGCCGTCCGAGAGCTGCGAGGCGTTGCCCGCCGTGACCACGCTGCCCTCGCCCAGCACCGGCTTCAGCGCCTGCAGCCGCTCGAAGGTGGTGTCGGCCCGCACGCCCTCGTCCTGTTCGAGCGTGACGGTCTCGCGCGATTTCTGGCCGGTCGCCTTGTCGGTCACTTCCTTCTCGACCGTGATCGGCACGATCTCCTGGCGGAACGCGCCGCTCTTCTGGGCGGCCGCCGCGCGCTGCTGGCTCTCGGCGGCGAAGGCATCCTGCCGGTCGCGATCGACCTTGTAGCGCTTGGCGACGACCTCGGCCGTGTCCAGCATGCTCATCCAGATGCTGGGCCGATGCTCGGTCAGCCATGGGTCCATCTTGAACTCGTCGCCGTTCGGGTTCTGCACCAGGCTGATGGATTCCACGCCGCCGGCCACCACGATGCCGGCGCCCTCGTTCGCCACGCGATAGGCGCCGAGCGCGATCGCCTGGAGGCCGGAGGAGCATTGCCGGTCCATCGTGACGCCGCTGACCGTGACCGGCAGGCCGGCGCGCAACGCCGCCTGGCGCGCGACGTTGTATCCGGTGACCCCGCGCGGCATCGAGCAGCCGAGGATGACGTCGTCGATCTCGCCGCCATCGACGCCGGCGCGCTGCACCGCATGCGCCACGGCATGCCCGGCCATCGTCGCGCCATAGGTCAGGTTGAGGCCGCCCCGGTAGGCCTTGCCGATGGGGGTGCGGGCGGTCGAGACAATCGCGATGTCGTCCATGAGCACGTCTCTTTCGGAATGCTAGCGATCGGAGAAGCGGCGGCCGGTCTTGGCGAGATCGAGCAGCAGCCGGGACGGGCGCCACCAGTAGCCCTTCTCCGCGTGAAAGGCCTCGACCCGGGCCGCGACGCTCTTCAGGCCGATCTCCTCCGCGTAGTGCATGGGGCCGCCCCGATGCGACGGGAAGCCGAAGCCGTAGACCGCCGCGATGTCGATGTCGGAGGCGCGGATCGCGATGCCCTCCTCGACTTCCTTGGCGCCTTCATTCACCAGCGTGTAGATGCAGCGCTCCAGGATCTCGTCCGGCGAGATGCGTCGCGGCGTGAAGCCTTCGCGCTTGCGATAGGCGTCGATCGCGTCCAGCACCGCCTGGTCGGGAACGCCGGCGCGCGAGCCGCTTTCGTAGCGATACCAGCCGAGGCCGTTCTTCTGGCCCCAGCGCCCGCTTTCGGCCAGCTCGTCCTCGATCGTGTCGAGACGCGCCTCCGCCGGCAGGCTCGCCTTGCGGTTCTTGCGGATCTGCGCCGAGACGTCCAGGCCGACGAGATCACTCACCTGGAACGGCCCCATCGGCATCCCGAAGTCATAGAGCGCCTTGTCGATGTCGTAGGGCGAGGCGCCCTCCTCGACCAGGAACCGCGTCTGCCGCCAGTACTGGTCGAAGGCGCGGTTGGCGATGAACCCGTCGCAGACCCGGGCGACGACCGCCTGCTTGCCGATCCGCTTGGCAAAGCCGATCATGGTCGCCAGCACGTCGGGCGCCGTGTCGTCGCCCCGCACGATCTCCAGCAGCTTCATGATGTTGGCGGGGCTGAAGAAGTGCAGGCCGACCACGTCGGCCGGGCGGCCGGTCGCGCGGGCGATCTTGTTGATGTCGAGGTTCGAGGTGTTCGACGCCAGGATCGCGCCGCGCTTGGCGACCTTGTCCAGCGCCTGGAACACCTGGATCTTGGTGGCCATGTCCTCGAAGACCGCCTCGACGACGAGGTCGGCCGTGGCGGCGGCGGCGATGTCCGCGGCGCTCGAGACGCAGGCCAGGCGCTTCTGTCCCTCCTGCTCGCTGATCCGGCCCTTCGCCACGCTGCCGTTGATCTCGCGCTGGACGGCCTGCATGGCCTTCTCGCGCGCCGCCTCGGAGACTTCGATCAGCGTGACGGCGATGCCGTTATCCGCCAGGGCCAGCGTGATGCCCCGGCCCATCGTGCCGCCGCCGATGACGGCGACGCTGTCGATCGGCCGCAGGCGGGTATCGGCCGGAAGATCGGGCACGCGCCGCGCCTCCCGCTCGGCGAAGAACAGGCAGCCCAGCGCGCGGTGCTGCGGACCCTTCTCCAGGACCCGGAAGCTCTCGACCTCGGCCTGCATCGCGGCGTCGAAATCGAGCGTCAGCGCGTTCTCGATCGCCTGGATCGCCTGCAAGGGCGCCTCGGCGCCGCGCATGCGGCGCTGCGCGACCGCGCGGGCGTTCTTGAAGAGCTCGGGCTTCGCTCGCGCCGCCTCGATCTTGTCGCTGCGCTCGCGCGCGCGGGGCAGCGGCTTGCCCTTGCCGGCGGCGAGGACCGTCTCGGCAAAGGCGAGCGCATCCGCCTCCAGGTCGCCCTCGGACAGGCGATCGACGGCGCCCATCGACAGCGCCTCCTGGGCGCCCATGACGCGACCGGTCGGGATCAGGTCGAGCGCCGCCTCGAAGCCCGCCAGCCGCGCGAAGCGCTGGGTGCCGCCGCCGCCCGGGATGACGCCGAGCTTGACCTCCGGAAAGCTGAACCGCGCGCCGCTGTTCGCGATCCGGTACTGGCAGGCGAGCGCCAGCTCGAAGCCGCCGCCGAAGCACGTGCCATGGATCGCGGCGATCAGCGGCTTGGGCGAGAGATCGATCGCCCGATCGAGCGCCTGCCAGGTCGGCGGGCTGTCGGGCTGGCCGAACTCGGTGATGTCGGCGCCCGCGAAGAACGTCTTGCCGCGGCAGATGATGACGCCGGCATCCAGCGAGTCGTCCTTCAGGACCTGCTGTATGGCCTCATACAACCCGACGCGGATCGAGCGGCTGATCGCGTTGACCGGCGGATTGTCGCAGCTGATGAGCCCGATCCGGCCGCGCCGGAGGAGAGTAACGGTGGACGACAACTCTTGACCCATAGACTTCTCCGAACCGGAAATTTCCTGGCGACTCATGCGCGGGCTGCGCGGACCGCGCGCCCCGGGCGCCGTGCGCCGGAAGGCGGGATCTTGCTGGCGCGCTCCGTCCATTCGTCGAGGGCATCCGCGGTGCCGGTGACGGCGAGCTCGCGCTTCAGGAGCTTCTGCCAGGACCTGGGAATGGGCCTGCCCGTGAAGGTCTTCATATCGACGCAGGCGAAGACGAAGCGGGACTGCCATTTCAGCGTGGCGTCGATGGCGTTGCGCGCCACCAGCCGGATTTGCAGCGACGAGCCCGAAGCCCGCTCCAGCAGCACGGCAATGTCGAGGATGTCGCGCGGCGTCATCGGCGAGCGGAAGTCGATCTCGAGATGGACACAGGGCGCATCGACCGACGATTTCCGGTGATTGTCGTACCAGTCGATGTTGAGGCGCTCGCGGAACCAGACTTCCATCGCCTCGAGCGCCATGTCGGAGACGCGGCCGGTATAGACGATCCCGGCGGCGTCGGTATCGCCGAACCTGATCCGCCGCTGGTAGCGGAATGGTCGCCTGGCGGGCGACCTGCTTACCCGAATTCGATTGCTGGACACACGCGCTTACCCTGCCGGCGAAACCAGACGGGAGCCTACTGAGCGGTGTCCTGGCTGACCAATATCCTTTCCCAGCCCTCAGTCATACGCGAGGTTATGCGCCCGATTTCCGCATCGGCCGCGCGGGCTAGATCATCGTCGTGCCGCCGCCGACGCTGAGCGTCTGGCCGGTGATATAGCCGGCATCGGGCGAGACGAGAAACGCCACCGCGGCGGCCTGCTCCGAGGGCAATGCGGCGCGGCGCAAGGGGATCGCGCGCAGGATGCGCTCGATCACCTCGGGCTGGTCCTTCTGGGTCTGCAGGTGAAGCGCCGTCTCCGTCGCGCCCGGCGAGACACAATTCACGGTGATGCCGTGCCGGGCATTTTCCCGCGCCAGACTCTTGGCAAAGGCGATCACCGCACCCTTGGCGCCGGCATAGACCGCCGCGCTGGGCGTGCCCACGCGCGCCGATTCCGACGCGATGAAGACCATCCGCCCGGTCTGCCGTGCGATCATCCCGGGGAGGACCGCGTGGGTCGCGAACAGCAGGGACTCGTAGTTGATGGCGATGACCTTGCGCCAATAGTCCGAGGTCTCGGTCTCGAACCGGGTCGCGCCCGACCAGCCGGTGACGTTGACGAAGGTGTCGATCGGCCCCAGCGATCGCTCGACATCGGCGATCGCCCGGCGGGTGGCCGCCTCGTCGGTCTGGTCCGCGGCATAGGGCGCGAAGGCGCCGCCAAGCCGTTTCTCCAGGTCCGACAGCCGCACCGCGTCGATATCGAGCCCGGCGATGCGGAACCCGTCCGCCGCGAGCCTTTCGCAAATGGCGGCGCCGATCCCGCCGGCGGCGCCGGTGATCAATGCCAGACGCGACGCACTTCTCTCTTTCGCCATGCTGCTGCCTTCTCGAACGCTGAAACGCCCCCGACCGTCCGACCATGGCGGGCGGGCTTGCGCAGGTTATGCCCTCGGCACGGCCGGCGGTTCTCATAACTTCTCGTCATGTTGATCGACCCGCGGGTTATTTGCAGCCGATTTTGTTCCAAACTATCGTCTGCCCATGATCACCCCTCCTGCGCGCTTTGCCGACATTCTTCCGGCCCGGTTGGCCGCGAGCCCGGAGGCGACCGCCGTGGTGTTCGGCGACCTGCGCTGGACCTATGCGGAGCTGTCCCGCCGGGTGGATGAATGCGCGCGCGCCATGCTGGCCTGCGGCGTGGCGCGCGGCGATCGGGTCGCCACGCTCTCGACGCCCCGGCCGGAATACCTCGTGGTCTACCTCGCCGCCGTCCGGATCGGCGCGATCTGGTTCGGGCTCAATCCGGTCCAGCAGCTCGAGGAGTACCGCTACCTGCTGGCGGATGCGCGGCCGAAGCTGCTGTTCGCGCTGGACCGCTTCCGCAACCGCGACAATCGCGCGATCATCGAGGCGCTCCAGGCGGAGTTCAGCGACCTGAAACAGGTCGTGGTCTTCGGCGAAAGCCCGGCGCACTGCCTGACATTCTCGGAGTTTCTCGACTTCGGCCGGTCGATCGCCCCCGGGGAGCTCGCAGGGCAGGCCGCCGGGATCCGCCCCAAGGACGTCGCGCTGCTGGTCTATACCTCCGGCTCGACCGGCCGGCCGAAAGGCGCGATGCTGACCCAGCGCAACGTCGCCTTCGGCGCCGGGCTCTATGCCTGGCGCTGGCCGATCCAGCCGCTGCGCACGATCTGCAATCTGCCGATCTCCCATATCGCCTGCAGCACGGAAACGGTCGCCTATGTGCTGCTGATGGGCGGCACCCTGGTCTTCCAGGAGTATTTCGACGCCGAGGCCTTCATGGGCGCGATCGCCGCCGAAGGCATCACCTGGATATCGATCCTTCCGACCATGATGCAGCGGATCCTGCAGCTCGGCGATTGGGACAGCTACGACACGGCCAGCCTGCAGGCCGCGGTGTTCGGCGGATCGGCGATGTCGCCCGACATGATCGAGAAGCTCGGGAAGCTGTGCCGCAACGTCTTCACATTCTGGGGCCTGACCGAGAGCACCGTGGCGGTCACCTTCACCGATCCGGGCGACGGTCTGGACACGTTGACCCGTTCGATCGGCCGCGCCGGCCCCGGCTGCGAGATCGCCATCATGAGCGATGGGGTCGAAGTCGGCCCCGACGCAACCGGTGAAATCGTCATCCGGGGCGATTGCGTCTTCTCCGGATATTTCGGCACCCCCGGCGCCAGCGCGGCGGTCGTGGATGCCGCCGGCTGGCTCCATTCAGGGGATCTCGGCCGGCGCGACGCGGATGGCCGGCTCTACATCGTCGGACGCATCAAGGAGATGTTCAAATCCGGCGGATACAACGTCTATCCCCGCGAGATCGAAGCGGTGATCGAAGGCCATCCTTCGGTGTCGCTCTGTGCCGTCGTGCCGGTCGCCGATCCGGTCTACCAGGAAGTGGGCGTCGCCTTCATCTCGCCGGCGCCGAACCAGGCGGTCTCGGTGGATGAGATCGCGCAGCATTGCCGGGCGCGGCTCGGCAACTACAAGGTGCCGAAGCGCTTCGTCGTCTCCGACTCTCTGCCCATGCTGGCGCTCGGGAAGATCGACAAGGTCGCGCTGCGCAAGCAGGCGGAGCAGCTGGCGAAGGCGCCTTAATCCTTCTTCGGCCGATGCGCCACCGCCGCGACGCCGTCCTTGAACGAGGGCTGCAGCATCATGACCGAATCGGCCAGGTAGGCCATCGCATGGCCGGGCCGCGTCCCACCGCCATAGCCGGCGATGAGCACCTGCTTCAGGGTCGCGACCGCCACCGGGTCGACCTTCGCGGCGTAGGCCTCGGCCATCGCCATGGCCGAGGCGTACGCCGTGGCGGGCTCGACCAGCTCGCTGACCAGCCCCCAATCGAGGGCTTTCTTCGCGTCGATGCGGCCGCCGAACAGCAGCATCTCCCGGGCGCGGTTGAGGCCGATCGCGCGCGGCGCCCGCAGCGTCCCGCCCCCGGTCGGCACGGCGTTGAAGGTGATCTCCGGAAAGCCGAATTGCGCGGCGGAACTGGCGATCCGGTAGTCGCAGGTCAGCGCCAGCTCGAGCCCGCCGCCGAGGCAATAGCCCTCGATGGCGGCGATCGTCGCATACGGCGCCTCGTCCACGGTCTCGGTGCATTTCTGCCAGAGATAGCTGTGGTGCTGCGCCTCGCGGGTGCTGAAGGCATGGGTGGCCTTGAGGTCGCCGCCGGCGGAGAACGCCTTGGTGCCCCGGCCCGCGATCACGACCGCCGTCACGTCCTTGAGACGAAAGCCCTCGAAGGCGTCGATGATGGCCTGGAGCGCCTCGCTGTCCAGCGCATTGCGGCGTTCCTCGCGGTCGATCGTCACCGAGGCGACGCGGTCCTTGACTTCTACGACGATCGGCATGGCCGTCTCCTGCTATACCATCGTCAGCCCGCCGCTGACGCTGATGGTCTGGCCGGTGATGTAATCCGAATCCTTGGACAGCAGGAAGCTGATGGCGGCGGCCTGATCCGCCGGCTTGGCCGGGCGGCGCAGCGGAATGGCCTTCAGCAGGCGCTCGGTGAAGTCGGGATTCGCCGCCTGCTCGTGCAGATAGAGGGGCGTCTCGGTCGGCCCGGGCGAGATGCAATTGACGGTGATGTTGTGCCGCGCGTTTTCCCGCGCGATGCTCTTGGCGAAGGCGATGACGGCCGCCTTCGTGCCGGCGTAGACGGCCTGGCCGCCGGTGCCGACCCGGCCGGCATCGGATGCCACGAAGACCATGCGGCCGCGCTTGCGCCCGATCATCCGGGCGAGGATCGGGTGCGTGACGTAGAGCAGCGCCATGTAGTTGATGTTGACGACCTTCAGCCAGTAATCGGCGGATTCCTGGTCGAAACGCGTCGACCCCACCCATCCGGTGACGTTCGCCAGGGCGTCGATCGGCCCCGCCTCGGCCTCGATCCTGGCGACGGCGTCCTTGACCTCGGATTCCTTGGTCTGGTCGACGGTGAAGGGTAGCAGCGCCGCGCCGATCTTGCCTTTCAGCTCCGCAAGGCCCTTCTCGTTCAGGTCGAGCGCGGCGACGCGATAGCCGTCCTCGGCCAGGCGCTGGCATACCGCAACGCCGATTCCGCCCGCCGCACCGGTCACGACCACGAGCTTTGCTTCCGCCATACCGTCCTCCGAACCCCTTGATGCCTCGTCTGTCAGGCGGGCAAGGCTAGTGGCTGCCTCGCAGCCGGGCCAATAGACATTCCCTAAGCATCTCGCTCGCCGAGGTTATAGCCGGCCGGCCGTCATAACCTGGCAGCGGACAGCCTCTGCTAAAAGTCTATTAGCTCCCGCTGCGCCTGGCCGCCTATGTTCGACACGCGCGGCCAAGGTTTAAGCTTTCCCGCACCTGTACCTGTGTTTCCAACGATGAAGAATGGAGAATTGCCGATGTCCGACCGTTTCGCCCGATACAAAAAACTGGTCTGCGACCGGCCGCATCCCAAGGTCCTGCGCGTCACCATCACCAACGGCAAGATGAATTCGACCGACGCCGAGATGCAGGAGGAGATCCTCAGCATCTGGCGCGACATCGACCAGGATACCAGCGTGCATGCGGCGATCATCACCGGCGCCGGCAAGGTGTTCTCCGCCGGCGGCGACTTCGACATGGTCCAGGACACGATCGACAATTTCGACAGCAAGGCCCGCGGCTTCAAGGAGGCCCGGGACCTGGTCATGGGCATCATCGACTGCAGCAAGCCGATCATCAGCGCCATGCGCGGCGTCGCGGTGGGCGAGGGCCTGGTGGTCGGGCTGCTCTCCGACATCTCCATCGCCACCAAGGACTGCCGCATCATCGACGGCCATACCCGGCTGGGCGTCGCGGCGGGCGATCACGCCAACATCATCTGGCCGCTGCTCTGCGGCATCGCCAAGGCGAAATACTACCTGCTGACCTGCGACCAGATCCTGGGCGAGGAAGCCGAGCGCATCGGCCTGATCAGCATGGCGGTGGATGACGGCGAGCTCGACGCGAAGGCGCTGGAAGTCGCCACCCGCCTGGCCGAAGGCGCGCAAAGCGCGATACGCTGGACCAAGTACTCCATCAACAGTTGGCTGCGCCAGGCCGGACCGCATTTCGACCTGTCGCTCGCCCTGGAGTTCCTCGGCTTCGCCGGACCGGACGTCCAGGAAGGCCTGAACTCATTCCGTGAGAAGCGGAAGCCGTCCTTCGCCAAGGACTCGAAGCTCTGATCAGGCGCGGGCTGCGCGTGGTTGGCATATCAACCGACCATGCGCAGCCCTCGTGACGGCGTCGGGCAAATTGCTGCTTCCCCCGTTCTTGAGCGAACAGTAAGCTCGAAAACAGTCGGCAGCTCTCGTCGACTGTAGAACGCGCCGCCTCCGGCGGCGCCCGCACCGATCGAAATCGGGGCGCGGATAGCAGGGAAGGTGGTTCATGCTTAACGTCCGGCATCTCGCCGTATTCCGGGCCGTGATGCAGATGGGCACGGTGTCCGGCGCGGCGCGCATGCTGAACGTGTCGCAGCCCGCGGTCACCAAATCGCTTCAGCTCCTCGAAGGCCATCTCGGCGTCACCTTGTTCGAGCGGATCAAGGGGCGCCTGCAGCCGGCCGGCGACAGCGAGGTGCTGATGCCGGAAATCGAGCGGCTGTTCAGCATGATGCTGGCGGTCGAGCAGGCGGCGGAAGAGGTCCGTCACGGGCAGAAGGGCCACGTCACGATCGCGACGGTCAATGCGCTCGCGACGTCGCTGGTCTCCCGTGCCGTCGCCGAGTTCACCGCCGCCCGGCCCCGCGTCCGCTTCGAGATCCACGCGCTGTCCACCCGCAAGGTCGTCCAGGAGGTTTCGAACAACCAGGTCGATCTCGGGCTGCTGGACGTGCAGATCGCCGGCGGATATTCGGAGACCATCGAGCTCTGCCGCTCCGAGACCGCCTGCGTGGTGCCGAGCAGCCACCGCCTGGCCAAGAAGCCGCATGTGACGCCGGCCGATCTGGCCAACGAGCGGATCATCTCCTTCGCCGACGACACGATGACCGGCATGATGTTGCGTGAGGCGTTCCGCACCAAGGGCATCCCGTTCACCGTCAACATCGTGAGCAACCAGACGATGACGGCATGCAGCCTGGCGCGCATGGGCGCCGGCGTCGCCCTGGTCGATCCGTTCCCGCTGCTGCTGCAGGTTCCCGACGATCTTGCGATCGTTCCCTTCCGGCCGGCGATCGAGATCAGGCCGGTGGTGATCTGCCCGCCCGGACGGCCGGTTTCCACCGCGGCCGATCAATTCATCAACACGCTGCAGACGACCGTGAAGGGCCTGATCAAGCAGTCGCCGTTCCTGAAGAGCGTCTGAGCCTTCGCGCCGGATGCCGGCTGCGTCGCGCCCGACCCGGTTTCATCGAAACGAGAGCTCCCCGGAATCCGGCCGCGCGTTTGCCGGGGCGGTCTTGCATCCGGGCTCTTCCCGGTGCGTCCAGCCTACACGGAGCGGCGAAACCACCCCCCGCCCCGGGAGCGCTATTGCCGGCAACGTCAAAGGTTTGGCGGACTCTTGCGTGGCTGGGCCGGTCAAGTGGATGGGCGATGCGCTCGCGTCGAGATGCGGTTGGGATGTCGTCCCGACGCGAGGCTGGAAGTACGCCGCCCTAGGCGCCGCGGCTCGACGAGCCGTAGGCATGCTTGGCGATGATCATCCGCTGGATCTGGTTGGTGCCCTCCCAGATCTGGGTGATCTTCGCATCGCGCATCATGCGCTCGACCGGGAAGTCCTGCAGATAGCCGTAGCCGCCATGGAGCTGGACCGCATCCGTGGTGACGGCATTGGCGGTATCGGTGCACTGCACCTTCGCCATGGAGGTGAATGCCCGGGCCTTCACCGGGTCGCTGTGGACCATGCCGACGACGCTGTAGAGCAGCGCGCGCGACGCCTCGATCTTCAGGACCATGTCGGCGACCATGGCGCGCACGAGCTGGAACTTGGAGACCGCCTGGCCGAACGCCTGACGCTCGCTGGTATAGCTCACCGCGGCGTCGAGCGCGCCCTGGGCGATGCCGAGCGCCTGCGCGGCGACCCAGCAACGGGAATCCAGCAGCGACGACATGGCGATGTCCCAGCCCTTCTGGGGATCGCCGACCTCGCGGGATCTCGGCAGCTTGACGCCGTCGAAGATCACATCCGCCGTCGGACTGCCGCGAAAGCCCATCTTCGATTCGAGCTTGCCGAAGGAAACACCCGGATCGTTGCGATTGACGAGGAAGACACCCGTCGTTTCCTTGCTGGTCCGGGCCAGGACCACATACCAGTCGGCCCAGGTCGCGTTGGTGATGAAGCGCTTGCGGCCGTTGAGGACCCAGCCGTCGTCGGTCTTCTGCGCGGCGGTCTTCAGGCCGGCGAGGTCGGATCCGCCGCTGGGCTCGGTGTAGCACCAGGCGCCGACGGTCTTGCCGGAGCCGATCTCGGCGAAGACCTGTTCGAAATGCTTGGGGTCGCCGTGCTTGCACAGCGTGTCGATATGCGACCAGGAGCTCATCAGCGAGAGCGCCGTGGTGGCGCAGCCGCGGGAGATCTCCTCCATCACGATGACCTGCGACATGAGATCGCCGCCCTGCCCGCCCCGGTCCTCGGGAATGACGAGGCCGATCAGGCCCGCCTCTTGGACCGCGGCATAGCCGACCCGCGGGATGCTCGCCGTCCGGTCGACCTCGGCGGCATGCGGCGCGATCTTCGAAACGGTGAGGCGTCGCACCGAATCCCGAAACTGGTCGTATTCCTGCTGACTGACGGCGCTCATCGGTCTCCTCATCGTTCTTTCGCTGCACTTCCCATGCCGCGATCGCTTCCGTTCGGACAGATCGCAACGCTCGAACCCTAGCGCGCCGGATTTGAAGGAACCAATAATGTTTGGCCTTGATTCCGCTGATGGATGCTTATGGTTCGTCGCGTCTCGCCGGCTGGTCCGAGCGTGGCGCCGTTCCGCATAACCTTTGGTAGCCCGCACCGCAGGATTAAGTATTTGCCGCTGTGGGGGAGCGCCCCTAGCATCCGCAAAGCTTCGCTTAGGGAAGATCAAGATGGCAGCTTCGCTTCTCGCGGGAATCCGGGTGCTCGATCTCAGCCAGTACATCCCCGGGCCTTATGCCACGTTGATGCTGTCCGATCTTGGCGCGGACGTCGTGAAGGTGGAACCGCCCGTGGGCGATCCGATGCGCGCCTATGGCGCCGAAGGCGGCGGTGTCTCGCCGTTCTACGCGGTGATGAACGGCGGCAAGCGCGTGATCAGCCTCAACCTCAAGACGCGGGAGGGAAAGAGCGCGCTGCTGGACCTGCTGGCCGTGGCCGACGTCCTGGTCGAATCCTACCGCCCCGGCGTGCTCGAGCGGCTCGGCCTGGGCCGCGCGGTGCTGGAGAACGCGAATCCGCGGCTGGTCCATTGCTCGATATCGAGCTACGGCAAGAACGGCCCGTTGGCCGAAATGGGCGCCCACGACCTGAATTGCATGGCGCTCGGCGGCGGCCTGAGCGTCTCGGGCACGACCGCGCGGCCGGTGATGACGACGCCGCCGGTCGCCGACTATGCCTCCGCCCTGCAGGCGAGCCTGACCGTGGCGGCGGCGCTGCTGGCGCGCCAGCGCACCGGCAAGGGCTGCTATATCGATCTCAGCATGACCGACACCGTCCTGGCCTGGCAGTCCTGGGTGATCACCGATTCGCTGCGCGGCGGGTCGATCGCGCGCCGCGGCACCGGGGAGAGCAATGGCGGCCTCGCCAGCTACAATCTCTACGAGACGTCGGACGGCCGGTTCATCAGCATCGGCGCCGACGAGGACAAGTTCTGGGCGCGCTTCTGCACGGCGGTGGGACGCCAGGACTGGATCGCGCGCAAGTCCGAGCCCGCGCCGCAGACGGCGTTGATCGACGAGGTGCAGCGCCTCATCGGCACCAGGCCCCTGTCGGCCTGGAACGCGCTGCTGGGCGAAGTCGATTGCTGCTTCCAGCCGGTCCTCAATCCCGGCGAGCTGCCGCAGCATCCGCAAGTCGTCGCCCGCAAGATGCTGGCGCCGTCCGGAACCGGCGGCGGCGCCATCGAGGCGCTGTATCCGGCCTGGATCGACGGCCGGCCGCCCGACGCGCGGCCGGCCTACCGGGACACCGACGCCGCGTCGATTCGGCAAAGCTGGTCGGGCGCTGCCGCACATGCAGGGTGACGCCGGAGGTGCCCGCTTGAACGAGCCTGCGATCATCTTTCGCACGACCGTGGCCGAGCAGTGGATCGACTACAACAATCACATGACCGAGCACGCCTATTCGCTGGTGTTCGGCCAGGCGATCGATGCCTTCGTGCGGCAGCACGGCATAGGACGCGATTACTGCGAGCGCACCGGCTGCACCGTCTACACGCTGACGTCGCAGATCAACTTCGTCCGCGAGGCGAAGCTCGGCGTCGGTCTCGAGGTCGATCTGCTCATGCTGGACGCCGCCGACAGCGTCATGCACGTCTTTCAGACGATGCACGACCCGCAGCGGCAGCTGAAGGCCACGTATGAGGCCGTGATCGCGCATGTCAACCAGCGGCCGCATCCCAAGGTCGCGCCGTTCCCGCCGAACGTCCAGCAGGCATTCCGGGACTTGCAGCGGCGGCAGGCGGTCCTGGGCCGCCCGGCCCGCGCCGGCCTCTCCGTCGGCATTCGCCGCTAGTCCTGGGGCGCCGACAGCGTCTCGACGCTGCGGTGGCAATAGAGCCGATGGCCGTCGCCCAGATCGATCGCCGGCGGCGTCTGCTCGCAGACACCCGGGAGCGCCAGCGCACAGCGCCCCCGGAACGGGCATCCGGGTCCGGGCGCGATTTTCGCCGCGCGCGCATCGGGCGCCTTGACCGGCCGGTCGCCGATGGTTTCTTCGAGCCAGTCGGTCCGCAGTTCGGGAACCGAGCGGATCAGCAGGCTCGTATAGGGATGATTGGGCGCCCTGAAGATGTCGGCGGTCCGGCCGATCTCGACGATCCGCCCGGCATACATCACCGCCACCCGGTCCGCGATCGTCGCCACGGTCGCGAGATCGTGCGAGATGAAGACATATCCGACTCCTTGCGAGTCGCGGAGGTCGGCCATCAGCTGCAGGACCTTGGCGGCGACCACGGTATCGAGGGCCGAGAGGAACTCGTCGCAAAGGATGATGTCGGGCTTCGCCGCCAGTGCACGCGCGATCGCGACACGCTGGCGCTCGCCGCCCGAGAGCTCGTCCGGGAACTTCTCGGCGAACGCCGCCGGAAGCCCGACCAGGTTCAGCAGCTCGGCAATGCGGCCCGCGCGCTCGGCGGCGCGGGTGCCGAAATAGAAATGCAGGGCACGCCCGATCGCCGTTCCGATGCGTTGCCGGGGGTTGAGCGCCTGCTCCGGCGACTGGAAGACGATCTGTACGCGGCGCAGCTGCTCCTTGGTCCGGTCGCCCACCCGGCGCCCGAGGACCTTGCCGTCGAGCACGACGTCGCCTTCGGCCGCCGGCAGCAGTCCCGCGATGACCCGTGCCAGCGTGCTCTTGCCGCTGCCGGACTCGCCGACCAGCGCGAGCGTCTCGCCCGGCGCCATGTGGAGGGAGATGTCCTGCACGACCATGGACTGGCGCGGCAGCGGCCGGCCCAATGCCGGCTTCAGGTAGCCCGCGGCGACGTTCTGGACGCTCAGCACGGGCCGTTTCGGCTCGGCGCCGCCGCGGCCTGCGCCGATGCGGCCGATCTCGGGTATGACCTTGACCGCCGACAGCAGAGCCCGGGTGTATTCGTGCCGGGGTGCGCGGATGATCTCGTCCGCCGGCCCCTGCTCCACCAGGCTGCCGCGGCGAAGCACTATGATCCGGGAGGCGATTTGCGCCACCACCGCGAGGTCGTGGCTGATATAGATCGCGGCCGCCTTCTGGTCGGCGATCGCGTCCTTGATCGCCTTGAGCACCTCGATCTGGGTCGTGACGTCCAGCGCCGTCGTCGGCTCGTCGAGCACCAGGAGCTTCGGTCCGCAGGACATGGCGATCGCCGTCATGATGCGCTGCTGCTGGCCGCCGCTGGTCTGCTGCGGGTAGCGGCCGGCCAGGCGGTCCGGGTCCGGCAGGTCGAGAAGGGCCAGCAAGGCGCGGGCCCGCTCCCGGGCGCCCTGCGCCGTCGCGATGCGGTGGATGCGGAGCGATTCCGAGATCTGATCGCCGATCGTGATGCTCGGATTGAGGGCGGCGGCCGCGCTCTGGGCGACATAGGCGACCGATCGGCCCCGCAGGTCCCGCCTGGCCTTCCGGTCGAGGGCCAGCACGTCGATGCCGTCGAAATGCACGCTGCCGCCGCTGAACCGCGTGCCGGATCGGTTGAAGCCCAGGGCCGAGAGCGCCAGCGTGGTCTTGCCCGCGCCGGATTCGCCGATGAAAGCGACCACCTCGCCGGGATGAATGGCGACCGAGGCGCCGTGGACGATCTCCACCCAGCCGCCGCCCTGCCGCGCCTCGACGCTGAGGCCGGAGATTTCCAGCAAGGCGCCCATCAGCGCAGCTCCTCGGAGATCGGGCGGGCGCCTTCCTTGCCGAGCCAGTCCACGATGAGGTTGAGGCCGACCGCGAACAGGCCGATAGCGAGCCCCGGCAGCAGCGCCGGCAGGTAGACGCCGAGCTGCACGCCGGGCAGGTTCTCCCGCACCAGGCCGCCCCAATCGGCATCCGGCGGCTGGATGCCCAGCCCGAGGAAGCTCAGCCCGCTGATGAACAGCGTCGAATAGGTCAGGCGCAGGCCGTATTCCACGCCGAGCGGCCGCAGGCTGTTCGGCAGGATCTCGTGGATCATGATCGAGAACAGGCCCTCGCCGCGGGCGCGCGCCACCTCGACATACTGCATCGTGGTGATGTTGATCGCGACCGACCGTGCGACCCGCACCACCCGGGGCATCTGGATGAAGGCGATGGCGCCGATCAGCACCGGCAGGCTCGACGAGAGGGCGGAAACGACCAGGAGACCCATCATCAGCGGCGGAAAGCACAGGAGGATGTTGACCAGCGATTCCGTGATGTCGTCGAACCAGCCGCGCAATTCCGCCGCGGCAAAGCCCCATATGGCGCCGACCGCGAACCCGAGGGTGGTGGCGATCGCAGTCACGAACAGCGTGAGCCGCGCGCCGGCGATCAGCCGGCTGAAGACGTCGCGGCCGAGAACGTCGGTGCCCAGCAGCGTCGCGCCCGGCGGATCGAACGCCCCGCCGATCAGCTTTGACGGCGACTGCGGCTCGAGCCACGGGCCGAACACCGCCAGCAGAACGACCAGGCCGACGAGGCCGATCCCGATGCTTGCGAGGACCGGGGGGAAGCGGAGCGATGCGGATTTCACCTGGAGGCTGATGGGACCGGCGGTCACGATGCGTGCATGATCCTGGGGTTCAGCACGACGCTGCCGATATCGGCGATGAAATTGAAGAAGATGTAGAGCGCGCAGAAGATCATCGCCGTCGCCTGGATCAGCGGCATGTCGCGGTAGGAGATCGAATCCACCATGAGCCGGCCGAGCCCCGGATACGAGAAGACCACCTCGATCACGGCGACGCCGCTGATGAGGTAGCCGAGGTTCAGCGCAACCACGCTCAGCACCGGCCCCATCGCATTCGGCAGGGCGTGGCGGAGCAGGATGCGCGCCTTGGGCACGCCCTTCAGCAGTGCGAACTCGACATAGCCGGACGCCATGACGTCCAGCACGGCGGCGCGGGTCATGCGGATCATATGCGCCATCATGGTGCAGAGCAGCGTGAGCATCGGGAGAAACAGCTGCCAGATCACCCGCCCGGGATGATTCCAGTCCGGCTTGTAGATCACCGCCGGAAACCAGTGAGCCTGCACGGCCAGGAAGACGACCAGCGCAAGCGCGATCGCAAATTCCGGAATCGAGACCAGGAACACCGACACGGTCGAAAGCGTGCGATCGAACACCCGCTCCGCATAGGCGGCCGACAGCACGCCGAGCGCGATCGAGAGCGGGATCGCGATCACCGCGGCGTAGGCGGCGAGCATGACCGTATTCCACAGCCGCGGCAGCACGACGCTGCTGACCGCGGCGTGCGACGCCAGCGACTTTCCCAGGTCGCCGGTCAGGAATCCGCCCAGCCACTCGAAATAGCGCTGGATCGGCGGCTGATCGAGCCCGAGCTCGAGGCGCATGTTCTTGACCAGCTCCGGGGTCGCGTTCTGTCCCAGAAGGGCCGTGACGACGTCGCCCGGCAGGATCTCGGTGGCGACGAAGACGATGACCGACGTCGCCAGCAGGGTCAGCACGGCGAAGATGAGGCGGCGCATCAGCAATCTTGCCATATCCGGATCCCGCCCCTTTCTCCCGATCAATCCGGCGGGTTGAGCATCGGAAACGCTACCGGCTGGGATTCAGCCCGGCCAATACCGAATCCATTGCAAGACGCGACGAAAAGTTATGTCGGGACTATTTCCGGCCCGGGCTCAAGCCGGCATCACGAACGTTATGCTGACGTCGAGGGTACGCTCGCCGGTGTGCCGCGTGCAGCTGAGGGCGAGATCGACCTTCCGCTCGCCGCCCTCTTCGTAGAGCCTGGACACCGTGCCGGCATAGCGCAGCCGATCACCCGGCCAGTTGATGCTGAGCACCCGCGCACGAAGGCTGCGGATGTTGTCCGGCCCGAGCCAATTGGTGGCGTAGGTCGCGAGCGCCCCGATATGCAGCAGGCCCACCGATATGACCGTCGGGTAGCCGTGGCGCCGCGCGAAATTCTCATCGTGATGGATGAGATTGAGGTCGCTCGACGCGGCCTGGTAGCGAAGGATCTCGGTGAGGGTCAGCGGCGGGAAAGACAGCTCGCCCGGCCCGTCCTTGACCGACAGAACGCCCTGCCCGAGCGGGCGGATCGCGGACATCAGGGCGGCACCGATATCCTGCTCGAAGGAGGGTCGCTCCTCCGGCGGCATCAGGCCTTCGACCTGCATCGCCGGCATGCGCTCGGGCAGCACCGATGTGGTGAAGAACTCGGCGGCCGCCCGCCCCGCCTCGTCGTGGAATTCCGTCAGCGCCTTCCAGAACAGCATCCGCCCGGCGCGCGCGCCGGTCTTTTCGAACATGTCCGCGATCCGCGTGGCCGCGGTGAGCGCGGCGCCCGCGCGCGGGAGCCGGCCGTGGAATCGAAAGCCGATCTCGGCGTCGAGCGTGCTGGCATTCTCCAGTCCCAGGCGCCGCAGCGGCGTGTCGCCCGGCCGTTCGAGCGTATAGCCGAACGCGTAGCCGGCGCTGGCCAGGAAGGTTGCCGGCATCAACGGCGCCTGCTGTCTGAAATAGTCCGGATGGCTCGAATAGGTGGCGCGCGCGAACTCGCCGATCTTGCCGGCCTCGAGCGGCACCCGGAATTCGGGCCCGCTCAGTCCGATCAGCGATCTGTCGAAGTTGGGCGACATGGCCTCCGACCGGGACCGGCGCCTAGAGCGCCGGCCAGATGCCGCCGGATACCGGCATGATCACGCCGGTGACGAACGCCGACTCGTCCGAGGCGAGATAGGCGCAGGCGGCGGCGATCTCGGTCGGCTCGCCGTGGCGCTTCAGCGGCGTCATGTTCTCCCAGCGCTGCTTCTCCTCCTCGGGGATCTTGTCGAACGCCGAGGTCTTGATCGAAGACGGCGCGATGCAATTGACCTGGATGTTGCTCGTCGCGAATTCCAGCGCCAAGCTGCGCGTCAGCGATGCGACGGCCGCCTTCGCCGCGGAGTAGTCCACGCTGCCGGCGGCGCCGGCGAACATCACCGAGGAGAAGTTGATGATCTTGCCGCGCTTGCGCTCGATCATGCCCGGCGCGGTCATCTGCACCAGGTGGAACGTGCCCTTCAGGTTGAGCTCGAAGGTGTTGTTCCAGCGCTCTTCGGACATGGTCAGGAACGATTCATAGACCGCCGTCGCCTTCACGCCGCCGACCACGTTGACCAGGATGTCGACCGGGCCCGTCTCCCGGACGCCGGTCTCGACGACGTCGGCAGCTTCGGGCCGCACGGTCACGTTGGCGCGCTTGTAGCTGAGCTTGGCGCCCGGCCGCATCAGCGCCTTGATCCGCTGCGCCGAGCTTTCCAGGCGATTCCCGGAGATATCGGTCAGGATCAGCGATGCGCCTTCCTCGGCGAAGCGCGCGGCGACCGCGGCGCCCATCGGGCCGCCCGCACCGGTGACCAGAGCAACTCTATCCTGCAGACGCACACTCGACCTCATTCACAGCAACTGACCATGGGCGGCAATCTACATTCCGGGTTTCGGTGCGGGCCAATAACAAATGGGCGCGGTCGAAACCGGCGTATGTTATTGCCGCTCCGCCTGGCCTCACTGCAGATAGCTCGGATCCTTCTTGTCCAGGAGGCGCAGCAGGGCCGGCCATTCCTGGACGCCCGCCGCGAAATTCGAGTCCTCCTGGTGCTGCTTGGCGGCGTAGCGGCAGACATCCTCGGGGATGGTCCGGTACTTCGCCCCCGTGGACATCACCGTGAGCTGGACCTTGCAGGCGAGGTCGAGCCAATACATGCGCATGAACGCCTCGGCGACCGTCCGACCCGTCGTGAGCAGGCCGTGGTTGCGCAGGATCATGCAGCTCTTGTCGCCGAGATTCGCCGCCATCCGCTCGCGCTCGTCGAGCTCGGTCGACACGCCCTCATACGGGTGATAGGCGACGTCGCCGTAGTGATACATGCCCTCGGACACCAGCGGCAGCAGCCCTTCGTCCAGCGCCGAGATCGCGAGGCCGGCATGGGTATGGGTATGCATCACGCACCGCACATCGGGCCGCGCCCGATGAATCGCGCTGTGGATGACGAAGCCCGCGATCGGCACGCTGTTCGGGTTGTCGATCACGTTGCCGTCGACGTCGACCTTGACCAGGTTCGACGCAGTGATCTCGTCGAAGCGCAGGCCGTGCTGGTTGATGAGGAACACTTCTTCGACGCCGGGAACCCGCGCCGTGATGTGATTCCAGATGATCTCGTCGTAGCCGTAGTGGTTGGCGAGGCGGAACGCCGCCGCGAGGTCAACGCGGGTCATGCGCTCGGCATTGTCGCCCCTGATCGGGCTCGCGGAAGTTGCTTTCATCGCTAGGCCTTTCCAAATGGCACCGTCCGACCGGTCATCGGAACGGCAGATTCGATCCAACCGCCTGCCATCTCAGCCGATCATGCGGTCTGGCGCAGGCTCGTCCTCGGGCACGAACTTGAACGCCGTGCGCAACGTCTCGGGCTCGGCGTGACAGTACAGAACGGCGCCTTCGATCCGCCGCGCCGGCGGGTCGGCCACGTCGCAAACCCCGGGCCTTGCGACAAGGCAACGCGAGAAGAACGGGCAGCCCTTCCGGGGGCCATCCGATGCGGCGGCTCCGGCCGGCGCCTTCGGCGGGACGGCCGGCTCGACCAGGGCCGCGCCGGGCAAGGCGCGCAGCAGGTGGAAGGAATAGGGATGCAGCGGCGCGTCGAACAGCGCCTCCTTCTCGCCCACCGCCATCATCTGACCGGAATAGAGCACGCCGGCCCGATCGGCCAGCGACCGTACGACGGCAAGGTCATGGGCGATGAACAGGATCGACAGGCGCCGCTCCGTGCGCAGGCGCAGCAAGAGCTGCAGGATCCCCGCCTGGACCGACACGTCGAGCGCGGTCAGCACCTCGTCGCAGATCAGGACTTCCGGGCGGACGATCAGGGCGCGCGCGATGGCGACGCGCTGGCGCTCGCCGCCCGACATCTGGTCCGGGTAGCGCGAAATATAGGAGTCCGGCAGCTGGACATCCTGCAGCGCCGCCAGAGCCCGCTCGGCGGCTTCGGACGCGGACACCTTTTCGAACGAGCGCAAGGCGTCGCCCAGGATCTGGCCGGCCGTCCGATGCGGGTTCAACGAGGCGTCCGGATTCTGGAACACCAGGCTGATCCGGCGGCGCTGGAGATCGGTGCGATGCCGGACGTCGCCGGCCAATGCTTCGCCGTCGAAGACGATCTCGCCGGAGCTGGGCGCGGTCAGGCCGAGGATCGCCTTGGCAATGGTCGATTTCCCGCTGCCGGATTCGCCGACCAGCGCGAAGATCTCGCCCGGCCGAAGCGTCATGTTGACATGGTGGACCACACGCCGGCGCGCGCTCCGCGCAAACCCCAGGATGCTGGTCGTCTCGTAATCGACGCAGAGATCGCGCAGCTCCAGCACGCTCTCCGCTGCCGACCCGGTCTCGGCAGCCGTCCTGCCATGCAGCCAGTGCGCCTTCGCCCCGCGGGCCAGGGCCGTCCAGCACTCGCAGGCCACCATATGGCTGCCGGCAACGGTCTCCAAGGACTGCCGGTTCCGCCAGCAGGAAGGCTTCGCGAACTCGCAGCGCGGCGCGAAGGCACAGCCCGCGGGCAGCTCGGAACGCTTCAAGGTGCCGGGAAGGCCGCGCGGCAACGCGTTCGACTGCCGGATGTCGGGTACGCTCGCGATCAGGCCGCGCGTGTAGGGGTGTCGCGGCGCGTCGAACACCTGGTCGATGTCGCCGATCTCGACCGTCCGCCCGGCATACATCACGGCGACATGGGTCGCGATCTCCCGCAGCACATGCAGGTCATGGGTCACGTAGACCATCGCGACATTCTGCGTGTCGCGGATCTCGCGCAGCAGCTGCAGGATCTCCTTCTGCGTCGAGACGTCGAGCCCGGTGGTCGGCTCGTCGAGGACGATGAGGGACGGGCGTGCCGCGATCGCCATGGCGATGACGACGCGCTGCTGCTGGCCGCCGGATATCTGATGCGGGTAGCGCTGCAGCAGGCCGCGGGGATCCGGCAGCCGGACCTGGGCGAGCAGTTCCTCGGCCCGGGCCCAGGCTTCCTGACGCGTCTTCACGACGCCGTGCTGCTCCAGCAGCTCGACGATCAGGCGGCCGATGCGCCGCGCCGGGTTCAGCGAGCCGCCCGGGTTCTGCGGCACATAGGAGACCTCGCGGCCGCGCAGGGCGCGGACCTGCGCCTGGCTCAGCTTCAGCACGTCCCGCCCGCGCAGCAGCACGCTGCCTTTGTCCAGCGTCGCGCCGCGCGGTCGGTGCCCGAGGATGTGCAGCGCGGCCGTGGTCTTTCCCGAACCGGACTCGCCGACCAGGCCGAGGACCTCGCCGGCCGCGACTTCGAACGATACGCCGGCCAGGGCGGCCACCCGGGCGCCCGGATAGCCGTAGGAGACCGTCAGGTCGTCGACCTTGAGGATGGCGCCGGCTTCACCCATGCCCTAGTTCCTCTGCGTCACTGTCCTGCCGAGGATGCGGGAGATGCCTTCGGTCAGCAGGTTGATACCGATGACGAGGGAGGCCAGCATGAAGCCGGGCCCGATGATGGTGGCGGGCGAGATGAAGATGAGATCGCGATTCTCGGAGATGATCAGGCCCCATTCCGGCGTCGGCGGACGAATGCCGAAGCCGAGGAAGCCGAGCGAGGCGACCAGGACGGGCGCGTAGGCCGCGCGGGTCGCGAACTCGACCAGCAGCGTGCCGGTGGCATTGGGCAGGATCTCGCGCAGCGCGATGCGCCAGGCGGAGTCGCCGCGCAGCTTGGCGGCCAGCACGTATTGCAGGGCGGATATCTCGAGCGCCGCGCCGCGCGCGATGCGCCCCACGCGCGGCGCATAGACGAAGCCGATGACGATCACGATCAGCACCAGGGTTCCGCTGGCCTTCGCGCCGACCAGCGCGATGATCAGCAGCGCCGAGAACAGCACCGGGATGCTGATCAGCGCCTCGAATATCCGCATGACGACGAGGTCGAAGCGCCCCCCGAGATAGCCGCTGATCAGGCCGATGATGCCGCCCAGCAGGAATCCCAGGATCGTGCCCGAGAGGGAGAGCACGAGCACCAGCCAGGCCCCGTGCAGCACGCGGCTGAACACGTCCCGCCCGAGTTGGTCCAGGCCGAACGGGTGCGCCCAGGAGGCGCCGGAGAGTGGAATCCCGGCGCCCATCTGACCGGGCGCGTAAGGCGCCAGGAACGGCCCGAGGATCGCCACCAGGAGATGGGCGACCACGATCAGGCCGCCGATCCAAAGGCTGATCGGCAGACGGCGCCACCGCGTCCCGCCGTGCAGGACCGGGCTGGCGACATGGGCGGCGACTTGGACTTCCTGGGTCACTGGTACCTGAGCCGCGGGTTGACCATGACCGTCAGCAGATCGGCCACCAGATTGCCGGCCACGTAGATGGCGGCCGCCACCAGGACGGTGGCCTGTATGACCGGCACGTCGAGCTGCATCAGCGAGCTGACCAGCAGGTTGCCGAAGCCGGGGAAGGCGAACACCTTCTCGACCACGACCACGCCGCCGAAGAGATAGGTCAGGCTGAGGCTGGTGACGTTCAGGGTCGGGACCAGTGCGTTCGGGAAAGCATGCCGCCACAGCACCGTGCTTTCGCGGATGCCGTTGAGGCGCGCCATCCTGACGTAGTCGGAGTTCAGGACCTCGATCAGGTTCTCGCGCAGATAGCGGGTCGCATAGGTGCCCATGACCAAGGCGATGGTGACCGCCGGCAGGACCAGCGCGCGCAGCACGTCGAGCGCGCCGCTCGTCTCGTCGATGGTCGAGCGCGGCGGGAAGATCGGCCACCAGGCCGCGAAGGCGAGCAGCAGGAACGTGCCGAGCAGGAAATCCGGCAGGGACATGATGCCGAGCGCCGCCCCCGAGATGGCGTGGTCGGTCTTCCGGTCGGCATAGATGGCTTGGATCGCCGCCGGTATCACGGCGATCGGGAGGTAGATCAGCAGCGCCAGCAAGGCGAGCAGCGAGGAGTTCCACAGCGTCCGCCCGACGATCTCCGCGACCGGCTGGCCGCTGATCAGGCTCACCCCGGGGTCGCCGATCAGCACGTGCCCCAGCCATTTCAGGAAACGAAAGACGAGGGGAACGTCCAGGCCGAGGCGCTTCTGCAGAATGGCGAGAGCCGTGGGGTCCGGCGAGCGACCCAGGAGGCGGCTCGCGACGTCGCCCGGCAGGATCGCCGTCGCGAAGTAGATCACGACCGCGACGATCAACATCGTAACGAGGCTGATGCTGATCCGGGTCGCAATGAATCGCAGCAGTGGCATCAGGCTCGTCTCAGGCCAAGGCCGTGCCGGCGCGGGGACACCGCGCCGGCACGATCTTCAGTTCGGCTTTCGCGCCTAGTTGCATTTCACATTCTGGAACAGGACCCTGCTCTCGATGTGCGGCACGAAGCCCGTGCAGTTCTTCCGGACGGCCGCCACCACCGAGACGAAGGTCGGGATGATGACGCCGCCGTCGTCCATCAGCTGCTTCTCCGCCTGCTTGTACATATCGGAGCGCTTGGCGGGGTCGATTTCCGCGTAAGCGTCGTCCAGCAGCTTATCGAATTCCGGATGGCGGTAGTGCGTCTCGTTGTACTGGGCATCGGATCGATAACCGATGGAGAGCGACGATGCCGGGTGACGGGTCCACCAATAGGCCGTGAAGAACGGCTTCTTCATGTAGATCGTATCCCAATAGCCGCCGTTCGGTGTGGTAATGACGTTGACGGTGATGCCGGCCTCGGCCGCCATGCCCTTATACGCCTGGACCATCGCCAGCATGCCCGGCACCAGGTCGCTGGCGCCGGTGTAGAGATCGACCGTCAGGTCGGACTTCCCGGCCGCGGCCAGCAGGGACTTGGCTTTCTCGATATCCTGGGCTTCCGGCGTCGATTGCACGGCGAACGGGCTGGTCAGCGGAACCGGGTTGTCGTTGCCGGGGCTGCCGAAGCCGAGGGTGACGAGCTGGGTCATGGCCGGGCGATCGATGACGAGCTTCAGCGCCTGGCGCACCCGCACGTCGTCGAACGGCGGGACGTCGGTCTGCATGGCGAAGTTCATCATCATGGCGTTCTTCGCCTCGTAGAGCGCCACGTTCGGATCCTTCTGCAGGGTCGGCAACGTGGTCGCGTCCGCGGCGATCAGAATGTCGGCGTCCCCGGACTGGATCGCCGCCATGCGCGTGATCGGATCCGGCACGCCGGAGATCTCGATGCAATCCATGTACGGCTTGCCGGGCTGCCAGTAGTTCGGATTCTTCACCAGCTTGGTGCGGGGCGAGTCCGACTTGAAGCCGCTCGCGATCATGTAGGGGCCGGTCCCGTCCGACTCCTTCATCAGCTCGTCGTGGGTCTTGCCCTTGCGCACGATCAGCTGCTGCTTGCCGGCGACGAGGATCGGCATCTCCGCCACCGGGTGGTCGGTCTTGAACACCACCTCGTACTTGCTCTTGGCGATGATGTCTTCCGGCTTCAGGAAGGACAGGTCCGACTTGGCCTGCGAGCCGGTGGCCGGATCGATCAGCCGCTGGAACGAGTACACGACGTCGTCCGCGGTCAGCTCGGCGCCGTCGTGGAACTTCACGCCCTCATGGAGCTTGAACGTCCACTCCTTGCCATCGTCGCTGACCTTCCAGCTTTCCGCCAGCCAGGGATGGACCACGAAGTCGTTATCGAAGACGACCAGCGGCTCGTAAGCCGGGATGACGTGCATCAGATCCGAGTTCTCCAGGATGTTCGCCGGATCGATGATATGCGGCGTCTTCCATTCGAAGGTCACGACCCGCAGACAGCTCTCCGCATGGGCGGCGGCGGCCAACGCCATGAACGCCACCGCGGAACCCAAACCCAGGATTTTCGCCTTCATACGCACTCGGCACATGCTCTCCCTCCATATAGCTGAAGCAGTCAATGTTCAGCTCTCCCGCGATCCCTGTTCATCACACCGAGGCTGAGTCTTCTTGTCTTTTCAACTCTGCACGCAGCCGAGAAGCCCTACCAATACCCTTTGTCACGGATCGGTCGCACCGCAGGTTATACTCTGGAAGACGCGGCGAACATCGCCGACCATCCGCCTGCCGATCGCGCTCTGGAGGACGGCGTCGCCCGGTTCGCGCGACCGTCTCACGGCATGATCGGCGCCGATGATCGGCCGATGATCGACGGAGCATGCAGTGACCGTTCTGCTGGTGAGTGAGTACGGCGCCGACATCGATAAGTGGCGTCGCTGCCTCGGCGCTTGCGTCCCCGCGCAAGCCGTTCGCGTCTGGAACGAACCCGGCGATCCCGCCGAGATCGACATCATCTTGACCGACACGCGCTTCAGCCCGACGCGCAGCTATCGCGAGTTCGCCAACTTGAAGTGGGTCCACTTCCTCGGGCACGGCGCGGGGGATGTCCTGCTCGACCCGACGCTGCCGCCGGACGTGATCGTCACGCGGCTCGTCGACGGGGATATCGTCAATGGCCTGACCGAATACGTGGTGCAGGCCGTGACCACGGTTCACCTCCGCGTCGCGGAGTTCGCCGGATTGCAGCGCAAGGCGATCTGGAAGCGGCTGGAGATTCCGCCGGCGCGCGACCGGAGCGTCGCCGTCCTGGGATTGGGCGCGATCGGCAAGCAGATCGCCACCGTCCTCAGGGATATCGGCTTCAAGGTTTCCGGCTGGTCGCAGAGCGCCAAGAGCATCGCGGGGATCCGCTGCCTGGAGGGCGACGATGCCCTCCCCGGCCTGCTCGGCGAGAGCGACTTCGTCGTCTGCGTGCTGCCGGAGACCGCGAAGACGCGCGGCCTGTTCGATGCGCGCCGCTTGTCGGAGATGAAGACCGGCGCCTATCTCATCAATGTCGGCCGGGGCAGCCTGATCGTCACGGAAGCGCTCATGGCGGCGCTCGATGCGGGAAAACTGTCCGGCGCATGCCTCGACGTGTTCGAGGAAGAACCTCTGCCGTCCGAAAGCCCTCTTTGGTCTCACCCTTCGATCCGCGCGACGCCTCATACCGGCGGTGCGGGCGGCGACGTCCACCAATACGCCGCGATGGCCGAAAATTGCCGGCGTTTCTCCGCCGGAGAACCATTGTTGAATATCGCTCATCGCGGGAAAGGCTATTAGCCGTCGGCCAAGTCGCCCACCGGCATGGGCAACCCTTACCCATGCGCGCCTGGTCGCTTCAGCGGCGCCCTTCGCCCCGACGACCATGCCATGCGGTCTGAGGCGCGCATGAAAGCGCCGCCAGCTCCACCATGCGGGGCCGCTGAGCCATCCGTGGCGAACAGGCAGATGAGCGCATCAGGGCGCAGCGTGGCTGCCCTTCATGGACGTCTATCGAACTCGGTGTGTCATTCCGGGGTCCTCGCTTCGCTTGCAGTTGGAACAAGTGGCTCGTCTGGGTTTGCCACCGGAGCAGTGAGCCACAGAGCCGCGATCGACCACGCCGCTCCCAGAACATGAGCTTCACTCCAGCGAGCCTCAGAGCAACAGATCCGCTATGTGCGCTCACGTATCCTTATGCGCATCAAGCGTAGCCGCATTGTTCGCTGCAGAACCATTCGATTTCGCCAGCGCGCGTCCCTGGAGCACCGGCTCGATCGGGCGGGAAATTATCGGCAATGAAGGTCCTCCAGCAGTTCGCCGGCCTGAGCCTCCTCCGCGATCGCAATCCGATTTTCGGCCATCGTGGTCGTCAATGCTTCATCCCATGAAGCCATGACCTGCGCTCCCTTGAGGAATTGCCGATCGCTCGGCGCCTGGCCAATCGCGGTCAGATAGTCGGTTGTTCCCAATCGCCATGGCCGAGCACCATGCTCGCGGATCACGTGATTGGCGATACGCAAGCCCGGCCAATCGAAGTCGCCGTGATAGTGCAGCGATGCTCCCGCCTGCACGAGCTGGTGCAGCAGTGTTCGCTGGGCGGCGGACGGCATCCCGTCAGTACACATGAGCGGCGCGCAGCCGCGGCCCAGGCGATCTGCCGCGATTGCAACCAGGTTGGGATTCTCGCAGACAAAGACCTTTCGGTCCGACACATCCCACCGGGGTGGCGAGCGCAGCAGCGATCTCAGCGACAGGTAGCCAGGCTCCCCGGGTTCGCCTGGCTCGGCCCCCGTGGTGGGCAAGTTCAAGAACAAGGCTGGGCGTGCCAGCTCATTGACCAGCACCCCCGCGGCCGCCCAAACGTCGCGTGCACGTTCTGCCGATTGTTGCGTGTCTTGTTCGTCCGACGGCTTCGTCCGTGGGCTTGCGCCGTGGCATCCAGGTGAAGCGAGCCGGCGCCGAACCGCAAGCACAAGCGTGGCGACGGCCTCGCCGTTGTCCAGCGCGTGAGCGTCGCCGAGCACGTCGGCCGCCAGTTGCGATCGCGTAACGCCGTCTGCTGGCAATCGTCGCAAGACGGCTTTGGCGCGGCGACACAACTCCGCCGCCGTCGGCGGATGCTGCTTGGCGAGGCGCTTCAGCAGGCCGAGACCCGTCGGTTGGGCGAGCAAGCCGGCCAAGCCGGCATCGTTGAAGTCTTCTACGACGTTCGACCACAGTGCCTGCAATCGAACTCGTGCGGCGGCAGGATGCGCAATCGGCCCGTCAAGCCGTTCCAGCGCATCATGCAGCGAAGCGGCGATCCCCGCCTGCTGCAGCGTCAAGTCGACGGAACGAAGATCGATGCCCAGGGACTCGGAGTATTTCTGCGGGCGACCCAGCAGCGCGGCGAGCGTTTCATGCTCCTCCGCCGTCAGCCGATCGACACGGATCCGGCTCAGGGGCTTGTCGACAGGGGCGCGCTCAAAACGCCGGCGCAAACGCCGGCGCAATGGAGCCAGACGTTCGCCGCCGAGCAAACGCTGCAATCGGTCATCGACCGGCCGGCTCATGCGGGCGTGAACCTTCGGTCCGGGTCGGCTTCGCGCCGCCTTGCTCGGCCGTCCCACGTCCAGCGCGAGACGAAGACGGCATCGATCCCTTCGCGACGCTGCAACTGGCAGATCGCAACCCCCGGCAGCTCGGCGTAACAGCCCCATTCGCGCTCGCTGGTAAGGACGAAATCCAGGTCGAACTCGCGGATCAGGCCCATGCAATGCGCCCGCGCGGCATCGTCGATTCCAGCGAAGGCTTCATCGAGCAGAATCAAACGGGGTGCCAATGGATAGCTGCCTTGACTGTAGAAGCTGGCGACCGCGGCAAAAAGCGGAACGGTCAGGCCAAGAGCACGCTCGCCGCTCGATGCCGGCCCGGACAGCTTGCGCCAGTGGCCGTCTTGCCAGCGCTCCACGCGGAAACGATGCCAGTGGCGATAGTCCAGCGCGCTGGCGAGTTGCTCGAGCAGGCTTCCGCCCCCGCCGCCCGTTGAATCCGCGCGTTCGCGCTCGGCCAGAATGCTCTGCTGGAGCATTGCGCCGACCACGCCTCGATCCTCCGTGGACCAGAGATCGGCGCTGGTGTTGAGCAGGCGCGTGCGCGCCGCCTCCAGGCCGACAGGCGCGCCGTCCTCCTCGCTCCGGGCCTGCCAGATCAGGCGAAAGCGGACGCCGGTCGAGGTCGGGCGCTTGTGCAGCTCCCTGTTGATGGCGTCACGCTGCCTCTCGGCGTTTTGCAACAGGCGCTGGATCTCGGCAGCGATCTCCGCCTGCAGATGATTCTCCAGAACGGCGCGTTCCTTTGCGGTCAGAAGCTCCGAGCGTTGGGCGATTTCGGCGGTGAGCTGTGCCGAAAGGCGATCCGGACGTTCCGGCCGATTCTGGTACACAATATGAACGACCAGGCCCCAGTCTCCGATGTCACCTATGGCCTGGTGGCCCAACGCACTCAGTGCCCGTTGCAGCTCGGCGTACTCTTCGTTCATCTGCTTCTGCACGCGCGCCCAGGCCTCGTCGTCCTCCTTGAGGCCGGATAGAGCCTGCTCTGCGCGCCGTGCCAGAGTGAGCGCGGGATCGATGGTCCAGGGCGTGCCGGCGTCGGGCAGCTCGATGCCGGGCACGGCCGCCGGGAGCAGGCCGGTCGCGACAAACTGCTGCCACCTCACCACCACCGCTGCACGCGCTTCACCGCGCTCTCGCAGCGCATCGGTTGCCGACGTGGCCTTTTCGCCTGCCACCGCGCGGGCTTCGCCTGCCTCGCTCGAGGCCGCTCTCGCATGCCCGAGCTTCGTTTCGCGAGTCGCGACAGCTGCGTCCGCAGACGCCAGCCGCTGTTTCAGCTCTTCGACTTCGGCGCCGACTGCATTGCGCAGCGCCTCCAGCCTTGCCGACGCGTCTTCCCATTCCGCACGGACGATGCCGAGCCGCTCCATGGTGTTCTTGAAGTCTTCACGCGCCTCCACTTCGCGGCCACGGGCGCGATGCAGCTCCGGTATGACCATACGCAGCTCGGCACCCACTTGCTCCAGCCGGCTCAGTGTGTCGCGATAGCGGTCGAGGGCGGATTCAATCTTCAGCAGCGACTCCGAGGACTCGGGAAGGCGCATGTCCTGCGCATCGGCGGCAAGCTGGTCGCGCGCGGCCTTCACCACCTGTTCCGCCGTGCTATGTCTGGCTTCCGCCTCGGTCAACCTGATGAGCGCATTCTGCATGTCACGCGCCGCGCCGGCAGCCACTGCATGGGCGTGCCGAAGTGCATCTTCGGTGGGCGCGCGCCGCCACTCTTCGTCGGCCCGGCGTTGATCGCGCGCCAGCTGTTCCTCCATGCTCCGCAGCGTCGCGGATTCGTCCGCAAGCTCCGCGATGCGCTCCGCGATCTCGGCAAGCCTTCGTGCGCGCGCCGCAGCCCGCGCTGCATAGCCGATATGGACCGCCGCCAGTTTCGTCCAGGCCCCCGCCAGCCCGCCGAGACGAAAGCCGCCGGCGGGAGACAGCCATGCTTCGGCGCTTCCGACGTCGTCATCCTTGCAGGCAATGGCCGACAAGACCTGCGTGACGACACTTTCCGGCACCGGGCTTCCTTCGGTTGCCGCGGGCACCAGCCACTCCGCGAGTGACGGCGGCAATGCGGGCCTATCCAATAGCTGGGTATCGTGCAGCGGACCGGCACCCTCGGCCGTCTGGAGGTGTCCGTCGGGCGAGATCCAGGCATCGAGCAGCCCCGAGGCTTCGAGCGCGGCTTCGAGCCCCGCCCGTTGCGACGCGGTCACCGTTTCCCGGAAGTCCACGAGCTGCCAGAGCGGCGCGCCCGGACGGTCTCTCCTGACTTCAGGGTCGCGTGTATATGGTGGAGGCGGCGAAGGGTCGATACCGGACGCCAGGCGCCCGCGCTCGTCCTGAAGCGCGCGGGTCTCCGCCTCCAAGGCCAAGCGCTGGCCTTCAAGCGCCGCACTGCGTGCCGCCAGCCGTTCTGCGGCACGCTGCTGCATCGATTGCAGAAATCGTCGCGCTGGATTGTCGCCGTCCATCGCGACAGCCCATTCGGCCAGTGCGGCAAGGCCAGCCGCCGCCTCATCCGGAGCGACAGCGAGCTGCTCCAGCGCCGCGAAATGCCGGTCCCAGGCGCCGACCAGAAGCTGGCATTGCCGTTCGACCTCGGCATCCGATTGCGCACGACGCTCGGCCGCTTCGTCGGCTTCCATCTGCCGATCATCGCGTGTCCGACGCTCCTCCGCGCATTCTTGCTCCCTGCGTTCCATTTCGCTCCGGCGGCGGCGCAACAGCGCGATCTGTTCGCGCCGACGGGCGACACCGGCGTACAGGTCCGAGCAGGCGCGGTCGAAGTCGCGCTGCGTCAGCGCGATCAACGCAGGAACGTCCAGCACCGCGAGCGGATTCGCACCATGGTCGCCGCCGATGCCCGCTGCGACCGCGTAGGCTCCGCTCTCCTGCCGCCGTCCGGACAGCGCAAGCTCCACGCGCTCCGTGCGCTGCTCGGCTTGGACGATCTCGTCAAGGCATTGCGCCAGGCGCCGTTTCGCGGCACCGACTGCGTCGGACGCATGCTCAGCCGCGAGGTGGCGCGCCGCCGCGTCCTTCTCTGCGCGATCGAGAGCGTTCGCGGCCTCCATCGCCGGGCCGGAACGCAGCGCATCCAGCTGAGCACGCGCACGCCTGAGGTCAGTCTCCGCTTCGTCATGCCGGGTACGGGCATTCGCTTCTGCGGCCTGCGCTTCCTCGAATCGCGCCTGCGCTTCGTTGCGCGCTCGGCTGGCATTGTCGAACTCGGTCTGCGCCTGGCGGACGAGGCGCGCCTGTCTGCGGCTTTGGGTGCCGGCATAGATCCGGTAGCGCTGCTCGAAACGCTCGACGGCTTTGACGAGGGTCTGAAACTCCTCGAGCTGGCGGCGATCCTCCTCCAATTGCCCGAGCGCTTCCGCCACGTCACCGAGCAGTTCGGACGCCAGCGGCGGCAACGCCTCGGTCAAGGCATTCGAGAGCGCCGTTTCGTCGGGCCGCTTCGAAAGCTGCGGCTGGCGCAGTTGGATCAACGTGTCCATCAACGCGTCGTACCGCCGGGCGCCCAGGCGGAACAGCCGCTCGTCCACGGCGCGGCGATAGTTCCGCGCCGCCTCGAACACCTGGCCGCGTCCTTCGAGCAGATCGCGCAGACGCTCCTTGGACAGCACCACGCGCTGAGGGGTCGTCAGCCACAGGTCCTGGTTGATACGCGAGCGGCCGCCGTCCTCGATCAGGAAGAACCATGTATCCACATGGGGGCGCGCCGCCGCCGCCGAAAGGCCGGCGCCAAGCGACAGATAATGGGGCGTGCCGTCCTTCGCGAGGCGACCGAACTCGATCCAGACATAGCCCATGCGCCTGTCGTAGCTGTTCATCAGCAGGTTCCAGGCCATCTTCTTGCCGCTGTCGCCATCCGGCTCGATGCGTGCAGGCTTGAGCTGGGCATCGATGAGGAAAGGCAGCGTCAGCGACAGCACCTTCGACTTGCCGGTGCCGTTGTTGCCGCGCAGCAGCAAATGGCCGTCGTGGAACCAGAACTCTTCGCTGTCATAGTGGAACAGCTCGACGAGGCCCATTCGCAGGGGCTGCCAGCGTTCCCGCGTCGGCATCGGCAATGCCGGCCGCTCGGAAGCCTGGACCGGCGAGGCCGTGCTGTCGTTCATGGGGCTTCCGGCGGAACGGCATCGCCGCGGCGGGACGCGCCAAACAGATGAATATCGGCCTCGCCCAGGGCAAAGCGTGCCAGCGCCGGACGCGCACGGATGGAGCCTGCGTGCCGTTCGACAAGCTGCAGCTTTTCCAGGCGTTCCACCGCAATTCCGGCAAGCTCGCTCTCGGCACCGGACTCTCTCGCCGACTTGCGCCAGTAGCGGCCGTATCGCGCCTTGGCCTGACACACAAAGTCGGCAATCTCGCGTTCCGGCACGCAGGCGAATGCACCCGAGTCGCCCCCGTCCGGCACGGCCTGCCCGCGCGATCGACTCGCCAGGTACTCGGCGACCAGAAGCGTCACGTGGGCATCGGTGCCCTCAGCCGGCATCGCGACGTCCGTGAGCGAGCCGTTGTCGTCGGTCAGGGCAAGGCCCTCGGCGCGCTGCTCGGCGACCAGACCCGTGGCTTCGCAGAGGCGCGCCGCCATGGCGCCTCGCTGGTTGGAGAAATAGGCGCGCGTCTGCGCATCGAGCGTGTCGACGTAAATGACCGGGTCGTCAAGCAGGCGTCGTGCGAGTTGATGACGCAGCGCCGTGCGCCGGCCTTCTTCGCTGTCGGCCACATGTTCGTCCACCAGAGCCGCCAATCGTTGTTCCAGCGTCGCGGGCGCTTCCTCCGCCGTCCATGTCGAGGGTCCGCGCGCCGCCGCCAGCATGCCCGCGAGCACGCGACGCTGCACGTCGTACAGCGCGTCGGCCTGATCGCCGCCGGCATGCACAAACGACTCCTCGTCGCCGGCGACGCGCTGCAGCACTCCAAGCTCCAGGAGGGTCCGGCATACCGCCACCAGCTCGCGGCGCTCCTGCTGTGTTCCGAGCGTGAAGGCCAACCCGGCCGCGGAGAGCGCCGGGTCGGCAGCGAGCGTCAGCAGCCTTTCGCCCAGCAAGCGCAGCGTGATCTGCGGATCGGCGCGTTCGAGCACCGCACAGGCCAGGCACAGCAGCGCATAGCGGCGCCGATCATAGCTCGGCAGGCCGCGGGTGGCATCGCTCAGGTCGGCGGGCCTCTTGTAGAGACGCGCACCGTCGCGCTCGACATGCAGCAGCCAGCCCGTCTCGCGCGCGAACCAGTCGCGCAACGTTTGCGCGTGGCGGCGAACCGCGGCGAAATCCTCGTGCGCCGGGCTCATCAACGGCGCCATCAGCAAGCCTCGCATCGCGGCTCGGAACTCGTCGCGCTGCGCGCTCTGCTGTCGTTCGCGGATGCTGCGGCTGTCGGAGTACCGGCTGCGATCGGCGTTCATCGAGCCTCCGGGGTCGACGTTATGGTGATCACATGGTCGCGGCCCGCAAACACGCCGAGAGGGGTCGCGATCTCCGCCCGAGTGCCCGCGGCTAGCGGTTCGAGCCGAATGTGCATCAGGCCGTTGCCCGTGCTTCTTTCCACCGCAACGTCCGGCCCGGCTTGTTCGCTCAGCGCCTCGCCGAGGAGACCGAGGAACAGCTCGAACGCATGCTGGTCGAGCCCGCCCAGGTCGGAAAGGCGCGTCGGTCGGCCGGTGGCGAGGCGCCTGCGTGCCGCCTCAACCTGCAGCGACTCCTGCGCGAGCTGAAGCGCGAGGAGAGCGCGGGCTTCGCCGCGATCCTTCACGCGCGGCAACGGCCCGCGCGGCGCGGCTTCTCCGTATTCGCGTAAGCGCGGATGAATGCGCAGAGGCGGCGCATCGATCCAGGACGTGTGCGCCGGCATTCCGGCGTCGGCATCAACATTGAGCAGGAAGTGCCGGGCCGGATTGATTGCGAAGGCGGCACGCGCAAGCCGATGCGCCGCACCGTCGTCGCCATAGACCATGAACCAGGCGGCGAGCACACGAAAATCTGCCGAGCGATCGCTTCGGCCGCTGCGGCGTTCGTTAAGCGCGGCAATCGCGCCCAGCAGCTGTGGAATCGCCGACCGAGCCCGGGCCCGAAGGAGCTCCGCTTGAGGCAGCTCGTTGCCGGTGCTGAGGAACCAGCCGCGCAGCCCTTTCCAGCGTTCCTGCCAGAGCCCCCTGTACCTGTCCCGCGCATCCGCCCGATCCCGCGCGTCACCCGGCGCGGCGTCACGCGCTTCACGGTCGGCGATCTGCTCCAGTATGGCGCCGATATGCGGCTCCAGCGCGACGATGAGCTTCGCAATGGAGTCCGAGCGGCGCACCAGGTCGCCCATGAATCTTTCGAGATAGTCGATCAGTCGGCGCTTGTAGTTTGCAACCGCGCCGGCGTCCGCCTGCTGCAATTCGATGCTGCGCGCCACGCCGGCCATGAAGGCTTGCGCGTTCTCCGCTAGTCCTTCAAAGACTCGCACCAGATCGCGCATCGGCTCGTGAATCTTCGCGACATCGGCTTCCGGGCTTCCGGCAAGGGCAACAAGGGCCTGGAGGCGACTGGTGATGTCTTCGAGCGCCACCGTTTGCAGCTCGGCCCGGCGCTGGAGGAGTTGCGCGAAGACTGCCAGGGCCGATTCCACCGCCTCGCCGCCGTGCGAGAGCCGATAGAGGAAACGAGCCCGGTAGAAATCGCTGAGGCTCGAAACGCGCGACGTATCCGGGTGCGATTCGAGGTTGCCCCAAGCCGTCAGTTGGGCCAGCCCGGCATTGACCTCCTCGATGCTGGGGGCCAAGCCCGGCCAGCGGGCCTCGGCCAGGACCTCGTCGGGCCGCAGCTGCAACCGATATTGCCGCTTCGCCGCCGCGAAGACGTCCATGATGCAGCGGTAGAGCATCGCCTTCTCGGCACTGACGTGCCGGAACAGCTCAGTGGAGTTGCTTGCAATTTGCACAGGATCGCGGCCTCCCTCAAAGCAAGCAGCATGTTTATGCTTCGTTCTCTATCCGTCAAGCCCTGCAGGTTCTCGAGCGGCGCCGAATTGCGGGAAGGCCCAGGTGCCCCGGACATTGCCGACTCTCCGTTTGAGCCAAGACGAGAGGACCGGGCCGTTACGACTCGGCTTTGGCCGAGGAACTTTGCGCTTGCGCGGCGCACTGACGGTCGCGCAAACCATCAATCGAAAAAAGAAATGCGGATTGCGATTCGGACCTCAGTCGAAGCGAAATCCGATCCCTGTGAAGCATCCCGAAATGGAACAAGGGTCGATGGCATCGAAGTCCCGATATCGTGCTTCCGCCGGCAAGGCGCGGCGGGAATCCAAGCTCTCGCGCACCCACGCGCCGGACGATCTCTCGCCGGTGGAATGGCAGCAAGCCCTGCGCCGCCAGTTCGGTCGCGAACAAGCCTTCGAGCTCGAGAACCTCGGCGGCGAGCCGTTCTTCTCCGAGTTCAGGGTCATCAATCCCGCCTCGAAATCCAGCTACCGGGTGGCGATCCGGGGCCGCGGGCCTGGGGGCAATTTCTGCTCATGCCCCGACTACGCCACCAGCACGCTCGGCACCTGCAAGCACATCGAGTTCACACTGGGCCGGCTGGAAAAGAAGCGCGGCGCGAAGGCGGCGTTTGCACGCGGCTATCGGCCGGCATTCTCCGAGCTCTACCTGCGCAACGATGGCATCCGCCGTGTGCATTTTCGCGGCGGCTCGGATTGCCCGCCGGCGCTGCGGAAACTGGCCGCCGGCCTGTTCGATGCAAAGCGCGACGGGATGTTGCCGGAGGAACGGCTCGGCGAGATCGAGTCCTTCATGGCCGCGGCGTCGAAAAGCGGCCATGAGTTCCGCGCCTATGACGATGCGCTCGATTTCATCGCCGGCCGACGCGACGCAGCCCGCCGCGATGCGAAGCTCAAGCAGCTGTTCCCGCGCGGAGCCGCCGATTCCGGGCTGTTGTCGCTGCTGAAGGCGCCGCTCTATCCTTATCAGGCAGAGGGGGCGCTGTTCGCGGCGCGCACCGGCCGGGCGCTGATCGGCGACGATATGGGCCTGGGCAAGACCATACAGGCGATCGCTGCCATGGAGATCCTGGCACGGCATTTCGGCGTCTCGAAGATGCTGGTGATCTGCCCCGCCTCGCTCAAGTACCAGTGGCAAAGCGAGATCGAGCGCTTCTCAGGCCAGCCGGCCCACGCGACGCGCGTCATCGGCGGCGGGCGGGCGCAACGGCAGAAGGATTATGCCAGCGACGACTTCTGCAAGATCACCAACTACGAGAAGCTCCAGCCCGATCTCGACCTGATCGCGGCCTGGGCGCCGGAGCTGGTGATCGTCGATGAGGCGCAGCGGGTGAAGAACTGGAACACGGTCGCGGCACGGGCCTTGAAGCGCATCGACAGTCCATACGCGATCGTGCTCACCGGAACGCCGCTGGAGAACAAGCTGGAGGAGCTGATCTCCATCGTCCAGTTCGTCGATCAGCACCGCCTGGGGCCGACCTGGAAGCTGCTGCACGAGCATCAGGTACGGGACGAGGCTGGGCGCGTCATCGGCTATACCGGGCTCGAGAAGATCGGCCAAACCCTGGCGCCGATCATGATCCGCCGGCGCAGGTCGGAGGTGCTGCGGCAGCTGCCGAGCCGGACCGACCAGAACCTGCTGGTGCCGATGACGGACGCGCAGATGGACTTCCACCGGGAAAATGCCGATGTCGTGGCGAAGATCGTGCAGCGCTGGCGGCGGACCAGGTTCCTCTCCGACGGAGATCAGAGACGCATGACCTGCGCCTTGCAGAACATGCGCATGTCCTGCAACAGCACCTACCTGCTCGATCAGGAGACCGATCACGGCGTCAAGGCCGACGAGCTGGCGGCGCTGTTCGGCGAGATGCTGGTGCACCCCGAGGCGAAGGCGGTGGTGTTCTCCCAGTGGCAGCGGACTCAGGACATCGTCATCCGCCGGCTGGAGGCGCAGGGGCTCGGCTATGTCAGCTTCCATGGCGGCGTGCCGTCGGAAAAGCGCCCGGCGCTGCTGCAGCGCTTTCGCGACGATCCGGATTGTCGCGTGTTCCTTTCGACCGATGCCGGCAGCACCGGGCTCAACCTGCAGCATGCATCGACCCTGATCAACATGGATTTGCCCTGGAACCCTGCGATCCTCGAACAGCGCATCGCGCGGGTCCACCGCATGGGCCAGAAGCGTCCGGTGCAGGTCGTGAACTTCGTCGCGAAGGGCACCATCGAGGAGGGCATGCTGTCGGTACTGGCGTTCAAGCGCTCCCTGTCGGCGGGAATCCTGGATGGCGGCAGTGGGGAGATCTCGCTCGGCGGTTCGCGCCTCAGCCGTTTCATGAAGGACATCGAGAACGTCACGGCGCAAATCGGCACGGGCGAGACCCTGACTCCGGCCGAGGAGACCGGCAGTCTCGCCGCCGGCGGCACCGAAACGGCGGAAGGCGCAGGCGCACGTGGTGCCGCGGCGGTTCCCCCTGCAGGGCCGGCCGATGGATCGGCGCATGAGATGGATCGCGACCCGTGGCAAGTCTTGGTGAATGCCGGGGCGCAATTTGCGGCTGCCTTGGCTGCTGCGAATGATCCCGCCACGGCAGCAGGCCCATCGATCGAGCAAGACCCCGCGACCGGTGCTCGTCACATCAAGATGCCGCTGCCGGGGCCGGAGACGGTGCGACGTCTGGCTGATGCGTTCTCGGCGATCGCCGAAAGCCTGCGCGGGACGGCGAGATAGCGCTGAACGGCAAGCGGAGGAGTAGGTCGTGCGATGTCCCCCACAGGTCTCCAGACCCGTGCCGACGAACGTAGCAGAGCGTCGATGAGCGTGTTTGGGAAGGAGTGGCTGCCCTTCGTGAATGACTTTCGAGCTACTTGCGCAACTCCGGGACCTTCCCTTCGCTTGCAGCTGGAACGACCAGCTTGTTTCGAGCTGCCTTATGACCAACAGGTCTCGCAGCGGACATTGGGCCTTCTCCCCAAGACACCAGATTGGACCCGATGAGCTTCCCGTAATACGTCCATAAGGCACACTCATCTACCATCATATGCGCTCAGCTTGGGACCATCCGAGAGATACATCCGCATTTTCCTAAAAGGAGCGGGATATCCAAGCGCGGATTCGCTGACAGCGATCAATCGATCGGTCGTCGGCGATATCAAAAGCTAGTCGGCAGGCGAATAGAGAAATCTTCTCGATAACAATACCTCTGCTCCACGACGACGATGTGCATGGAGCGGGAAGCCTTGGAGCGACGATCGACAAAGAAGCGGTATTTAGGTAGCAAATACAAATACCGCAAAGAAGCAGCAGCTGCGCCGAAGCTTTAAGGCGGCGTTCGGCTTGACATTGGCCGCCACTCTCTCCGGCTGCGCGGCCCTCGGCCCCGCTGGGCTCCCGGCCAAGGGCGTAGACCCGCTCTTCACCTTCCCGGTCACCAACAACGACACGCCCTATTCGGCATGCCTTTCCGAACTGGCTATGGCGAGCGGCGAGAACTTGCCCGCCCGCGCGGTCGGTGAAATCGCCGACAAGACCGGCCAGTTCAACTACGACGAGAACGGCTAAGCCCTGAGCCAAGGCGTCACTGAGATGGTGATCAGTGCCTTCCACAAGAGCAGGAAGGTCCATCTGGTGGAGCGCTATGACCTGCGCGTCATCAACAGCGACAGTCTCGAAGGCGTTCACGTCAGCAGCCTGCAGAAACAGATCTTCGGCCACGAAGTCGAGGCCAACATCCTCAGCTTCTTCGGCTCGACCCTGGCCGAGTTCGACGCCGGGCGGATTCGCAACGAACCGCTGCAGCTCGGCGTGAGATCCGTCGTCGAAATGGCTGTCTACCAGTGGGGCCCGCCTTTGAGTGCGTCGCGCTAGTCGCTGCCATCCGCGGATCTCTGGCCCCCTGGACCGGGCGCCAACAACGCTTGCGATACAAGTATATCCGTCTTTGTTCAGGCTCGGCTTGCAGGCGATCGAGCGCGCACCAGGCCCTGCGGGCGGAGGCGCATCATCAGAATCAGCACGATGCCGGTCAGCAGGTAGCGGAACTCACCGAACTCGCGCAGCAGTTCGGGCACGCCGATGAGGGCCGCGGCGCCGAGAACGGCGCCGGGAATGCTGCCCAAGCCGCCGACCACCAGGATCGCCAGCACGTTGATGGAAATCAGCAACTGGAAAGAGGCCGGATAGACCGAGCCGATCATGGTCGCGAATACGGCGCCACCCGCACCGGCAAAGGCCGCCCCTACGGTGTAGGAGAGCAGCTTGTAGCCCACGAGGTCGATGCCGAAGGTCTGCGCTACATCCTCGTCGCCCTTCACCGCCGCCCAGGCGCGGCCGATATAGCTGCGGTCGAGATTGCGCGACACCACCCAGGCCACGACGATCAGGGCGAGCACGATGTAGTAGATTTGCCAAGGCTGCCCCAGCGTCAGGCCGAAGCCGGCCGGCTTGGCGATCTCGATGATCCCCTGCGCGCCGCCGAGCGTATGCTTCAGGGCGTCGGAGGAGACCAGCACCCGCACGATCTCGCCGAGGCTGAGGGTCGCGACGGCGAGGTAGTCGCCGCGCACCCGTAGGACCGGCAGGCCGAAGATGAAGCCGGCCGTCGCCGCCGTCGCGATGGCGAGGGGCAGTGCGGCCCAGAACGATAGATCCGCGATCGCCAGAGGATTGTTCGACGTCAGCAACGCCACGGTATAAGCACCGATCGCATAGAAGGCGACGAAGCCGAGATCGACCAACCCGGCGAAGCCGAGTTCGACGTTGAGGCCCATCGCCATCAAGCCGTAGAGACCGATAAGCAGCAGAACCTGCGCATAGTAGGCATTGACGATGAGCGGGCTGAGCAGCAGGGCGGCCCAGAGCAGGACGATCAAGGCGCGCCGCCGGTGCGGCCCGCCTTGCAGCGCCGCCGGCAACAGCGTCTTCACACCACCACGCGGCCAGGAAGCGGCGACGGCCGCGCCGGCGACGGCGACCAGCAGAGCCCCGATCGGCGAGAGCGCGTCATAGGCGAATATCAAGCGGCGCAAGGGCTTCAGCGCGGATGCGCCCTGCAGGGCGACGATCAGCACCTCTTCGAAAGCGCCCACTGCGACCAGGGCGATCAACGACGACCAGACGGCGCGCCGCGGCCGCAACGGCAGGGCCGCGACCGCGCCCGTCGTAGCGCCGATCAGCGCGCCCGCCGCGACAGCGATCGCCGCGCCGATGGGATCGCCGAGCCCCCAGTTCAGCTCGCGAAACAACCGGGGTGCGGCGACGATGAAGACCTGCCGTATGTCCGGCACATACTGCAGCAGGAACAGCAGGTCGAAAACCAGCGCCGCCACCGTTCCGGCGAGGGCGCCGCTGGCGATGCGGGTCGCCAAGCGACCCTCGCGTGTGGCGAAGAAGCAGCCGACGACGAGGCATGCTGCCAGTGCGGCTTGGCCAAGCGGGAACAGCTCCTCGATCAGCGACTGCTGCTCCAGCGCATTGAAGAGGCCGACCAGCACCAGGTAGACCGCCGCCGCGCCGCTGTAGAGGCCGATGCGTAGCGGTGCCTGCCACGGTGCCCGTCGCCGGGTCCGAAGCCGATAGGAGCTGGTGACGATCTCAAAGGACATATCAGGCCCGCTTCGCCGCGAGGCGCTCGCCGAGCAGTCCCTGGGGCCGGAAGACCAGCACCATCACCAGCATCGAGAAGGCGACCACGTCGCGCAGCTGGAACGGCGCCGCTATGCCGAGCCCGTCGAGGAACAAAGCCGGCCCGGTGGATTCCACCAGGCCCAGGACGAAACCGCCGATCATCGCCCCGGGAACGTTGCCGATGCCGCCGAGCACCGCCGCACCGAAGCCCTTGATGCCGAGGAAAAAGCCGGTAAAGGCGGCGATCTGCTTGAAGACCAGGGCATAGAGCACGCCCGCGACGCCCGCGAGAGCGCCGCCCAGCACGAAGGTCAGGGTGATCACCTTGCCGACGTCGATGCCGCACAAGGCGGCTGCGTCGCGATCCTCGGACACCGCGCGCATCGCCTTGCCGAGCCGCGTGTGATTGACCACGACGTGGAGCGCCAGCATCAGCACGATCGCCGCGGTGATGCTGAGCAGCTGCAGCTTCGGCACCCCGACGCCGGCAATGTCAATCGAACCCTCGAACGGCCGCCAGTCGGGATAGGCGCGGTTGCCGGTGCCGAAGAAGCCGCGCAACGAGTACTCGATGACGAAGCTGACGCCGATGGCGCAGATCAGCGGCGCGAGCGAGCGCACGTGCAGGAAGGGCCGATAGGCGATTCGTTCGACGAACAGCGACAGCAGCGCCGAGCAAGCGGCCGCTGCGATCATCGTGCCCACCAACGCAGCGAGCGGCGCGGAATCGATCAGCCCGTGGCGGTCGATCACCGTCGCCGCGAAATAGCCGGCGAACGTTCCGGCGGCCATCACGTCGCCATGGGCGAAATTGATCATGCGAAGAATGCCGTAGACCATCGTGTAGCCGAGCGCGATCAGCGCGTAGATGCCGCCGATCGTGAGGCCGAAGGCGATGAAGGAGAACCATTCGGTGGCGGAGTAGCGCTGGCTGACGAGCGTATTGAGCACGCCGGCACAAACGGCGACTAGAATGACGATGCGCACCACGGCGAGGAACAGATCGACCCAGGTGGCGCGGCGGTACCAATCCGCCCAGCGCTGGCGCAGACGCGTCGGGAGTGACGGCACGATAGTCGCTGCCGCGGCGCCGATTTCTTCAGCCATGCGGTTTTCGCCCCCTCATCCTAGATATGCTTTGCGCACGCCGGGGTGGTCGATCAGGGCGCGCCCGCTATCCGACAGGGTGATCTCCCCCGATTCCAGCACGTAGCCGCGCGACGAAATCTCCAGCGCGGCGATCGCATTCTGCTCGACCAGCAGAATGGCCAGCCCCTCGCCCTTAAGATCCTCGATAACGCTGAAAACTTGCGCCACCATCTGCGGCGCCAAGCCCATGCTCGGCTCGTCGAGCAGCAGCACGCGCGGCGCCGACATCAGGCTGCGCGCCATGGCCAGCATCTGCTGCTCGCCGCCGGACAAGGTGCCCGCCACCTGGCGCAGCCGCTCCTTCAGGCGCGGGAACAGCTTCAGCACATGCTCGAAGTCCGCCGCGATCTTGGCCCGGTCGCGCCGGTGCAACGCGCCGACCTCGATGTTCTCGCGCACCGACAGACGGCCGAAGATGCGCCGGCCTTCGGGCACCTGCGAGATGCCGCGAGATACCCGGTCATGCGGCGGTAAATCGGTGATGTCCTCGCCATCGAAGGTTACGCGCCCGCTCGCCTCGGTCAGGCCGCTGACGGCGCGCAAGGTCGTCGATTTTCCCGCGCCGTTGGCGCCGATCAGGGCGACGATGCTGCCTTTGTCGAGCGAGAGCGAAATGCCCTTGACGGCGCGGATGCCGCCATAGGAGACGCCGAGGTCCTCGACCGAGAGCAAGGTCATGCCTCAACCCGCCGCTCGTGGTTCTCTTCGACCAGCTTGCTGGCGGCCCGGCCGAGATAGGCATCGATCACCTTGCTGTCGTTCCGGATCGAATCCGGCACGTCGCTGGCGAGGACCCGGCCGCGATCCAGCACGGTCACGATGTCGGAGATCGACATCACGATCCGCATATGGTGCTCGACCAGCATCACGGTAACGCGATAGCGATCGCGAATCCGTCGGATCAAATCGACCAGTTGCGCGCCTTCCGCCGGATTCATGCCGGCCGCCGGTTCATCCAACAGCAGCAGCCGCGGCTTGCTGGCCAGAGCGCGGGCGATCTCGACGCGGCGCTGGTCGCCATAAGAGAGGCCGCGCACGGGCCGGTCCGGATCGCCGCCGAGCCCGATGAAACTCAGCAACTGCCGCGCCTCGTCGCGCCACCGCGCTTCCTCGCGCCGATAGCCCGGCAGCGAGAGCATGCCGGCAAGGATCGTCTGGCCGAGTAGGCGGTGCATGCCGACCAGCACGTTCTCCATGATGGTCATGTCGGGGAAGAGACGGATGTTCTGATAGGTCCGCGCCACGCCGTGCCGCGCCACCAAATGCGGACGCAACCCGTCGATACGCGTCTCGCCGAGAAGGATTCGGCCGGTATCGATGGGTAGAAGCGACATGATGCAATTGAAGACGGTCGTCTTTCCCGCACCGTTCGGGCCGATCAGGCTGTGGATGTTTCCCTCGCCCACCGCGACGTCGAGGCCGCTCAGCACCGGCAGGCCGCCGAAGCGCTTGCCGACGCCGTCCAGTCTCAGCAGAGTGGGTTGGCCATCCATCTCATTCCCTCAGAAGACCGCCCATAATAAAGGCGGCCTCGCTTCGCACAGGCGACTTCCGGCCGGGGAAAAGTCTTGCATCACCGGCCTTTGGTGGATAGCATCCTGAAATGCGGAATTCAATACCGCTTTTTGAAAACAGCCCTTCCACGGAATGATCATGCCCGAACAGCTCACGGTATCCGGCCTGCGCGACGCAATCCTCAACCTGCCCACACCGCAGATCACCGGCATCGCCAATTACGGTCGGGGTCGCCAGGGCGTCATTCCGCTCTGGTTCGGCGAAAGCGATCAGCCGACCCCGAGCTTCATCTGCGATGCCGCCGCGGCGAGCCTGCGGCAGGGCTTCACCCATTATACACCCAAGCGCGGCATTCCCGAGCTTCGCGGCGCACTCTCCGTGTATATGGAGGGGCTCTACGGGAAGCCGATCGACGTGGATCGCATCACGGTCACCACCTCGGCGATGAACGCCATCATGATGATCCTGCAGGCGGTCGCGGATCCCGGGTCGAATGTCGTTTTCGTCACGCCGCTCTGGTCGAATCCGCAGGCCGCTGCCGCGATCATCGGCGCCGAGCCGCGCGAAGTGCCGCTGGACGCCGATGCCGACGCGCAGCGCTTCCTGGATATCGAGAAGCTGCTCGCCAGGGTCGATGACAAGACCGTCGCCCTGTTCGTGAACACCCCGAACAACCCGACCGGCTGGATGATGGAACGGGAGCAGATGCGCGAGCTCGTCGCCTTCTGCCGCAAGCGCGGCATCTGGTTGATCGCCGATGAGGTCTATTGCCGCCTGGTGTTCGACCGCAAAGTGGCCCCATCCTTCCTCGAGGTGAGCGAAGCCGAGGACCGGCTGGTCGTGATCAACAGCTTCTCCAAGACCTGGTCGATGACGGGATGGCGGCTCGGCTGGCTGACCACCCCGGCAGATATCGGTCCGTCGCTCGAAGCGATCAATGAATACAACACGTCCGGCGCCACCAGCTTCGTGCAGGCGGCGGGCGTCACCGCCGTACGCGAGGGGGAGCCGTTCATCCGGCAGTCGGTCGATCTGCTGCGCGAGAATCGCGACCTGGTCTACAAGATGCTTTCCGGCGTGCGGCGCATCCGCCTGCCGCTGCCGCGCGCGACGTTCTATGCGTTCTTCGCGGTCGACAGCGAGCTCGACAGCCTCAGCCTCGCCCGTCACCTGATCGACGAAGCCGGTGTCGGTCTCGCACCAGGTTCCGCCTTCGGGGCCGGCGGAGAGGGCTCGCTCCGGCTTTGCTTCGCCAGCCAGCGCGCAACCGTCGAGGAAGCCAGCCGACGGCTGGCAAAAGCGTTTTCATGAAGCCTGCCGGCGGGATCCTGCGCCGTATTGCGGAGCGTGACCGCGGACGAATCACGCTGATAGTGGACGGGGAGCCGATTTCCGCCTTCGAAGGCGATACCGTCCTCAGCGCCATCCTCACCGTCGATGCCGCGCTGCGCTACTCCGAGTTCGACGGTGCGCCGCGTGCGGGCTTCTGCCTGATGGGCGCTTGTCAGGAATGCCGTGTCGGCATCGACGGTCATGGTTTGCAGCGCGCCTGCATGACCGCGGCGCTTGACGGCATGGCGGTGACCCGCGACCGCTGGCGCGTCGCCGATGACTGACGGCGGCCCACGGATCGCCATCATCGGCGCAGGTCCGTCGGGAACTCGCGCGGCCGAGACACTCGTCCGGCACGGTCACCGGCCGACCGTGTTCGACGAATCCCCACGCAGCGGCGGCCAGAGTTATCGCCGTCAGCCGCATGGCTTCCGGCGCAAGGCCCAGGCGATCTACGGATTCGAGGCGCGCAAGGCGGCGGCGGTGCATGCGGCCTTCGACGCGATCCTGCCGATGATCGATTATCGCCCCGATACGCTGGTGTGGAACATCGCCGGCAGAACGTTGTTCAGCGGCGCGCCGGCCGAACCATACGCGGAAAGGTTCGATGAGATCATCATCGCGACCGGGGCGATGGATCGGGTCCTGCCGATTCCCGGATGGACGTTGCCGGGCGTCTTCTCGCTGGGTGGTGCACAGGTCGCGTTGAAGTATCAGGGTTGTGTCGTCGGAGAGCGCCCGCTCTTCGTGGGGACCGGCCCCCTGCTCTATCTCGTCGCCTGGCAGTATCTAAAAGCCGGTGTCCGTCCCGCCGCCGTGGTCGATACCGCGCCTTTCAGAGCGAAGGTCAAAGCGACGGTCGCCCTGGGCACGTCGAATCCGGCGGCTTACTGCAAGGGCCTTTGGTTCTATGGCGCGCTCAGGCGGCGCGGCGTTTCAGTCTATGAAGGCGCGCGGCCGATCCGGTTTATCGGCGGTGCGCGGCTCGAGAGTATGGAAATCGCGCATCGCGGCGGACAGGTGACGATCGACGGGGACGCCGCCGGCTTCGGCTTCGGACTGTCCTCGGAGGCGCAGCTCGCTGACCTGGCGGGCTGCCGTTTCGCTTGGAACGCGGCGCAACGCCAGCAACGCCCGCAACGCGACGCCGATTTTATCGGCGCACCCGGGATCAGGCTGATCGGCGACGGCGCGGCGATTCTCGGCGCCGATGCCGCTGAAACTGCCGGCGAGCTGGCCGGTTTGCTGGTGGCGGAAGCATTCGGCGCCGGCATCGACCGCGCACGTCTCGCAACCTTGCGCCGTAGAATGCGGCGCTTCGAGCGTTTCCAAGATGCGCTCGCGACCGCTTTTCCGGTGCCCGCATCGATAGCGGCCGAAGCGCCGGACGATTGTGTGGTCTGCCGCTGCGAGAACGTGACGGCCGGCGAGATCCGCGACGCTGCGAGACGACAGGATTTCCGCGACGTCAATCACGTGAAGTCGGCGACGCGCCTCGGCATGGGACCCTGCCAGGGGCGCCTGTGCGGAAGCGCCGCAGCCGAGATCGCCGCCGCGGCGGCGAAAATCCCGCCGCAGAGTGCCGGCCGTCTTCGGTCTCAGCCGCCGATCCGGCCGATCGTCATCACGCCTTGACGCGGCCGAGCTCGATCGGCTGCTGGCCCTCGGTTCGCAGCGAGCGGCAAGCGGCGGCGATTTCGTCGAGACCCTTGGTCATTCGCCCGAAGACATTGGCGGCGAACCACCCGGTCGGCCCGAACAGGCGACCGCCGAAATCGTAGAACATCCCGATCTCCCACAGGGCATCGGCAGCGCCCTTGCGGGCGTATGCCGGCTGATAGACCCAGAGAAGCTCGCCCGCGAGCGGATAGCTCGACTGGCTTTCCGGCGGGATCTTGTCGCCGCCGAAACTGCGTCGATCCTGCGGCACCACCATCGCGATCTCCGGACCGACGAACATCGAATGCATCGGCTTGATCTGCAGCGGCTGCGCCAGCCCCTGCCAGATCGACTCGCAAGTCACCGGCGCATTGTCCCAATAGAGATCGATGATCCCATGGGCATTCCGCCCGGGAAAGCTCAGATAGATCTGCTTCGACATGATGCGCCTTGTGCTGTCGGGGCGATGGAAATCGGGGCGGGCCGAAGCCCGCCCCGTCGCCTCAGGGATAGACCTGCTTCGGGTTGGTCCCGAGCACGTACTTGTTGGCGTCGCCGTTGGTGAACTCCAGCGCGACATAGCTGGACGCCCCGCAATCGCCGTACTGCGTGCAGGTCAACGTGCCGGTGAGGCCCGGCAGATCCTTGGTCGCGAACAGGGCGTCGCGCAGCGCCTTGCGGCCGATATAGGTATTGCCGTCGGCATCGGTCTTGGCGACCGAAAGTATCGCCTTGATCGCGAGCGCCGCCGCGTCGTGGCCGTAGGCCGCGTAGCCGCTGGTCGGCGCTTCGCCGTTCACGTCCTTGTACTTCTCGACGAAGGCCGGATAGGTGCTGCTGAACGCGTCGGTCGAGACCGTGATCAGCTTGAAGCCGATCGCGGAATCTCCGGCGGCGGTCAGGAAGGAAGGCGTGAAGGGCGACTCGCTGCCGACGATCGGCACGCCTTTCATACCGGGAATTTCCTTCGACTGACGCGCGACGAACGCGGCCGCCTGAACGTAGAGCGGTGCGTAAAGCACATCGGGCTTGTTGCTGGTGAGCTGAGTCAGGACCGGGCGCATGTCGGTGTTGTCGGGCGACACCGCCTCGCCGGCAACGATGGCGCCGCCGTATTTCTTGAACTCCGCCTCGAACACGCTGACCAGACCCTGCGTGTAAGGCGTCCCGTCATGGAGAGTCGCTGCCTTGCGCGCGCCCAGAGCCTGATAGGCGTACTTGGCGGCGAACGCGCCGGCCACCTGATCATTCGGCACCACGCGCAGGAAGCCCTCGAAGCCCGCGGGCCGATCGGAAGCGGTCAGCGCCGGGTTCGAAGCGCCAACGCCGATGCTGGCGATGCTGGCATTCCAGAGAATCGGCGCACCGGCCCGCGCGACGCTGGAGCAGGAGGGACCGAGGACAACGACGACATCCGGATTGGCCGCGAGCTTGCTCGCGGTTTCCTGGCCGCCTTCGGCGGTGCATTGGCTGTCTTCCGAGATCAGCTTGATCGGATGGTCGAGGATTTTATCGCCGGCTTCGGAGAAGGCGATTTCCATCCCGCGCTGCTCATCGATACCCTGCGGAGTGTCCGGACCCGACTGGCTGGAATAGGCACCGAGCACAATGGGATTGCCCTTCTCGATCTTGACCACGCCCAACGGATCGCTGACCGGAGCATCGTCCGCCAGCGACGCCGCGAGCGGCGCAATCGACAGAGCCGTGGTCGCCGCCAACGCGGCCAGCAAAGCACGTGACTTCAACATGACATCCTCACCTGTTTGGCATTCCGATGGAGTTTTCGACTGCGCGCCGCGGCGGTGGCCGAAACGCGGATCAGCCTTGGTGTTCTTAATAATATGGATTATCATACCGATATCCGGAATACAAGACCGAAATTCAGCATCGCATCCCTGGAAGGATCTGGCATTTGCGGGCTTTTGACGTTGTCATCGTCGGCGGCGGAATGGTCGGCTGCTCGACCGCGATCGCGTTGCGCCGCGCCGGCCTCTCCGTCGCCATCGTGGATCGCAGCGGTGGCGGCCGCGGGGCAAGCGCCGTTAATTTCGGTGGCGTGCGCCAGCATGGGCGCAAGCTGGAAGAGCTCGCCCTGGCGATCCGCGCGCGGCGAATCTGGGATGACCTGCCGGCGTTGATCGGTACCGACGGCGAGTTCGTGCGCTCCGGTCATCTCTATGTCGCGCCCGACGAAGCGGCTATGGCCTGGCTCGAGCGCTTCCACGCGGACGCGACCGGTTACGGCGTCGATACCGAGCTGCTGACGCCGGCGGCGCTGCGCGAGCTCTGCCCCTGGATCGGCGGCGATATGGCCGGCGGCTCGCTCTGCCGCGACGACGGCCACGCCAATCCGCGGCTCGTCGCAGCCGCCTTCATCCGCACCGCAACCGGACTCGGCGCCGAACTGATCACCGCGACCGTCACGGCACTCGTTCCCATAGAGGGCGGTCTTGCGGTCGAGAGTGACGGCGCGCCGTTGCGCGCCGGTACCGTCGTCAACGCGGCGAATGCCGGCGCCAGTGCGCTCGCCCAAGCGCTCGGGGATCGCATCGATGTCGCGGTGGTCGCGCCTACCTGCATGGTGACCGAGCCTCTTCCTCCGCTGATTGCTCACAATGTCGGCGTCATCGGCGGCGACCTCGGCCTCAGGCAGGTGGCGCGCGGCAACGTCGTGATCGGCGGCGGGCATTCGCGCGCCGATATGCAAAACGCGCGCGCCGAGCCGCTGAGCGAGACCTGCGCCGTTGTACTCAGGTCGGCCGCACGCTGGGCGCCGGCGCTGGCACAGGCGCGATTGCTGCGCAGTTGGGCGGGGCTTGAGACCGTGACGGCGGATCATCTGCCCGTCATCGGTTGGAGTCCCCGGGCCAAGAACCTGATCCATGCCTTTGGATTCTCCGAGCATGGTTTCGAGATCGCGCCCGCCGCGGGAGAAGCCATCGCCGAGCTGATAACGATCGGACGCACCACGGTCCCGATCGAGGCGCTGTCGCCGGCGCGGTTCGCGGCCTGAGCGGCGCCCGCCTAGGCCATGTATTGCCCGCCGTTCAGCTCGATCGTCTGGCCGGTGATGTAGCCGCTCATCACGGTGCTGGCGAGAAAAAGGAAGACGCCCACTGCATCCTCCGGCGTACCGATCCGCGCCATCGGGATGGTCTTGCGCTGCGCTTCGATCCATTCGGCGCTGGAGAAGCGCTCGTGGAACGGCGTCATCACCACGCCCGGCGAAACGCCGTTGACGCGGATGTTGTCGGGCGCCAATTCCTTGGCCATGTTGCGGGTGAAATTCAGCACGAAGGCCTTGGCGCCGGCATAGAGGCCGGCGCCCGGACCGCCGCCGTTCCGCGCGGCGATCGAGCTCATATTGATGATGGCTCCGCCGCCCGCTTCGCGCATATGCGGTGCCGCCGCGCGCGAGACCATGACGACGGACCGCACGTTCGTGTCCAGAACCTGGTCGAAGAGTGCGTCGTCGTATTCGGCGAGCGGCGCCCGCCGGATCATCGCGCCGGCATTGTTCACCAGCACGTCGATTCCCTTCAGCCTGGCGATGCTGGCGCAAACCAGGCTGTTGGCGCCCTCGCTTGTCGAGACGTCGGCCTGGATGGCGTGAGCCTCGCCGCCGGCCTGCACGATCGATGCAACCACCACCTCCGCGTTCGCCGTGCTGGTATTGTAATTCACCACGACGCGGGCGCCTTCCCGCGCGAAGGCTTTTGCAACCGCGGCGCCGATGCCGGTGCCCGCACCGGTCACGACCACGCGCTTGGCCTTGAGATCTTCGATCATGTTCTGCTCTCGTCGGAATTGAGTTTCAAGCAAAGCCGGGATAGGCCGTGGGAAACGCATGCCCCGCCGCCGCGACGGCCACGTTGCCGCCGAGATCCGGCGCTTCGGTCCACGGCCTTGCCGCAGCTGCAGTCAGCGCGTTGATCTCGTGCATGTAGCCGAGTCCTTCGGCTTGCAGGCGCGACGTCATCGCGGCGATATCGGGGTAGCACTCGAAGGACGGCCACCAGATGGCGCGGCCCGCAAGATAGCCGTTCGCACCGGCGCGATAGGCAAATCCGAGCACGCGGCGAAAGACTTCCATGCTTGCCCCGGCGCTCAACATCACCCAGGGCTTGCCGATGATGCGCGTGATCTCGTCGAACTTCCCTTGCGCGGCCCGGGTCGCCGGCCCGTCATCGGTGGGATCCGGCAGTTCCTTGGTCAGGATCGGACTCTCGATCTTGTAGATATCGACGCCGAACTCGTGGGAGGCGAAATCGCGTAGGCTCTGCAGGACCAGGTCCGGATACTTTTCGCCGTGCTCGCCATAGTCGGTGTTGTGTCCGGCCGATCCCTTGAACGGATATACCAGCAGCTCCAACAGGAAGGGAAGATCGTAGGCTCGGCAGGCATCACCGACCTCGCGCACCAGGTGGCGCTGATGCTCAAGCACATCGGCGGCGGCATCGGGCCGATACCAGAGCAGCAGCTTCACGCCGTCCGCGCCCATCCGCTTGATCTTCTCGACGCTCCAGCCTTGCAGGACACGGCTTTTCCGCCCCGCCGGCGTTTCGTCGAAGTCGAAATCCTCGAGCGTGACGAGCAGGCCTTTGCCCGGTGGTATGACCGGCTCCGCCGCGGTGAAGCCGTAATCAGGATCGATCAGCAGAGCCGATCCATGCGGCAACAACGTCCCGGCCAGCGTCTTCTTGACGGCGGCGAGATCGGCATAGCTCGGCCTGAGCGGCGCGAACTTCCCCGCCAACGCCTTCAACATCGGCGGCCTTTGATCGACGGCGATCATCTTGAAGCGGCCGTCGTCGTCGGCCAGCCGTCTCAAGGCACGCAGCTTGCCTGCCGAGATTTCCATATGCAGTCGTCCTCTTGCAGATCCCGCGTCAGGTCAGGCGGCGGTCGCGATGAAATCATCCAGCTCGCGGCGCGTGGGAATTCCGGATCTCCCCCCCCAACGCGTGCATTTGAGCGCCGCCGCCGCGGTGGCGAATTGGCCCGCCCCCTCGGTTCGATGACCTTCGCCCAATCCAAGAGCGAAAGCGCCATGGAACACGTCGCCGGCCGCGAGCGTATCCACCACGTCGACACGCATGGCGGGGATGGAACGGACGGCGCCATCCTCCAGCCACGAGAAGCCCTCGGCGCCACGCGTCACCGCCACGACACCTTTCGTCTGGTCCTGGGCCTGCTTCAACGCTTCGTCGATCGCTGCCCGTCCGGTGTGCCTACGCAGAGCCGGGCTTGAGAAAACGACATGCGTCGCCATGCCGAACAGGCGCCCCACAGCATCGTCGTCGGTCAGATCGGCATCGAGCACGATGGGAATCCGCGTGTCCCGTGCCAGCTTCATCACGTGCTCCGATGCCGCCGGCCAACGGACATCGCACAGAATCGCATCGATATCGGCCGGCAGCTCCCGCGGCAGCCAGTTCGTGTCGGTGTCCAGCTTGCGGTCGGCGAAAGCGACGATCGACCGTTCGCCGTTGCCGTCGATCAAGACCGCAGAGACGCCGCTGCGTCGATCCGGGATTTGCTTCACACGTGCCGTGTCGACACCGTAGCCCGCCAGCTCGCTGACGATGCCGGCGCCCACCGCATCCGCGCCCACGCGCGCCCAAAGCGAAGCCTTGCCGCCGAGTTGAGCGACCGTGACCGCCGCATTGGCGGCCGGCCCGCCACCGACTTGGCAAAAGTCCCGCGCAAAGACCTTCGTGGGTTCGGAGGGCAGGCGCTCGATAGCGAACATGTTGTCCTGTACCGCGACGCCGACACACAACACCCTGGCGGGAACTATCGCTTCCTCCATAAATGGACCTATATTCCGCATTTCGGAATTCTACTGTACGTAGCCCGAATACCGGTTGTCAATCCCAACTGTGAGGATGAGCAGGGTTTGTTTCGGGACGGGTTCTGTCCTATATGGATATCGTTCCACTTTTTCGGGCGGCGACAATGCCGAAGGCTCAAGTTCTCGAAGCACAGAAGGCGCGCTCCTCGCGGCCCGGGGCTGCCAATGGCGCGGTCGATCGCGGCTCGCTGAAGTCCATGCATAAGCTGATGGCGATCCTCGACTGCTTCTCGCGCTACGACAAATCGCTGACGCTCAACGAGATCGCTGCGCGCTGCGGCATGCCGAAGACGACCGTGCACCGACTGGTCAGCAGCCTGCGCGAGGTGAAGCTGCTGGAGCAGGATCGCGAGCGCGACCGCTACCGGATGGGCATCCGGCTGTTTGAGCTCGGCAGCATCGTATTGGGAAATCTCGATATCTATCGCGAAGCTAAGCCGCTGGTGGATCGCCTGATCGGCGCGACGGGCGTCGATTCCCACCTCTGCGTGTTCGACGGCACCAACATGGTCAGCATCGAGCATCGCGAGCCCGGCCGGACCAATGTCGACTGGACAACGACTCTGTCTATCGCGCCTGCCTACTGCACCGGCGTCGGCAAGGCCGTGCTGGCATTCCAGGAGAAGCCGGTGATCGATAAGGTCATTCGCGGCGGTCTGGTGCCCTATACGCCGCGCACGATCACCGATCCGCAGCAACTCTTCGAAGAGCTGGCGCGTACGGCCGCCCGGGGCTACTCGATCGACGAAGGCGAGCACCAACCCGACGTGCGTTGCGTCGCCGCGCCGGTTTACAGCTCCGCCGGCCGGGTTTTCGCGGCGCTCAGCGTCTCGGGGCCGCGCGAGGCCATGACCGACGACAAGCTCGCCTCATTCTCGGCACTCGTGGTCGCCACGGCAGAGCAGCTCTCGCGAAGGCTCGGTTACGAGAAGGGTGCGAAGTGGTCATAGCCGAAGCCTGCCGCGCCTCGCCGGGATCATGCCGCACTAGACCCTAAGATGACCGCGCCCGTCCGTCTGCAGGGGATCATCCCGCCTCTGACGACACCATTCGACGCACAAGGGGAGCTCGACGAAGACGCGATCGCTGCGCAAGTGCGCTGGATGATCGAACAAGGCGTGCATGGATTGGTCGTGGGCGGCAGCACCGGCGAGGGTTACACCTTGACCGTCGACGAGCTGGCCCGCATCGCGCAGTCAACGATAGAGGCCGCCGAAGGCCGGGTCCCCGTCGTCGCCAGCATCATTGCCGACAGCACCCGCGAGGTGACACGCCGGGTGCGGCGACTGGCGCCTCTCCCACTCGCCGCGCTTCAGATCACTCCGCCGCACTATATCTTCGAGCCGGAGCCAGAGGGATTGGTGGAGTTCTACGCCAGGGCGGCTGATGAATCGCCTTTTCCGCTTATCATCTACAACGTCATTCCCTGGACCCCCGTCTCGCCGGCGCTCGCCAGGCGCTTGGTCGAAGAAGTACCGGAGATCGTGGCGATCAAGCAGAGCAAGACGGATCTCGGCCTCTACGCGGAAATGGTGCGCACCCTCGGCGCCGACCGAGTGTTCGCCGCACTCGATGAGATGCTCCGAGAATGCTATGAGGCCGGCGCCGCAGGTTCCATTGCGGCAATCGGCACGGCCGCGCCATCCGCCAGCCTAGCTCTCTGGGAGGCTGTTCGCAGCGGCAGCAAGAATGAAGCGGCGCGGCTTCAGGCTGATTTGGGTGCGCTCTGGCAAACCCTGGTCGGACCGAATATGCCGGCGCGCGTGAAGGTCGCGCAGCAAATGCAAGGAATTCAGACCGGACATCCCCGTTCGCCGATGCATGCTCCCGACCAGGCGACACGAGACCGGATCGCCAATGCTTTGGCGTCGATCAAGCCAGAGACCGTGCGGGCCAGTCCGAACGGCGCGGGGCTTTTGCGGCACCAGTAGCGAGCCTAATGCAAGCGGCTCATCAGATCACGACGGCAGCGAAAACGGCTTACGCACCGACACCGTCGCTGCTTGCGCGGTCCCGATCACACACGCTTCATCTGAGGAGGGGAACGCCGCGGTCGATGGAGCAGGCTCGGCGAGAAACGAAGTTTGGCTGGGGGACCTGGATTCGAACCAGGGTTGACGGAGTCAGAGTCCGTAGTCCTACCGCTAGACGATCCCCCAGCAGGGATGCAGGCCGGCGCAACGAGGGCCGGCGCGGAAGCGGGCGGAATTTATCGCCGGCCTTCAAGAGTTTCAACCCCGCCCGGACGGATCCCTCGATCCGTCGCGAACCCGCGGAAAACCGGCCGAATCGGGCCCGGGCCGCCGGTTTGGCGGCCCCAAATCCTTCATTTTGCCCGCCATTCCGTGTAGGATCGGCATTGGAACGGTTCAGGCACCGGGTGCTGGCGCTCATTTCCAGAGAGCCGCCCCGGCCCGGACTTTGGGAGTTTTGAACGTGATGACGGGCCTCTCCGGCCCGGGGGATTCGGCGCCGCACGTGCTGGCGCGTTCCGCCCGGCCGGGCGAAATCATGGCCGCGCTCGATCTCGGCACCAACAATTGCCGGCTTTTGGTGGCCCGGCATGCGGGGACCGGATTCCATGTGATCGACGCCTTCTCCCGCATCGTCCGCCTGGGCGAGGGCGTGGCGCAGACCGGCCGCCTGTCCGACGCCGCCATCGACCGGACGCTGGAGGCGCTCAAGATCTGCGCCGGCAAGATGGCGCGGCGCGGCGTCACGCTCTCCCGCGCGGTCGCGACCGAGGCCTGCCGCCGGGCGGAGAATTGCGGCGACTTCGTCGCCCGGTCCTTGAGCGAGACCGGCGTGCGCCTGGACATCATCACCAGCGGCGAGGAGGCCCAGCTCGCCTTCAAGGGCTGCCTGCCGCTGCTCGACAAGCACCACCCTTATGCCATCGTGTTCGACATCGGCGGCGGCTCGACCGAGCTGGGCTGGCTCCGGTTCCGGCCCAACCGCGCGCCGGAGATGGTGGCCTGGCACTCGGTGCCGCTGGGCGTCGTCTCCATGACCGAGCGCTTCGGCACCGAGCCCAAGCCCGGCGAGGATGCCGCCACCTTCTACAACCGCATGGTCGATGTGGTGGCCGACCATCTCGAGCCCCTGCAGCGCGCGGTCAGCGCCAATCGCGCGATCGGCGCCGGCGAGGTGCAGATGCTCGGCACCTCCGGCACGGTCACGACCCTGGCCGGCATCCATCTCGGCCTCTCGCGCTACGACCGCAACCAGGTCGATGGCAGCCATCTCGACTTCGCGGTGATCGAGCGCATCAGCGCCGAGATCGCCCGCCGCAACGTCGCCGGCCGCGCCGAGATCGCCTGCATCGGCATGGAGCGCGCCGATCTCGTGCTGTCGGGCTGCGCCATCCTCTCGGCGATCTGCCGGCTGTGGCCGGTCGGGCGCCTGCGCGTCGCCGATCGCGGCGTGCGCGAGGGCATCCTCATGAGCCTGATGAACGGCCCGGCGCGCAACGCCGCCTTCGACGCGCCCGTCACCGCGCCCGTTCCGGCATAGCCGCGATGGCGCGACACGGTACGGGCGGCCCGCGCCAGCCGGACATGAAGCGCGGCGGCCGCAAGCCGGGCGCGCAGGCCGGCTCCAATCCCTCGGGCCGCGGCCTGACCGAGCGGGTGAAGACCGCCGGCAAGCGCAGCGTCTCCTCGACGCGCTGGCTGGAGCGGCAGCTCAACGACCCTTACGTCGCCGAGGCGAAGAAGCGCGGCTACCGTTCCCGCGCCGCCTTCAAGCTGCTGCAGATGGACGAGCGCTTCCATTTCCTGAAGCCCGGCGCCCGCGTCGTCGATCTCGGCGCCGCCCCCGGCGGCTGGACCCAGGTCGCGGCCGAACAGGTCCTGAAGCATGGGAAGGGCAGGATCGTCGGCATCGACATCCTGGAGATGGAGCCGGTGCCCGGCGCCACGATCCTGCATCTCGATTTCATGACCGACGAGGCGCCGGACAAGCTGAAGACCCTCCTGCAGGGCGAGGCCGACGTCGTGCTTTCCGACATGGCGGCCTCGGCGACCGGCCACCAGCAGACCGATCATCTGAAGATCATGGCGCTGGCCGAGACCGCCTATCAGTTCGCCTCGGAGGTCCTGGCGCCGGGCGGCACCTTCATCGCCAAGGTGCTGCAGGGCGGCGCGACCGGCGACCTGCTGAAGCGGCTGAAACGGGACTTCGCCGAGGTCCGCCACGTGAAGCCCCCGGCCAGCCGCAAGGACTCGGCGGAGATCTATGTGGTGGCGCTCGGCTTTCGCGGCTGACCGGGTCCTGAGATCACCAATTGTTGAAAGCCGCCCGTCAGTTTTCCCGCCCGATCCGCCGCGGAAGTTGGGAATATAAGGTTGCGATCTGCTGTTTGGAGGGGATGGAGCAGATCATCCCGCCTGCGGCAAAGGGCGCCGCATCAGTTTGCGCTCAGGTTTGTCGTCTATTGCCACTGCCACTGCCAACCAAAGGGAAGCATCCGCTATGAACTGGAAGAGAGTTTCCGCTGTCGCCCTCGGCCTCAGCGTCAGCGTCGTGCTGGTCGGTGTCGGCTTCGCCGCGGATAACGAGCGCGAGACGACCATGAAGAACATCGGCCGCAGCCTGCGCCCGCTCGCCCAGATGGCCAAGAGCGACAAGTTCGACCAGGCCGAGGCGCAGAAGGACGGCAACGCCATCGCCGGCTATCTCGACCATTTCAAGGACCTCTTCCCCGAGGGCAGCGACAAGGAGGACGACAAGGCGCTTCCCGCCATCTGGAGCGACCGCGCCGGCTTCGAGCAGCACCGCACGGACGCCAAGAACGCGGCGATCGCCGTCGCCGCGGCCACCGACATGGCCGGCTTCCAGACCGCTTTCAAGTCGCTCGGCGCCGCCTGCGGCGCCTGCCACGACAAGTACCGGGCCAAGGAGTGAGTCCGCGCCCGATCCCGGCATGAGAACGAAGATCTGGGCTTCGCTGGGCGCCGTCGTGATCATCGGCGGCGCCCTGCTCTATTGGGCGTCGCTGCCGCAGACGGCGGCACTCCCCGACCTCGCCGCGCACCAGCCGGACCTCAAGAACGGCGAGCTGCTGTTCCATGCCGGCGGCTGCATCTCCTGCCATGCGCCGGCCAAGGACGCGGCGGGACGCGATCCGAAGATCCCCTCCGGCGGCGCGCCGCTGGCAACGCCGCTGGGCACGCTCTATCCGCCCAACATCACGGCGGACAAGGAGACCGGCATCGGCACCTGGTCCGACGCCGATTTCGTCAATGCCATGCAGCACGGCGTCTCGCCGGAAGGCGAGAATCTGATCCCGGCCTTTCCCTACACCTCGTATCGCAACATGACCGTGGCGGATGTGCTGGACATCAAGGCCTATCTGTTCTCCCTGCCGCCGGTCAAAGCCGACGATCCGGATGTCGGCCTGCCGCTCGCCTGGTTCATGCGGCATGGCATCGGCCTGTGGAAGCGCCTGGCGCTCAGCGGCACGCCCGGCCGGTCCTCGACCATCGATCCCGGCCAGTCGGCGAGCTGGAACCGCGGCGCCTATCTGGTGAACGGCGCCGGCCATTGCGCCGAATGCCACACGCCGCGCAACCTGCTGATGATCCCCAAGGCCGGCCAGGCCTTCGCGGGCGGCCCGCATCCCTCCGGCAAGGGCAAGGTGCCGAGCCTGCGCGGCGTCATCGCGCGGGGCGACTTCCAGGACGTGGACGATCTCGCCGCGGGCCTGAAGGAAGGCGAGGATGGCGGCTACGACCACCTCACCTATGGCGGCATGGGCGAGGTGCAGAAGAACATCGCCCAGCTCCCCGACGCCGACATCCACGCCATCGCCGAGTACATCGCCTCGCTGAAATGAACTCGCTGAAATGAAAATGGGCGCCGGTTCTCGCCGGCGCCCATTCAGCCGCGGGAGGCCGCGCCCGATCAGCTGCAGGCGGCGGTCATCTTCTTGGTGAGCTTCAGCGCAACGCCGGCCTTCACCTTCACGTTCGAGACGATGCAGGGCTTGCCGCCGTCATCGTCATCGACGAGCTGCAGGTCGTAGGTGCCGGGCACCAGCTTGACGACCGTCGCGGACTTGCCGCGCTCGATCGGATCCGCGCCGGCGAGCAGGTCGGCGCCCCAGGCCTTCTTGCCGGGAGCCGAGGTGTAGAGATGGTCGATATCGACCGAGCTCTGGTTGTTGACGCTGATGCCGGCGGCGGCGAATGCCACGGAGGCAACGGAAGCCAGGACGGCGCCCAGCAGGAGGGCTCGTTTCATCATTGGTCCTTGTGCGGAAGGTTGTGCGGAAGGTTTCGGGGGTTAGCGTCGCATCGGCCAGTCGGTTGATCGCAGTCGGTTTGATCGCGGTCGGTTGATCGGGATCGACCGCGAGTCGGCCGCGGCGACGGGCGTGACCTTGCCGGGCCGTCCTGACGAGACCCTTGCGGCCGAGGGGGCTTTGCTGAGAGCGCGACTCATTCGCGGAGAGGCGCGGAACCGGAGTCCTGATCCAGCCCGCGACTCCCAGATATAGCGAAGCAACTCCGCCGGCGCCATAGCCATGGGGGCATGCCAGCCCTGCGGCCTTCGGCCGCGGAATCCGGGCCCTTTGCCTGGACGGGGCACTTTCCCTGTGTATGATGCCGCGCCAACCCGATTCCGGGACAGGAATCTATTAGAGGACGGACCGGTTTCCACCGACGGTCCCTTCCAGCGGGGTTTGGCGATGGAAATCCGCGACGCTCTGACCTTCGACGACGTGCTGCTGGAGCCGGCGGCCAGCGCCGTCCTGCCGGCCACCGCCGACACCCAGACGCGCCTGACCAAGCGCATCCAGCTCTCGATCCCGCTGCTCTCCTCGGCCATGGACACCGTGACCGAGGCGAAGATGGCGATCACCATGGCCCAGAGCGGCGGGCTCGGCGTCATCCACAAGAACCTCGACATCCAGCGCCAGGCCGAGGAAGTGCGCAAGGTGAAGCGCTTCGAGAGCGGCATGGTGGTCAATCCGCTGACCATCCATCCCGAGGCGACCCTTTCCGAGGCCCTGGCCCTGATGCAGGCGCATGAGATCTCCGGCTTCCCGGTGGTGGAGAAGAAATCCGGCAAGCTGGTCGGCATCCTCACCAACCGCGACGTGCGCTTCGCCACCGACATGAACGAGACCGTCGGCAACCTGATGACCAAGGACAAGCTCATCACGGTGCAGCCCGGCGTCGGCCATGGCGAGGCCCGCAAGCTGCTGCACCAGCACCGGCTGGAGAAGCTGCTGGTGGTCGATGACAGCTACCGCTGCATCGGCCTCATCACGGTCAAGGACATGGAGAAGGCCCAGGCCTATCCCCATGCCTGCAAGGACGAGAAGGGCCGCCTGCGCGTCGCGGCCGCGGTCGGCGTCGGCGAGGACGGGCTGCGCCGCGCCGAGGCGCTGCTCGAGGCCGGCGTCGACGTGCTGGTGATCGACACCGCCCATGGCCATTCCGAGGGCGTGCTCTCCGCGGTCGGCGCGGTCAAGCGCCTCTCCAACGATTGCCAGGTCGTGGCCGGCAACGTCGCGACCGCCGAGGGCGCCCAGGCGCTGATCGACCAGGGTGCCGACGCGATCAAGGTCGGCATCGGCCCGGGCTCGATCTGCACCACCCGCATCGTCGCCGGCGTCGGCGTGCCGCAGCTCACTGCCATCACCGACGCCGCCGGGCGGGCGCATAAATCCGGCGTGCCCGTCATCGCCGATGGCGGCATCAAGTATTCCGGAGACCTCGCCAAGGCAATCGCCGCCGGCGCCGATTGCGCCATGGTGGGCTCGCTGCTGGCCGGCACCGACGAGAGCCCCGGCGAGGTCTTCCTCTATAACGGCCGGTCCTACAAGTCGTACCGCGGCATGGGCTCGCTGGGCGCCATGGCACGCGGCTCCGCCGACCGCTACTTCCAGCAGGAAGTGGCCGACAAGCTGAAGCTGGTCCCCGAGGGCATCGAGGGCCGCGTGCCTTACAAGGGCCCGGCCGGCACGGTGATCCACCAGCTCGTCGGCGGCCTCAAGGCGGCGATGGGCTATACCGGCAACAAGACCATCCCGGACATGCAGAAGAACTGCCGGTTCCTGCGCATCACCAATGCCGGTCTGGCGGAAAGCCACGTCCACGACGTGCAGATCACCCGCGAAGCGCCGAACTACCGGCAGAACATGTGAGTGGGCCGCTTCGATTGAGCACAGCTTCCGAGAGTCATCGACCCCTCACCCCTACCCTCTCCCGCAAGGGGCGAGGGAGTTCACCGAGTTCGCTCCATCAGTTGCGCCGAATACGCGCTCCAAAGCCCTCTCCGCTTGAGGGAGAGGGTTGGGTGAGGGGTCGACGGGTATCTCCAACTGCACTCGTCCGATCATGACCCCCGGCGCGAGAATCCAGGCCGCGATCGAGCTCCTCGAGGCGATTCATGCCGGCACCGCCCCGGCCGACCGGGCGAGCGCCGCCTATTTCCGCAACCGCCGCTATATCGGCGGCCAGGACCGGCGCGCGGTGCTCGACCATGTCTATGCCGTGCTCCGCTGCCGCGCGGAATTGGGCTGGCGGCTGGACCGTGCGCGCGGCGACGTGGCGCTCCCGCAGGTCGAGCGCGCCCGCATGATCGCGCGCATGGCGCTGATCGAGGGCTGGTCCGCCGACCGCATCGCCGGCGCCTTCGACGGTGGCCAGTATCGCCCCTCGACCCTCGACCAGACCGAGAAGCGCATCGCGAAAGCGCTCGAGGGCCAGCCGCTCGCCGATCCCAGGGCGCCGCTCTGGGTGAAGCTGGAATTCCCCGAATGGTGCGAGCCGCGCCTGAAGCGCGCCTTCGGCAGGCGCCTGGAAGCCGAGATGAAAGCGGCGCTCGACGAGGCCGCGACCGACATCCGGGTCAACACGCTGAAGACCACGCGCGAGGCGGCGATCAAGGCGCTGCGCCACGCCGAGATCGAAGCCAAGCCGACCCCGCTCTCGCCCTGGGGCCTCAGGGTCGAGGGCCGCCCGCCGCTGGCCGGGCTGGAGATCTTCAGGAACGGCATCATCGAGATCCAGGACGAGGGCTCGCAGCTCGTCGCGCTGATGGTCGATGCGCGCCCGGGCGAGCGCGTGGTCGATTTCTGCGCCGGCGCCGGCGGCAAGACCCTGGCCATCGCCGCGACCATGCAGAACAAGGGCAAGATCGTCGCGACCGACGTGCTGAAGGGCCGCATCGAGCGCTCGGCGACCCGCATCCGCCGCGCCGGCGTCAACAATGTCGAGCGCCGCGACCTCTCCTCGGAGCGCGACCCGTGGGTGAAGCGGCATCAAGGCGGCTTCGACCGGGTGCTGATCGACGCGCCCTGCAGCGGCGCCGGCACCTGGCGCCGCAATCCCGACGCCAAATGGCGCCTGAAGCCCGCCGACCTCGACAATCTCGTCGATCTGCAGCGCCGGATTCTGGAGAGCGCGGCGCGCCTGGTGAAGCCCGGCGGCCGCCTGGTCTACGCCACCTGCTCCCTGTTCCAGGAAGAGAATGCCGACCAGGTGAAAGCCTTCCTGGACGCGCATCCCGACTTCGGGCTGGTGCCGGCACCGAAGGTCTGGGCCGAGGCGATGCAGCATCAAGGCGCCGATGTTCGCTATCCGGGTGACGGCGACATGCTGGTGCTCACCCCGGCGCGTCACGGCACCGACGGCTTCTTCGTCGCGGTGATGGAGAAGAAGCCGTGACCTTCGCCATCCGCGACGCCGAGAAGAGCGACCTCCGCGCCATCGCGCAGATCCATCTCACGGGCTGGGAGCGCACTTATGGCTCGATCATCTCGCCGGCGCAGATGGCGGAGCGCAACGTCGAGAAGCGCCTGCCGCTCTGGGAGCGCTGGCACACCGATCCCGACAACCTGATCCTGATCGGCGGCGAGAGCGCCGATATTCCGCAGGGTTTCCTGTTCGGCGGGCATGTGAAGGGCCACGATTTCGTTTCCGGGAGCTGCGACGGCTTCGACTGCGAGATCTACTCGCTGCACACCTTGCGCGAAGTGCAGGGCAAGGGCCTCGGCCGCGCGCTGATCGCCGCCGCCGCCGCGCGCTGGCAGAAGCTCGGCCGCGAGGCCGTCGTCCTCTGGGCCTACCGCGACAACGAATACCGCCGCTTCTACGAGCGCCTCGGCGGCGCGCTCGTCGCCGAAGGCATCGACGACGGCGTGCCGGATGTGGCCTACGGGTGGAAGGATCTCGACGCGCTGATCGCCGCCTGCCGCGTGGCGGAAGGCCGCCGGGCATGAAGCGCCGCGGCTACGTTGTTCGCTATCTGTTGAGCACGGCCTTTTGGGTCTGCGCCTTCAATCTGAACTACCCCATGGCGGGACGCTCCATCCTTTCCATTTCCGACTCTCTCTGGCTTCCGAATTTCGTCGTGCCTGGGGCATTTGCCTTGATGTCGCTTGCCTTCCTGTGGGTCGCCTTGACGATCGAGCCGAACAGAGCGCTGTTCGATACGCGCGCGACTCTCGCGGTACGGATTCCTCTCGTCGTCTGGGTCGCGCGGATCGTGTCTTCGCTTGCCGTGATCGCGTCCGGCCTCGTCCTGCTGATCGGGCCGGCGCGGCCGGAGCTCAACTACTCGGGTCCCGGCGCCGGGCTGACGTGCATCGTGATCGGCGCATCCTCCCTGGCGTTCGTCGTCGAGCGCCGGCGCTGGATCGAGCTCTCGCAAGCGGGCATAGACCATCCGCAGGTCAGGCCCCGTCTGGTGGCCTGGCAGGACGTGGTCGAGATAAAGTCGCGGCGCTGGCTGTTCTCGAAATTGGTGCAGGTGAAGTTTCGAGAGGGCGCCGGATATCGCCTCGCTCCACGGCCGTGGCGATGGCGCGAGGAGCGGCAATTCACGATCTTTCCCCTCTTTTTCGGCGTGGACGCCGACATCTTGGCCAACGCCCTCAGCATGCGTCGCGACACGCATGTTTTCTGAACGATGCCCATGAACGAAGCTTCGGAGACTTGCCTCTGATGACCGACCGGATTCTCATTCTCGATTTCGGCTCGCAGGTGACGCAGTTGATCGCGCGGCGGGTGCGCGAGGCCGGCGTCTATTGCGAGATCATGCCGTTCAACACCGACGCGAAGCGCATCACCGAATTCAACCCCAAGGGCATCATCCTCTCCGGCTCGCCGCACTCGGTCACCACCGAGGACGGGCCTCGGGCACCCGACGCCGTCTGGCAGTCGAAGCTGCCGGTCTTCGGCATCTGCTACGGCGAGCAGACCATGTGCGCGCAGCTGGGCGGCGAGGTCGAAGGCTCCGACCACCGCGAGTTCGGCCGCGCCACCTTGCAGATCAAGGAGCCGGCGGCGATCTTCGACGGCGTCTGGCGGCCCGGCGACACCGACCAGGTCTGGATGAGCCACGGCGACCGCGTGGTGCGCCTGCCCGAAGGCTTCGAGGTGGTGGCGGTCAGCGACGGCGCGCCCTATGCGGCGATCGCCAATGAGAGCCGCAAATACTACGCCGTGCAGTTCCACCCCGAGGTCGTGCACACGCCGCGGGGCGCGGCGCTCATCAAGAACTTCGTCACGAAGATCTGCGGCTGCAAGGCCGACTGGACCATGGCGGCCTACAAGGAATCCATGATCGCCAAGATCCGCGCCCAGGTGGGCAAGAGCAAGGTGATCTGCGGCCTCTCGGGCGGCGTCGATTCCTCGGTCGCCGCGGTGCTGATCCACGAGGCGATCGGCGACCAGCTCACCTGCATCTTCGTCGATCACGGCCTGTTGCGCGGCGGCGAGGCGGAGCAGGTCGTGTCGCTGTTCCGCGACCATTACAACATCCCGCTGGTGCATCGCGACGCCAGCGATCTCTTCCTCGGCGAGCTCGCGGGCGTCACCGACCCCGAGAAGAAGCGCAAGACCATCGGCCGGCTGTTCATCGACGTGTTCGACGAGGAGGCGCACAAGATCGGCGGCGCCGACTTCCTGGCGCAAGGCACGCTCTATCCGGACGTGATCGAGAGCGTCTCCTTCACCGGCGGTCCCAGCGTCACCATCAAGAGCCACCACAATGTCGGCGGCCTGCCCGAGCGCATGAAGATGAAGCTGGTCGAGCCCCTGCGCGAGCTCTTCAAGGACGAGGTCCGCGCCTTGGGGCGCGAGCTCGGCCTGCCGGAGAAGATGATCCGCCGCCATCCCTTCCCCGGCCCCGGCCTCGCGATCCGCGTGCCCGGCGACATCACCCGGGAGAAGCTCGACATCCTGAGAAAGGCCGACGCGATCTACCTGGAAGAGATCGACAAGGCCGGGCTCTATGACCAGATCTGGCAGGCCTTCGCCGTGCTGCTGCCGGTGAAGACGGTCGGCGTCATGGGCGACGGCCGCACCTACGACCATGTCTGCGCGCTCCGCGCCGTCACCTCGACCGACGGCATGACCGCCGATTTCTATCCCTTCGAGCCGGCCCTGCTCGGCCGCATGGCGACCCGCATCGTCAACGAGGTCCGCGGCATCAACCGCGTGGTCTACGACTACACCTCGAAGCCGCCGGGAACCATCGAGTGGGAATGAGGGGCTTGGGATACCCTGGAGGGCTTGGGAGGGGAATAGCGTAGGAAAAATAGAGGGTTATGGGATAGCTCATTGATCATTCGCCCTCCATTGTCTCTCCGCGACGTTGTTTGCCCAAGTCATTGATTTGACGGGAGTCGACCTTTGCGGCGGACGGAACAAGCCAGCTCATTTGACGGTTTTTTCGACGGTTTCATCAGAAGCTGCAAGAAGCGACGGAGAAAAGACCGTCAGGAATTATGATCGTTCTGACGGTCTTTTTCTGAGACCGGCTGCTCGAAGCTTGCAGCGCCGCCCTTCGCAGAATATTTGAGAAAGTGCGAGTTATCGTAGCTTGGCTACGACTCACGCACCAAATCCCAAATTCGACGGATCAGGAGGCGCGCAAGCGGTCAAAGCCTTGGATCGATCGGCTCGCTCTCAAGCGCCAACACGGCGAATACGCATTCATGAATCCGCCTTAGCGGTTCGCGAGCAACGAACCGCTTCAACGCCTCGTGGCCGAGGGCGAATTCGCGAAGGGCGAGATTGCGTTTGCCTCCGAGGCCGCGCTCGCGGAGTCGGGTGAGATTCGCAGAGGCGTCGTATTCGGGGCCGTAGATGATGCGGAGATATTCGTGGCCGCGTACCTTTAACGCGGGTTGAATAAGCCCCTTTTTGCCGCGAGCAACAAACTGGCGTGGCTTGATCACCATCCCTTCGCCACCATTGCCGGTCAGATCCTCCCACCACCTGATTGTGTCAGCGACGGCGTTCTCATCGCTGAGCGAGACCGTGCGCCAATGTGTGCGCGTCACAACGCCGTTGGCCGCAGCGGCCAAGCGATCGGCCAAACCCATGTGCCAAACATGCTCCTGGTCGAACCAAACGCGACCTTCGCTTGCGAGGAGGTGGAATGGTGCGACCTTCAGATCGTCGATGCTTGATACCGGCCACACGTAAGGCGCCCACGCCTTGGCATAAAGCGCGGCGCGTTGCGCACGATCGGCAAAGTGATCGCGAATATTCGTGATCTCAAGGCCACGATGGCCGGCCCGAGCGAAAGCTTCTGCCGCCGCGGCGAAGCCTGCGCGGGATGACGCGGCGACAGGTGCATACTGGCTTTCAATCAGGCTGCCGGCCTTGGCCGACCAAGGCATTATCTCGGCATCGAGCAGTAGCCAGTCCGTATCAAGCTCTTTCCACAAACCCGCGCATTCAACCGCCGAGCGCAGCCGTGCGAGGAGGCCTTCAGTCATGGCTTGTTCAGTGAAGAAAGCTCGGCCTGTGCGTGTCCAGATCGCACCTGTCTCGTTGCCGATAACACCAAACCTTGTTTTGGCGACATCCGCCGTCTGGCAAAGCGCAATCACGGCGCGCGAGCCCATGTGCTTCTCTTCGCACACGACTTCCTCGACGCCCCTCGCCCGAAAATGCGCGAAGGCTTCCTCCGGCCGCTCCAGCCATCCTTCGCGCTCGCTGGTCTCTGACGGCGACATCGTTGGCGGTAGATAAGCGAGCCACTGCGGGGCCAACGCAAAACGGCTCATGACTTCCAATGCGGCAGACGCATTCTCCTCAGCGACGACGATGCGGCCCATGAGTTCCGTCTCGATCCACCGGCGCCCGCTGACATCCTTGATGTCGAGCACTTGATCTGCATCAGCTTGGGCCGATGTCGAATCCGTTGCGCCGCCCAGCGGGCGCATCGGTTCAAACCAGATTTGCTTGGCCGGGACGTCGACCAGTTCCTTTTCCGGCCAACGCAATGCCGTGAGCTTGCCGCCAAAAACACATCCGGTATCGATGCAGAGAGTGTTGTTCACCCAATCCGCGCGCACGACTGGTGTGTGGCCGTACACGATGGATGTTGGGCCTCGATAGCTCGCAGCCCAATCGGCGCGCACCGGTAAGCCAAATTCGTCAATCTCACCGGTGGTCTCGCCGTAGAGCGCGAATTCTCGTACGGCGGCCGATCCACGACCGACCATCTCTTCTTTCATGCCTGCATGTGCGACCGCCAATCGTCCGCCATCCAACCAGACATGACTGCGGAGCCCATCGAGGAATTTCGGCAAGGCCTCACGAAAGCCGCGGTCCTGACCCTCCAATTGATCGATGGTCTGCTGCAAGCCATGGGCGATCGTTACTTTCCGCCCCGCCAGCCAACGCTCGAATTTGCGATCATGATTGCCCTGGACAGCGTATGCGGTTCCGCCAGCCGTCATACTCATCGCGATACGCAAGACATCCGGCGAGTTCGGTCCTCGGTCGACGAGATCACCCACGAAGACCACTTTCCGGCCTTCAGGTGGAATCACAGTGACCGCGCGTTCGCCGCGATCCTCAACCCATTCGATCCGGTATCCAAGTTTGGCGAGCAGGGCCTGAAGCTCATCGGCGCAGCCATGGATGTCGCCGACGATATCGAACGGACCAGCATCGTCTCGCTTATCGGTCCAAAGAGGCTGACGTGCGACCGTAGCAGTATCGATGCTCTCGACGCTGGTGAGTTTCCAGACTTGGCGGAATCCCTCGCGCTGAAGGCCTCCGAGGCCACGTCGTACTTCCGAGACCATCCTTTGGACGACCTGGCCGCCAAAAGCACGGTCAGGCCGCGCTTTATTACGCTCGATACAAACATCGATGCCGGGGTCGAAAACGATGGCGACAGGCAGGGCGTGCCATTGGCGAGCCAGCTCGATCCAGCCCTTGCGATCCGCGGGACGGACATTCGTGGCATCAATGACCGCGAGTTTCCGACGTTTCAGCCGCCGTCCCGCGATTTCGCGAACCAGCTCGAAGGCATCGGCGGTGACGCTTTGGTCCGTTTCGTCATCGGACACCAGAGCACGACAATAATCCGACGAAATCACCTCCGTTGGCAGGAAGTGCTTCGCTGCGAAAGTCGATTTTCCCGAACCCGTCGAGCCGATGAGCACGACGAGCGAGAAATCGGGAATTTCAATGTTCTTATCGGCCGCACTCATCGGGTGAACACCACCATCTGCGTCGGTGAGCCGAGCGCTACGTCTGGCCGGCCGATGCCGGCGAATGCCGGTCGGTAGTTATAAGTCGATCCTACCTTCTCCGCCCAAGCTTCGAACTGGGCGCGGGTCCATTCGAATCGATGGTCAGGATGGCGGAAGGCGCCGGCCGCCAAGTTTGGAAAGAGCGAATTGTATTCCGCGTTTGGAGTCGTCACCACCACGGTTGCTGGACGCGCCTCGCCGAACACCACGCGTTCGACGAGCGGCAAGCGATCCGGATCGAGGTGCTCGATGACCTCGACAAGCGCGGCGCCGTCCGCCTTCGCCCATCGGTCATCGCGATAGGTCAAAGATCCATGCAGGAGCAATACGCGTCCCTCCGGCGGGCCGCCCGGGAGATGAAGCTTCAATCGCCTCGCCGCCCATTCCAGTTCACGTGCTGCTGGATCAAGGCCAATCAGCTGCTCCGCCCACCGCTCGCGCAGGAGGCGATGAAGCAACTTGCCCTCGCCGCAGCCCAGATCGGCGATCGTCTTGGCGCCAGCCGCGCGGAGCGCCTCGACGACGGCTGCCATCCGTTCATCGTTCAAGCGGATCGATGCCTCCAGCGCATCCTCAGGCGCACTGCGTGCCTCCGGTTCGATCGCTTCCTCTTGCGTCTCTGGCGCCAGCCTCTCGAGAGCGGCACGCGCGAGAATGCCGCGGTGGCGAAGATAGCGGCGCACGATCAATTCCTTTGCCGGGTGTTGATCGAGCCAGCCCTCGCCGCGCTTGAGCAGTTTGTCGATTTCGTCCTCGCCGACCCAATAGTGCTTGGCGTCGTCCAGGACGGGAATCAGTACATACAGATGATTGAGAAGAGCGCTGAGACGGGCAACTCCGGCCAGCGTCACTCGCGCATAGAGCTTGCTAACTGTGCCTGTGTCCGGCCCAACGATCGGATCGATATCGACGCTCCATCCCAGCGGCTCGAAGAGTTGCCGGACCAACTTTTCGCCGCCGCGCATTGGTAGGGGCGTAACGGTTGTTTCGAGCGGAATGGCGCTATCGGCAAGTTCCTGCCGCGCGTTACAGACGCCGGTCATCGCGGTCCGGAATGCCTTATTCAAGGCGACCGAGAGAAAAGAGGATGCGGCGTAGGGGCGGTCGTTCACATATTGATCGAGTAAGCCTTGGGCTTGGCCTTTGCCCCGAACCAGGCCGACCGGGTCAACATCGAGGACCAGCGCTGCTTCGCAACGCCCGTCGCCGGCTTCTGGGTAGAACACCCAGGCCTTGCCAAACGTCTGCTCGATCTCGTGCACGCGCCCGGGATGCTTGTGCAGCAGATATCCCAGGTCGGTTGCCGGCTGGTGCGTGGTGGCGATAGACAAGAACATGCTGTCAGATAGCCGATGGCGGGATTTTCATCCAGTTGATCGTCGCTGCCGCGGGCTGACGGTCTTTTTTCTCGATCCGGTCCAGCCAGTCGTTCTCGCCGAATCCGCGAGAATCGACCGATCGATGCCGATAGTCCCTGAAACCGAACAGATTCGAAATCGGCGAAATTCGCCTTTGAAATCAAGAGCGCGAATTTCTGACGGATCGCTGAGTCGGTTCTTTACGGTGTGGCGAAAAAATTTGCGCCGATAAATCAGCGCGTTATCATCCCTTAGAACGATCGAGTGGGAGTGAGGGGCTTGGCGAAGGCGTTCTGCGGCCGGAAATCTCCATCGGAGTCGTCATCCCGCGACTAGGCTCCGGGATGATGGCCGGGTTTGATCGAACCGGCATCATGCCCGGTTGGCCGGCGGTTGTATTTCCTGGCCCAGAGGCTTACCTCTGGGCCCCATGGAGACCCAGCCTGCCGCCACGAACGCCTTGATGCCCCGGACTCGCCCCACGGCGAAGGCAGCACCCTTCCTCCCCATGAGCCGGGCGGAGATGACGGCGCTCGGCTGGGAGGAATGCGACATCGTGCTGGTGACCGGCGATGCCTATGTCGACCACCCGAGCTTCGGCATGGCGATCATCGGCCGGCTGCTCGAATCCCAGGGCTTCAGGGTCGGCATCATCGCCCAGCCGGACTGGCAATCGGCGGAGCCGTTCAAGGCGCTGGGCCGGCCGCGCCTCTTCTTCGGCGTCACCGGCGGCAACATGGATTCCATGGTCAACCGCTACACCGCGGACCGGAAGCTGCGCCATGACGACGCCTACACGCCCGGCGGCGAGGGCGGCAGGCGGCCCGACCGCTGCACGCTGGTTTATGCCCAGCGCTGCCGCGAGGCCTGGAAGGATGTGCCGGTCGTGCTCGGCGGCATCGAGGCGTCGCTGCGCCGCATCGCGCATTTCGACTACTGGTCGGAGAAGGTGCGCCGCTCGATGCTGGCCGATGCCAAGGCCGACCTGCTGCTCTATGGCAATGCCGAGCGTGCCGTGGTCGAGGTCGCGCGCCGCCTCGCCGCCGGCGCGAAGCCGAGCGATTGCGATTCCATCCGCGGCGTCGCTTTGTTCCGCAAGGTGCCGGAGCGCTGCACCGAGCTCCACGCCGACGATCTCGATTCCGCCGATGAAGGCGCGGCGCGGGTTCCCGGCGATGTCGCAATCCGCCTGCCGTCCTACGAACACGTGGTGGAGGACAAAGACGCGTATGCGAGAGCGTCGCGCGTACTGCACCGGGAGAGCAATCCCGGCAACGCGCGGCCCTTGGTCCAGCGCCATGGCGACCGCGACATCTGGCTGAACCCGCCGCCGATCCCGCTCACCATGCAGGAGATGGACGCGGTCTACGACCTGCCCTATGCCCGCGCCCCGCACCCGAGCTACGGCGATGCGAAGATCCCGGCCTGGGACATGATCAAGTTCTCGGTGACGATCATGCGCGGCTGCTTCGGCGGCTGCACCTTCTGCTCGATCACCGAGCATGAGGGCCGCATCATCCAGAACCGCTCCGAGGGTTCGATTCTCCAGGAAATCGAGCGCATCCGCGACAGGACCCCGGGCTTCACCGGCGTCATCTCGGATATCGGCGGCCCCACCGCCAACATGTACCGCATGGCCTGCAAGGACCCGAAGATCGAATCGGCGTGTCGCAGACCCTCCTGCGTCTTCCCGGAGATCTGCCCGAACCTCAACACGAGCCATGACGATCTCATCCGGCTCTATCGCAAGGTGCGCGAGACCAAGGGCATCAAGAAGGTCATGGTCGCCTCCGGCGTGCGCTACGACCTCGCGGTCAAGAGCCCGGAATATGTCGAGGAGCTGGTGACCCACCACGTCGGCGGCTACCT
>DASZSL010000068.1:0-20728 GCA_035548715.1 Dongiaceae bacterium
CTACACCCGCACCAGCGCGTCGTCTTCGCGCGCCAGATCGAACATGTGGTAGAGCGCTTCCGGCTCCTGCGCGCCCGACAGGCCGAAGCGGCCGTTGAAGACGAAATAGGGCACGCCGTTGATGCCCTGCCGGCGGGCCAGGAAGTCCTCGGCGAGGGTCGTCCCGATCGGGCTGTCCTCGGACAAGGCGGCTTCCACCTCGGTCCGGGGCAGGCCCGCTTCCTCGCCGACCTCGACCAGGACGATCGATTGGCCGATATCGCGGCCCTCGCTGAAATAGGCGGCGAACAGACGGTCGAGCACCTGGCTCTGGCGGCCGTGCTGCGCGGCCAGCGCCAGCAGGCGGTGCGACTTCATCGTGTTCGGCGTGCGGGTGATGCGGTCGAAGGCGAAGCGGATGCCTTCCTCGGCGCCGACCCGCGTCACGGTGTCGAACAGCCGCGCGGCGCGCTCGGCACTGCCGAATTTCGCCGCCATGTATTGCCGTCGGTCCATGCCGCCCGCCGGCATGCCGGGATTGAGCTGGAAGGCGCGCCAGCGAACGGCGAGGTCCGGCATCGGCCGCTCGCGCAAGGCGCGCTCCAAGCGGCGCTTGCCGATGTAGCACCAGGGGCAGACCGTGTCGGAGAAGATCTCGAGATGCATCGCTTACCTCGGGCCGGATTCTGCGCGCCGCTTGCGGCGGGCGCAAGCCCGGAAAATGCGGAATCAGGGCTCCAGCGGCGCCGGATCGATGAACCGCCGCAGCACGTTGCCGGTGATCCGCGCCACATTGTTGTCGTAAGCATTGTGACTGAGCGACGCCGCCCAGGTGATCGACCCGGTCGAGAACACCGCCCCGCCGTTCGGGCATTCGAAAAAGACCATGTCGGCGCGCACCTTGTCGTTCTCGATGGCGTCCTGTCCGGGGAAGCCGGCGAGCAGCTCCTCTGGCGTCAGCAGGTAGACGTTGGAATGCTCGACCGAATGGGCGAGCACCAGCGCGTGCGGCGGCGTGCCGAGCGCGGGATCGGCGGCGTCGAGCTCGTAGCCGGCCGCACCGCCGAGCACGCCGAAATCGCCGATCCGCTCGTCCGGGGCGACGCCCTTGAAGATGAAGGCGGCGCGGCGGTCGAAGCTGCCGGCGTCGCGCACGAAGTAGGAGTTCTCGTCGAAGCCCTCTGCGACGAAGCCGACGCCGACCAGTTGCTGCGGCGCCCGGCCCTGGGAGCGCCACAGGCCGCCGGCCTCGCCACCCCAGGCGTGGGTGCGCTCGCCGGGCGGCAGCTCGAAGCAGCGCGTGCCGGCCTCGCCGCGGCGCACCTCGATGACGCCGGGCAGCTCGGGATGCGTCGAGACGCGCCAGTAGAAGCCGTTGCCGCCGAGATACATCAGCCGTCCGCCGCCGGAGACATAGGCGTCGAACGCGTCCAGCATCGCGGTCGAATGGTATTCCGGATGGCTGCCGGTGATGACGCAGCGATAGCCGCGGAGCAGGGCGGCGCCTTCCTCATCAATGCGGTCGTCGGTGATCACGTCGAAGCCCTGGCCGATCGCGTGCAGCCAGTCGACCACGTGCAGGTCGGCGTTGAAGTTCCAGAGCGCGCGCTTGGGCCGCGTGTTGAGGATCGGCCGGTGCCAGGAGCTGTAGACGCCGCCGCTGCCGTCGCGGTGCCGGTCGTAGACCGAGATGCCGAAATCGCGCCGCTCCTTGAGGAAGAGCTCGGCCGGGCCGAGCGAGAGCAGGGCGCCGTAGCAGACCTCGGAAAGCGGGTCCTCGTAGCCGTGATGGCTGTTGGCATAGGCCAGGAAGGTGAAAGTCGAGGCGAGGAAGGCGACCGGCGCCTTCGGCGCATCGCGCGCCGGCAGGACGAAGAAGGGCAGGTAATCCTCGTCCAGGCCCGGCCCGTCGCCGGGGCAGCTCACCCGCGCCGCGTAGACGCCGCTCGGGAGGTCGCCGGGAACGGTCCAGCGGAAATCGGTCCCCCACTGCATGTCGTGGAGGTCGTCGCAATGGAAATGGATCGCGCCGTAGAGATCGGGCCGGTCGGTCCAGCGCACGACCTGGCTGCGCCAGTTCGATCCGGTGACGGCGCGGGTCGGCAGGTTGACCAGGCGCCCGTCATGGCCGCGGCCGGAGGCGTCGAGGATCCGCTGGGTGTCGATGCCGGCGGCGAAGTCCCAGCGCGCGCGGCAGCCCTCGGCGAGTGCGGCCACCGCGGTGATCGCGGCAGGTTCGCCGACCAGCGGCGCGATCACCGGCGATTCGATCTTGCCGTCGAAATGCGATGCGGTGAACAGGCGCTCGCTTTCGGCCCCGGTCAGCACGGCGGCGATGGTGAGCGGCGCATCGCCGGGATCGGGTGCCGCGAAAGGGATCGGCCGGTCCGCGGCCTCGATGCCGCTCTCCCCGGGCAGGGGATCGAGCAGGCGATGGACGATGCGGATGCGCCGCTCCGCCGTGTCGAGCGTCGCAATCAGCAGCGACCAGCGCCGCTCCGGCGCCGGGCGGTCGATGTCGACGCCGACCGTGCGGGCTCCGTCCGACACCTCGAAGCGCGGCCTGCCGGCCGGATCGAGCATCAGGCGCCAGCCGGCCCCCGTCGCCGGGGCGCGGCAGGAAAGGATCGTCTGCTCGGCGCGCTTGTCGAGCCAGGTCGGCGCGATCACTGCAGCCACGGTCATTCCGTCCTCGCCGGGGCGGCCGACGTCGGTCGAGACCAACCCGAACGAGCCGCAATTGACCGGCTGCCGGCGGCCCGGATAGCGGCCGTTGACCGAGGCGGCGACCGGCTCGGCCTTGAAGCCGGGGCCGCCGGGGCTGTCGTCGCCGCAGATCAGGCGCAGGATCTCCGCGTCGAAGGCGTCGGCGCCGGCCTCGCAGCTCACCTTGAAGGCGACGGCTTCGCCGGGCCGCACCGAGAGGCGATCGGTATAGCCGACGATCTTCAGCATGGCGTCAATCCAGCGGAAGCTCCAAGCCGGTCAGGCGATGCCAGCGCAGCTTGAAGACGGTCCACTCGGCCTCGCGCAGGTTCTGGAAGGTTTGTCCGGTGAAGGCGATCGGATCGGCCGGCGTGCGGCCGAAGCGGCCGAGCTTGTACGGGCCGAAGCGGCCCTCGCGGATCAGGACGTAGTGGCCCTCGAACGGCTCGGTGCGCATGCGGTTCAGCACGCGCTGCAGCTCGGCGCTGTGGCGGCCGTAGGGCCTGCGCTTGAACTCCTCGGCGAGATCGAGGCGCGTCGGATCGATCTGGTACATGCGTCTGGCTTCCCCGGGCCGGGACGTTAGCAGATCGGTCCCGGGGAAGCGAGGGGCCGGCAGGGGCGGACCCCGCGTCGCCGCCGCGGGGTCCGGCGCGGCGAAGGACGGCTACTGCTGGACGATGATGTCGTTCTGCACGCCGGTCACGCCCTCGACGCCGCGCGCGACGCTCTCCGCCTCGGCCTTGTGGGCCGCCGAGTCGACGAAGCCGCTGAGCTGGACGACGCTCTTCGACGTCTCGACGTGGATCTGGTTGGCCGGCGTCAGGCCGACATCCGAGGCGAGTTGCGTCTTCACTTTCGCGGTGATGGTCGCGTCGTCGACGTACTGGTCGCCGGTCTCGCGGCCCGATGCGACCGAGCAGGCCGACAGCGCGGCCGTGGTGAGCAGGGCGCCGATCAGGCGCACGGTGTTTTGCCGCTTGCGCACGGTTACCTCCGGATTCGCAATGCCCGTCGCGGGAACGTCGGGATATGAACCGCGGCGGAAGAGGTTGGTTCCGCGGCGGCTGCCGGTCAGCGGACCTTGCCGTCCTGGGGTGGTTTCGGCGCGGCCGCGAGCTCGATGTTCGGCCGTGCATGCGCGGCCGGGAAGATCAGGCGGACGACGGTGCCGCGCCCCAGCTCGCTCTCGATCTCCAGCCGGCCGCCATGGCGCTCGAGCAGGGCCTTGGTGATCGAGAGGCCGATGCCGGTGCCGCCTTTCCGGCGGGTGTAGATGTTGTCGGCGGAGGCGAAGGGCTCGGTGATGCGGGCGAGCCGTTCCGCCGCGATGCCGACGCCGGTATCGGCGACGCTGATCACCGGCTCGCCGTCCGCGTCGGTTGCGGTGACCACGATGCTGCCCTTCGCGCCCGTATACTTCACGGCGTTCGAGAGCAGGTTGAGCACCATCTGCTTGAAGGCGCGGCGGTCGGCGTGCAGGCGGAACGCCGCAGGCACCGCCGCCTTGAAGCTGATCGTATGCTCGGTCATCATCCGCTCGACGATCCGGCGGCATTCCTCGACCACCTTGGCGACGTCGACCTCTTCCTCGGCCAGGCCGAGCTTGCCGGCATCGAGGCTGGAGAGGTCGAGCAGGTCGTTGACGATCTCCAGCAGGTGCTGGCCGCTGGAATGGATCAGCTGCGCGTATTCCCGGTAGCGCGGCTGACCGAGCTGCCCATGGAACTCGTTGGCGATCAGCTCGGAGAAGCCGATGATGCCGTTGAGCGGGGTCCTGAGCTCATGGGTCATGTTGGCGAGGAACATCTTCTTTGCGGCGACGGCGGCGTTCGCGGCGTCCAGCGCCAATTGCAGGCTCCGCTCGTGGGCGATGCGCTGGCTCATGTCGCGGAAGAAGCCGACCACGTGCAGCCCCTGGTCCACCATGACCGGCGAGGCCGAGATCTCGACCGGGACCTGCTCGCCGCTGGCGGTGAGGATCATGCCGTCGGGCACCGTGACGCGGCCGACATCGATATGCTCGCGGAAGGTCCGCCGGAACCGCTCGCGCATCTCGATCGGGTGGAGTTCCGCCTGATGCAGGCCGATCAGGTCCTCGCGCCGGCACTGGAAGAGCCGCGCCGCGGCGTCGTTGGCCTCGACCAGCCGCGCGGACTTCGCGTCGGCGATCAGGATCGGCTCCGGCGAGGCTTCTATGATGGCCCGGTACTTCTGCTCCGATGCGGCCAGGACCGCCTGCCGCTGGTACTGCTCGGTCACGTCGCGGACGATGGCGAACATCACCACGCGGCCTTCGCGGCGTCCTTTGACCAGCGTCACCTCGGCCGGGAAGACGCTGCTGTCCCGCCGCTGGCCGAACACCTGCCGGCGGCTCTGCATCAGCCGCGCTTCGGTGCTCGAGCGCCGGAAGCCCTCGGCCAGGGCGCGGTGGTGCTCGCGGAAGGCCTCAGGCAGCAGGACGTCGAGCGGCCGGCCGATCACCTCGCCGGCGCCGAACCCGAACATCTGCTCGGCGGAGGCGTTGAAGAAGGTGATGCTCTGATCGGTGAGGACGCCGACCACTGCTTCCGGCAGGAAGGCGAGGACGTCGTCGGCCGCGTCGTTGGCGGTGTGGCCGGCCAGGGCGATGGGTGTGCTCACCGGGGCCCGCCTCAAGCCTCGGTGACCTGCTTGAGGAAGGTCGCCACCTCGCACCGCACCGTGCGCGCCTGCTGGTCGAGCGCCGAGGCGGAGGAGAGGACCTGCTTCGAGGCCGCGCCGGTATCGGCCGCCGCGGTCGTCACCTCGACGATGTTCTTCGAGACCGCCGCAGTGCTGTCCGCCGCCTGCTGGACGTTGCGGGCGATCTCCTGTGTGGCGGCCGACTGCTCCTCGACCGCGCCGGCGATCGCGGTCGCGATCTCGGAAACCGCGGCGATGGTCCGGCCGATGCCGCTGATCATCTCGACCGACCTCCGGGTTTCCTCCTGGATGCCGCCGATCTGGACGCTGATCTCCTCGGTGGCCCGGGCGGTCTGGTTGGCGAGGTTCTTCACCTCCGAAGCCACCACGGCGAAACCCTTGCCCGCGTCGCCGGCGCGCGCCGCCTCGATCGTGGCGTTGAGCGCCAGGAGGTTGGTCTGGCTGGCGATGTCGCTGATCAGCTTCACCACGTTGCCGATGCGCTCGGCGGCGGCGGCGAGGCCTTGCACGCTCTCGTTGGTGCGGCGCGCCTCGTCGACGGCGCGGCTGGTGATCTGGGTCGATTGCGTCACCTGGCTGCCGATCTCGGCGATCGAGGAGGTGAGCTGCTCCGCGGCCGCAGCCACCGCATGGACGTTCTGTGTCGCCCGTTCGGCGGCATGGGCGACGGTGTCGGCCTGGGCCGAGGTCTGGGCGGCGCTCGACGCGAGCGAGTTGGCGGTGCCGGACATGCCCTTGGCGGCGTCGTCCACCGAGGCTAGCGAATTGTCCATGGTGGCGCCGAAGGCGTCGACCGCGGTCGTGATCCGGTGTTGACGCTGCTGCCGCTCCTCCAGCAAGGCATCCTGGTAGGTCGAGATCGCGAGATCCATGTCGAGCAGCACGGCCTGGGCGATCGCCGCGCAGAGCGCGCCGCTGCGCTCCGGCGCGAAGCGGTGCCGGCTCACGGCGAGCCGGAGCAGGCGGCGCAGCACGAAGGAATAGCCGCCGATATACCATCGGGGCTCCAGGCCGATGCGGTTGTGCGCGAGGCCGATGCGCCGGATCGATTCGAAGTAGGAGTCATCGAAATTGCCGGAAAAGAGGTGCTCCCAATGCCGCGCCTGCGCGTCCTTCAGCCGGCCGGCCTGACCGCCGACCAGCTTCGCCAGGCACTCGACGCTGCCGACATGCGCATAGAAGCCGTCGAGGATCGCCGGCAGATCGCGCGACGCCGAGGGCCAGAAGTCGCGCAAGCTGCGCCGCGATCTGTCGGTGATCTCGTGAAAAGTGAAACGCGTGGACCGGTCATCCGACCGGTCGTCCAATCGGGCGGCGTGAGCCGCGACAGAATTGCTCATCGTCATTCCCCTGTAGGTGGCGGTAGGGTCCACGCCCCTTACGGCGCTGGAACACCGCATGGCAGGATTTACCTTGATCTCTATTAATAGCTGGTGAACATTTGTCCTAATTCATGCGTTAAATAGGAAGAACAGTTGGAATATTATTGTATATTTGCTTTGGCAACCTATGTTGCGGACTCTTGTCCTGCGGTTCGGCAAGACTGAACGAGCGTTCAAAACCGGCAGTGACATATTGCGATATGCATGGGAGATCGCCGAAGCTGGCCGCCGCGAACATCCCTTTCCTGAACGACGACGACCGTGCGACTGAGCCGAGTTTGAAGAATGCTTTCCGAGTTGAAGTTGCCCGGGCGATGCCGCGACTGCCCGCTGCGCGGCCTGACCGTATACGGCTCCGATGGAGCCGAGCATGCGGCGCAGATCGAGGCGCTGCGCCGGCGCTGCACGACGTTCTCCGCGCGGCGGATCCTCTGCTATGAGGGCGACGCGCCGACGGAGGTGTTCCAGCTGTTCGACGGCTGGGCCTTTCGCTACAAGGTCACGCGGGACGGGCGGCGGCAGATCCTCTCGTTCGTGCTGCCCGGCGATCTCATCGATCTGCCGCTGCTCAACGTCGAGCGCACCAGTCACGCGGTAAAGGCGCTGACCCCGATCAGCGTCTGCGTGTTCAACCGCAGCGAGCTCGCCGATTTCATCTATGCCGATCCGCAGCGCGCCCGCCGGGCCGGTTCGATCTCCGCCGCCCAGGGCGCCGAGGCCGAGGAGCATCTGCTGGATCTCGGGCAGCGCCCGGCCTTCGAGCGGATCGCGCGGCTGCTCGGCCATCTGGCGGCACAGCTCCGCAAGCGCGGCCTCGCCGAGGGCGGCGGCTGCCGGCTCCCCCTGACCCAGGCGCATATCGCGGACGCCACCGGCCTCACCGCGGTCCATGTCGGCCGGACGCTGCGGGAGATGCGCCGCAGCAACCTGCTGAACCTGGCGCAGGGCTGGCTGACCATCCACGATCCGGAGCGGCTGCGGGCCATCTAGGTCGGAGCCGCATTCGCCATTGGCGCCGCGCCCGCCCTCCGCTAAGGGGAAGGGGCGGAGCTGGATGGGTGGCCGAGCGGTTTAAGGCACCGGTCTTGAAAACCGGCGTGGGTGCAAGCTCACCGTGAGTTCGAATCTCACCCCATCCGCCACCTGAATTGATCGGATATCTATTGATTATCAATCAGATAGATATCTATAAGGTGATTGGCGACGTTGACCCAAGTCAAGCTACGTCAACGCGATCCGTGCGAATAAAATAGCTATCCTTTGCCGTCGGATTGCTCCCAAGAACGATCGCATGCAGAATTTCAAACGCGCCTTTTGCGGGCTGCTCGCGGTCCTGATCCTCCTGTGGCTGATTGCCGAGCCTTCGGTCTTTCAATCGACGACGTTCTTCGGCCTTCGCGAAACGATGATGCAGTTGACCGGAATCATCGCGATGGGTTGCATGAGCGCGGCGATGATCTTGGCTTTGCGGCCGCGCTGGCTGGAATCGCCACTGGGCGGCCTCGACAAGATGTACCGCCTGCACAAATGGCTCGGCATCACCGCCCTGGTCGTTGCGATCATTCATTGGATGTGGTCGCAGGCGCCGCGATGGGCGGTGAAGCTCGGCTGGCTCGAGCCGCGTGGGCGGGGAGCCCGTGCTGCCATCGCGGATCCGGTGCAGGCATTCCTCGGGAGTCTGCATGGGACCGCCGAGGGTTGGGGCGAATGGGCCTTCTATGCGGCCGTGGTCCTGATCGCGTTGGCGCTCATCCAGTATTTTCCGTACGGGCTCTTCTACAAGACGCATCGTCTGCTTGCCGCTGCCTATCTGGTGCTGGTCTTCCATGCCGTCGTGCTGATCGAGTTCGGCTATTGGATGTCGCCGATCGGCTGGGCAATGGCGCTGCTGCTCGCGTCTGGCGCCTGGGCGGCAGTCGTCGTCCTTCTGCGCCGGGTGGGCGCCAGCCGGCAGGTCCAAGGCCGGATCGCCTCGCTGCACTACTATCCGGGCGTCAAGGTGCTCGAAACCGAGATCGAGGTGCCGCAGGGCTGGCCTGGGCACAAGGCCGGCCAGTTCGCCTTTGCCATGTCCGATGCTTCGGAAGGGGCGCACCCCTACACCATCGCCTCCGGCTGGAACACCGAAATTCCCCGGATCACCTTCATCACCAAGGAACTGGGCGATCATACCAGCCGCCTGCGCCAGAACCTCAGCGTCGGGCAGGAGGTGAGGGTTGAGGGCCCCTATGGCTGTTTCACCTTCGACGACGATCGCCCGCACCAGATCTGGATCGGTGGCGGCATCGGCATCACGCCCTTCATCGCACGCATGAAACACATGGTGTTGCAGAAGGAGACTCCCGACTGGCCCACAGGACAGACAGTCGATCTCTTTCACAGCACGACCGATGTCGACGAGGAAGCTCTCGGCAGGCTGGCTTCCGACGCCAAATCGGCCGATGTCAAGCTGCATGTCCTGATCGATGCCCGCGACGGCTATCTGACCGGCGAGCGTATTCGCGAGGCCGTGCCGCAATGGCGCGAGGCAAGCATCTGGTTTTGTGGCCCGGCCGGTTTCGGCAGCGCGTTGAGACGAGACTTTGCCGCGCACGGCTTTCCAGTCGCGCAGCGCTTCCACCAGGAGTTCTTCGCCATGCGATAGGCGCGCGGCCATGTCGCGAGCCATGGCGGCGGCATGCCGTGGACACGAAAGCGTGAATCCAATCGAATCAAAGCCCTTATTGCCTTTTCCGGCGGTGTTCTCTTATGATTCGGTCGCAACTTCTTGCGCGTCCGAGTCGACCCTGATGGAGAGCCGCCGATGTCTTCCTCCCGCCTGATCGCCCTTGGCGCCTGCGCCGTACTGCTGGCCGGCTGTGCCGGGTTGAACAACACCGAGCAGCGGGTATTGACCGGGGCGACCATCGGCGCGGGTGCCGGCGCCGGGCTGGGCGCGCTGACCGCCGGCCTCAGCATTCCGGCCGGTGCCGCCATCGGCGCCGCCGCGGGCGCGCTCGGCGGCTTCGGCGTCGATGCGCTGAGCAAGGAATAAGATCTGCGGTCCCGCTCTCCCGCGATTCGGGCGGGGAGCGAATCATTGATGCGACTCTGTGGATTGGATAGCCTGCGTCCGCTCGAGAGTGAGGGGGCCGAAACACGCCGCATGAAGCCATTGACCGCATCATGGGCGCGGCTCGCGATGACGCTGGTGGCCTGCGCCGGCCTGGCCGGCTGCGCCGAGACGACGCTGGTCGCCAACGGCTCGAAGATGGCGACCGAGGACCAGAACAACGTCCCGCCCTATAAGCTCGGCAAGCCCTACCAGATCGACGGCGCCTGGTACTATCCCAAGGTCGATTACGACTACAACGAGACCGGCATCGCCTCCTGGTACGGGCCGGATTTCCACGGCAAGTCGACGGCCAACGGCGAGGTGTTCGACCAGAATTCCCTGACCGCCGCGCACAAGACGCTGCCGATGCCGACCCTGGTCCGGGTCACCAACCTGGAGAACGGCCGCTCGATCGAGGTCCGGATCAACGATCGCGGGCCGTTCGTCAACAACCGGATCATCGACCTCACCCGGCGCGGCGCGCAGCTGCTCGGCTTCGAGGGGCAGGGGACAGCGCGGGTCCGCGTCCAGGTCATGAAGGAGGACAGCATCATCCTGGCCTCCAAGGTCGGCGCCCAGCTCGCCTATGCCGGCGAACCGGAGCCCGGCGGCACCGCGCCGAAACCGGTCGCGGCACCGGCCGGCCAGGTGGTGACCCAGACCTTGCCGGGCGGCGGCCAAGCCGCGCCGGCCGCGCCGATGACGTCGCAGCCGCTGAGCCCGACCCAGCCGCCGTCATCCTCGATCCTCTCCAAGCCCGCGGCCGGGACGCCGGTCGGGCCGCTGCCGCAGCCGACCGGCGCGGTGAGCGTCATGCCGGTGAAGCCGACCAACATCTTCATCCAGGCCGGCGCCTTCCTGCAGCAGAGCAATGCGACCAAGCTCACGCAGAAGCTCGGCCCGCTGGGACAGACCCGCGTGACCCAGGTGCAGGTCGGCGCGCAGACCTTCTATCGCGTGCGCCTCGGCCCGATACAGCGGGTCGAGGATGCCGACCAGCTGTTGCAAAAAGTGATCGAGACCGGACAGCCGGACGCCCGCATCATCGTCGAATAAGGCATCGGCTGGTCACGCTCCTTGCGGCTTGACGCGCGTTCGCCTTTGCCGCAAAGGTCCATGCAGACCAGAGATTTACCCAGGGATTCGCGAGGAATCGTCATGTCGCGTTGGCTGTCGGGCATAAGCGGGCTGCTGATGCTGGGCGTCGCCGCGGGCCTGTCCGGCAGCGCCTATGCCATCGACCCGCCGAACACCGCTTCGGACCATGTCTACATCGTCGACTACAACACGGGCTCCGTGCTGTACGACAAGGCGGCGGAGGAGAAGCTCCATCCCGCCTCGATGAGCAAGCTGATGACGGTCTACCTGCTGTTCGAGGCGCTGAAGCGCGGCGACGTCAAGCTGACCGACACCTTCCATGTCAGCCAGAAGGCGTGGTCGACCCAGGGGTCGAAGATGTTCACGCCGATCAACGCCGACATCTCGATCGAGGACCTGATTCGCGGAATCATCGTGCAGTCCGGCAACGATGCCTGCGTGGTCGTCGCCGAGGGCCTGGCCGGCAGCGAGGAGGCCTTCGCCGAGCGGATGAACAAGAAGGCCGCCGAGCTCGGCCTCAAGGACAGCCATTTCGTCAATGCGTCCGGCCTGCCCGATCCCAACCACCTGATGACCGCCCGGGACCTCTACATCCTGGCCAGGCATCTGTTCGAGGACTTTCCGGAGTATTACCACTATTTCAGCGAGAAGGATTTCACCTACCACGGCATCAAGCAGGGCAACCGCAACCCGCTGCTCTACCGGCCGAATACCGGCGTGGATGGGCTGAAGACCGGCCATACCGAGGAAGCGGGCTTCGGCCTCACCGCCTCGGCGATCCGCGACGGGCGGCGCATCTTCATGGTGGTGCACGGCCTGGGCTCGATGCAGAACCGTGCCGACGAGGCCGGGCAGCTTCTCGATTGGGCGTTCCGCGCCTTCGGCGACTACACGGTCGCCAAGAAGGGCACGCTGCTCGCCGAGGCCAATGTCTGGATGGGACAGCAGAAGACCGTGCCGCTGACGGTGCCGAAGGATCTGGTGGTGACGATCCCGGTATCCGACCGCGAGAAGGTCGTCTCCAAGGCGATCTACGACGGGCCGATCCCGGCGCCGATCGCGGCCGGGCAGCAGGTCGGCGAGCTCGTGATGCAGATCCCCGGCATGCCGGATTTCCACGCGCCGCTGGTCGCGGCGGCGGACGTGCCGCCGCTCGGCTTCGGCGGTCGCGTGGTCGCCATGCTGCAGCATCTGATCTTCCGCGAAGACTGATCGGGATGGCGCCGCCACCGCTGCGCTTCATCACCTTCGAAGGCGGCGAGGGCGGCGGCAAGTCCACCCAGCTCCGCGCGCTCGCCGAGGCGCTGCGCCGCGCCGGCGCGGACGTGGTCACCACGCGCGAGCCGGGCGGCGCGCCCGGCGCCGAGGAGATCCGCCGGCTGCTGGTCGAGGGCGAGCCCGGGCGCTGGGCGCCGGAAGCCGAGGCGCTGCTGCATTTTGCGGCGCGCGCCGAGCATCTCGCCAAGGTGATCCGCCCGGCGCTCGACGCCGGACAATGGGTGCTCTCCGACCGCTTCGCGGATTCGACCTTGGCCTATCAGGGCTACGGGCAGGGCGTCGATCTCGCCTGGCTCAACGTGTTGCGCCACCGCGTCGTCGGCGCGACCGAGCCGGGCCTGACCCTGGTGCTGGATGTTCCGGTCGAGACCGGCCTCGGCCGGGCCCAGGCGCAGCAGCGCTACGAGCGCATGGGCGCCGCTTTCCATGCCAGGCTGCGCGACGGCTTCCTCGCCATCGCCAGGGATGAGCCGGAGCGCTGCGTCATCATCGATGCCGCACGGCCGATCGATGCGGTCGCCGCGGAGGCGAAGGCGGTGGTGGCGAAGCGCTTCGGCGTGAAGCTCTGATGGCGCGGCGTCCGGCATCGGGCGCGGAGACGCCGCTCCTGCCGCCGCCGGCCGCGGCCGCGGCCACGGCGCTGATCGGCCACGAGGCCGCGGAGCGCATGTTCCTCGCGGCCCTGCACTCCGGGCGCATGCCCCATGCCTGGCTGATCACCGGGCCCAAGGGTGTCGGCAAGGCGACGCTCGCCTTCCGCATGGCCCGCGCCCTGCTCGCGGCACCGGCGGCGGAGGCGGGGACGGCGGGCCTGTTCGGCGATGCGCCGAAGCCGGCCGCGACCCTCGACATGGACGCGGACCTCGCCGTGTTCCGGCGTGTCGCGGAACTGACGCATTCCGATTTCCGGCTGCTGCGCCGGTCGCTGACCGACAAGGGCAAGCTGCGCGGCGAGATCGTGATCGAGGACGTGCGCGCCGCGATCGATTTCCTGCGCCTGACGCCGGCCGAGGGCGCCTGGCGGGTGCTGATCGTGGATTCCGCCGACGAGCTCAACCGCAACGCCGCCAATGCGCTCTTGAAGATACTGGAGGAACCGCGGCCGCGCACGGTGCTGATCCTGGTGAGCCACGCGCCGGGGCGCCTGCTGCCGACCATCCGCTCGCGCTGCCGCCGCCTGGCCCTGGCGCCGCTTTCCGACGCGGCGATGACGGAAGCGTTGCAGGCACGGGCGCCCGACCTCGACGCCGCCGACCGCGCGCTCATCGCGACGCTGGCCGAAGGGAGCCTCGGTCACGCGCTCAACCTGATCGAAAGCGATGCCCTGGGCCTGTTCCGGGAGGTCGCGGCGCTGCTGGTGCAATGGCCGCGCTTCGACACGGCGGCCCTCCACAAGCTCGCCGACAAGGTGACGGCGCGGGGCGGCGAGCGCAGCTTCGAGATGGCGGCGGAGCTGCTGGAATGGATCGGCGCGCGCTTCCTGCGCCACGCCGCCCGGAAGGACGCGAGCCCTGCACGGGAAGCCTTTGACGGCGAAGGGCAATTGTACGGGAAATGGCGGGCGGCGGCCGGGCTTGATCGCTGGCTGGAGCTGTGGGAAAAAGTCGAACGGCTGTTCGCCCGGGTGCTGAGCGTCAATCTCGACCGCCGGCAGGCCTGGGTGACGGTCTGGCTCGCGCTCCAGACCATGGAAGCGGGCGCTCTGGATTCCGGCCCGGCCGGAGATCAGGGCCGGTATGGCGGCGCCGTGCCGCCTTCCCCATAAACCGCGACAGCGATGCCCTCCGGGTCCCATCGCAGGGCGCAATGCAGGGTTCGATGGCCGACCGCAAGACCTACTACGTCACGACGCCGATCTACTACGTGAACGATTCGCCGCATATCGGGCATGCCTACACCTCGCTTGCCTGCGACGCGCTGGCGCGGTTCATGCGGCTCGACGGCCATGACGTGCATTTCCTGACCGGCACCGACGAGCACGGGCAGAAGGTCGAGAAGGCGGCGAAAGCGGCGGGCAAGGACCCGCAGGCCTTCACCGACGAGGTCTCGCAGCGCTTCCGCCTGCTCGCCGAGGCGATGAACTTCTCCAACGACGACTTCATCCGCACGACCGAACGGCGGCACGTCGAATCCTGCCAGGAGCTGTGGCGGCGGCTGAAGGAGCGCGGGCAGATCTATCTCGGCTCCTATTCCGGCTGGTATGCGGTCCGCGACGAGGCCTACTACCAGGAGGATGAGCTCGAGACCCGCCCCGACGGCAAGAAGATCGCCAAGGCGTCCGGCGCGGAAGTCGAATGGGTCGAGGAGCCGAGCTACTTCTTCCAGCTCTCCGAATGGCAGGAGCCGCTGCTGAAGTTCTATGCCGAGCACCCGGATTTCATCGCCCCGGATTCCCGGCGCAACGAGGTGATCAGCTTCGTGAAGTCGGGGCTGCGCGACCTTTCGATCTCGCGGACCACGTTCAAGTGGGGCATCCAGGTGCCGGACGATGCCGAGCACATCATGTACGTCTGGGTCGATGCGCTGACCAACTACATCACCGCGGTCGGCTTCCCGGATACCGGCAGCGCGACCTACCTGAAGTTCTGGCCGGCCGACCTGCACATGGTCGGCAAGGACATCCTGCGCTTCCATGCGGTCTACTGGCCGGCCTTCCTGATGGCGGCGGGCCTGGAGCCGCCCAAGCGCGTCTTTGCCCATGGCTGGTGGACCAACGAGGGCCAGAAGATCTCGAAGTCGCTCGGCAACGTGATCGACCCGCATGCGCTGATCGCGCGCTACGGGCTCGATCCGGTGCGCTACTTCCTGCTGCGCGAGGTGCCGTTCGGCAATGACGGCGACTTCTCGCACAGCGCCATGGTGCATCGGATGAACGGCGACCTCGCCAACGCGCTCGGCAACCTGGCGCAGCGCGTGCTGTCGATGATCAACAAGAACTGCGACGCCAAGGTGCCGCATCACGGCGCGCTGGCGCCCGCCGACGAGAAGCTGCTCGCCTCGGCGCACGGCCTGGTGGTGCAGTGCCGTCCCCTGGTGACGGCGCAGCTCTTCCACAAGGCGCTGGAGGCGATCTGGCTCGTGGTCGGCGACAGCAACCGCTACATGGACGAGCAGGCGCCCTGGGGCCTGAAGAAGACCGATCCCGCGCGGATGGGCACCGTGCTCTACGTGCTCGCCGAGACGATCCGGCACCTCGCGCTGATCGTGCAGCCTTTCATGCCGCAGTCGGCGGCGAAGCTGCTGGACCAGCTCGCGGTGGGCGAGGGCGATCGCGACTTCGCGGCGTTCGGGCCGGAGCATGCGCTGGAGGGCGGCGCCGAATTGCCGAAGCCCGAGGGCGTGTTCCCGCGCTTCGTCGAAGAGCCGGCTGCATGAGTGCGGTGCGGCTGGTCGACAGCCACTGCCATCTCGATTTCCCGGATTTCGCCGGCCAGGTGCCGGCGGTGCTGGAGCGCGCCGCCGCCGCCGATGTCGCGCATCTGGTGACGATCTGCACCAAGGTGACCCAGTTCGACAAGGTGCGGGCGATCGCCGAGAGCGATCCCCGCATCAGTTGCTCGGTCGGGATTCACCCGCATGAGGCGGCCGAGGAGCCGGCGGTCGATACCGCGCGGCTGGTCGATCTCGCCCGGCACCCGAAGGTGGTCGGCATCGGCGAGGCGGGGCTCGACTATTACTACGACAAGAGCCCGCGCGACCGGCAGCGCCAGGTCTTCGCCACCCATATCGAGGCGGCGCGGCAGTCGCAACTGCCGCTGATCGTGCACAGCCGCGACGCCGACGACGACACGATCGCCGAGCTCCAGGCGGGCGCGGGGAAGGGCGGCCTGACGGGCGTCATCCACTGCTTCACCTCGACCCAGAAGCTGGCCGATGCGGCGCTGGCGATCGGCTTCATGATCTCGCTCTCCGGCATCGTCACCTTCAAGAACGCGGAAGCGCTGCGCGAAGTGGCGAAGACCGTGCCGCTTGACCGGCTGCTGGTCGAGACGGACTCGCCCTATCTGGCGCCGGTGCCCAAGCGCGGCAAGCCCAACGAGCCGAGCTACGTGAAGCACACGGCGCTGTTCGTCGCCGAGATGCTGGGCATTTCCTACGAGGAGCTGGCCCGCCGCACGACCGAGAATTTCCAGCGGCTGTTCGCGAAGGCGCATGTCGAAGCGTAGGTGGTCGCAACCCGCTCGGTCGCCATGCCGGGTTTTAGGCCTGGCATCCGCGAGTTTGTCGGCCACCAAACTCGTGGATGCCAGGGCCAGGCCTTGGCATGACGATCCGCTAGAGGATTTCGGGCTGCGACGCACCGAGGGAAGCGCCCGATGAAAGTCACCGTCCTCGGCTGCGGCGGATCGGGCGGCGTGCCGCTGATCGGCGGCGATTGGGGCCGCTGCAACCCGGCGAACCCGAAGAACCGCCGCCGCCGCGTCTCGGTCCTGGTCGAGCATGCGGGGCATGCCATCGTGCTCGACACCTCGCCGGATTTCCGGGAGCAGATGCTGGATGCCGAGGTCAAGAAGCTCGACGCGATCCTCTACACCCACGACCATGCCGACCATACCCAGGGGATCGACGATGTCCGCTTCATGCGCAGCTACAACCAGGGTGAGCGCATTCCGGCCTACGGCACCGCGGAGACCCTGCGGACGCTGACCGGGCGCTTTCCCTACGTGTTCACCCAGATGACCGACGGCTCGGGCCATCTCTACAAGCCGTTCCTGGAGGCGCGCACGGTCACGGGACCGTTCGAGCTCTGCGGGCTCGCGGTGACGCCGTTCGAGCAGGACCATGGCTTCGGCACCAAGAGCACCGGCTACCGGGTCGGGCCGATGGCCTATTCGACCGACGTGGTCGAGCTTCCGGAAGCGGCGTTCGACATCCTGCAGGGGCTCGACCTCTGGATCGTCGACTGCCTGCGCTTCGAGCCGCACATCACCCATGCCAATTTCGACAAGGCGATCGGCTGGATCGAGCGGCTGAAGCCCAGGCGCGCGATCCTCACCCATCTCAATCAGCAGACGGATTACGACGCCGTGAAGGAAAGATGCCCGGCCGGCGTCGAGCCCGGCTATGACGGGCTCAGCGTGACGATCGGCTGAGACCCGGCCGTGCTCTCCGTGCCGTCCAGGCCGCGCTCCCAATAGGGCGGATCGCCGAACGTCTTGCGCAGATGGGCCGCCAGGGCGCGGAGCTTCGCTGACGGCGCCCGGCCGTCCGCATGGGCGATGAAGATGAATTCCGGCGCGGTCTTGAGGCCCAGCTCGATCGCGCGCAGCGTTCCGGCCCGGATCGCGTCGCCGGCGATGAACAGCGGCAGCAGCGCAATGCCGAGCCCGGCAATCGCCGCGTCGCGCAGCATGTCGCCGTTATTCGCCGCGAGCCTTGCCTTGGCGCGCACCACCAGCGGCCCGTCGGCGCTGGTGAAGCTCCAGTCCGCCACGCCGCGATTGGCGTAGAAGAGTCCGTCCCGCTCCTCCAGCTCGGCCTTGCTGCGCGGCTCGCCGGTGCGGGCGAGGTAATCCGGCGCGGCGACCAGGACGCGGCGGCTCCGCGCCAGCCGCCAGACCACCAGCCGCGTATCCATGATTGGGCCGTGCCGCAGCACGGCGTCGTAGCCGCCGGCGGCGGCGTCGACCCGCCGGTCGTCCAGGTCGAGCGTCAGCCGGATCTCCGGATGCCGTGCCAGGAAAGGGAAGAGGGCGGGGCCCAGATGCATGCGCCCGAAGGTGACCGGCGCCGACAGGCGCAGCGGTCCGGAGAGTGTGCCGCGCCGCTCGGCGATATCGGCCTCGGCGCTCTCGATCTCCCTGAGGATGCGGATCGCGCGCTCATGAAAGGCGGCGCCGTCCTCGGTCAGCGACAGGCTGCGCGTCGTCCTGCGCAGCAGCTTCAGGCCCAGGCGGCGTTCCAGCTCGGCCAGGCGCTCGCTCACCACCGATTTCGCGAGCCGCAGTTTCCGCGCCGCCGCGCTGATCGAGCCGGTCTCGACGGCGGCGACAAAGGCTTCCAGGCCCTCGATCCTCATCGTTCGGGAATCCCGATCATAAGATCCAGAAATTTACGTCTATTCCGAACGGGCGGGAAGTGGCATATGCCAGTCACGCCGTTTGGGGAGGTTCGAATGTACCGGCTGCTTCTTGCGCTTTGCCTGGTTCTCGGCACGGTTTCTCAGGCCGTCGCCGTGGAGCCGTTCCCGAAGAGCTTCAAGACCCGGGAAATCGCCACCAACGGCACCACGCTTCACGTGAGGATCGGCGGGACCGGACCCGCGGTCGTCCTGCTGCACGGTTTCGCCGATACCGGCGACATGTGGGCGCCGCTCGCCGCGGTCCTGGTGAAGGACCACACGGTGATCGTCCCCGATCTCCGCGGCATGGGTCTCTCGGCCCATCCGGATACCGGCTACACCAAGAAGAACCAGGCGCTCGACATTGCCGGCGTGATGGACGCGCTGAAGATCGAGAAGGCCGATCTCGTCACCCACGACATCGGCAACATGGTGGGCTATGCCGTGGCGGCGCAGTTTCCGGCGCGTATCACCAAATGGGCGGTGATCGACGCGCCGCTGCCCGGCATCGGCCCCTGGGACGAGATCCTGAAGAGCCCGATGCTCTGGCACTTCAACTTCCGCGGCCCGGACATGGAGCGGCTGGTGAAGGGCAGGGAGCGCATCTATCTCGACCGCTTCTACAACGAGCTGTCGGCCGATCCCAGGAAGATCGACGAGGCCACCCGCGCGCATTATGCCAAGCTCTACGCCCGGCCGCACGCGATGCATGACGCTTTCGAGCAGTTCGCCGCCTTCAACCAGGATGCCATCGACAACCAGGCGATGCTGGCTTCCGGCGGCAAGCTCCCCATGCCGGTGCTGGCGCTCGGCGGCGAGAAGTCGTTCGGGACGGAGCAGGCCGAGGTCCTGCGCTTCGTGGCCAGCGATGTCACGCCGGGGATCATCCCCAATTCCGGCCACTGGATCATGGAGGAGAATCCCGGCGCCACGGTCGATATGGTCGCGGCCTTCCTGAAGCGCTGATTTGAGGCCCTGCCGCGTTTGATGCTACGAAGCGGGCATCCTCACCGCTTTCGGAGTCGGGCGTCATGGCGAAAACGCGCAAGATCCTGCTGGCCGGCGAATCCTGGGTCAGCGCCGCGACCCATTACAAGGGCTTCGACCAGTTCGCCTCGGTCACCTTCCACCTGGGTGCCGAGCCGCTGGTGGCGGCGCTCAAGGGCTCGCCGTTCCAGCTCCGCTACATGCCGGCCCATGAGGCGCAGCAGGATTTTCCGCTGACCCTCGAGGCGCTGTCGGCCTATGACGCCGTCATCCTGTCGGATATCGGTGCCAACACCTTGCTGCTGCACCCGGAGACCTGGCTCAGGAGCAAGCCGATGCCGAACCGGCTGCGGCTGCTGAAGAGCTATGTAGAGCAGGGCGGCGGCCTGATGATGGTCGGCGGCTATCTGAGCTTCCAGGGCATCAATGGCAGCGCGCGCTACCGCGGGACCGCGGTCGAGGAGGTGCTGCCGGTCGAGATCGAGCCCTATGACGACCGGGTCGAGGTGCCGGAGGGCTTCGCGCCGGTGCTGAAGCAGAAATCCCACCCGGTCCTCGACGGCCTGACCGGCCGTTGGCCCAAGCTGCTGGGTTTCAACGAGGTCAAGCCGAAGCCCGGCGCCCAGGTGCTGGCGACCGTCTCGGCCGATTACGGCGGCAAGCCGCTGCTGGTCGCCGGCGGCTTCGGCAAGGGCCGCAGCCTGGCCTGGACCTCCGACATCGGCCCGCACTGGCTGCCGCCGGAATTCGTCGCCTGGAAGGGCTACGGCCGGCTCTGGAGCCAAGCGCTGGCCTGGCTCTGCGGCGACGCCTGAAGGGAACGGACCGGCCGCAGGCTCAGATCTTGTCGGCGCCGGCGACGAAGCCGCCGCCGTCGATCACCACCGCCTGGCCGATGATGAACGACGCCTCGTCCGAGGATAGGAACAGGACCAGCCGGGCGATTTCCGAGGGATCGGCGATCCGGCCCATCGGCAGCGATGGCAGGACGGTGTCCTTCGCGGCCTGCTCGCCGCCGAACATCTTGGTCAGCAGCGGCGTCATGGTCGATCCCGGCGCGATGGCGTTGATCCGGATGTTCTTGTTCGCCACTTCGAGCGCCGCTGAATTGGTCAGCCCGATCACGCCCCATTTGCTCGCGCAGTAGGTCGCCGTGGTCGCGTAGCCCATGACGCCGAACAGCGACGAGGTGTTGACGATCGCCCCGCCGCCTTTCTCCAGCATATGCGGGATCTGGTACTTCATGCCGAAGAAGATGCCCCGGAGATTGACCTCGGTGATGAGGTCGAAATCCGCCTGGCTGAGGTCCTGGATCGGCGCCGTCTTGCCCGGGACGCCGGCATTGTTGAAGGCGAAGCGGATGCGGCCGAAGCGCTGATAGGCGTCCTCGTGCAGCTTGCGCATCGCATCCTCTTTGCGCACATCGACCTCGGCGAACTCGGCGGCGACCTTGGGATA
>DASZSL010000069.1:0-54575 GCA_035548715.1 Dongiaceae bacterium
CCTCGCTCACTTCGGCGCGAGTCTGAGGGCGCCGTCCAAACGTACGACCTCGCCGTTCAGCATCACGTTCTCGATCATGTGCTGCGCCAGGCGCGAAAACTCGCGCGCTTCGGCGAGACGCTGCGGGAAGGGCACCGAATCGCCCAGCGCCTTTTGCAGGTCGGGTGGCAGGTTCAGCATCATCGGCGTCGCCACGAGACCGGGCGCGATCGCCAGCACGCGGATGCCCACGCGGGCAAGGTCGCGGGCGGCCGGGAGCGTCAGGCCGACGATGCCGGCCTTCGAGGCCGCATAGGCCTCCTGCCCGATCTGGCCCTCATAGGCGGCAACCGACGTCGTGTTGATGATGACGCCGCGCTCGCCGTCCTTCAGCGGCTCCGTCGCCGCCATGTCGGCGGCGGCGAGGCGCATCATGTTGAAGGTGCCGATCAGGTTGACCTCGATCACCTTGGAGAACTTTTCCAGCGGCAGCGGCCCGTCCTTGCCGAGGATGCGGCCCGGGATGAGGATGCCAGCGACATTCACCAGTATGCGGGCGGGCCCGTGGGCCTCGCGCGCCTTGGCGATGGCGGCGACGGCGCTCGTCTCCTTGCTGATGTCGCAGGTGCAGGCGATGCCGCCGATCTCCTTCGCCACGGCCTCGGCGCCCTCGGCATTGACGTCGAGCACGCCGACCTTGGCGCCCAGCGCCGACAGATGCCTTGCCACGTCGGCGCCGATGCCCGACCCGCCGCCGGTCACCAGCGCGGCCGTCCCTTTGATCTCCATGTCGCAAACCCCATTTTCGGTCCGAAAACGCCGGGGCGCTTCTAGCAGATCGGCCGACAGGTCGGCTATGGTTAACCATGGGGGGCTACGCTGGCTCCGCCCTCGGGCTTCGCTAGGCGGCGGATGAATGCGATCCATTTGAAAGCGGTGACGCGCTCGGCGGCGATCCTGTGCCTCGCCGCGGTCGCCGTCAGCCTCTATGTGCTGGGCAGCTATGCCGGCGGAATCCCCGAGGGCTGGCGGCCGCGCATCGCCGGCTTCGATCTCGGCGCCACCAATTCGCTGACCGCGTTTTCGATCCTGATCGGCGCCAGCGGCAGCTTCATCTCCATGCGCCGCAGCTGGCGGCGCCTGGGCCTCGCGATCGCCGCGATCGCCGGGGCCGGCGCGGTGCTGCGCCTGGCCGATGCCGCCGCGGGCAGCGATCTCGCCGGCCTGGTGACTCCGTTCGGCGCCGAGGTCATGGCCGAGCAGGCGGCCGGGATCGGCAACCACATGGGGATCGGCGCCGCGGTCTCGATCCTGCTCTGCAGCCTGGCCTCGCTGCTGATCATGGCGCGCCGGTATTCGGCGGCGCAGCTCCTGGCCGCACTCGCCGCCGGACCGGCGCTCACCAGCGCCGCCGGCTACCTGCTCGGCGTCGATGTATGGCTCGGGCGCATGGGCGCCTTCACGCTGATCGACATCCTGCTCTGGACCGGCGCCATTCTCGCCAGCACCGGGCACCGCGCCGCCTTGCGCGCCATCCTGTCCGACAGCCAGCCCAGCCATTTCGCGCGCCATCAGCTGGTGATCGCCACGGCGGCGCCGCTCGGCTTCGCCGTGCTGTTCTCCCGGCTGCTGCCGACCGCCGAGCATCCCGATGCGGTCGCCGAGACCGTGGTCGGCACCATCCTGGTCGCCTGGATCACGATCGGCGTGACGGCGATCGTGAGCCGCCGGCTCGACATCGCGCGCTACCGCGCGGAGGCCGAGCTGCGGGCGATGACGCGGATCGATCCGCTGACCGGACTCCTGAACCGGCGCAGCATGGACCTGGCGCTGAACGATCACTTCGAGCGCGCGCGGGAGACCGGCCGGCCGATCTCGCTGCTGATGTGCGATCTCGACCGCTTCAAGAAGCTGAACGACGAGTACGGCCATGCCGCGGGCGACCGGGTCCTGAAGCGCACCGCCGACCGCATCTCCGCGGCGGTGCGCGAATCCGACCTCGTGTTCCGCTATGGCGGAGAGGAGATCGCCGCGCTGCTGGAGGATTGCGGGCCCGAGACCGCCTGGCGCATCGCCGAGCAGATCCGGGAATCGGTGAAAGCGCCCGGCCGGCGCGCCGCCGATGCCGAGTTGCCGCTGGTCACGATCTCGATCGGCGCCGCCACCACCGGCGCGGGCAAGACCCTGCCGGGCCGGGTTCTGGCCGCCGCCGACGAGTGCCTCTACCAGGCCAAGGAAGGCGGCCGCGACCGGGTGGTGCAGACGACGCTCCCCTGACCGATTCCCGGCGAACGCGGCGCGAACGAGTCGTGACTCCCCGCCGGAACGCGCTTGTGGATCGGAAAGTGCGTAAATACAATCGCTTGAGCCGGTATTCTTAAGAGATTACTCTCGTTTCCGCTTTGTGCCGACCGGGCCGCGCCCGAGTCGCATGTTGATTCCATTCGAGGATTCATCTCTTCGAGGACTTCAGTCTTGGCTTCAGGGGCGTAATGACCACCGATCGACTCGAGTCGCTCGTCACCTTCCATCCCTTCACCCGGCTGAACAAGCTGCTGGAGGGCGTGACGCCGGGCGGCGGCAACGCGCCGTTGCCGCTGCATCTCGGCGAGCCGCAATTCGCGCCGCCGGCCTTCCTCGCCGAGACCATCGCGGAGAATGCCGCGACCTGGAGCAAGTATCCGCCGACCGCCGGCACCGAGGCCTTCCGCCACGCGGTCAAGGCCTGGCTCGACCGGCGCTATCAGCTCCCGCCGGCAATGCTCGATCCGGCGACGGAGATCCTGCCGGTCGCCGGCACGCGCGAGGCCTTGTTCCAGATCGCGCTCTCGGCGGTCGCCATCGCCCTGCCGAAAGGCAAGACCAAGGTGCTGATGGGCAATCCGTTCTACCACGCCTATGCCGGCGCCGCCTCGGTCGCGGGCGGCGAGCCGGTCTTCCTGGTCGCCGATCGCGCGCATGGATTCATGCCGTCGCTGGACGCGCTGGACCAGACGCTGCTCGCGCAGACGGCGATGGTCTATCTCTGCTCGCCGGCCAATCCACAGGGCTCGGTCGCCTCGCTCGACTACCTCAAGCGCTGGCTGACCCTGGCGCGGCAGCACGATTTCCTGATCGCCGCCGACGAATGCTATGCCGAGATCTATTCCGATGCGCCGCCGGCCGGCGCGCTGCAGGCGGCGCGCGATCTTGGTGGACCGGGGGGCGGCGCGGTCGATCACCTGCTGGTCTTCCATTCGCTGTCGAAGCGATCGAGCGCGCCGGGGCTGCGCTCGGGCTTCGTCGCGGGCGATGCCAAATTCGTCGCCCGGCAGGCGCAGCTCGTCAATTACGGCGGCGTCGCCACGCCCTTGCCGCTGCTCGCCGCGGCGACGCGGCTCTGGCAGGACGAGGCGCATGTCGAAGCCAACCGCGCGCGCTATCGGCGCAACTTCGACCTGGCGCAGGAGATCCTGGGGCCGCTGTTCGGCGAGATCCGGCCGGCCGGCGGCTTCTTCCTCTGGCTCGAGGTCGGCGACGGCGAGCGGGCCGCGATCGAGCTCTGGAGGCAGGCGGCGATCAAGGTGCTGCCGGGCGGCTATATGGCGCGGGCCGATGCCGCCGGGCGCAATCCCGGCGCCGGCTATATCCGCGTGGCACTGATCCAGGACCCGGAGGAGACGGCGGGTGCGTTGCGCCGCATGGCCAAGGTCCTGGAACCGATGATGCAACAATCGATGAAGCGAGCGGCGGGGCAGTAGGATGATCGGGGATGGAGTGCGCGTGAACCTTCGGATGGACACCGCGGGAGACCAGGGCATCGTCGGCTTCTTCCGCCGGCGCCTGATGGAGGCGATCGGCGTCGGCATCTGCCTGGTGGGCGCCGCCTATCTGCTGGCGCTGCTCTCGGCGGATTCCGGCGATCCCAGCTTCAACCACGCCGTCGATTCGCCGGCGCGCAACATGATCGGCCTGCCCGGCGCCTATCTCGCCGATTTCGCGCTGCAGGCGCTGGGCCTCGCCGCGATCGTGCCGGCCCTCGCCTGCCTCGCCTGGGGCTGGCGCCTGATCCGCCTGCGCGAGATGCCCAAGTGGTGGCTGAAGCTGCTGCTCCTGCCGCTCACGACCGTCGCCGCGGCGATTCCGCTCGCCGCGCTGCCGGCCAGCGGGCACTGGCCCTGGGTCGCCGGCTATGGCGGCTTCGTCGGCCGCATGGCCTTCGCGGGAGCCAACGATCAAAGCGGGCTGGTGGGCCTGCTCGCCCGTTTCGGCATCGGCCTGCCGAGCGGCGAGCTGCACGCCGCCGTCATCCTCGGCGCGACCGTGGTCGCCTTCACGCTGCTGTTCTTCACCCTCGGCATCGCGCTGATCGGCTACATCGCGTTCGGCCGCAACGTCGCCGCGGCGGGCCGCAAGGTCGGCGGCGCCTTCGACCGGCGCAAGCAGGATTGGGTCGAGCCCGCCCGGCGCAGCGCGGAGGACGACGAGGCGCGCGTCGGCCTGCTGCGGCGGATGTTCGGCGGCGTCACGCTGCCGAGCTTCTCCAGCCTGTTCCCGCGCCGCGACCCCGATATGGGCGTCCGGCGCGAGCCGCAATTCGGCGAGCATGACGAGGCGGATATCGACCTGCCGCGGCCCGCTTCCGTCGAGCGCGGCGCGGCGCGGCGGGTCGTGACGCCGCCGCCCGCCGCCAAGAAGGAGAAGGCGAAGCCCGCCAAGCGCGAGCGCACGCAGCCGAAGCTGGCGCTGGACGACGAGAGCGCCTTCGAGCTGCCGCCGCACGACATCCTGGCGCGCCCGACCTCCAACGCCGCGGTGCAGCGGATCAACGAGGAGTCGCTCGACAAGAACGCGCGCCTGCTCGAGACCGTGCTCGACGATTTCGGCGTCAAGGGCGAGATCGAGAAGGTGCGCCCCGGACCGGTCGTCACCCTCTACGAGCTGGAGCCGGCGCCCGGCACCAAGACCAGCCGTGTCGTCGGCCTCGCCGACGACGTCGCGCGCTCGATGAGCGCGGTCTCGGTCCGCATCGCCGTGGTGCCGGGACGCAGCGTCATCGGCATCGAGCTCCCCAACCGCGAGCGCGAGGTGGTGAGCCTGCGCGAGCTCCTCGAGGAGGACGGCTACGTCGCGACCCAGGCCAAGCTCGCCTTGGCGCTCGGCAAGGATATCGGCGGCCAGCCGATCGTGGTCGATCTCGCGCGCATGCCGCATCTCTTGATCGCCGGCACCACCGGCTCGGGCAAGTCGGTCGCGATCAACACCATGATCCTGTCGCTGCTCTACCGGCTGACGCCCGATCAGTGCAAGTTCATCATGATCGACCCGAAGATGCTGGAGCTCTCGGTCTATGACGGCATCCCGCATCTCCTCTCGCCGGTCGTCACCGAGCCGAAGAAGGCGATCGTCGCGCTGAAATGGGTCGTGCGCGAGATGGAGAACCGCTACCGCTCCATGTCGAAGCTCGGCGTGCGCAACGTCGAGGGCTACAACCAGCGCCTGGCCCAGGCGGTCGCCGCCGGCGAGACGCTGATGCGGCGGGTGCAGACCGGCTTCGATCCCGAGACCGGCCAGCCGATCTACGAGGAGGAGCCGTTCGACCTCAAGCCCCTGCCCTTCATCGTCGTCGTGGTGGACGAGATGGCGGACCTGATGCTGGTCGCCGGCAAGGAGATCGAGGCCGCGATCCAGCGCCTGGCGCAGATGGCGCGCGCCGCCGGCATCCACATCATCATGGCCACACAAAGGCCGTCGGTCGACGTCATTACCGGCACGATCAAGGCCAATTTCCCGACCAGGATCTCGTTCCACGTGACGACCAGGATCGACAGCCGGACAATTCTCGGTGATATCGGCGCCGAGCAGCTCCTGGGCCAGGGCGACATGCTCTATATGGCCAATGGCGGCCGGATCACCCGCGTTCACGGGCCGTTCGTCTCGGATCGCGAGGTCGAAAGCGTGGTGCAGTTCTTGAAAGCCCAAGGGGCGCCTGACTATATCGAGGACGTGACGGCCGAGGAGGAAGAGCTCGGCGAAGGCGACGAGCTGCCGGGCGAAGGCGGCGGGGCCGGCGACGAGCTCTACGACAAGGCGGTCGCCCTGGTCTGCCGGGAACGAAAGGCATCCACGAGCTTTGTACAGCGGTACCTGCAGATCGGCTACAACCGCGCGGCCCGCCTGATCGAACGCATGGAACGCGAGGGCGTCGTCAGCCAGGCCAATCACGCAGGCAAGCGCGAGGTGCTCGCGCGCAACATCGACGCAATGGACTGAGACGCATCTTGGCTAGACTCGATCTATCCCGCCGCGCCCTCCTGGCGCGGGCCGGTTCCACGCTGCTCGTCGCCGGCACGGCCTTCGCGCTCTCGGCCATGCCCGCCGCGGCGAAGAAGCTGAAGGCGGCGGCCCTCACCGACCAGGACAAGGCGGACGTCGCGCGCATCGAGGCCTATCTCAACGGCATCACCACGATGCAGGCGAAGTTCCAGCAGGTCTCCCTTTCCAACCAGGAGATCTCGTTCGGCACGATCTATGTCCGGCGGCCGGGCTTCCTGCGGGTGCAATACGATCCGCCGCGCCAGGACATCCTGGTCGCGGACAGCATCGCCATCTCCTACTACGACGCGGAATTGAACCAGCTCAACCAGGCGCCGCTCAATCTGTCGCCGCTCTGGTTCCTGCTGCGCGACAACGTGAAGCTCGGCGGCGACGTGACGGTCACCTCGTTCCAGCGCGGGCCGAACGCCTTCCAGATCGGATTGGTGCAGACCGACGAGCCCGATGCCGGCACGGTGACGATGGTCCTCGGCGACAAGCCGCTGGAGCTCCAGCAATGGAGCATCGTCGACCAGAAGGGCAACGAGGTCCGCGTGGCGCTCTACAACGCGGAATTCGGCCTGAAGCTGGACAACGCGCTGTTCCGCACGCCGGAGAAGAAGCAGAAGAACCGCAACGGCGGATAGGCCGGCGGGTGCGCTCTAAGCGTTCGCCTGGCTGACCAGAGTCTCGAGCCGCGCGGCGAGCTTGTTGCCGACCTCGCCGCCTTCGCCCTTGATGTCCTTGGCGAGGATCAGGCGGATCGCGTCGAGATGCGCCTGGACGATGCCGAGGTCGCCGTCGGAGAAATCGCGCTCGCGGCGCGTGAGCTGGCAGAGCGACTGGCCGATCCGGGTGATCAGCGGATAGCCGAAGGACGTGCCCTGGCCCTTGAGGTTGTGGGCGATGCCGTAGATTTCCTTGACGTTGGCGGGACGCGCCGCGGAATCCTCCCGGGCGGTCTTCAGGAAAGCGCCGCAGCGGTCGAGATCGACCACCGCGGATTCGGCGAAATTCCTGGCGAGGTCGGCGACGGCCGCCTGGGCGCGCGCGAGCACGGCTTCCAACTTGCGACTGCCGTCGTCATGCATCAGCACGCCACTCCGCCCGCCCCCGGCTTCCAACCCCCGCAGACCGCATATAGAAACCCCGGTTTGCCTTAACAACCCGTTACCGGGCGCTTGTGTCCCTTGCCTACATGCCGCCTACATGCTCCGGGGCAGGCGGGTCGCCACCAGCCCGGCGGCCATGGTCAGCAGGCCGCAGAAGATGAAGACGCTGCGCAGGTCGAAATAGCCCTGGAGGATCAGATAGGCGAGCCCGGGCAGGAGGTCGCTGAAATAGACGTAGGTGCCGAACAGCGCCGTCATCTGCGGCCGCTCGTGGAAGCGGACCGAGCGCATGAAGGGGATGGTGCCGAGCGCGTCGAGGGTGACCACGAACATGGCGCCGGCCAGGCACAGCAGGGCCGTCACGCCCACCAGGTTCCAGGTGAAGGGCACGACCAGGGTCAGGGCGCCGGCGGCCAGGAAGGCGGTGACGATGGGGCGGCGGATGCCGGTGCGCCGCGCCAGCCAGCCGATCGGAAGGGTCAGCAGCAGCAGCATGTTGCCGGCGCCGGTCAGCGCGCCGGTCCAGGTGTCGTCCACGTCGTGGTTGCGCAGATAGAGCGTCGGATAGACGAAGAACATCGCCCACCAGGCCGAGCGCCCGAAGGCGATGAACCAGGCGAGGCGCAGGCGCGGCTGCGCGACGAAGCGCCTGATGTTGGCCAGCGGATTGGGCGGCGGCTTGCGCGCCGGCGCCACCGCCGGATTGTCGCTGATCCGCAGGTAGGCGAAGACCGCCAGCAGCGCCGCATACGAGACGAAGCTCACGATCGCCGTGCCGCCGGGGCCGAAGCTCTTGTAGAGCTCGACGCCGATCCAGGGCCCGAGCCCCCAGGGCAGGCAGCCGGAAAAGAGCCGCAACGGCTCCGAGCGCACCATCTCGTGCCGCGGTATGAAGTCCATCACGTAGAGCATCAGGCAGATGTTGATCGTGACGCTGCTCATGGCGCGCAGGATCAGCGCCGCGATCTCGCCGGGAACCGTCGCGGTCGAGAGCGCGATGGTGCCCGCCATGCCGATGAAGATGCCGCCGACATAGACCCAGCGCCGGCGGTAGCGCATGACCAAAGCCGGCGCCAGGAAGCTGAAGATCACCGAGCTCAGGCTCGCGGCATTGGTCAGCAGCGTCACATGCCGGTCGCTGAAGCCGAGATCCTTGGCTTGCAGATAGAGCACCGTCACCACCGAGGCACGCGCCGTCGAATCGAGCGCGAACAGCATGGCGAAGGCGCCCGCCCCCGGTTTGCGGGAGGGGCGCAGCCAAAAGAGCGGATTGAGATCCATGGAGGGGTTGGCGGGATAGGCGCGTTCTTCTATTGATCGATGGCATAGCATGCGCCCGTCGCGGTGGCGATGGGCCACCGCATCCCGCTATTCCGAAGGGGACCTCGGCTGATGGCAAACGACTTGTGGCGGATGAGCGCCTGCGCGGCGGTCGAGCTGCTGCGCTGCGGCAAAGTCTCGCCGGTCGAGTTGATCGACGCGGCGCTGGCGCGCATCGCCGCGGTCAATCCCAAGGTCAATGCGCTGGTGACCCTCGGCGAGGCGCGCGCCCGCGCCCAGGCACGGCGGATGATGGAGGCGCCGCGCGAGGCCCGGGGGCCGCTCGGCGGCCTGCCGATCGCGGTGAAGGACCTGAGCGACGTCGCGGGCCTGCGAACCACTTATGGTTCGCCGATCTTCGCCGACAACGTACCGACCCGCTCCGACATCATGGTGGAGACGCTCGAGGCCAACGGCGCGATCCCGCTCGCCATGTCCAACACGCCGGAATTCGGCGCCGGCGCCAACACCTTCAACGAGGTGTTCGGCGAGACGCTCAATCCCTGGGACACGCGGCTGAATTGCGGCGGATCGTCCGGGGGCTCGGCGGTAGCGCTGGCGACCGGCCAGGTCTGGCTCGCGACCGGCTCGGACCTCGGCGGCTCGCTCAGGACGCCGGCCGGCTTCTGCTCGGTGGTCGGGTTGCGGCCGTCGCCGGGCCGCGTGGCGGCGGGACCGGGCGAGCTGCGCTTCGACATGCTCTCGGTCAACGGGCCGATGGCGCGCAATGTCGAGGACGTGGCGCTGATGCTGGACGCCATGTCCGGCTGGCATATCGAGGACCCGATCTCGCTGCCCGGCCCCGCGGAGCCGTTCCTGACCGCGGCGCGCCGGCGCGAGAGGCCGAAGCGCGTGGCACTTTGCCTGGCGCCCGCCGGATTGCCGATCGAGCCCGAGGTGATCGCCGCCTGCCGCGCCGCCGCGGACAGGCTGGCCGGGGCCGGAATTGCCGTCGAAGAGGCGTCGCCGGATTTCGGCGGGGTCGGCGATGCGTTCCAGACCCTGCGCGCGGCGGACTATGCGGCGGGCACGGCGACCCTGCTGAAGAACCATCGTGACAAGCTGAAGCCCGAGGTGATCTGGAACACCGAGAAGGGCCTGGCCCTGACCGGCGAGCAGATCGGCAAGGCACAGCTCCGACGCTCCCGGCTCTACGGCGACGTCGCCGCCTTCTTCCGCAAATACGACGCGCTGATCCTCCCCGCGGCGCCGATCCTGCCCCGCGACGTGAAGGAGCGCTGGCCGCGGCAGATCAACGGCGTCGCCCTCGACAACTACGTCGAATGGCTGAAACTGGCGGCGCTGGTCACCATGACGTCATGCCCGTCCCTGGCGCTGCCCGCCGGATTCGCCGCGGATGGCCGGCCGGTCGGGATCCAGGTCATGGGCCGGCCCCGGGGCGAGGCCGCCCTGCTCTCCGCCGGCCTGGCGATCGAGGAGATCCTCGGCCTGCGCGACCGGGTCCCGATCGATCCGATAACGCATTGATCGGAAAGGCGAACCGGGCACGTTGCGGCGCAGCGTGACGCCTTGTGACGGGAAAACCCGCCCGATATAGTGCCGCGCCGTTCAAAACGCGCGTTCGAGGGAGCCATGGAAGAGCTGCGGGGAAAGTATCTGGAAGAGATCAGCGAAGGCATGACCGCGGTCTTTTCCAAGACCGTGACCGAGGCCGACATCGTGCTCTTCGCCGGCATCACCGGCGACACCAATCCGGTGCATCTCGACGAGGAATTCGCCAAGCCGACCATGTTCAAGGGCCGGATCGCCCATGGCATGCTGACGGCGGGCTTCGTTTCCACCGTGTTCGGCACGAAGCTGCCCGGGCCGGGCTGCATCTACCTCTCCCAGACGCTGAAATTCAAGGCGCCGGTGCGGATCGGCGACACGGTCCGCGCGCGCGTGACGGTCGGCGCGATCGACCGCGAGAAGGGCCGCGTCACCTTCGCCACCACCTGCCATGTCGGCGACACGCTGGTGCTCGACGGCGAAGCGCAGCTCCTGGTCCCGAAGCGTCCGAAGAACTAGCGGCGCAGTGCCTCTCGCAACGTTCATGACACGCGGCGCCGGTCATCGACCATCGGGCTACGGACGCGCTCTCGCATGAGGCTGCTGCGTCATTTCGAGGACGTTCCCGCCGAGCTGAAGGGCGCGGTCATCGCCATCGGCAATTTCGACGGCGTGCATCGCGGCCATCAGGCGGTGCTGGCGCAGGCCCGCGGCGAGGCCCGCCGGCGCAACGCCAAGCTCGGGGTGCTGACCTTCGAGCCGCATCCCCGCAGCTTCTTCAGGCCGGGCGAGCCGCCGTTCCGGCTGACCCCCTTCCGCATCAAGATGCGGCATCTGCGGGATCTCGGCGTCGATGTCGCCTTCGTGCTGCCGTTCGACCGCGAGATGTCGCAGCGGAGCGCCGAGACTTTCATCACCGACGTCCTGGTGAAGGGTCTGGGCGCCGCGCATGTGGTGGTGGGGTCGGATTTCTGCTTCGGCAAGGGCCGCAGCGGCAATGCGACCGTGCTGGCGGAGGCCGGGAAGCGCCTCGGCTTCGGCGTCACCGCGCTCTCGCTGCAGGGTGAACCGGGGGGAAAACCGGGAGACGAGGACGAAGGCGCGGTCTATTCCTCGACCCTGGTGCGGGACCGGCTGCTGGGCGGGGATCCGCTGGCCGCGGCCCTGGCGCTCGACCGGCCCTGGGAGATCGAGGGCCGGGTCGAGCACGGCGACAAGCGCGGCCGGACCATCGGTTTCCCGACCGCAAACCTCCATCTCGGCGAATTCATGCAGCCCAGGCTGGGGGTCTATGCGGTCAAAGCCGCCGTCGATAGCGGCCATGACTTGCAATGGATCGACGGGGTCGCCAATCTGGGCCGGCGGCCGACCGTCGCCGGCGAGGACCTGCGCTTCGAGGTGCATCTCTTCGACTTCAGCGGCGATCTCTACGGCAAGCATCTGCGGGTGGCGCTCCTGGGCTTCATCCGGCCGGAGATGAAATTCTCCGGTCTCGATCAGTTGAAGGCGCAGATCGCCGCCGATTGCGACACCGCGCGGCGCATGCTCGCCGAGTATCGCGGGCCGGCGCCCGGCACCCATCCCGCGGCCGCGCCGCTGGTGGAAGAGCCGCAGTCAGCGCGGAAGTAACACCGTCTGAGTTCAGAGGACCTGGTTTTGGACTACAAAGCGACCGTTTTCCTGCCGAAGACCGATTTCCCGATGCGCGGCGACCTGCCCAAGCGCGAGCCGGAGATCCTGGAATCGTGGAAGCGCGCCGGCCTGTTCCAGCAGCTTCGCCGGCAGTCGAAGGGCCGCGAGAAGTTCATCCTGCATGACGGCCCGCCCTACGCGAACGGCAACATCCATATCGGCCACGCGCTCAACAAGATCCTGAAGGACGTCATCAACCGCTCGCAGCAGATGGCGGGCAAGGACGCGTTCTACATCCCGGGCTGGGACTGCCACGGCCTGCCGATCGAATGGATGATCGAGGAGAAGTACCGCAAGGCCGGCAAGAACAAGGACGAGGTGCCGATCATCGACTTCCGCAAGGAGTGCCGGGAGTTCGCGCAGCATTGGATCAACGTGCAGCGCGAGGAGTTCCGCCGCCTGGGCGTCGAAGGCGACTGGGAGAATCCGTATACGACGATGACCAACGCCGCCGAGGCGCAGATCGTCGCCGAGATCGGCAAGTTCCTGATGAACGGCGGCCTGTTCCGCGGGTCCAAACCGGTCCTGTGGTCGGTGGTCGAGCGGACCGCCCTGGCCGAGGCCGAGGTCGAGTACCAGGACCACACCTCCGACACGATCTGGGTGAAGTTCCCGGTGGTGAAGTCGCCGGTGCCGGCGCTCGCCGGGGCGAGCATCGTGATCTGGACCACCACGCCCTGGACCATCCCCGGCAACCGCGCGGTCGCCTACGGCGACGACATCGACTACGTGGCGCTGGAAGTGACCGGCGTCGCCGACGGCGCGCAGGTGAAGGCCGGCGACCGGCTGATCGTCGCCGTCGCCTTGAGGGAAGCGTTCGAGCAGGAAGCGAAGATCACCGGCGCGACGGCATTCTGGTCCGGCAAGGGCAGCGCGCTCAAGGGCATCGTCGCCAGGCACCCGCTGGCCGGGCTCGACCCCTATTACGCGCGCTTCGAGGTGCCGGCGCATCCCGGCGACTTCGTCACCACCGAGGCCGGCACCGGCTTCGTGCATATCGCGCCGGGCCACGGCGCCGACGATTACGACCTCGGCATCGCGCACGGCATCGACGTGCCGCAGACGGTGGCGCCCGACGGCGGCTATTTCGACCATGTCGGCCTGTTCGCCGGCAAGCGGGTGCTGACGCCCTATGGCAAGAAGGGCGACGCCAATGCCGCGGTCATCGAGAGGCTGAAGGAAGCCGGCAACCTGGTCGCCAGCGGCACGCTGACCCACCAGTATCCGCATTCCTGGCGCTCGAAGGCGCCGCTGATCTTCCGCAACACGCCGCAATGGTTCATCTCGATGGAGAAGAACGACCTCAGGAAGATCGCGCTCCGCGAGATCGAGGCGACGCGCTTCGTGCCGCCGCAGGGCAAGACCCGGCTCTATTCCATGATCGAGAACCGGCCGGACTGGTGCATCTCGCGCCAGCGCGCCTGGGGCGTGCCGATCGCGGTCTTCGTCAAGAAGGACACCCAGGAGCTGCTGCGCGACGCCCGCGTGATGGAGCGCGTGGTCGAGGTGTTCCAGAAGGAAGGCTCCGACGCCTGGTTCGCGAGCCCGGCCTCGCGCTTCCTCGGCAACGACTACAATCCGGACGATTACGAGCAGATCAAGGACATCGTCGATGTCTGGTTCGAATCCGGTTCGAGCCACAGCTTCGTGCTGGAGCCCCGCAAGGACACCGACCTCAAGTGGCCGGCCGACCTCTATCTCGAGGGCTCGGACCAGCATCGCGGCTGGTTCCATTCCTCGCTGCTCGAGGCCTGCGGCACCAGGAAGCAGGCGCCGTTCAAGGCGGTGCTGACCCACGGCTTCACGCTCGACGAGCAGGGCCGCAAGATGTCGAAGTCGCTCGGCAACGTCGTGGCGCCGCAGAAGGTGATGGAGCAATACGGCGCCGACATTCTCCGGCTCTGGGTCGCCGCCTCGGATTATTCCGACGACCAGCGCATCGGCCCGGAGATCCTGAAGTTCATGGCGGACCATTACCGCCGCCTGCGCAACACCTTCCGCTACCTGCTGGGTGCGCTCGACGGCTGGAGCGAGGCCGAGCGCCTGCCGCGCGGCGAGATGCCGGAGCTGGAGCGCTGGGTGCTCCACCGCCTCGCCGAGCTCGACGCCAAGGTGCGCGAAAGCGCCCGCGACTACGAGTTCCACAGCCTGTTCACCGAGCTCCACAATTTCTGCGCCGTCGATCTCTCGGCCTTCTATTTCGACATCCGCAAGGACGCGCTCTATTGCGACGCGCCGGGCTCGGTGCGCCGCCGTGCCACGCGCACCGCGCTCTACGAGGTGTTCTCGCGCCTCACCACCTGGCTGGCCCCGATCCTCTGCTTCACCACGGAAGAGGCCTGGCGCGCGCGGTCCTGGAAAGGCGGCGAGGAGAGCGTGCACCTGCGCACCCATCCGGAGACGCCGGCCGAATGGCGCGACGACGCGCTCGCCGCGCGCTGGGCGAGGATCCGCGAGATCCGCCGGGTCGTGACCGGCGCCCTCGAGCGCGCGCGGGCCGACAAGAAGATCGGCTCCGGCCTGCAGGCCAAGCCCCTCGTCCACCTGTCGGCGGAGCGGCGGCGGCAGGTCGCCGGGATCGACCTCGACGAGGTCGCCATCACCTCGGGCGTCGTGCTGGCCGATGAGCCGGCGCCGGCGGGGTCCTTCGCGCTGCCCGACGTGCCGGGCGTCGCCGTCGTGATCGCGCCGGCCGACGGCGAGAAATGCGAGCGCTGCTGGCAGGTGCTGCCGGAAGTCGGCAGCCATCACGATCACCCGACGCTCTGCGACCGCTGCACCGAGGCGGTGGCGCAGCTGGAACCGGCGGCATGAACGTCGCCGACCGCAAGCTGTTCGGCCTCGGCATCGGGCTGTGCCTCGGCGTCATCGTGCTCGACCAGGTCACCAAGGCGATCGTCGAGAAGGTGATGGAGAGCCATCCCTTCGGCATCCCGGTCCTGCCCTTCTTCTCCCTGGTCGCCGCCTGGAACAAGGGGGTGAGCTTCAGCCAGCTCGGCTTCCTCGCCCCCTGGATGCTGGCCGGCGGCGCGATCCTGGTCTCGCTGATCCTGATCGGCTGGCTGACCCGGATCGACAACCGGCTGCAGGCGATCGGCGTCGGGCTGATCGCGGGCGGCGCTCTCGGCAATGTGATCGACCGGCTGCGGGCCGGGGCGGTCTTCGATTTCCTGGACGTCTATGTCAAGGCGGGCGGCCGGGAATGGCACTGGCCGGCCTTCAACGTGGCCGATTCGGCGATCACGGTCGGAGTCGTTTTGTTACTTTTCCACGGGTTGTTTCAGTCCGCCGATCGCGCTAAGACTGAGCATTCCTAGGAGGTTAACGACCATGCGCCGATCAACGCCAATGCCCCGCCCGGCATTCCCGTTGGCAGTCGCGCTGCTCGGCCTAGGGCTCCTCGGTCCGGGGCTCGCGGGCTGTGACAGCACCAAGGAAATGCTGGGCCTGACCAAGCGCTCGCCCGACGAGTTCCAGGTCGTCTCGCGCGCCCCCCTGAGCATGCCGCCGGATTACAGCCTGCGCCCGCCGACCCCCGGCGCGCCGCGCCCGCAGGAGGGCACGGTGCAGGATCAGGCGAAGAACATCGTCACCGGCTATTCCGGCCGCAACACCGGGACCCTGCAGCCGGACCAGATCCCCTCGATCGGCGAAGGCGAGTCTCAGACCGCCGAATCCGCCGGCGAGTCCGCCTTCCTGCAGAGCGCCGGCCTCTCCGGCGTCGATCCCAACATCCGCAAGCTGGTGGACCAGGAGACCGCGGCCGACGAGGAAAGCTCGAAGAGCGTGCTCGACAGCCTGATCTTCTGGCGCAAGCCGGAGCCCTACGGCACCGTGGTCGATCCCGCCGCCGAGCAGAAGCGGCTGCAGGAGAATCAGGCGCTGGGCCAGCCGGTCGATACCGGCAACACCCCGATCATCGAGCGCAAGCAGAAGGGTTTGCTTGAAGGCCTGTTCTAGGACGCAGACGCGCCGCTTTCGCGCCCGGCCGGCGAGGTTCCTCGCCGGCCTTCTGTTTTGGATCGCGCTGCTGGGCGCCGCCCCGGCGCGCGCCGAGCTCTTCGTCGCCGACAGCTTCACCCTGCCGAACGGACTCGAGGTCGTGGTGCTGCCCAAGCACCTGGCGCCGGTCGTCTATCAGATCCTGGTCTACAAGGCCGGCGCGGCGGACGGCGCCATCGGCAAGAACGGCGTCGCGCATTTCCTGGAACACCTGATGTTCAAGGGCACGGCGCGGTTCGGCGACGGCGAGTTCACCCGCCAGGTCAATCTGCATGGCGGCGAGGACAACGCCTTCACCAACCAGGACGTGACCGCGTTCCACCAGACCATCGCCAAGCCCGACCTGCCGATGATCATGGAGATGGAGGCCGACCGGATGACCGGCCTGCAGCTCAGCGATCCGGTGGTGCTGCCCGAGCGCGACGTCATCATCGAGGAACGCCACCAGCGGATCGAGAACGATCCCGGCTCGCAATTGAGCGAGATGCTGAACGCGGTGCTCTATCTCAACCATCCCTATCGCCTGCCGGTGATCGGCTGGAAGCACGAGATGGAGACCTACACGACCAAGGACGCGCTCGACTTCTACCAGTCGCATTACGCGCCCAACAACGCCGTGCTGGTGATCGCCGGCGACGTCACCACCGACGAGGTGAAGGCGCTGGCCGAGAAGTATTACGGCCCGATCGCCAAGAAGGACATCCCCGCCCGCCAGCGCCTGAGCGAGCCCCAGGCCTACGCGCCGCGCCGCGTCACGCTGGAGAGCGAGTTCGTCAGCCAGCCCTCCGTCAGCCGCATCTACCAGGCGCCGTCCTATCGCACCGCGCAGGGCGACCAGGCCTATGCGCTGCAGGTGCTGGACGAGATCCTCGGCGGCAACAATGTGGGGCGGCTCTACCGCCGCCTGGTGGTCGAGCAGGCCCTGGCCGATTATGTCGGCAGCAGCTACGACCCCAGCGCCTATGACGTCGGCAGCTTCGCCTTCTGGGGCGCGCCGCGCCAAGGCGTCACCGTCGAGAAGATCGAGCAGGCGATCGACGACGAGATCGCCAAGGTGTTGAAGGACGGCGTAACCGACCAGGAGGTTGCCGATGCCAAGCGCCGGCTGGAGATCTCCGCGGTCAAGTCGCGCGACAGCCTGTCCGGCGCCGCGACGCTGGTCGCGACCCGGATCGCCACCGGCAGCACCCTGGCCGAGATCCAGTCCTGGCCCGACCGGATCGGCGCGGTGACCGCGGCCGACGTGGAGGCCGCGGCGCGCCTGGTCCTGGTGCCGAACAATTCCGCGACCGGCCTCCTGCTGCCCAAGCCCGGCGCGCCCGCCGGCCAGGCGCCGGCCCAGCCCCCGGCCCCGATCGGCGGAGGGATCCAGTGAGGCTCGTCGCGCTCCTCGTCATCCTGCTCCTCGCCCCGATCTCCGCCCGCGCCGTCGACATCGAATCGGTGACCTCGCCCGGCGGCATCACCGCCTGGCTGATCGAGGATCACAGCAATCCGCTGATCTCGCTCTCCTTCGGCTTCAAGGGAGGCGCCTCGGAAGACCCGGCGGGCAAGGAAGGCCTCGCGACCTTCGTCTCCGGCCTGCTCGACGAGGGCGCCGGCGACATCGTCTCGGCGGATTTCCAGAAGACGCTGGCCGATCACGGCATCGATTTCGGCTTCGACGCCAACCTGGACAGCTTCACCGGCGGTCTGCGCTTTCTCGCCGACGACAAGGACCTCGCCGGCAACCTGCTCGGCCTCGCCTTGACCAAGCCGCGCTTCGACCCCGAGCCGGTCTCGCGCATGCGCGGCCAGTTCATCGCCAGTGCCGAGGACGCGCAGAAGGATCCCGAGCAGGTCGCGCAGCAGGCGTTCGGCGAGATCCTGTTCGCGGACCACCCCTATTCGCGCGACAGCAACGGCACGGTCGCGGGCCTGCAGGCGATCGGCGTCGATGACCTCAGGGGCTTCGTGGCCCGCACCTTCGCCAAGGACCGGCTCTACGTCGCGGTGGTGGGCGACGTGACGCCGGACCAGTTGAAGCCGCTGCTCGACGCGGCCTTCGGCGCGCTGCCGGCGAAGAGTCCGGCGATCACGGTGCCCGAGGCCAAGGTCGACGACAAAGGCGGCCTGGCCGTGATCGAGCGCGACCTGCCGCAATCGATCATCCTGTTCGGCGCGCCCGGCGTGAAGCGCAGCGATCCCGATTTCTTCCCCGCCTATCTCGCCAACTACACTCTGGGCGGCGGCGGCTTCTCCGCCCGGCTGATGAACGAGGTGCGCACCAAGCGCGGCCTGGCCTATGGCATCGACACCGACCTCGTGACCCTCGACCATGCCGGCGCCATCTGGGGCAGCGCGCAGACGGTCAACGACAAGGCGGCGCAGGTCATCGACCTGACGCTGCAGGAATTCGGCAAGATGCAGGCCGACGGGCCGACCCAGGCCGAGCTCGACGCCGCCAAGACCTACCTGCTCGGCTCCTATGCCCAGAACTTCACGACGACGCGCTCGGCGGCCCGGACCCTGCTCGGCATCCAGATGCAGCATCTCGGCATCGACTACGTGACGCGGCGCGAGCAGGAGATCTCCGCAGTGACCCTGGACCAGGTGAAGGCCGCGGCCAAGAAGCTGTTCGATCCCGGGAAGCTCGTCGTGCTCGCGGTGGGCAAGCCCGTGGGGCTGAAGCCGACGCGGCAAGCGCCGCAATAGGGCTCGGCCCGCTGTTTCACGTGAAACAATCGCGATTCGTCGCGATGCCGCGCGCGGTTGGTTGAGCAACGCCTGCGGAGGCAAAGCCTCGCAACGTCACTTGCTGCGCCGCGCGTCCTGGACCTCTTTGTTCTTCCAGATCGGCACCTGTTGCTGCGCGGCGGTGCCGGAGGAATGCACGGCGCCGCTATCATCCTCGGCGCCGCCGAGGATGCTCTTCACCAGGCGGTCGAGCAGGCCGGGCTCGTCGGCGCTCGCGGTCGACGTCGCCGGACCTGCGGTCGAGCCCGGCAGCGACAGCGGCTGGCCGTCCGCCAGCAGCGGGCCGCCGCCGCCCGGCAGCGGGATCGGCGCGGGCGGCGTGCCCGCCAGCGCCTCCAGCATGAAATCGTGCCAGATGTTCACCGGCAGCGAGCCGCCGGTCACCTTGTTCATCGGCGAATTGTCGTCGTTGCCGACCCAGACGCCGGTGACGAGCTGCCCGGTGAGGCCGATGAACCAGGCGTCGTGATAGTTCTGGCTGGTGCCGGTCTTGCCCGCCGCCGGCCGGTCGATCGTGGCGCCCTTGCCGGTGCCCCAGCCGACCGTGGCCGACATCACGTCCACCATCTCGCGTACGGCGGCCGGCGAGGCGACGGTGCCGAGGCCCGAGCCTTCGCGCCGGTAAAGCACCTGGCCGTCGCGCGTGGATATCTTCGTGATGCCGTAGGGCAGGACGCCCTGGCCCTTGTTGGCGAAGGTCGCGTAGGCGCCGGTCATCTCCAGCACCGTGGTCTCGCTGGTGCCGAGGGCGATCGAGGCGTCGTTGCCGAGCGGCGTGTCGATCCCGAGGCGCTTGGCCGTCTCGACCACCTGGGCCGGGCTGACGCGCTGGGCGAGCTGCACGGCGACGGAATTCAGCGAGCGGGCGAAGGCCTCGCGCAGCGAGACCTGGCCGTAATACTTGTCATTGTAGTTGTCCGGCGACCACTTGCCGATGGAGATCGGCGCGTCGACGAACTGTGCGTCCGGCGTCAGCCCCGCCTCGAAGGCCGCGAGATAGACGAAGGCCTTGAAGGACGAGCCCGGCTGGCGCATGGCCTGGGTCGCGCGGTTGTACTGGCTCTGCTTGTAATCGACGCCGCCGACCAGCGCTCGCACCGCGCCGTCCGGCGTCAGCGCGACCAGGGCGCCTTCGCTGGCGCGCTGCTTGGGTCCGTCGCGCGCCAGCACCGCGGTGAGGTCGCGTTCGGCGATGCCCTGCATCCGCGGATCGAGCGTGGTCTGCACCACGAGATCGGCATTGGTGATGCCGATATAGGACGAGACCTGGTCGAGCGCCCAGTCGGCGAAGTAGCGCGCGGCGGGCGGCATCGGCTGGTTGTCCTCCGCCTCGCCCGATTGCGTGCCGGCCTGCTGCGCCTGCTCCTCCGTGAGGAAGCCGGCATCGACCATGCTGTCGATGACGACTCCCGCGCGCGTCGCCGAGGCGATCGGATCGGTCGCCGGGTTGTAGCGCGACGGCGCCTTCAGCATGCCCGCGAGCATCGCCGCCTGCAGCAGGGTGACGTCCTTGGCCGGCCGGCCGAAATAGCGCCGCGCCGCGGCATCGACGCCGTAGGTGCCCGAGCCGAAATAGACCCGGTTCAGATAGAGCTCGAGGATCTGCTGCTTGGTGAAATTGTGCTCCAGCCAGAAGGAGAGCAGCAGTTCCTGTCCCTTGCGGTGGAGCGAGCGCTCCGGCGTCAGGAACACGTTCTTGGCGAGCTGCTGAGTGATGGTGCTGCCGCCTTGCACCAGGTCGCCGGAGCGCAGGTTGACGTAGAGCGCGCGGAGGAGGCCGATCGGATCGACGCCGTAATGGTGATAGAAGCGCCGGTCCTCGGTCGCGATCACCGCCGCCGGCAGATAAGGCGACATCTGGTCGAGATGCACGAACTCGCCGTAGAGATCGCCGTAGCTGGCGATCAGCGTGCCGTCATTGGCCAGCAGCGTGACGCTCGGACGGCGCTTGATGTCGTTGAGGCTGCTGACGTCGGGCAGGTCATAGGCGCACCAGCCGAGGAAGAGCAGCGCCGCAAAGCCGGTCCAGATCGCGCCGACGGCACCCCATTTCAGCGAGAACCAGAACAGGCGCCGTCGCCAGCCCGGCGCGGCGCCATGGGATGCGCCTTTGCGGGCGGGATCCGGCCGCGCGGCGGCCTTCGCCTTGGAATCGGAGGGGTTGCGTCTTGCCATGGGCCAGTTCTAGCCGATTCGCAACCGGCTGCGAATCCACTAACTGGCTGTTCTACAGGCGAAATAGGGCGAAAGCGGGGCGCGCTTCGGGCGCGCCGGGCTAATCGCCGCCCTTACTCCGCATGGGCGCTGCGCAGCGCCACCGGCTCCTGGCGCGCGCCGCCGCCGCCATTCTCCAGACGCATCAGCACCTCGGTCACCCGCTGGTCGAAGGACTGGTCGGGATTGGGCCCGCCCAGCTCCTCGTCGATCACCAGCAGGACCTCGGCGCGCCAGCCGGCCGGCGCGAAGCCGAAGCGGCGCGACCGCACCGAGCGCGAGAGCTCGACCAGCCGCGTGAACAGGCGCTTCAGCTTGGGCTCGAAGGCGCAGTGCTCGAACAGGCGCTCCGGCCCGCGGCCGCTTTCGTCGGCGATCAGCAGGCGGACGTTGCGCATCGGGATCTTCGCCTGGGTCGCCAGCGACGGAATGAGGAAGGTGAAGTTCCCGAGGCAAAGCGCGCGCAGGATCAGGCTGGTGGTCAGCAGCTTGTTGTCCGCCAGGCGCTCGACCAGCTCGCGGATCTCGTCGGCCGACTGGTCGAGGGCGAAGTTGGTCAGCAGCACGTGCTCGCGGCCGTATTGGATGAGGCGCGAGACGCGATGCGCGGGCAGGTTATGCCGCTCGATCAGGCGCTGCAGCACCTTGCCGCCGACCACCGCGGTCAGGCGCTCGACGATCGAGAGCGGCAGCGTGCTCCGCTGGCTCACCGATTCGACGACCGGCATGTGCTCGCCGAAGCGATCGAGCATGCGGTGCATCGAATGGACGTCGATCTCGGCGTTGTCGTTGCTGGCGACCCGCAGCACGCAGACCTCGTCGTCGGTCCGGATGAGGGCGCTCGACAGCGGCGCACTCAACTGGCGGCGCTTGGCGATGGCGCGCGCATGCCCGATCGAGTGGCGCTCGATGACCGCCAGCAGGTCCTCGTCGCTGAGCGCCAGCGATTCGGCGAGGATCGGCTCGGCGACTTCCAGCACGTCGTTGGCGAGCCGGAGCGCGAGGCGATGGTCGAGCCAGGGCACATTCTTCAGGAACCGCGCGAGCTCGGCGCGGATCTCGATCTCGACCTCGGGCAGCACGCGGTCGATGATCGCATAGGCGATCATCCGCTCCTCGAGCCCGACCACGCCGCTCGCCAGCACCTCGCCCACGCGCAGCATGGTGGCCGCACGGTTGGCGGGGGAGCGGTCGGCCGCGAGCCTATCGACGTCCTGTTGCGAGAGGTAAGCCAAATCGATCATCCCCGAGTCCAATTGAGTCCTCGCAAATCCGCAATCACACCTCGCCCCCTGCCAGTTCGAATATAAATACAGTAGTCGATCCAGTAATACAAGAGTTATCTCAACGAAATCAAATAGATGGGATAATATAAAAGCTATTCACTGAATAATCTAAAATACAGTTTATGTTTGAGCCGCATTCGCGGCACCGGCCGCGCGGCGAGCGCGATGCAGGATCCATGCCCGAGGGACGTCGCGCGGCGGCCTATGGCTTGCCTTGACCGGGCGCTTCGCTATGATGCGCGCCGTTCTGCCGCGGCTCCACCGCCGCCGGCATGCCCCTGTGGCGGAATTGGTAGACGCGCCTGACTCAAAATCAGGTGGATTCACATCCGTGCTGGTTCGAGTCCGGCCAGGGGCACCACCGAGTTTGTCTAAAATCCCCACAGATCTTTCCCCTCGCGCCGGTCTTTCCCCTCGCGCCGGCCTTTCGGTGATCGCCCGACTTTCGGTGGTGATCGCAGAGGCGCGCCTTTCTAAATGACATGATCGTGAAATTGTTCCCCGTGCCGCGGATGGAGGCCGCCGGATGAGCCGCCATGTCGACCACACCGACCTCGCCGCCGCGGGATATTTCACCGAATGGAGCGTGCCGGCGGGCGGCACGGCTGATTTCCACCTATCGACGGTCGATCCGGCCACCACGGTGTCGCTGACGCGGCTCGACCGCCGGCACGATGCGGCGATCGGCTGGCCCGTCTCACGCACCGAGGCGGAGCTCGGCGTGCAGACACTCGATCTCGGTGCGTCGCTGACGATCGAGGCGGATGAAGGTCTGCTGGCCGCGGAAGATTGGGGGCTGCGGATCGAGTTCCGGCTCAGCGCGCCGCCGGATGACCGTGTTCTGCTCGCAACCCATGGACTCGCACTCCGCTTCGACGGCGTCGGCCGGCTCCATCTCGACTCGCGCGACAACGATCGAGCCTCGGCGCCCATTCCCCTGCATCGGTGGCTCGAGCTCATCCTGCGCTGCCAGGGCGGCCGGTGCGACGTCGCCATCGATGGAGATCCGGCGGCCGGAATCTGGGCGGATGTTTCGGAAGCCGCGCCGGGCCTGGTCGCGATCGGCGCATCACCGACCGATGCGGCGCGAACGCTCAATGCCGCCTTCAGCCGCATCGCGCTCCTCAGCCGCGGCCGGGAGGTCGCCTCGTTCCGCGTGCCGGCCGTCGGCCGTCCCGCGCGCGTCGCGCCCCAGGCAGGCACCGGTGCGGCGCTTCGCGTCCACAACGCGCCGACTTTCGCCGTGCGGTCGGCCCGCTGGGACGGGAGCGAGCACGATCCGCGCCGCGCGCCGTCGCACTACGACGCCGTGATGCTGCACGACGACGATCTCGACGACGCCGGCTGGCCGGTCACGCATCGGATCGCCGTGCCCGCGGATGCCGAGTCCGGCGTTTACGGGCTGACGGTGCGTGCGGCGAGCCAGGCGGTCACCTGGCCGTTCTTCGTGACGCCGCGCCGGCGCGCCGCCGAGCTCCTGTTCCTCGTGCCGAGCTTCACCTATCTCGCCTACGCCGACGAGCGGCTGCCGCAGGATCGTTTCCCCTGGCAGTGCGACGATCGCGGCCATCGCTTCGCGGTCGCCAACGACCTCACCAGCCTCTACGACGTGCACAACGATGGAAGCGGCGTGTCGCTGGCCAGCTTCCGCCGGCCGCTGGCCACGATCCGCGACGACTATCTTTACCCGCTCTGCGGCGCGCCGCATCTGCTGCCGGTCGATCTCCATCTGCTGCGCTTCCTCGCCGCCGAGGGGATTCGCGTCGATCTCGTCACCGATGCCGAGCTCGATCGCGACGGCGCCGCCTGCCTGGCGGGCTATCGCGGCCTCGTCACCGGCAGCCATCCCGAATACTGGACCGCCGCCATGCTGGACGCCGTCAGCGGCTTCCAGGAGCGCGGCGGCCACCTCGCCTATCTCGGCGGCAATGGCTGCTACTGGGTGACGGCCCGCGAGGGACATGTGATCGAGGTCAGGCGCGGCGCGCGCGGCATCCGCACCTGGAGCTCGGAACCGGGCGAGACCCATCTCGCGATGACCGGCGCGCCCGGCGGATTGTGGCGCACGGCCGGGCGCGCCGAGCACCGTCTGCTCGGCGTCGGCCTCGCGGCCATGGGCTTCACCCGGTCGCGGCCGTTTCGCCGGACGCCCGAATCCCATGCCGCCGATCTCGCCTGGCTGTTCGACGGCGTGGGCGAAACGCCGATCGGTGCGGACGGGATCGTGCTCGGCGGCGCGGCGGGTTATGAAATCGATTGCCGCAGTGCGAAATGGGGCACGCCGGCAGGGACCTTGCTGCTCGCTGTCGCCGATGGATTCGACGCCGCCTTCGAGACCGATCCCGACGCGGGAGTCGAAGGAATGCCGCCGGTCCGCAGCGAAATGACTTTGACCCGCCATCGCGGCGGCGCGATGACCTTCGCCGCGGGCTCGGTGGCATGGTGCGGTGCACTGCCGCATGCGCAGCAGATGAATCCCGTCGGCCTGATCACGCGCAATCTGCTGCGACGCTTCACCGCGTGAGATCGCGTCACGCCGACTGCGGCGCGTCATGAAAGCGCCACATCGTCACGCGCATAATTTTCACGTCGCCTCGCTATTGCCTACGCGCGAGTCGATCCCAATCTCTCGGGCTCCGATGTGATCTGCGGATTTGACCTGCAGGGGATCGATCATCGGGGACGATCATCGGGGCTTTGTTCGAATGCCAGGGAGGTACCCCTTGTCTTTCCAACTCGTCTCCCCCTCCGAGCTCAACGACCGTTCCAAGACCATGATCGAGTTCCAGGCCGAATACGACGGCAAGCCGCTGATCTGCTCGATCAGCCGCCGCGTGCTGGAGCAGCTTGGCCGGCGCGAAGTCGCCAACACCGACGAGCTGCTCGCGGTGTTCGAGGAGCATCGTCCCGTGATCGCCGCCATGGTGCGCCGGAAATACGAGGTCGGCGTCGTCGATTTCGTCGGCAAGGTCGTCGTGACGACCGCCGATCTCAACCGCCAGCCGGTGACGCTGAGCTGACGCTACTTCGCGAGCTGCGCGCGGACGGCGCGCATCGGATCGGACTGGGCGGCGATGGTCGAGAGCGCCATCTGGTAATGCGCCTGTCCCGGATCCTTGGAGGTCTTGGAGCGCAAGCGCTGGCGCGCGGTCTTCAGCATCGCCGCCGCCAGCCCGCGCTTGGTGGCGACGTAGTCGATCGCCTCCTGGATCGGCATGCGTTCGTATTGATTGAGCGCATCCACCAGGGCCGCGGCCAAAGCCACGTCCGGGGAGGACGTGGCCGGCGCCTTCTTCTCCGCCGCCGCGGCGGAGCCGTCGGTGTGGAACAGCGCGGGCGCGCCGCCGCTGTTCAATTCCTCGATCGCCTGGATCACCTTGTTGATGACGGTCAATCCTTCGACCGGCGCGCCGGCCGAGGCGGCGAGCTCCCAGAGCGCGCGCAGATTCGCGATCACCGCGTTGCGCCGCCCTTCCGGCTCGCGCGCCAACGCATAGTCGGCGGCGGCCCGCTTCACCTGGGCGATGCGGCCGTCCTTCTCGCGGGCGTCGTCGGCCTTGATGCTGGTCTGCCTGGCGATCATTCCGGCTCTCCCGTCTGCGCGATGCCGCCGCACTGTCCCCGGAACGGCGAAGGCCGTCATCGTGCATGGGAATTTGCGCCGCGGCAAGCCGCTATCCGTGACGGCAGCGCGCGGAATATTGAATCAATTTGCGCCTATTCGAGCCGGTAGAGGCCGCACGCCGTGCCGAAGAAGATGCGGGCCTGATCGGCCTCGGAGAGCGGCGAAAGCGCCCGGCGATAGGCACCGACGAGTTCGGCATAGTTCGACCAAAGCTTTTCAATCGGATAGTTGGACCCGAACACACATCGGGATGCGCCGAACCATTCCACGGTCTGCAGCGCCACGTCGGCGATATGCGCCTCGTCCACCCTGTGGATAAAGGTGCCGAGGCCGGAAAGCTTCACATACATGTTGGGAAGCTCGGCCAATCGCCGCATCCCCTCCATCCAGGCCGCGCGTCCGGCGGCGCTCAGATCCTCCAGCATCCCGGCATGGAGCAGGACGAAGGGAATGCCGGGGAAGGCCCGCACGAGCGCCGCAGCGTCCTTCATCTGGCTGGCGAAGACCTGGAGCTCGAACAGCCAGCCGTGATCCTGCAGCTTCGCCAGGTTCTGGCGGAACAGCCGCTCGTTCATCAGGTCGGGGCGCGGCTGGAAGCGGTAGAGCGGGTTCTCGTGCCAATGGAGCTGCATGCGGATGCCGCGCACCAGCTTCGACGCCTTGGCCTCGGCCGCCAGCATGTCGCCCGCATCCTCGGCCAGCAGGTTGCAGTAGGCGGTCATGGCATGGGGCCAGCCGCTGCGCCGCGCCTCGGCATCGATCCATTCGACTTCGGTCAGCTCCCCTTTCGGCGGCCAGTTGGTCTGGCAATAGATCGAGGCCTCGACGCCCGCGGGCTTCGCGTCGGCCAGATATTCCTCGATCGGATAATCGCGGCGGATCGGCTCATAGGGACCGAAGATGCGCGGCTGCATCGGCCCCTTGAGCCAGGCGAGGTCGTTCTGGCGCCAGACATGGTGATGGGCATCGACGATCGGCATCTCGCTCACCGCTGCGTTCATGGTCTTGTCCATTCCGGGATCCGGGCGGCCAGCGCCTCCAGCGAGGCCGCGCCGCCGATATGGTCTAGAGCGGGCGCCACCGCCGCCATCGCCTTGGTCACCGGGCGATAGGCGGCGTCGCGCTTCAGCGGCGTGAGCCAGACCAGACGTTCGGCCAGGCGCGCGAGGCGCTGCACCGCATGGCGGAGCGCCGCAGGATCGCCGCGCTCCAGCCCGTCGGACAGGATGATCACGACCGCGCCGCGGGCAAGGCCGGCATACTGGCGGTGGCCGAGGAAGGCGTTGAGCGACGCGCCGATCTGCGTGCCGCCCTCGTAATCCTCGATCTTCGCCGCGACCCGGCGCAAGGCGCGGTCGAGATTGCCGCCGAGCAGCGCGTCGGTGAGGCGCGTCAGACGCGTGCCGAAGGAGAAGACCTCGACCCGCGCCGTGGTCTCGCCGAGGGCACGGGCGAAGCGCAGGAAATCCGGCGACAGGCCCTTGAGCGAGCCGGAGACATCGACGAAGACCAGCACCGACCGCTTCCTCATCGGCCGTGCGCGATGGCGGAAACGGATCAGCTCGCCGCCATGGCGGGCCGCGGCACGGATCATGCGGCGGAGATCGATGATCTCCCGCGCCCGGCTGGGCTTCAGGCGCAAGGCGCGGCGTTCGGGCAGATGGCGTTCGGCGGTGCGGCGCGCGCGCCTGATCAGCGCCCGGTCGCGCTCGGTGCCGCCGCGCGGGCTCATGCGGTTCGAGAGGTCGTCGCCGCTCGCCGCCTGGCCGGTGCCCTCGCCGGGCGCCAGCGGCAGGAGCAGCGTGCCGCCTTCGGGCGAATCCGGTTTCAGCGCCTCCTCCTCGGAACGTTCGGGATCGGCGGGACGCGCCGCCTGCTGGCCCGCGCCGAACCAGCGCTCGAAGACCGGATCGAAGCGCGCGATCTCCTCATGCGAGGCGGTCAGCGTGATCCTGGCCTGCCAGTAGAGGCCGCGCCGGGATTCCGGCGGCAGTGCCTCCAGGGCCCGCAGGAAGTCGCATTGCTTCTGGTGGGGCACGGCGATGCCCGCGCCGCGCAAGGCCGCGAGGAAGCCGGCGAGATGGCGCTGCGCGGGCTCAGCCATTGACCGCGCGCAAGAGATGCTCGCCCTCGCCGAGCACGGTCTCGAGATCGTCCTGGTCCTTGACCAGCAGGCCGAGCGCGCGGCGCAGCGCCGTCGGCCAGTCGGCGCCGCCCTCGACCAGCACGGATCCCGCGCGCGCCCATTCGATGGTCTCGGCGATGCCCGGCTTCTTCAGCAGCGCCAGGCGCCGCACGCCGTTGACGGCCTCGACGAGCGACCGTGCCGCCGCCTCGGACAGGCCGGGGACCTTGAGCTCGAGGATGCGCCGCTCGCGCGCCGCATCGGGAAAGTCGATCCAGTGATAGAGGCAGCGGCGCTTCAGCGCGTCGTGCAGCTCGCGAGTGCGGTTCGACGTGAGCACGACGAAAGGCGGGCGCTCGGCCTTGACCGTGCCGAGCTCCGGCACGGTGATCTGGAAGTCGCCGAGGAACTCCAGCAGGAATGCCTCGAACTCGGCGTCCGCCCGGTCGATCTCGTCCACCAGCAGGACGGCGGTATCGCCCGCGCGCAGCGCCTTCAGCAGCGGCCGCTCCACCAGGAAGCGCTCGTTGAACACGTCGTCGACCCCGCTCTCGGTGCCGGCGCGGACGGCCAGGAGCTGCTTGGCATAGTTCCACTCGTAGAGCGCCTGGGCGGCGTCGATGCCCTCGTAGCATTGCAGGCGGATAAGCGTGCGATCGAACGCCGCCGACAGCGCCCGCGCGATCTCGGTCTTGCCGACTCCCGGCTCGCCTTCGAGCAGCAGCGGCTTGCCGAGGGCGGCGGCGAGCTGCACCGCCGTCGCCAGGCCTTCATCGGCCAGGTAGCCGGCCTTCTCCAGCAGCGCGGCGACCGCGCCGCTGGAGTCCAGGCTTCCGCTCTTGCCGGCGCTGCTCTTCGCCATCAGTGCCCGAACTGGGGATGTTCCTTGGTCACCAGGCGCACGCGGTTGCTGGCATGGGCGGCGGCGTCGGCGCCGGCCGCCTTGCCGCCTTCGGTGGCGAAGGCGGCGGCCATCGCCTCCTCGCTGTCGAACCACATTTCGCTGACCGAGTCGAAGGGGTTGGCGGGATCGTCCTTCACCATCACGTCGACCTGGTACTTCTTCATGCCCGGAATGTTGCGGGCGAGCTTGGGGTGCTCCTCCAGCGCCCATTTGCGATAGGCGTCGAGGCTCATGCCTTCCTTGCGCTTGATCAGCGACATCACTTTGATCATCGGATTCTCCGGTTGGGGTTGGGAAACGGACTACTTGCCGGCGCGCAGCGCGTCGAGGCCGCGCAGCACCTTCTCCGGCGTGATCGGCATGGTCTCGACCCGGACGCCGCAGGCATCGAAGATCGCGTTGGCGATGGCGGCGATCGGCGAATTGGCGGTCATCTCGCCGATCCCCTTGGCGCCGTAGGGCCCGTTCTTGGCCGGCCGCTCGATGATGGCGCTCTCCATCTCGGCGATGTCGGCGGGGCCGGGCATCAGATAGGAGATGAAATTGGTCGGCCCGTGGGCGCGGTCGGGGTAGTAGGGCTCGGTCGTCTCGTAGAGCGCATGGCTCATGCCCATCCAGGCGCCGCCGACGATCTGCTGGTGCGCCAGCGCGGGATTCATGGCGCGGCCGATCTCGTAGGCGTTGGTCAGCTTCAGCACGCGGACGTCGCCGGTCTCGTCATCGACCTCGACCTCGGCGACGGTGCAGGCATGGGCCTGGCAGGAATCGGGATCCATCTCGCCGGTCTCCGGCACCGGCTCGCTCTTGGGCTTCATGAAGATGCCGCGGCCCGATATGGTCTTGCCGTACTTGAAATGCGCGGCCAGCGCGACATTGATCACCGCGACAGATTTCTCCGGCGAGCCCTTGACGTGGATGGCGCCCTTGCCGTCGGTGACGAGGTCGTCGGGATCGACCTCCAGCTCCTCGGCCGCCACTTCCAGCATCACCGAGCGCGCCTCGCGCGCCGCCATGATCACGGCATTGCCGATGCGGTGGGTGCCCCGGCTGGCGAAGGTGCCCATGCAATGCGGGCCGGTATCGGTGTCGGCGGTATCGACCCAGACGGTGTCGAAGGGCACGCCCAGGGTCTCGGCGCCGATCTGCGCGATCACCGTCTTCAGCCCCTGGCCGAGGTCGACCGAGGACAGGGTGATGACGAAGCTGCCGGTCGTGGTCGCATGGATCAGCGCCTGGGAAGGATCGCCGCCCAGATTCATGCCGGTCGGATAGTTGACGGCGGAGACGCCGCGGCCCTTCAGCTTGGCCATGTCAGATTCCCTCCCGCGAGAGCGAGCTCATCTTGCGGAAGCGCTCCGGCAGGGTGCGGCCGGTCATCTCGGCGGCCTTCTGCATCACCTCGACCAGGGCGCAGCCTTCCGCCTTCTTGCGATGGGCCTTGGTGTCGCCGTCGCGATAGGCGTTCAGCATGCGGAACTCGACCGGGTCCATCTTCAGGAAGCGCGCGATCCGGTCCATCTGCGATTCCAGCGCGAAATCGCCGATGGTGACGCCGAAGCCGCGCATCGCCGAGGAAGGCGTGCGGTTGGTATAGACGCAATGCGCATCGACCCAGACATTCGGGATGCTGTAGGGGCCCGGCATATGCGCCGCCGCCTTGGTGGTGCCGTAGGGGCTGTGGCGCGAATAGGCGCCGGCATCGACATAGAGCGTCACCTTGCGGGCGACGATCCGGCCGTCCTTCATCACGCCGTCCTTGATGGTGATCCGCTCGGCGGCGCGCGGCGAGGAGACCTGCATCTCCTCCTCGCGGCTATAGGCGTATTTGACCGGCCGGCCGGTCAGCATCGCGGCGAGGATGGCGATCGGCTCGACGATCACGTCGACCTTGCCGCCGAAGCCGCCGCCGACCGTGCCGCCGACGACCCTGAGCTTGTTGAACGGCAGGCCCAGGATCAGCGCGGCATTGTCGAGGGTGAAATAGCAGGCCTGGGTGTTGGAATGGATGGTGAAGCGGCCGTTTCCCTCCGGCTTCACGATGCAGCCCGTGGTCTCGGTCGGCGCGTGCTCGATCGGCGCCGACTGGTAGCGATGCTCGATGACATGGTCGGCCGAGGCGAAGCCCTTCTCCACGTCGCCGAAGCGGATGCGTCGGCAATGATGGCCTTCATAGACGAAGTAGTTCTTGCCGTGCGGCTTGATGATCGGCGCGCCCGGCTTCAGTGCTTCCTCGACGTCGAAGACGGCCGGCAGGTCCTTGTACTCGATCTTGACCTTCGAGGCCGCCTCGCCCGCGGCGGCCGCGGTGTCGGCGAGGATCGCGACGATCTGCTCGCCGGCGAAGAGCACGCGGTCCTCGGGCAGGACCGGCTCGTCGTTGGGCTCGACGCCGATCAGGCGCAGGATCGTGTACCAGTTGTTGGGCACGTCCTTGTGCGTGAGGGCGCGGACGAAGCCCGGCACCTTCTCCGCCGCCTTGAGGTCGATCTTCCTGATCAGGGCGTGATGCCGCGTGGAACGCGCCATCTTCAGATGCAGCATGCCCGGCAGCGTCATGTCCTCGTAGAACTGGGTCTTGCCGGTGACATGGGAGCGGGCATCGACCCGCGGCACGGTCTCGCCGACGACGTCGAGATGCGCCTCGCGCTCGGCCGAGAAGAAGCGGGTGTCGATCTTTTCCAGGTCCTGCATGGCGGCTACTCCGCCGCCCGCTTGCGGGTCGCCGTCTTCCGCAGGCGCGCGGCGGCCATGAGGATCGCATCGACGATCGCCTCATAGCCGGTACAGCGGCAGACATTGCCGGAGATCGCGCGCACCACGTCGGCGCGCGTCGGGTCGGGACTGGCGCGGAGCAGCGCCTTGGCGGCGAGGATCATGCCGCTCGTACAGAAGCCGCACTGCGTGGCGAAGCCCTCGATGAACGCCGCTTGCAGCGGGTGCAGCGCCTCGCCCGCCGCCAGTCCCTCCAGCGTCTCGACCGGACGGCTGCCGATCGTCTCGACCGGCACGAGGCAGGCGAAGACGGCACGCCCCTCGACCAGCACCGTGCAGGTGCCGCAGCTTCCCTGGGCGCAGCCCTTCTTGGCCGCGGTCAGGCTGAGACTGTCGCGCAGGGCGTCGAGCAGCGTGGTCCCCGGACGGCAGAGGAACTCGCGGCTCTCGCCATTCACGTTCAAGGTCACGACCGAAGATGACATCGGATCCCCTCCCAGGGCACGCGCGGCGTTGATCGCCGCGTCGATGGCGATGCGGATGCTTACTCTCCGAAGACGGCCCTCCGGAAATGCACGGGCAGGACTCGGGCGCGATACCAGGCGCTGGCATAGGCATCGGTGAAGGGCTCGGCATCCTTCGCCAGCAGAGCGGCCGCGGCGGCAATCGACGCGGCGTCGAGCCGGGCGCCCTGCAGCGCCTGTTCGGCGGCGGCCGCGCGCACCGGACGCTCGCCGCAGCCGCCGAGCGCGATGCGCGCGTCGTCTATGCGTCCCTTGGCTTGCGGCAGGTGCGCGGCGATGGCGACGATGGCGGCGGAGTTCTGCGCCCGGCGCATCGCCTTGCGATAGAACCAGCTCCCCTTGGCCGGGCGCGTGAAGCCGATCGCGGTGACGATCGCGTCGCGGCCGATGCCTTTGGCGAGGAAGGCCGCAATCGGGATCTTCCGCGCGCCTTTCTTCGAAACGACCGTGAGCGCGGCGTCCAGCGCCAGGAGGCAGACGGCGAGATCGCCGTAGGGCTGCTTCATGAAGAGATTGCCGCCGATGGTCGCGAGATTGCGCAGGGTCGGCGATCCCACCGACTCGATCGCACCGCCGAGGAAGCCGAGCGCCTTGTGCTCGGCCATGGCGGCCAGGGTCGTGGCGGCGCCGATGGTTATGCGCTCGCCTTTCGCTTCGATCCGGTCGAGCTTCAGCCGGCCGAGGCTGACCAGCGCGCCGATCCCGGAATCCCCGGCCTGCACGCGCGGCATCACCGTGGTGCCGCCGGCAAGGACCGCGGCGTCGCGGGCCCGCGCCAAGCTGTTCAGCGCCTGGGCCGCGGTCTGTGGAACGTCGATTGCACGGAGCAACGGTTCCTCCCTGGATTCGTCTTCTTATTTGAAATCGATTATCGATAGTGCGAGACTGATGTCAAGGGCGTGGGTGAGGCGTTCTGCATCACACCCGGGCGCCGGACCACGCATATGATGTTGTGAGCGTGCCATCGCTCGGATAGGGTCGCATCGCATTGCGACAGGCGCGTTTGCGTATCCTGTCGCGTGCGGCGCGAGTGGGGAGCGACACGAAGAAGTCGGCGCCGCGACAGACGGAGGAGCGTAGGAATATCGTGACGGTACCGGGCGTGAAGCGCTTGCCGCTTCGTCATCAGATCAAGGAAGCCATCATCGAGCGGATCATCGCCGGGCGGCTGCGCTCCGGCGACCGCCTGGTCGAGATGAAGATCGCCGCCGAGTTCGGCACCAGCCAGGCGCCGGTGCGCGAGGCTTTGCGCGAGCTGGAGGCGATCGGGTTCCTGACGGCGACGCCGCATCGCGGCGCCTTCGTGCGCGACTTCTGGCGCGAAGGCCTGCGCGAGTTCTACGCCGTGCGCGGCGCGCTCGAGGAAGCGGCGACGCGCCAGGCGATGCCGATGTCCGGGGAGGCGATCGAGCATCTGGAGCAGGAGCTGGGCGCCATGCACGCCGCGGCGCTGCGCAAGGATCTCGACGCGCTGGCGGCGCACAGCGTCGCCTTCCATGCCGTCATCGTGAAGGCGGCGAAGAACGAGCTGCTCCACTCGGTGTGGAAGTCGCTCTGCATCGAGACGCGAACCACGGTGACGCTGCTGGCGGCCGGCGACAATCTGATCGAGCTCGCCGACAGCCATCGCGCGCTCATCGACACGATCAAGAGCGGCGACGTCGAGGCGGCCTGCCGCGCGGCGCGCGAGCACCAGGACGTGTTCGAGCATCTGCCGGCGCTGGAAGAGGACGCCGTCCCGGGCGGAACAACCGAGCTCCCCGCCGCCTAGCGCATGGACAATCCGGGCGACCAGGTCGGCGAGAGCGAGGCCAAGCGCGCGGCCTTCGACTGGGTCGAGCAGAACCGCAAGCCGCTCTCCGACTGGAACCAGGTGATCTGGCACTACGCCGAGCCGGCGCTGCGCGAATACAAGTCCGCCGCCTGGTATGTCGATCGCCTGCAGAAGGAGGGCTTCAAGGTCGAAGCGGGCAGCGGCGGCATGCCGACCGCCTTCTCCGCCACGTTCGAGAACGGCGACGGGCCGGTGATCGCCGCCTATGCCGAATACGACGCGGTCCCGGGCAACTGCCAGATGGCCGCGCCGCGCAAGGGCCCGCGCCCGGGCCTCAGCAAGTACGCCGCCGGCCATACCGATCCGCATTCGGCGCTCGGCATCGGCGCGCTGGGCGGGGCGCTCGCCGCCAAGGCGGCGATGCAGCGGCACGGCGTCAAGGGCACGATCCGCTTCTTCGGCGAATGCGCGGAGAAGCTCCGGCTGTCGAAGCCGGTGCATGCAGCGAAGGGCTATTACGACAAGCTCGACGCGGCGATCAGCTTCCACCCGACCTACATGCTGCCGCTCTGCAATACCGTGCGCTGGGACACGCATTGCGGCGCCGCCTATCTGTGCATCTACAGCTTCGAATGCGCCGAGCCGGAATACTGGGGCACCGCCGATGCGTCGAGCCCGATCCCGGCCTCGCATATCGCCGCACGGGCACCCGGCGCCAACGATGCGCTCTTCGCCATGTTCGGCCTGACCAAGCAGCTCCAGTCCTCGATGCTGCCCTTCACCACCGGCTGGTCGATCTCGGAAGCGATCCTGACCGCCGGCCAGGCGACCGCCGACAACCTGCCCGCCCATGTCGCGCAGATCCAGTACATCTGGCGCGTGCCCGATCTCGGCATGGCCGAGCAGGTGCTGCGCGTGCTGGACAACAACGCCGAGGCGGCGGCGAAGGCCGCGCATTGCCGCTGGCGCCGCATCTGGGTCAGCCGGTCGCGGCCGGGCATTCCCAACCATGCGATGGCGCGCACGGTGTTCGCCAACCTCAAGGCCGCGGGCGCGCCGCAATGGGGTGCCGAGGCGATCGCGTCGGCGCAGGCGATCCAGCGCGAGCTCGGCCTCGAGCCGATGCAGAAGCCCTATATCGACGCGATCGAGCGGCTGATCGAGCCCGAGGAGGCCGAGCGTCTGCTCCGCCGCAACCTGCCGCCGAGCCAGCTCAACTCGACCTCCGACGACTACACGGAATATTGCTGGCACGCGCCGACCGCGCGCTTCTATATCGGCCGGCCGATGCTGAAGGCGCCGCGCGGCTTCCATTATCCCGACTGGGCATTGAACGCGCTGGGCGGCATCGCCGCCTGCATCGACCCGATGATCGAGACCGCGGCGAAGACCATCGCCGGGACGATCATCGATCTCATGACCAGGCCGGAGCTGCTCGCCGCCGCGCGGACGGAATTCGAGCAGCGTACCGGCGGCGGAATCGGCGGCAGCAACTGGATCGCACCGCAATTGCCGCGGGATTTTCGCGCGCCAATCGACGCACGCTGGCCGGAATACGTGACCACCGCCCGCGGCGAGGAATGGTGGATCCCGGCCGCCATCGACGACGACCCGATTCGCACATAGATATATTCAGGACGAGCCGAGTTGTTCTGCATTTGACTTGGATCAACGCGGAGTAGTCGCGCCCCGGTTACAAATCCACCATGGATCCGCTTGGGAACGGCCCGGGCGGCGTAACAGGACCGAGACGACGCTCGAAGCCATGACAGAACCCTCACTGGAGCAGGCCCCCAGTGCGGAGGATCGGCGCCGGTTGCGGCGGCTGCCTCTCTTTGCCAATGCCGGCGACGCCACCGTCCACGATCTTCTGGCCTTCGCACCGGTCTCCACGATCGGACGCAACCAGTTTGCCGTGCGCGAAGGCACGACACCGAACAGCCTGCTTGCCGTCGTCGGCGGCCGATTTGCGCTCATGACCCAGACCGCGGGCGAGCAGCCCCAGGTGATCGCCATGGCGGGGCGGGGCGATCTGGTCATGGCGGCGTCGGCGATCTCCGCGACACCCTATCCGCTGACCGCACGCGCCGTCGAGGAGAGCCGCATCGCCAGTTTCCCGCTGGCGACGCTGTGGGCCGCGGCGGATCGCGATCACGGCTTCTCCGCCGATCTCGCCCGCGTCGTGTGCGGCGATTGGCGCAGCGCGATCGGCCAGCTCAAGGACTATCGCCTGCGCTCTGCGCCGCAGCGCTTCGCCATCCACCTCGTCCGCCTGGCCGCCGCGGCTGGACAGCCGCATCAGGGCGCCGCCGAAGTGGCGCTGATCGACGACCGCAAGACCCTGGCGAGCCTGCTCGGCATGACGCCGGAGAATCTCTCGCGCACCATCGCGCAGTTCCGCGAGCGCGGCGTTACCGTCACCGGACGCGCGGTGACGATCGCGGACCTCGCCGGACTCGCCGATTTCGCCGGACTCTGACGCTTCTCCTCCCACACCGGCCGAAGCCCATATCAGTTGAAGCCGGGCGGCACGGCGTGGGATGCTCCCCCCGATTGCATCGGGAGTGCGCAGCATGCCGGAAAGCGACTGGCGTCCATCGAGTCTCGCCGCCCAGGGCCTGGGCTGGATCGAGCGTGAGACCGGCGCGATCAGCCCGCCGATCCACATGTCCAGCACCTATCAGCGCGATCCCGACAATCGCTACAGCACCGGGCGCATCTACGTGCGGGACGACAACCCGTCCTTCGACCAGGCGCAGGCGTTGCTGACGCGACTCGAAGGCGGCGCCGCGGCGCTGCTCTTTGCCTCGGGCATGGCGGCGGCCACCGCGACCTTCATGGCGCTTCGCCCCGGCGACCACGCGGTCGTGCCGACCGGCATGTACTGGGCGCTCCGCAGCTGGCTGAAGACCTTCGCCGAGCCCTGGGGGCTGGCGATCGACTACGTCGACATGACCGATCTCGACGCCTTGCACCGCGCCATGCGGCCCGGGCGGACCAAACTGGTCTGGGTGGAAACGCCGGCCAATCCGATGTGGTCGATCACCGACCTGGCCGGCACGTCGGAGATCGCCCATGAGGCGGGCGCCAGGGTCGCGGCGGACTCCACCGTGGCGACGCCGGTCTTCTGCCGCCCGATCGAGCACGGCGTGGATATCGTGATGCATTCGGCGACCAAGTACCTGAACGGCCATTCCGACATCTGCGCCGGCGCATTGATCGCGCGGGTGGCGGACGACTTCTGGCAGCGCATCATCTTCAATCGCTCCAAGCTCGGCGCGATCATCGGCTCGTTCGAGGCCTGGCTGCTGCTGCGCGGCATGCGCTCGCTCTTCCCGCGCGTCGAGCGCAGCGCCAGGACGGCGCAGGGCCTGGCCGAACGTCTCGCCGGCCACCGGCATGTCTCCGCCGTGCTCTATCCGGGCCTGGAGGACTTTCCGGGCCACGCCGTCGCCGCGCGGCAGATGACGGGCGGGTTCGGCGGCATGCTGTCGATCCGCGTCAAGGGCGGCGAGGCCGCGGCCATCCGTACCGCCGCGAGCATCGCGCTCTGGAAGCGCGCGACGTCCTTGGGCGGCACCGAGAGCCTGATCGAGCATCGCGCCAGCATCGAGGGCGAAGGCACGCCGGTGCCGGGGGACCTGCTGCGCCTGTCGGTCGGCCTCGAAGATGCCGATGATCTCTATCGCGATCTCGCCGCGGCGCTCGACACGGCGCATCGGAACTAGCGATGGCGAACTACCTGATCCTCGGCGCCAGCCGCGGCCTCGGCGCCGCTCTGGTCGAAGGCCTGCCGCGCCGCGGCGACACGGTCTTCGGCCTCTCGCGCGGCGAGCCGGACTGGCTGCGGCGGAAGTCGCCGGTCCGACGCCGCTGGATCGAGGCCGATCTCTCCGAGCTCTCCGCGGTGCAGAACGCGCGCGTCGTGCTCGGCAGGGCGCCGATCGACGCGCTGATCCATGTCGCCGGCATCTGGGACCCGGAGGAGTTCGACGACATCCACGACGACGAGATCGCCGAGATACTCGACGTCGATCTCAGGTCGTTTCTCGCCTTCGCCCGGGGCCTCGCGCCGTCCCTGCGCCGCGCCGGGCATGCGAAGATCATCGCCGTCGGCTCGACCAGCGGGCTGGAGAACGGCGACGGGTCCGCCGTCGCCTATACCGCCGCGAAGTTCGGCCTCCGGGGCGCCTGCCATGCGCTGCGCCAGCATTTCCGCAAGGACGGCATCGCGGTGACCTGCCTGTCGCCCGGCTCGATCGCCAGCGAGATCGGCTATGGCAAGGCGGCGGATGCGCTGAAGAAGCATCGCACGCGGCGCATGCCGGTCGAGGACGTCGTCGCGCTGATCCGCTGCGTCCTCGACCTCTCGCCGGCGGCCTGCGTCAAGGAGATCGCGATGCCGGCGCTGAAGGACGAGGACGTATAGCCGACTGCGTCATGGCCGGGCCCGACCCGGCCGTCTCGCGCCGGCCGGAGGAAGATCCCCGGGCCGGGCCCGGGGATGGCACGTCGAGACTATTCCGCGGCCTTCTTCAGCTTCGGTCGGTTGGCGACCGCGGTCTCGTAGAGGCCGAGGATGCGCTTGCGCTCTTCCCCTTCCAGCGGCAGGCGCGGGGCGCGCACCCATTCGGCGCCGAGTCCGGTCACGGTCTGGCCGAGCTTGATGTACTGGACGAGCTTCATATGCGTGTCGAGGTGGAGCGTCGGCGTGAACCAGCGGTAGATCGCGCGGGCCTCGTCGAAGCGGCCGGCGAGGGCCGCGTTCCAGAGCGCGATCGATTCCTCGGGGAACACGTCGGTCAGGCCGGAGACCCAGCCCTCGATGCCGAGCGCCACGCTCTCCAGCACCAGGTCGTCGACGCCGCAGAACAGGATGTAGCGATCGCCGACGGTATTGCGCAGATCGGTGATGCGGCGCGGGTCGTCGGAGGATTCCTTGATCGCGACGATGTTCTTCTCCGAGGCCAGCTCGGCGAAGCCCTCCGGCTTCACATCGACGCCGTACACGATCGGGTTGTTGTAGATCATGATGGGAAGGCCGGTCGAACGCGCGACCGTGCGGAAATGCTGCACCGCCTCGCGGGCATCGGCCTTGTAGACCATGCCGGGCAGCACCATCAGCCCGTCGATGCCGATCTTCTCCGCGTCCTTGGCATATTGGGAGCCGAGCGCGGTCGTGTATTCGGCGACGCCGGAGACGATCGGCACCCGGCCCTTCACGACCTCCTTGGTCGCCGCGAGGACCTTGCGCTTCTCCTCGGCCAGCAGCGAGCAGTTCTCGCCCACCGTCCCCAGCATGATCAGGCCATGGACGCCGGCCTTGATCAGCGCATCGACCTCGCGCTGGGTCGCCTCGAGGTTGAGGCTGCCATCCTTCTCGAACTGGGTGGTGACCGCCGGGTAGATTCCGGTCCATTTCGCTGCGCTGGTCATCTGGCGTTCCTCCTGGATTTTGCCGTCTGATTGCATATTGTATAAAATGTACGATCCGGTTCGTCAACCGGGATCGCGCCGCCCCGCACCCCATGATAGGGTCGCGCCCGTCAGGCCGGAGTCTCTGAATCGACCGCCATGAACCGCCCAATCGCCCGTCGAACCGTCGCCGCCGAAGCCGCCGAGATCCTCCGGCAGCGAATCCTAACGGGCGACCTCAAGGCCGGCCAGCCCATTCGCCAGGAGCAGATCGCCCAGGAGCTGGGGGTCAGCCGCATCCCGCTCCGCGAGGCCCTGAAGCAGCTCGAGGCGGAGGGCTTCGTCACCATCGAGCCGCATAAGGGCGCCGTCGTCTCCACCCTTTCGCTCGCCGAGGTCGAAGAGCTGTTCGAGCTCCGCATCCATCTGGAGAGCTGGCTGCTGCGCGACGCCATTCCGCGGATGCGGGAAGCCGATTTCGCCCAGCTCGACGCCATCATCGACGAGTCCCGGATACCGGACAACGTGGCCCATTGGGGCGACATAAACTGGCGCCTCCACGAGGCGATGTACCGGCCGGCCGGCAAGCCGATCTCTCTCAGATTCCTGAAACGGATTCATGATAATCTCGACCGGTACCTGCGGCTGCAGATCACGCTGACGCAGGATTGGGACCGGGCGCATGGCGACCACCAGCAGCTCATCGAGCTGTCGCGCGCCGGGGACGTCGAGGCCGCGGTTGCGGTGCTGGAGCGGCATATCCGCCACACCGCGCGGGCGCTGGCCGAGGGCCTCGCGCCCAAAACCGCGTGAGTGGCGCGGCGGACGCTTTACGCGCCGCCGGTTAGGGATTACCTACGCGCTAGGTTTCGCGAAGAGACGCGAGGTCGGGGACGAATCGCATGAGTTCCGCCATCACGCTCGATCGGCGTATGGCCGCCATCTACTATTCGGACGTGGCGGGCTACAGCCGGCTGATGGGCGCCGACGAGATCGGGACGATCTCGGCGTTGCGCAACGCCTATAGCGCGATCGTCGAGCCGGCGATCGGCGAGGCGGGCGGCCGTCTGGTGCAGATCGCCGGCGATGCCGTGCTGGCCGAGTTCGCCGAACCCGATGCCGCGGTCGATTGCGCGGTCCTGATCCAGCGGCGCCTGGCCGAGCGCAACGTGGGCATCGACCCCGAGCGGCGCATCGAGTTCCGGATCGGCATCAATTACGGCGAGATCCTGTGCCAGGGCGAGAGCATCTTCGGGGACACCGTGAACGTGGCGGCGCGCCTGGAAGGCATCGCCGAGCCTGGCGGCCTCGCGGTCTCGCGCAAGGTCTACGAATCGATCGCGGCGCGCCGCGACCTGGTGTTCGAGACCCTGGGCGAGCGGCGCCTGAAGAACATCGTGCGGCCGGTCGAGGTGTTCCGCCTGGCGACCGGGCGGCCGACGCGCAGGATCGAGCCCGGCCCGCTCACCTTGCCGCAGCGGCCCTCGATCGCGATCCTGCCGTTCGAGAACCGCACCGGCGATCCCGAGCAGCAGTATTTCGCCGAAGGACTGGCCGAGAGCATCATCATCGACCTCTCGCGCTTCCGCGCGCTGTTCGTCATCGCCCGCAACGCCAGCTTCACCTATCGCAGCGACGATGCCGACCTGACCGAGGTCGGCCGGCGCCTCGGCGTGCGCTACGTGCTGACCGGGAGCCTGTGGCAGAGCGGCAATCGGCTGCGCCTCAACCTGCAGCTCTCGGAATGCGGCACCGGGCGCATGCTGTGGACCAGCCGCCGGGAATTCGACAAGGCCGACCTCTTCCGCACCCAGGACGAATTGACCCGCGAGATCGTCGCCGCCCTCCCCGGCCAGATCGAGGGCGACTGGCTGGAGGCGAGCCGAAGGAAGCGCGCGGAGAGCTTCGTCGCCTATGACTACGCCCTCAAGGCCTGGGACCTCCTCTACACCTATGGCGGCGAGCAGCACGCGGCGATCCGCAGCCTGGTGCAGCAGGCGATCTTCCAGGAGCCGGGCTATGCCCAGGCCCAGGCGATGCTGGGCTATTCCTGGATGCTGACCTGGTTCCGCAACCAGGATCCTTCGGCGCTCGACGCCGCCGACCGCGAGGCCAAGCGCGCCGTGCTGCTCGATCCCGCCGACGGCTGGTGCCAGTTCGTGCGCGGCTACGTGGCGCTCTATCACCACCGCTACGACGAGGCGGAGGAGCATTACGACCGCGCCATCGCCGTCAATCCCAACGACGTGCAGCTCATCTCCGAGATGGGCGCCTTCAAGAAGTATCTCGGCGAGGTCGAGGAGGCGCTCGACTGGATCCGCCAGGCCTTGCGCCTCTCCCCGGCGCGCAATGCCTGGATCTGGCACGAGATGGGCCTCGCACTGATCACCGCGCGCCGTCCGGCGGAAGCGCTCGAGGCCTTCGCCAAAGTGCAGCCGCCGCTGCCCTTCGATGACATCTACGTTTCGATCTGCCACGCCAAGCTCGGCAATATCGCCGAGGCGAAGGCGCTCGCGCGGCGCGTGCTGATGGCGCGCCCCGGCATCACGGTCAAAGGCTGGGCGACGCGCGAGCCCTACTACGAGGCTTCCGACCTCGAAGCCTTCCTCGACGGCATGCGGGTCGCCGGCTTCCCCGAGGAATAGCCGGCGTCACGAAAAGTCCCGTCCCGATGGTTCGGCGCGCGCCGAATCCTCCTGACTATATGCTGTCAGTGGCACCTCACTATCATCCATGGACAAGGATGGAGAGGTGTCATCATGAGCACGAAGACCTGGATCGCAACCAGCCGGAACGTCCCGTCCCGCCGTCAGGGCGCGCTCGCCGCCTTCGTCGCCGGATTGTGGCGCACGCTGCGCGACGCCCGCGCCCGCGCGCTGCAGCGCCGGCATCTGGTCGCGCTGTCCGATCACCAGCTCCGCGACATCGGGCTCTCGCGCAGCGACGTCGAGCTGGAATGGAAGAAGCCGTTCTGGCGCGGCTGAGCCTGGATCAGGCGGCGAGCTGGCGCGCGAGGTAATCGCCCAGCATCTTGCCGCGCTCCGGCTTGAACTTGTCGCCCGGCAGCACGAGCTCGTGCATCCGGTCGAGCCGGAACGAGCGGAAATCCTGCCGGAGCTCGCACCAGGCGGCGAGCACCCAGACCGGCCCGTAGAAGGAGAGTCCGAGCGGCCAGACCTGGCGCTCGGACTCGCTTTCCTTGCCGTCGCGATAGCGGAACGCGACCTTCAGCCGGTGGCGCAGCGCCCGCCGGAGCTCGGCGGGATCGATCGACAGGGTTTCGGCGTGATGGCGCTTGGGCGCCAGCAGCGCCGTCTCGGCGAGCTGGCGGCGCAGGTGGTCGGGCAGCACCGCCTCGATCTTGGCCAGCGCCTGGCCGGCCGATTCGGCGAGTGCCGGGTCGGACCAGGATTCGACGATCCTGGCGCCCAGGGCCAGGGCCTCGATCTCCTGGGAATCGAACATCAGCGGCGGCAGGTCGTAGCCGCCCCGGAGCGCATAGCCGAGCCCCGGCGCACCTTCGACCGGCACGCCGCTGGCCATCAGCTCGGCGATGTCGCGGTAGATGGTGCGCTCCGAGACCTCCAGCCTCTCCGCGAGGTCGCTGGCGCGGATCAGCTTCCGGCGCCGCAGATGCTGGATGATGTCGAACAGACGCTGGGCGCGCCGCATCGCTTCCCTCCAGGCCGCTTTGTCCCGATTCCGGCTTTAGCCGAGTGCTGCTGCCACCGTATTGTCAGGAGTATGGCAGGGGTTGGCAGGAACCGGCAGGAACGGAACGGCCCGCCGCCGCCCGATTTGATCTAGAACAACGAGGCCATGCGGGTCCGCGGGCTAGGCTGGATACCAATAGAGCAACGAGGGAGCATACGATGCACAAGAAGATCACCTGGGTCCTGGTCGCCGACGGCGCACGGGCGGCGTTCTTCCACAATGACGGACCGGGCAAGGGGCTGGAGCCGATCTTCGAGCTGGGCGAGCATCGGCACGGGGCGGATACCCATGAGATGATGTCGGACAAGCAGGGCTCCATGCGCGGCGGCCCGGGCACCTCGGGATCGGCCGCCCTGCTGCCGCGGCACGACCCCCATGAGGCGGAGGAGAAGCGCTTCGTCGAGCATCTGGCGAAAGAGCTCGACGAGGCGGTCAAGGCCAAGCGCTTCGACCGGCTGATCATCGCCGCGCCGCCGCGGGCGCTGGGCAACATCCGCAAGGCGCTCTCCACGGCGACCGCGAAGCTGGTCAGCGCCGAATACGACAAGGATCTGACCCGGAGCTCGCCCGCCGATATCGCGAAGCACCTGGAAGACCACCTGGCCGTCTGAGCGGGCCTAACGGCCGCCGATCGTCCGGCGCAATTCGCGCAGCAGCGTCTGCCGGGCCTTGTCGCCCGGCATCGCGGCCAGGCGTTGCCGCAGGGCCAGCACGAAGGCCGAGAGGTCGTTGTGCCAGTCCCAGCCGCTGCGCGCCGCCTCGATTCCCGCCTCGGCCAGGCGCGGCCGTCCGGCCGCCATCGCCAGCGGTCCCTCGCGGCGATCGACCAGGAAACGCTGGTCGAGCGCCGGGGCGACGACCCGCTCCGGGTCGAGGCCGAGCTCGATCGCGCCGTAGCGCATGGCGTCGAGCGCCGCCGGCTCGCCATGGGTCAGGAACAGCGCTTTCTTGACCGGCAGCCGGGCCTTCACCCAGGCCAGGAGGTCGCGCCGGTCGGCATGGCCGGAATAGATCTCCAGCCGGCGGATCCGCGCCTTGACCGAGATCTCGTCGCCGTGGATGCGCACCCGCTCGGCCCCGGATTCCAGGAGCTGGCCCAAAGTGCCCGGCGCCTGGTAGCCGATCAGCAGCACCGTCGCCTGGGGCCGCCACAGGTTGTTCTTCAGGTGATGCCGGATGCGCCCCGCGTCGCACATGCCCGAGGCCGCGACGATGATCGCGCCGGAGGTGACGCGGGCGAGCTGCATGCTGTGCTCGGCCGTGGTCACGAAATGGATGTTGGGCGCGCGGAACGGACTGCCGTCGCCGCCGGGCAGGCGGTCGAGGCCGAGCTCGCGGGCGTGGCGCTCGAACACCTCGGTGGCGCGGATCGCCAGCGGCGAATCGAGGAAGACGGGCGTCCGCGGCAGCGTGCCGTCGGCCATCAGCACCAGCAGGTCGTAGAGCAGCTCCTGGCTGCGCTCGATGGCGAAGGCCGGCACGATCACGTTGCCGCCGGCGGCCAGGCCTTGCTTGATCTCCGCGCCGAGCACGCGCCGGCGCGCCGCGTCGTCGAGCTCCTCCCGCGTGCGATCGCCGTAGGTCGACTCGCAGATCACGTAGTCGAGCCCGCCCGGCGCCTCCGCCGTGTCCTGCAGCGCCGTGTGCTTGGGCCCGAGATCGCCGGAGAACAGCATGCCGAGCCGCGGCTGCTCAGGATTCTCGGTCGCGATCTCCAGCTCGATCGAGCCGGAGCCGAGGATATGGCCCGCGTTCCACCAGCGCGCCTTGACGCCCGGCAACGGCTCGATCCATTGGCCGTAGGTCACCGGCGCGATCTGCTTCAGCGTCCGCTCGGCGTCCGCCGCCGAATAGATCGGGTCGACCGGCGCGTAGCCGCGCCGCGTGTTGCGCCGATTGAGCAGCTCGACCTCGCCTTCCTGGATGAAGGCGGAATCCGGCAGCATCCAGGTCAGCAGATCGGCGGTCGCCGCGGTCGTGTGGATGCGGCCGGCGAAGCCCTGCTTCACCAGCTTCGGCAGCAGGCCGGAATGATCGATATGCGCGTGGGTCAACAGCACCGCCTGGATCTCCCCCGGCGCGAAGGGGAAGGCCTGGTAATTCAGCTCCTTCAGCGTCTTGGGTCCCTGGAACATGCCGCAATCGACCAGCAGCCGGCCCCGCGGCGTCTCCAGCAGATAGGACGAGCCGGTGACCGTGCCGGCGGCGCCGTGGAAGGTCAGCGTGACGGGCGAGGCCATCGCTCAGCGCTCCGGCAGCAGCACGGCGGCGCCGTTGACCAGGCCGCGCCGCAGCCGGTCGAGCGCCGCGTTGGCGTCGGCGAGCGGATGGCGTTCGACGCTGGTCCTGATCCCGATCTTCGCCGCGAGCGGCAGGAACTCCTCGGCGTCGCGCCGCGTGAGGTTCGCGACCGAGCGGATCTGCCGCTCCTCCCAGAGGATGCGGTAGGGGAAGCTCGGGATGTCGCTCATATGGATGCCGGCGGCCACCACGATGCCGCCGGGCCTGACCGCCTTCAGCGCCGCCGGCACCAGCGCGCCGACCGGTGCGAACAGGATCGCCGCATCGAGCGGCTCCGGCGCCGGTTCGGTCGAGGCGCCCGCCCAGACCGCGCCGAGCCCGCGGGCGAAATCCTGCGCCGCGCTGTCCCCGGGGCTGGTGAAGGCGAAGACCTGGCGCCCTTGATGCCGTGCCACCTGTGCCAGGATGTGCGCCGCCGCGCCGAAGCCGTAGAGGCCGAGCCGCGCGCCGTCGCCGGCAAAGCGCAAGGCGCGATAGCCGATCAGGCCCGCGCAAAGCAGCGGCGCCGCCGATGCCGCGTCGAGCTGGGGATCGAGCGGGAAGCAGTAGCGGTGATCGGCCAGCATCGCCTGGGCATAGCCGCCGTCGAGCGTGTAGCCGGTGAACCGCGCGCGCCGGCAGAGATTCTCCTCGCCGCGCCGGCAGAACGCGCATTCGCCGCAGGTCCAGCCGAGCCAGGGCACGCCCACCCGATCGCCGGGCCTGATCTCCGCGACCGCGCGCCCGACCGCCCGCACGCGCCCGACCACCTCATGCCCCGGCACGATCGGGAGCTTCGGGTCGGGCAGTTCGCCATCGACCACGTGGAGATCGGTGCGGCAGACACCGCAGGCCTCGACCTCGACCAGCACCTGGTCGGGGGCGGGATCCGGCAGGGTCACGCGATCCCGCCGCAGGGTTTCGCCGCAGCGGTGCAGGCGCATGGCGTCGATCGCTTGGGTCATCGGACAAACTCGCCGGAAAACGCGTCGGAAAAACTCGCCGCGGACAAATGCGCGGCGGATCGCTTCATCATGGATTTGCGCGCCCATTGCCGCACGGGATCATCCGCAATTCAACCGCTTTCGGCCCCATGGCCGACGCGGCCAAGGGTCGCGTCGCCGGCCGCGAACATGCCCTCGGCGTTTCACGGATCGCCGTTTAGAATCGCCGGACTCGCAAGGGAGGCGGCGGCGCGGCATGGGGCGACGCAGCATGGGGCGACGCAGGGACTTCTGGGACAGGGCGGCGCGGCTGGTCAGGTTTCGCCTGGTCGTCCCGCTGATGCGCAGCCGGCATCCGCCGGAATATTCCGCGCGCGGCACGGCCGTCGGCCTGGCCTGGGCCTTCACCCCGACGGTCGGCATCCAGATGCCGATCGTGCTCGCGACCTGGCTGGTCGCGCGGCGGGTGTTCCGCTGGGACTTCAGCCTGATCCTCGGCCTGGCCTGGACCTGGGCCACCAACGTCTTCACGGCCCTGCCCTGCTATTACGTCTTCTATGTGACCGGCCGCCTGCTCCTCGGGCGCTGGGACGACGTATCCGGCTACGAACGGTTCCTGGCGCTCTGGCGCGGCTTCTTCTCCGAGGGCCAGACGCTGGAGCAGCAGGTCGTCGCGATGTTCGACGTGGTGGTGCGGGACTGGGGCCTGGCGATGTGGGTCGGCTGCATCCCCTGGTCGGCGCTGGTCGCCTTCCTGGGCTATCGCTGGAGCCTGAAGTTCATCCACGCCTATCGCCGGACCCGCGAGCACCGCGCGGCCAGGCGCCGCCAGCGCCGTCAGCTCCATTGAGCGGGCATGCAACGATGGAGAGATCCGCCCGGCGGCTTGATCCCCGGCGCCCGATCTCCTAGCTTCGCGGCATCTTTCGAGGGGATCGTCTTGGCCAAATCCAAAGCGACGGAGTTCGACGCCTATCTCGGCCGGCATCCCGAGACCGTGCATGTCGACGCCTTCCTGCACGACCTCAACGGCAATCTGCGCGGCAAGCGCCTGCCGGTCGCCGAGGCGGCGAAGCTCTGGAAGTCGGGCCTCGAGATGCCGCGCTGCATGCTGTTCCTCGACCCGACCGGCGACGACCTCGATCCCGGCCAGCGGGTGACGGCGCTCGGCGATCCCGACGGCGCCGCCCTGCCGATCCCGGGCCTGTTGGCACCGGTGCCCTGGGTCGAGGAGCCGACCGCGCAGATCCTGCTGCAGATGACCGATCCCGCGCGCGACCCCAATCACGGCAAGCCCTCGCGCTATTGCCCGCGCGCGGCTCTCATGGGGACGCTGGCGCATTTCGGGAAGCTCGGCCTGACCCCGGTCGTGGCGGTGGAGCTCGAATTCTATCTGTTCGACCGCGACCGCGATGCCGAAGGCTTGCCCGTCGCGGTGCGCAATCCGGTCACCGGGCAGAAGGAAACCTCGAAGCAGCCCTACAGCATCGACGACCTCGACGCCTACGGCGTCTTCATCCGCCGCGTCGCCGCCTATGCGCGGCAGCAGGACATCCCCGCCTCCGCCGCCATCACCGAATATTCGCCGGGCCAGTTCGAGATCAACCTGCGCCACCAGGCGGACGCGGTCGCGGCCTGCGACAATGCCGTGCTGCTGAAGCGCGCGATCAGGGCGGCGGCGCGGATCGACGGCCATCACGCGAGCTTCATGGCCAAGCCCTTCCTCGACGCCGCGGGCAGCGGCATGCATATCCATGTGAGCCTGGTCGACAAGCAGGGCCGCAACATGTTCGGCGAGGACGGCGCGAAGGGCGAGGCGCTGCTGCGCCAGGCGGTGGCCGGCCTGCAGGCCGCGATGCCGGAATCCATGGCGATCTTCGGCGCCAACCTGAACGGCTTCCGCCGCTACCAGCCCGGCCACAACGTGCCGATCACGCCGCGCTGGGGCTTCAACAACCGCTCGGTCGCCTTCCGCATCCCGGCGGGCGGGGGCGCCGCGCGGCGCATCGAGCACCGCGTCGCCGGCGCCGATGCCAATCCCTACCTGGTGACGGCCGCGGTACTCGCCGGCATGCTGCACGGCATCACGGCCAGGCTGAAGCCGACGGCCGAGACCACCGGCGATGCCGGCGACGACGCCGATCCCGACGTGCCATTCGAGTTCCTCTCCGCCCTCGGCCGATTCGAGAAGGCGAGGATCCTGCCGCGCTACGTCAACCCGGACATGCTGGGCCTGATGCTCGACCAGAGGCGCGCGGAGCTGGCCAAGTTCATGGGCACCGTCTCCCGGCAGGAATACGACTGGTATCTATAGCGCTCCGCTTGGCGGGCGGGCGGCGGGGTTGGCAAGGCGGCCGCGGCTCGCCCGCCCTTAGAAGAACCGCCACACCAGATAGACGTGGCTGATGGCGATGCTGAGCAGCATCAGCGGCAGCGCCAGCTTGAGGAAGGCAAGGAACCGGAACGGCACGCCGGCCCGCTCGCCGATTCCGGCGATGGTGAGGTTGGCGGAGGCGCCGATCAGGGTGCCGTTGCCGCCGAAGCAGGCGCCGAGCGACAGCGCCCACCACAGCGGCAGGATCGCCTGGTCGCCGCCGAGCTCGCCGCTCATGGTCTTGATCACCGGGATCATGGTGGCGACGAAGGGGATGTTGTCGATGATCGCCGAGAGCAGCGCCGAGGCCCAGAGGATCGCCACGGTCAGCGCCTTCAGGTCGCCGCCCGTCTCCTTGACCAGCGCATCGGCCAGCAGCCGCAGCAGCCCGGCGCGGTCGACGCCGGCCACCACGATGAACAGCCCGACGAAGAAGAAGATGGTGATCCACTCGACCTCGTTGAAGCTCTCGACCAGCCGGCCGTGCTGGTGCTCGACCGAGCGGCCGTAATTGTCGAGCAGCAGCAGGATTGCGGCGCCGAACAAGGCGATCGACCCCGCCTCCATCTCGATCTGCCGCGCCAGCACGAAGGCCAGGACCACCGCGGCGATGACGAGCACCGACTGCTTCATCAGGCGGCGATCGGTGATCGCCGCCCGCCGGTCCAGCCGCATCACCCGCGCCCGCGCCTCGTCCCCGGCCTCGAGCTTGCGGCCCCAGATCAGATGCATGATCGCGCAATGCGCGACGAGGACGACGAGCACGATCGGCGTCAGCTCCAGCACGAAGTCCAGGAAGGACAGGTGGGCCGCCGAGCCGATGATGATGTTCGGCGGATCGCCGATCAGAGTCGCGGTGCCGCCGATATTGGAGGCGAAGATCTCGCTGAACAGGAAGGGATAGGGCGGGACCTTCAGCTCGCGGCAGATCACCAGGGTGACCGGCGCGACCAGCAGGACGGTGGTCACGTTGTCGAGCAGGGCCGAGAACAGCGCGGTCACGATCGCCAGCAGCGCCAGCACGCCCGCCGGATTGGCCCGGGTGAGCTGCGCCGCGAGGATCGCGACGTACTGGAAGATGCCGGAGCGCCGGGCGATGGCGACGATCAGCATCATGCCGGTGAGCAGCGCCAGGGTGTTGAAATCGACGCCCGCGACCGCCTGTTCCTGGGTCAGCAGGCCGAGCGAGATCATCAGCCCGGCGCCGAGCAGGGCGACGATCGCCCGGTTCAGCCGTTCCGACATGATGGCCGCATAGGTCGCGATCAGCAGCGCCGTCGCGGTCCAAAGCGGATCGAGGCCGAACAGGACGTGGCCTGCGGATTCCTGCACGATTCCTATCCCCCAGACGCAATGCGCCGGATGGGAACACATCTTGTCACAAGAGTGCAAGCATCGGCGCCGGCCGGCGCCGGCGCGTCAGGCGCCGATCGGCGCGAGATTGCCGAGGAACTGCTCGGTGGCCGCCCGCCAGGAGAAGCGCTCGGCGACGGCGCGGCAGCGCTGCGCCGGCACCGCGAGCGCCCGGGCGACGGCGCGGCCGAGATCGGCATCGAGCGCGCCGCCGTTATCGTCGATGATGTCCTTGGGCCCCGGCACCGGGAAGGCGGCGACCGGCACGCCGCTCGCCAGCGCCTCGAGGATCACCAGGCCGAACGTGTCGGTGAGGCTCGGGAACACGAAGACGTCGGCGGCGGCGTAATGCAGCGCCAGGTCCTCGCCGACCTTGCGGCCGAGGAAATGCGCCCTGGGGAACTTGCGCTTCAGCTGATCGAGCTGCGGCCCGTCGCCGACCACCACCTGGCTGCCCGGCAGGTCGAGCTGCAGGAAGGCCTCGATGTTCTTCTCCACCGCGACGCGGCCGACAAAGAGATGGATCGGCCGCGGCAGGTCGAGCAGCCCCTTGTCCCGCGGGTGGAAGAGCTCGGTATCGACGCCGCGCGACCAGCGCCGGATGTTGACGAAGCCGCGCGACTGCAGGTCGGCCTCGATCGACGGCGTCGCCACCATGACGCTGCGCGCGGCGCGGTGGAAGCGGCGGAGCCAGGCGTAGCTCAGCCCCACCGGCACGCTGAACCGCGCCTGCACATATTCCGGGAAGCGCGTGTGATAGGCGGTGGTGAAAGGCATCCCGTGCGCGAGGCAATAGCCGCGGGCCGCATGGCCCAGCGGCCCTTCGGTCGCGATATGGATCGCGTCCGGCCGGAACTCGCGCAGCGTCCGCGCGATCTTGCGCCGCGGCAGCAGCGCCAGCTTGATCTCCGGATAGGTCGGACAGGGGAACCCGTTGAACTGGTCCGGCGAGACGACGGCGGTCTCATGGCCCATGGCGCGCAGCTCGTCGCAGGTGCGCATCAGGGTGCGCACCACGCCGTTCATCTGCGGCTGCCAGGCGTCGGTGACGAGGGCCAGTCTCAACGGACGGGTCTCAAAGGACGGGTCTCAACGGACGGGTCTCATGGAACGGGTCTCATGCCGCGGCTTGGTGCTCCTCGGCGTCCCGGGTCACGGTCGGGACCAGCATGGAGAAGTTGCGGTTGGCGGCCCATTCGATGATCTCGAAGCGGCCGTCGGGATGCTCCACCAGGGCGGTGCAGCTCTCGACCCAGTCGCCGTCGTTGCAGTAATGCACGCCGTCGATCATGCGGGACTCGGCCTTGTGGATATGGCCGCAGATCACGCCGTCATAGCCGTGACGCCGCGCCTCGGCGGCCATCGCCGATTCGAAGTCGCTGATGAACTTGACCGCGTCCTTGACCTGGGTCTTGAGGTAGGCCGAGAGCGACCAGTATTGCAGCCCGAGCCGCACGCGGACGTGGTTGTACCAGTGGTTCAGCGTGAGCGCGAAGTGATAGGCGGTGTCGCCGAGATAGGCGAGCCAGGGCGCGTACTTGATGACGTTGTCGAAGGCGTCGCCATGGGTCACGAGATAGCGCTTGCCGTCCGCCGTCTCGTGCACGATCTCGTTGTGCACCATGACGCCGCCGAAGGCCATGCCGTCGTAGTCGCGCAGCGGCTCGTCGTGGTTGCCGGGCACGTAGATGACGCGGGTGCCCTTCCTGGCCTTGCGCAGCAGCTTCTGCACCACGTCGTTGTGGCTCTGCGCCCAGTACCAGGCCTTCTTCAGGCGCCAGCAATCGATGATGTCGCCGACCAGGTAGATGCTCTCGGCGTCGTTGTATTTCAGGAAGTCGAGCAGGAACTCGGCCTTGCAGCCCCGCGTGCCCAAATGCAGATCGGAAAGGAAGATGGCGCGGTAGCGGCGGTCGAGGGGCGAGCTGATCGGTTCTGCGTTCATCCCGGCACTGGGGCGCTGTTCACGCGACTCGGAGCATCAACTCCGGACGGCGCGAGAGATATCCCCAGGCCTGTTGCGCAGCGATGACAGGAAGCCGCCCGTCGGGCGGATTTCATCGCACGGTCACGGGCAGGTCACCGCAATGTCACGTCTCGTGCTCACGGGGCCGCAGCGGCCGCCATGCCGGACGCGGGCGCGCGACCGCTTGCCACCGGCACGCCGCAGCTGCCCGGGGCCGGGGCCTCGACCGTCGCGGCATCGCCGCGCCGCAGCGTCTCGGTGCCGGTCGCGCTGTCCGATGCCTCGCCGCTGACCCCGTCGAGCATCTCGCCGGAACGGATGCAATAGGCGACCACCCCGGAACGGTGCCGGACGGCGTAGCCGACCACGAAAGTATCGCCCAGCAGCACCCCGGTCCCGATGAAGCTCGGGTTCGGCGTCCGCCAGTCCACCAGATAGATCGCGCCGGATTTCTTGATCGTGACGTCGCCCTGATAGACCGTGCCGTTCGGGTTGACGCCGCGGCTGATGATGAAGACGCCGTCGAGCCCCTCCGGCCCGTCCAGGTCCTCGAAGCCCAGATTCTCCGCGATCGGGCTGCCCGAGTTCTGCCAGATGCCGGTGAGATGGCCGCCCTTGACCCGGTAGAGCACGACGCCGAAGAACGCATCCTGGTCTTCGGCGGCGACGCCGAGCACGCGGTCGTAGCGGAGCGCAAAGCCCTGCCGCTCGAGATCGGCGTCGCGCTGCCAGGCGACGCGGTAGCCCGCCCCTTCCGTCGCGATGGCGACCGAGCCTTGATAGGCCGTTCCGCCGGCGGTCTCGCCCTTCACGCCGAACGTGCCGCTGATCTCCTGGGCCGCTGCCGGAAGCGCCGCCAGGCCGAGGAGCGCGGCGATCGCCAGCGCGAAGCGCCGCGTCATGCGCCGGCGAGCGTCATGCCGTCGATCCGCAGGGTGGGCGCATTGACGCCGTAGCGGAACTCGAGGTCGTCCGCCGCGGTGATCGCCTTGAACATGTCGTTGAGATTGCCGGCGATCGTCACCTCGGAGACCGGATAGGCGAGCTCGCCGTTCTCGATCCAGAAGCCGGAGGCGCCCCGGCTGTAATCGCCGGTGACGCCGTTGACCGCCGAGCCCATCATCTCGGTCACGTAGAAGCCGCGGGCGATGTCCTTCAGCAGCGCGTCGCGGCTGATCCTGCCCTTGGCCATGTGGACGTTGCTCACCCCGGGCGAGGGCGGCGAGGAGGAGCCGCGCTGCGCGTTGCCGGTGGATTTCAGGCCGAGCTGCCGGGCCGAGCGGCAATCGAGGATCCAGGTCTTCAGCACGCCGCCCTCGATCAGCGCCTGGCGCCGCGTGGCGAGGCCCTCGCCGTCGAACGGCATGGAGCGCAGGCCGCGCGGCCGGTGCGGGTCCTCGACGATGTCGATCCCGGGGGCGAAGATCTGCTCGCCCATCTTGTCCTTGAGGAAGCTGGTGCCCCGCGCGATCGACGCGCCGTTGATGGCACCCAGGAGATGGCTGATCATCGAGCCCGAGACCCGGGGATCGAACACGATCGGCACCTTCTCGGTCGCGACCTTGCGCGGGTTCAGGCGCCGGACCGCGCGCTCGCCGGCATTGCGGCCGAGCTTCGCCGGATCGGCGAGATCGGAGAAGTAGACCGTCGAGGAATAGTCGTAGTCGGTCTCCATGCCGGTCCCCTCGCCGGCCAGCACCGAGACACTGAGGCCCGAATGGGTCTGGGCGTAGCCGCCGTAGAATCCGTTGGAGGCCAGCATCGCGACCTCGGTGCGGCCCCAGCCGGCTTCCGCGCCCTGCGAGTTGGTGACGCCCTTGACGGCGCGCGCCGCTTCCTCGGCGGCGCGCACCAGCGCGGTCAGCTCCGCCTCGCTCGGCTCCTTCGAGTCCAGGATGTCGAGCTTCAGCGGCGCCTTGGTGATCTCGCTCGCATCGGCGAGGCCGCAGAACGGGTCCTCCGGCACCACCTTGGCCATGGCGACGGCGCGGCCGGCGAGCTCTTCCAGCGCCGCGCGGTTGAAGTCGCTGGTGGAGACGATCGCCTGCCGCTTGCCGACGAAGACGCGCAGGCCGAGATCCTGGTCCTCGGAACGCGTGAGCTTCTCCAGCTTGCCCAGGCGCTCGCCGACCGAAAGGCTCAGGTTGCGCCCGATCACCGCATCGGCCGCATCGGCGCCCGCCGCTTTGGCGAAGCCGACCGCGGCTTCGAGCAGGCTGGGGAAATCGGCATTCTTCGCGTCGGGCATGATCGGCTTTCGCTGGGGGGAAGGGCGGCAGGACAGGCCTGAAAGGTGGGTCAGCAGGCCGCAAAAGGCAAGGGCCCGCGCCTGCGCGCGGCGCGTTGGCCATGCGCCGGCCGGCGGCTATGATCGGCCCGAGGGAGGAGCGAATCACCTTGGCCCGGCGTTTCCAATTGCCGCCCGGGAGCCGCCGGCGGTTCTCGCTGGCGCTCTCGGTCCTGGTGCTGATCCTCGGCGCCGGCTATGCCTATTACCGCGTGGCGCCGGTCTGCTGCGCCCCGCCCGCGCCCACGATCGCCGCCGAGGCGGTCCAGCAGTTCCGCAACACCTGCGTCAGGGAAGCGCGCCACGCCAATGGCGGCGGCGACCTGGTCATGGACGACGCGACCGAGGCGAAGATCGGCGCCTATTGCGGCTGCGTCGCCGATGGGCTGGTGGCGAAAGTGCCGCCGACCGAGATCGCCAGGATCGCCGACGGC
>DASZSL010000070.1:0-3568 GCA_035548715.1 Dongiaceae bacterium
CTCAGGATCTGGCGCGACGGCAAGGAGCATTTCATCCGCTTCCGCCATGGCGACGCCGAGGCGCCGCTGAAGGAAGTCGGCGAGGCCGAGGGCAAGCGCGGCACCGAGGTCACCTTCCTCGCCTCGAAGCAGACCTTCACCAAGACCGAATACGACTACGCGACCCTGGAGCACCGCCTGCGCGAGCTGGCCTTCCTGAATTCCGGCGTGCGCCTGATCCTGACCGATGCCCGCGCCGTCGAGCCCAAGGTCGTGGAGCTGCATTACGAGGGCGGCATCGAGGCCTTCGTGCGCTATCTCGACCGCTCGAAGAATGCTTTGCACACGCCGCCGGTGGTCATGCAGGCCGAGCGCGACGGCATCACCGTCGAATGCGCGCTGGAATGGACCGACAGCTATCACGAGACGATGCTGTGCTTCACCAACAACATCCCGCAGCGCGACGGCGGCACCCATCTCGCGGGCTTCCGCGGCGCGCTCACCCGGCAGATCAACAAATACGCCGAGGACAGCGGCATCGCCAAGAAGGAGAAGGTGGCGCTGACCGGCGACGATGCGCGCGAGGGCCTGACCTGCGTGCTCTCGGTCAAGGTGCCGGATCCGAAGTTCTCGTCCCAGACCAAGGACAAGCTGGTCTCCTCCGAGGTCCGCCCGGTGGTCGAGAGCATCGTCAACGACAAGCTCGGCCAGTGGCTGGAAGAGCATCCGTCGGACGCCAAGCGCATCGTCGGCAAGGTGGTCGAGGCGGCCGCCGCCCGCGAGGCCGCGCGCAAGGCGCGCGAGCTGACGCGGCGCAAGGGCGCGCTCGACATCTCCTCGCTGCCCGGCAAGCTCGCCGACTGCCAGGAGCGCGATCCCGCACTCTCCGAGATCTTCATCGTCGAGGGCGACAGCGCCGGCGGCTCGGCCAAGCAGGGCCGCGACCGCAAGGCCCAGGCGATCCTGCCGCTGCGCGGCAAGATCCTGAACGTCGAGCGCGCGCGCTTCGACAAGATGCTCTCCTCGGCCGAGATCGGCACCCTGATCGCGGCCTTGGGCACCGGCATCGGCTCGGAGGAGTTCGACATCTCCAAGGCGCGCTACCACAAGATCATCATCATGACCGACGCCGACGTGGACGGCTCGCATATCCGCACGCTGCTGCTGACCTTCTTCTATCGGCAGATGCCGGAGATCATCGAGAAGGGCTATCTCTACATCGCCCAGCCGCCGCTATATCGCGCGGTCAAGGGCAAGTCGCAGCGCTACCTGAAGAACGAGCGGCAGCTCGAGGACTACCTGATCACCGCCGGCCTCGAAGGTGCGGTGCTGCAGCTCGCGAACGGCCAGCAGCGCGCGTCGGCCGATCTCCGCCATGTGGTCGATCTCGCCGCCCAGGCGCGGCACCTGATGCAGCCGATCATCCGCAAGGTCGGGTCCGCGGCCGTCGTCGAGCAGGCGGCGATCTTCGGCGCGCTCAACCCGGAATCCGCGCGCGATCCCAATGTGGCCAAGGCCATCGCCGAGCGCCTCAATCAGCTTTCGGCGCCGGAGGAGCGCAACTGGAACGGCGTTGCCGACCAGGATGGCGGCCTCGGCTTCCAGCGGCGCCTGCGCGGGGTCAACAACAACCACATCATCGACGCGGCGCTGATCCGCTCGGCCGAGGCGCATCGCCTCGACCAGTCCAAGGCCGAGCTCGCCGAGATCTACGGCCAGCCGGCGAAGCTGGTCCTGAAGGACCGCGAGATCCAGATCTCCGGGCCGCTCGCCCTGGTCGATGCGGTGACGGAGAACGGCAAGAAGGGCGTCAACGTCAACCGCTACAAGGGCCTGGGCGAGATGAATCCCGAGCAGCTCTGGGAGACGACCCTGGACCCGCAGGCCCGCAGCCTGCTGCAGGTGAAGGTCAGCCACGCCGACGAGGCCGAGGAGATCTTCTCGACCCTGATGGGCGACATCGTGGAGCCGCGCCGCGAGTTCATCCAGGACAACGCGCTCAACGTCGCCAATCTCGACGTGTGAGCAGGCCGGGGCTGCTCTTCCTGCATGCCCTGCCCCTCGACGGTTCGATGTGGGCAGGGCAGATGGGCCTGCTTCCGGGCGCATCCTTCGCGCCCACGCTCTACGGCGCCGGCGACACCCTCGAAGCATGGGCGGGCGCGGCCCTTGAACAGGCGACAGGCGACCGCCTGATCGTCGTCGGCTGCTCGGTCGGCGGCTCCTGCGCGATCGAGATGGCGGTCGCCGCGCCGGACCGCATCGCCGCCCTGGTCCTGGTCGGCACCAAGGCCGCGCATCGGCCGGACCCCGACCTCCACGCCGACGCGCTTCGGACGCTGCGCGAGGACGGCATGTCGGCGGCCTGGCGGCGGTATTGGGCGCCGCTCCTCCCGGCATCGGCCGAGCGAGCGACCGTCGCCGCGGCGGAACGGATCGCGCTCGCGCAATCGCCGGAAGCCGTCGCGCGTGGGGTGACGGCGTTCCATACCAGGCCGAGCCGTGCCGATTTCCTCGCCACCTTCCCGCGCCCCGTGGTCGTGGTCACGGGCGCCGAGGACGGCGCGCCCGGGCTGAAGACCAGCGAGATGCAGGCTGCGGCGGCACCACGGGGGCGGCTTCACGTCGTTGCCGGATGCGGCCATTACGTGCCGCTGGAGCGGCCCGAGGCGCTCAACGCCATCCTTCGCGATCTCATCGGCGGGCAGCCATGAAGAGCGAGGCGCGCGAGATCGATCTGGGCACGATCCTGGCAGGCGACCGGATCGGAAACGCGCTCGCCCGGTTTCTGCGCCACGGGTCGGACGGCATGGCACTCACGGGCAGTATCGCCCTGGCTGCCCAATGGGCGCGGCTGCGCGGCGGACGCCTCGACCGCAATTTCGCCGATATCGACCTCGTCGTTCCCTCGTTGAACGCGTTGTCCGTTTCGCTGGCGGATGAATTCATCTGCCCGCATGTGCACGGGGCCGCGGCGCCGGGGAGGACGCTGGCGCAATTCGTCCATCCCGATGACGCGGTCCGCATCGACATCTTCAGGGCCATCGGCGGAGCGGCGGCGCGCGCGACGCCGTTCCGCATGGGGAGCGTGTCGATCGGGATCCTCTCGGTCGAGGATCAGGCCGCGCGGGCGGCTTCGGTCTGCATGAAGCTCGCCCGGGGCGGCAGCGCGGTGCCGAAGCATCTGCACGACTTCATGCGCTTGCAGCAGCTCCTGGCGCCCGGACGGATCGATGCCGTCTGGCAGGAATACCGTCGCGAGTTCGAGCCGCCGCGATTTCTCGACGCCGCCGCGCTCATCGAGGCGACCGCCCGCGCGCATCCGGCCAGGCTCGTCGCCGCCGAGTTCAACCGGGATGTGAACGCGGTTTGCCCGAACTGTGCCCCCTGGGGCAGATTCAAGCCCGCCGAACCATCGCGCACGCTCCGGATCCTCGGCTACGTGTGAGGGTAACGTCAATTGTTATGTGTCAGGAGGAAGGGTGCGCTGACGCCCTGAGACTTGTTTTCGTGGGAGAAGACGGCGAACAGGATGCGGTCCATGGAGGTTTTGTCCTGGAAAGTGCCCATTGGTCTGGTGCGTCGTCGG
>DASZSL010000071.1:0-41867 GCA_035548715.1 Dongiaceae bacterium
TCCTCAGCGTCGCCGCCAGCCTGGAGGATGACGGTTACCGCCGCCTGATGACCGAGTGCATCGCCGCACCGCGGGTCACCTTTCTCGAGCTCTATCCGACCGATGCCGACCGCAAGCGGATTTTCGACGAGATGGTGAAGCTCGGCTTCTTCAATGCCGCGGATTCGGTCGATGAGGTGTTCCCCCGCGGCCATCTCACGCCGCAGAGCTACCTGACGGCGCCGTCCAGCCACAACGACTTCTACAATGCGCATCCTGGTGGGCTGGCAGTCACGGTCGCCTACAACATCCGCCTCGCCGAGGCCTACACCGCCAACTACCGGCAATTCTACGGTCTGCCGATCAACCACGACCTGCCCTCGGCTGCTTTGTGCGTGCACGAATACCCCAAGGTCTGGCTGTACCAGTGGCAGCAGGACGGCTCCTGGCTCGAAGAGCCGCGCACCGTCTATGACGACACCTGGCACGCCCACTGCATCTTCGTCACCGCAGAGCTGATGCATCGCCGCTTTGATTCCCGCATCGTGCTGGCGATGGCAGCGGCGCACCAGCTTTCGGCGCTGGATGCGCGGATGGAGGGCAAGCGGGTGGTCGCAAACTGGGTCGGCCTCGACCGCGTCGCCCACTTCATCCAGGCGGCGGCCATCCTGGCCCAGGTCGATCCGGTGGATTATGGCCTGTTGGAACGCAAGGGTGGCAAGCTGGTCCTGCCGCCGGTCACCGCCGAGCAGTGGGTGACGCATCTCGCCGACATGAACTGGCCCTACGCCATGGGCGGCGCGCAGCTCCACACTGAGCCCCTGCTGAAGGATTTTGCCCGGGACGAGCTTCGCATCGCCGAGAAGGATCTCGCCGGCCGACCGTTCAACCAGCTGAAGAACTACGTCTGGGCCAATCTGGGCCAGATCGGCCTCTACGAGGTGCTGGTCCGAGAAGGCGCCGAGGCCGCGCGCAAGACCATCGGCCGCCTGGTTGCCCGGTAGAGGAGGCTCCTCACTCGTCCGCAGACGCGGTGGCTTGCGGACGAACCCGCCAGCCGTCGGAACAACAAGTTTGAATCAAATTTGGCGCAAAGCCCAAGGGCGAAGCGACCACGCGAGATTCGTCGCTCTTGTCTGCGACACAACGCTGTGACACATTCTGAAGACGCGGCAGAACTTCTTCCCGCGAATTCAACTGCTTGCCGGGGCATTCCCTGGGGTGCTCCGAATCCTGGCGCCCCAGCCAGAATCTCCCAAGACTCGAAATCTCCCGAGACAGCCGGCTCCCTCCGGGATCGGCGACGCGATGCATCCCGAAGGCGGGATGCCTGCGGCGCTCGTCCTTGACGGCCGTCGGTCCGCCAAGCTCCAGCTTGACCCTCTTTCCTGTGCCCCCCCGGGCGGGCAGTCCCGGAACTCGGTCTGGAACGGGGGCGCAAGTCGCTGTTGCGGATCACGCGGCGATCCTATAAAATCAAGTCAGTTGAATTAATGACAATATCAACCTGGGGAGGCTGTATCATGAGAAATTCGATCGTCCGAAGCGCCGTTCTGGCGGCCGGTTTGGCGGGCGGGATGCTCGGCGTCGCTGCCGGGAGCGGCTCGGCGGTGGCCGACACGGTGTCGCTGTTCTGCAGCTCGTCGGGCTCGGAATACGAGCTCTGCAAGAACGCGGCGGAGGCCTGGGCCAAGGAATCCGGCAACCAGGTGAAGATCAACAAGATGCCGGCGAGCTGGGACGACGCGCTGCCGCTCTATCAGCAGCTCCTGGCCGCCCAATCGTCGGACATCGACGTCATGCTGATCGACGTCGTCTGGGTCGGCATGCTGCAGAAGAATCTGCTCGATCTGAATGGGCTCATCCCCGCCGACGAGATCAAGGCGCAGTTCCCGTCCGCGGTCGCCGCGGGATCGGTGGACGGCCGTCTGGTGGCGATGCCGTGGTACAACGACACCGGCCTGCTCTTCTATCGCAAGGATCTGCTCGAGAAATACAACAAGCCGGTGCCGAAGACCTATGAGGAGCTCGCGGCCACCGCGAAAGAGATCCAGGACGGCGAGCGCAAGGCCGGCAACGGCGACATGTGGGGCTATGTCTGGCAGGGCAAGGCTTATGAGGGCCTGACCTGCGACGCGATCGAATGGGTCGCCTCCTATGGCGGCGGCACCATCATCGACGACAAGGGCAACGTCACCATCGACAACCCGAAGGCCGCCGCAGCCCTGACCGAGGCCGCCTCCTGGGTCAACACGATCAGCCCTCAGGGCGTGCTCGGCTATGACGAGGAATCGTCCCGCGGCACGTTCGAGGCCGGCAATGCGGTCTTCCTGCGCAACTGGTCGTACGTCTGGGGCACGTCGCAGACCGCCGGCGGCAAGCTGGTCGGCAAGGTCGGCGTCACCGCGCTTCCGGTCGGCGCCGAGGGCGAGCGCTCGAGCGGCTGCGCCGGCACCGCGCATATCGGCGTCTCCAAGTACACCAAGCACAAGGAGGCGGCGGTCGGCCTGGTCCGCTACCTCACCGGTCAGGCCGAGCAGAAGCGCCGCGTGATCGAGGCGACCTACAACCCGACCGTCGCCTCGCTCTATTCCGACCCCGACGTGCTGAAAGCGGTGCCGTTCCTGCAGGATGTGATCAAGGGCTTCGACGAGAGCGTCGCCCGGCCCTCTTCCGTGACCGGGTCCAGCTACAACAAGGTCTCGCAGGCCTTCTACACCGAGGTTCATGCGGTGCTCGCCGGCGAGAAGAAGTCCGACGCGGCGCTCAAGGAGCTGGCGGACGAGCTGGCGAAGATCAAGAAGCGGTCGGGCTGGTAAGGCTGGACACCGCTCCCTCTCCCGCGCGGGCGGCGGCTCGGCCTTTTCGAGCAACCGCCCGCCTTTTTCCCCTGCTAGACTTTCATCATGCAGTTCGGCAACGCACCCTGCTCCTGGCGGGTCTTCTATCCGACCGGCAACAGCATCACGGCCGACGGATACCTCGACGCCGTCGCCCGCGCCGGCTATCGCCTCACCGAGCTCGGCCCGCTCGGCTTCCTCCCGGAGGAGACCGGCGTCCTTTCCGAGGCGCTCGGCCGGCGCGGTCTGGCGCTGGCCGGCGCGAGCCACGTCCATGTCCTGGCGCAGCCGGGCAGCTGGCCGGCGTTGCGGAATGCGCTCGACCGGCTCGGCCGCGTCCTTTCGGCCCTGCGCGCGCCGCATCTCGTGCTGATGGACGAGAGCGAGTGGTATCCGAAGGATAGGCAAGGCGTGGTCGATGAGACCGGCTGGCGCAACGTCGTCGATCTCGTCAGACGCGCGCAGGCGCATTGCGCCGAGCGCTTCGGCGTCGCGCTGCATTTCCATCCCCACGCCGGTACCTGCATCGAGCGCGAGCCGCAGATCGACCGCCTGCTCGACGAGAGCGACGTCACGCTCTGCTTCGATACCGGCCACCATGCCTATTGGGACCAGGATCCGGTCCGCTACATGCGCAAGGTCTGGGATCGCATCGGGTTCCTGCACCTGAAGAATGTCGACGGCGCGGTGCGCGCCCGCATGCTGCGCGGCGAGCTCGACGTCAACCAGGCCTTCGATGCCGGGATCATGTCTCCGCTGCAGCGCGGTGTCGTCGACATCCCGGCCGTGATTCGCCTGCTGAAGGAAAAGGCCTATGCCGGGCCGTGCATCGTGGAGCAGGACCCGGCCAAGACCGACACCATGAGCGACTGCGAATCCCTGGCTGCCCGCAATCTCGTCTTCCTGCAGGGTCTTGCGTGATGCGCACGCGCATCTTCGATACGCCGGAGGCCCTCGGCGAGGATCTGGCGGCGCGGCTCGCCGCGATGATCGCGGAAGCCGCCGCCGCCGGCCGACCGTTTCTGCTGGGCTGTCCCGGCGGCCGGTCGCCGCGCCCGGTCTATCAGTCGCTCGCCCGGCGGATCGAGGCGCAGGACCTCTCGCTGGCCCATGTCGTCATCGTCATGATGGACGACTATCTCGTCCGAAAGGGCGACGGCTTCGACCATGTCGATGCCGGGAGCCATTTCAGCTGCCGGCGCTTCGCCCGCGACGAGATCGTCGCGGTGCTGAACGGCGCGCTGCCCTCCGCGCGTCACGTCACGCCCGATCGCGTCTGGTTCCCCGACCCTCGGTCGCCGGGCGACTATGACGGCCGTATCGAAAAGGCCGGCGGCATCGATTTCTTCATCCTCGCCTCGGGCGCCAGCGACGGCCATGTGGCTTTCAATCCCCAGGGCAGCAGCCGCGACAGCCGAAGCCGGATAGTGTCGCTGGCCGAAGCGACCCGCCGCGACAACATGAAGACCTTCCCGGACTTCACCGCGCTCGACCAGGTCCCGACCCACGGCATCACCGTCGGGATCGATACGATCGTCCGGCAATCGAAAGCGGCGGCGATGGTGCTCTGGGGCAGGGACAAGCATCTCGCCTTCCGGCACATCGCCGGCGCCGGCGACTACGACCCGAACTGGCCGGCGAGCGTGATCGCGGCCTGCCGCAACGCCGAGCTGCTGGCCGACCGCGCCGCCGAGAGCGGAACGGCGTGATGCCGCGGAGGACAGCGATCGGCGTCGATGTCGGCGGCACCAAGATCGAGACCGCCCTGGTCGACCTCGCCGATGGGCGCATCCTGGAGCGCGCGGTCGAGCCGACGCCGATCTCTGGCGGCCGCGCCGGCGTGGTGGCGAGCATTCTCGACTCGGTCGGGCGCATGCGGTCCCGCGACGATGCGCAGCCGCTCGGTGTCGGCATCGGGCTGCCGGAGCTGGTCGGCAACGACGGCCGCGTCTCGAGCGCCTGGAACCTCGACTGGAGCGGATTCGATGCCGCGCGCGACCTCGGCGCGCTCGGCCGGGTCAAGTTGGAGAGCGACGTCCGCGCGGCTGCCCTGGGCGAGATCCGCTTCGGCCAGGGCCGCAACCAGCCGAGCATGGCTTATGTGACCGTGGGTTCGGGCCTGAGCTTCGCGTTCGCCATCGACGGCCGGATCCATCGCGGCGCCGCGGGCTTCGCGATCCATTTCGGCTCCGGCGACCTGATGCCGGTCTGCGGCGCCTGCGGCGCGCAGACCCCGTTCCATCTCGAAGGGATCGCCTCGGGCCGGGGATTGGCAAGGACCTATGCCGCGCGCACCGGCCGCACGGGCGTCGACGCCCATGCCATCGTCGCCGGCGAGGCCGGGCGGGAAGGCGAGACATTGCTGGACCAGGCGACGACCGCGCTGGCGAGCTATCTCGGGCAGATTGCGAACATGCTGGACCCTCATGTCATGGTGGTCGGCGGCGGCCTCGGCACCGCGCCGCGCTTCTTCGGTCTGCTGCGCGATAAGTTCCCGACCTATGTCTGGGCGAAGACCCGCAAGGACCTCCCGCTGGTGCCGAGCGCGCTCGGCGTCGATACCGGCGCGGTCGGCGCGGCGGCGCTGATGGACGAGGCCGGCTGATGGCCTCGGTCGCGCTCCGTTCGGTCAGGAAGTCGTTCGGTCCGGTCGATGTCATCCGGGGCATCGATCTCGACGTCGCCGACGGCGAGTTTGTCGCGATCGTCGGTCCGTCGGGCTGCGGCAAGTCGACCTTGCTGCGGATGATCGCCGGGCTGACCGATCTCACCGCCGGCGACGTATCGATCGACGGCGTCTCCATGCTGGACGTGCCGGCTTCGAAGCGCGGCATCGCCATCGTGTTCCAGTCCTACGCGCTCTATCCGCATATGACGGCGGGGCGCAACATCGGCTTCGCCCTGGAGACGGCCGGCATCGCCAAGGCGGCGATCCGCGAGAAGGTGACGCGCATCGCCGCGATGCTGAAGATCGACCATCTGCTCGACCGCAGGCCGCGCGAGCTCTCGGGCGGGCAGCGCCAGCGCGTCGCCATCGGCCGCGCGCTGGTCCGCGAGCCGAAGGTCTTCCTGTTCGACGAGCCGCTCTCCAACCTCGATGCCGACCTGCGCACCGAGATGCGGGTCGAGATCGCCCGGCTGCACGACGAGCTCAAGGCGACGATGATCTACGTCACCCACGACCAGGTCGAGGCCACGACATTGGCCGACCGCATCGTCATCCTGAAGGATGGCCATGTCGAGCAGATCGGCACGCCGAAGGAGCTCTACTGCCGGCCGGCCAATCGCTTCGTCGCCGGCTTCATCGGTTCGCCGCGGATGAATTTCGCCTCGGTCGGTTCCGGCGGGCTGGCCCTGCCGATCGGATCGGAGCCGGTCGCGGCCATTGGCGTTCGGCCGGAGGCGGTCGTGGTCCAGCCCCGGCCAGGCGATCTTTCGGCCCGTGGACGGCTGGTCCGGGTCGAGGATCTCGGCCATGAACAGCTGCTCTACGTCGCGCTCGAGTCCGGTGCCGCGAATGCGCTGCCCTGGACCGTGCGCTTGGCCGCCGGTCAGCCGGTGCCGCCGCCGAACGAGCCCGTCGCGCTCGGCTGGTCGCCGGCGGCGATGCATCGCTTCGATGCCGAGGGACGGCGGATCGGCGGGGCCGCGTCGTGAGCAGCCGGCTCGCCGCCCGCGAGCGCCGCGCCGCCTGGCAGTTCCTGGCGCCGTGCATGGCCGCGCTGACGCTGGTCGCCTTGTGGCCGCTCGGCCGCACGCTCTATTTCTCGCTGACCGACGCGACCCTCGACGATCCGGCCAATTTCGATCTGATCGGCCTGCAGAACTATATCGACATCGCGACCGATCCCGACTGGTGGAACGCGGTCGGCAACACCCTGTTCTTCACCGCGGTGTCGGTGGCGATCGAGACCGTGTTCGGCCTTGGCGTGGCGCTGCTGTTGAACACCGCCATTCCCGGCCGCGGCGTCCTGCGGGCGGCGATCCTGATTCCCTGGTCCATCCCCGTCGTCGTATCCGCCAAGATCTGGCAGTGGATGCTGCATGACCAGTTCGGCATTCTCAACCGCATCCTGATCGATCTCGGCCTGGTCGAGCATGGCATCGCCTGGGTCGCCGAGCCCGGTCTCGTGATGTGGGTGGTGATCTTCGTCGATGTCTGGATCACCACGCCGTTCATGGTGCTGCTGATCCTCGCCGGCCTGCAGATGATCCCGGCCGAGATCCACGAGGCCGCCCTGGTGGACGGGGTGCCGTGGTGGAAGCGGTTCTGGTCGATCACGCTGCCGATGCTCCGCCCGGCGATCGGCGTCGCCGTCCTGTTCCGCGCGCTCGACGCGGTGCGGATGTTCGATCTCAGCTACATCCTCGCCGGGAACGGCGTGCGCACCATGACGATCTCGATCTATGCACGGAACCAGCTGTTCGGCGTGCAGGAAGTGGGCCTGGGCTCGGCCGCTTCGACCTGGGTGTTCTTCCTGGTCGGCATCGTGGCGGTGATCATCATCGCGACCGTCCGCATCGACAAGAGGAGCGCGGGGTGATCGGCTACCGCGCGCAACGGCGGATTCGCGGGGCGGCCCTGAGCTTCGCCCTGGTCCTGGTCGTCGTCTACACGATCTTCCCCTACTACTGGGCGATCGTGTCGTCGTTCCGCACCGGCCAGCAGATGTTCGACGTCAGCCTGGTGCCGAGCTTCAACCTCGCGCATTACCGTGCGCTGCTCGGCGACACGGTGTTCGTCGGCAGCCTGTGGAATTCGGTCATCGTCGCCTCCTCGACCACCGTCATCTCGCTGGCACTGGCATTGGGCGCGGCCTATGCCCTCGGCCGCCTCTCCTTCCCGCAGCGCCGCCTGATCCTGATGGGCGTCCTCGTCATCTCGATGTTCCCGCAGGTCGTCGTGCTGACCGGCATGTTCGAGCTGGTTCGCTGGTTCGGGCTCTACAACCGCGTCGGCTCGCTCATCTTCGCCTATCTGATCTTCACCCTGCCGTTCACCATCTGGGTGCTGACCAGCTTCATCCAGGAGTTCCCGCGCGAGCTGGAGGAAGCCGCCATCATGGACGGCTGCTCGCACTGGCGCATCCTGACCCGCATCCTGCTGCCGCTGATGGGGCCGGCCATGGCGAGCACCGGGCTGCTCGCCTTCATCGCCGCCTGGAACGAGTTCCTGTTCGCTCTCACCTTCATCCTGACCGATGACAGCCGCACCGTGCCGGTGGCGATCGGCCTCATCTCGGGCAGCAGCCGCTACGAGTTCCCGTTCGGCCCGGTGATGGCCGCCTCGGTCATCGTGACGGTGCCGCTCATCGCGCTGGTTCTGATCTTCCAGCGCAAGATCGTCGCCGGCCTGACCTCCGGGGCGGTCAAGGGTTGAGGCTCAGGCCGGATAGATATCGAGCACGGCGCCGGTGATCGCCCAGCCGGCATTGGGCTCGGGATCGAGCGTTGCGAGGATCGGCATCGCCGCCGCCCCCATCGCCACCACGTCGCGATCCAGGACGCCGGCCTGCACCCGCGGCGCATCGCGGGAGTCGCGCGCCGCGATCGTGTGATGGAGCGGCTCGATGCCGGCGATCAGCCGGCGCAGCAGGTCGGCCGGGAGATAGCCGCCGATCACGATGCTCTCCGGATCGGCGGTGTTCTCGAGCGTGCTGATCAGCCAGCGCAGCCGCGGCGCCGCTTCGCGCAGCCAGAGATTGACCGCTTCCGGATTGTCGCGCGCCAGGCTCTCGAGGTCCGACAATCCGCCGGTTCGGCCGCCGTCGATGCGGTCGAGCAGGCTGTCCACCGAGAGGATCGTCTCCAGATGGACGTAGTTGTTGCCGACCGGCACGAGAATGCGGCCGATCTCCCCGGCATTGCCCCAGGCGCCGCGATAGAGCGCGCCGTCCTGGATATGGCCGCAGCCCAGGCCGTGGCCCAGGAACACGTAGCAGAAGCTCTTGAGGTTGCGGCCGCAGCCGAACAGCTTCTCGCCGAGCGCGCCGGTATTGGCGTCGTTCTCCGCGACCACCATCGCGTCGAAATCCTCGGCCAGCCGCCGGTCGAGGCCGAAGGCGCTGACCTCCGCCCAGAGGCGATCCTCGACGCGCCACATGTCGTTGCTGCGCTCGTTGGTGAGACGCGGCGAGGCGACGCCGATGCCCCAGATCTTGCGCTTCGGGGCTTTCGCCTGGGCGATCGTCTGTCTCACCGCATCCCGCGCCTCGCGATAGAGCGCTTCGGCGGAGGCGGCGCGCAGCGGCTTTCGCCGCACCGCCCGTACTTCGAACGCGAAATCGACCGCCAGCGTGCAGCAATAGCCGTCGTCGATGTGAAGCCCGATCCCGTAGCCGCAATCCGCGGCGATCTCGTAGTTCGTCGGCGGCTGGCCCTTGCCGCCGTAGCTCTTGCCGGAGGAGGAGAGCAGCCCCGCCGCCTCCAGATCGGCGAATATGTTGGAGAGCGACTGCGGGCTCAGCCCCATCAGGCGCGACAGCTCCGCCCGGTTCGAGGCCCCGCGCCGGATCAGGTCGAGCGCCGTCTGCCGGTTCAGCCGCTTGGTGAACTCGTTGTTCTTCCCGAGCTTGTGCCGGGGCAGGACATGCATTTAAATCAATCCAGTTGATTTAATATTCCCGATCCCAGAATATGCCGCGTGGCAGCGCCGTACAAGGCGCCGCGGGATTCTTACCTTGGAGACCATCGATGACGATCCGCGTCGGCCTCATCGGCCTCGGCGAAGTCGCTCAGCTCATGCACCTGCCCTTGCTGGCGGACGATCCGCGCTTCGCGATCGAGGCGGTCATGGACGTGGCGCCCTCGCTGGTCGCCCACGTGGCCGACCGCTACAACGTCAGGCGCCGCTACGGCCGCGCCGAGGACCTGCTGGCCGATGAGGCGCTGGATGCGGTCTTCATCCTGTCGCCGGACCATGTGCACGCCATGCATCTCGGGCTGGCGATCGCCGCCGACAAGCATGTCTTCATCGAGAAGCCGGTCTGCCTGGCCGAGCCCGACCTCCAGGCGGCGATCGCCGCGGCGCAAGGCACGCGCAGGACGATCTTCGTCGGCTACATGCGCCGCTATGCCCGCGGCTTCCACGCGCTGAAGGCGCGCATGCCCGCCGCCGGCGAGATCGTCTATGTGCGGGTCCGCGACCTCATTTGCGAGGGCCCCTTCTTCATCCGCCAGACCCGGCCGGTCTTCCGGCCGGACGACGTACCGGCCGACATCATCGCCGAGAGCCGGCGGGTGACCGACAGGATGCTGCGTTCGGTGGTCGGCGCCGATGCCTCGCCCGAGGAGATCAGGGCCTATCAGGTGCTGACCGGGCTTTCCTCGCACAGCCTTTCCGCCATGCGCGAGTTGCTGGGACCGCCGCGGCGGGTGATCGCGGCCCGGCAGAATCGCGGGGAGAACGTCGTGGCGCTGCTCGACTACGGCCGCTTCACCGCGATCTACGAGGCGTTGATCGACAACGTCGCGCGCTTCGACGCCCGGATCGAGGTGATCGCCGACCGCCAGCAGCTCGTCCTCAACTACGACACGCCCTATGTGCGCAACCTGCCGACCCGGCTGGAGATCACCCGCTCCAGCGACACCGAGACGGGGACCGAGATCGTCGGCCCCATCTACGAGGACCCGTTCCGCATCGAGCTCGACGCTTTTCACGACTGTGTGGAGAAGGGGACGGCCCCCAAGACCTCGCTGCGGGATTCGATCGACGACCTGAGGCTCTTCGCCGACATCGCGCGGGCGTTCCGCAGCGGCGCCGATCGGCCGCCGAGCCATGCCTGACATCCCCGACCCAGCCGCTGCCGCGCCGCGACGCCGCTACGCGATCGCAAGACGCGATCTGGTCCGGGGCGGAGAGACCCTGCTGCTCCTGCCGCCCGAGCCGATCACGAAGGAGGAAGCCGACCGGATCGCGGACGAATACGATGCCCTCGAGCGCCTCACCGACCCCGCGAGCGACATCCGCCATTTCCCGGTGGAATACGAGGAGAGCATGGACCGCCCGGCGACTCGGGATCGAGCCTGAGCCCGGGCGCCGCCCCGGGCCGGGAAGCCCGCGGGCATACCCCATTTTGGTGATGCGCGAGGTGCGACGGTCGCGGAAGGTCTCTGCGATTGCCGCCGGCGGTGCTGGTGCGGGGAGAGGAATGAAGCCTGTTCGATCGACAGAGCATGCGGGCGCGCGGCGTGGGCGCCGCAGGGTGCCCATCCGCCGCCTGGCGATCCTCCTGGCGATCATGGCGATCGAGATCATGGCGACCGACATGCCGGCGTCCCGTGCGAAAGCGGAAGACACCCCGCCGTTTTCGCTGCGCTGCGTGGTCGACGGCACCATAAGCAGCACCCTGAGCGGCCAGACCAAGCCGAAGCATGAAGTGGTCGAATTGACGGTCTATCTGCAGAAGAACATGGTCTACATGTTCAACTCGAACGGCAAGTCCGGCTCCGTCATTCCGGTGACGTGGGACGCCGAATCGATCGGCAGCGAATTGACCGGCAACCCGGACAACTTCGTTCTGGTTCGTATCGATCGGTCCAGCCTCTACCTGTCGGTCGACGCCGAGGCGAAGGCGATGCATCGCCGAATCCACACGAAAGGGCCTTGCCGCGAGATTCCCTATCGCGCGGCGCCGGTCGGTTGAGCCCGGTTCCGGGTCCTCCGGCGATCACTCGTCGATCGGGGTCTCCTGCGTTATCTTGAGGGAGACGACCTGGCTGTTCTTCCGCGTCCGATGTCCGCTGACGGTGAATATGATCCTCGGCGCGAAGGCCGGCCGTTCGATGTTCGGAAAGGACGTGTTCCGTGCCCGGACTTGGGTGGAGGCGCCGCGGTCGTCGGTGTCCTCCTGCGGCGCGCCGACGAATCTCGCGTCGAGGTTGGAGATCGCCCCGTCCCTCAGGCAGCCGACGACATAGTCCCTCAGCCCGCGGTAGGCGCTTTCGCGCTGCGCGTCCGTGCCGTTCGAATACCACCATTGGCAGGAATAGGACACGTCATACTCCTGATCGGACTTGTCGACCGCGCATGAAGAGGCGCCGTCGAGCATGATCTCGGCGTCGTATTCCTCGAGATCCTCGTCGTAGCTTCCGAGCGGCAGATCCTCGAACATGCCGGCTGCCAGATCGACGATCCTCTCGAGCGGCGAGCAGTCGTCCGCGGCCGCCGGGACGGGCGCGAGCAGAACCAAGATGGCGGCGGCGGCAAGCCGCGGCGTTGCCGCGAGGCATCCACCCCTGGCGCGCATGTTGACCTCCCGGTTCGACGAGTCATGCCGAGTTGCGGCGATCGTGCCGGCCGGGACGAGTGGCTGTCATACCCAACTTTGGGGATGCGCCGCGTTCGCGCCGGATCCAGTCTCGGAACAGTCCTGTTGCCTTGGAGAATCGAATGAGCGGCTTCCTGGCGCGGACGGCATCCCTTTGCGCGATGCTGCTCCTGGCCGTGTGCGTCGTCGCCCCGGAAGGGGGAAGCGCCCGCGCCGATGGCGTCCCGGTCGACGAGAACGGAAAGCGGTGCATCTCGTATGACACGTCGACGAAGAGCCCGAGCGGCGCCGTGCTGATCTTCTTCCGGAACGGGTGCAACGTGCACCTTCTGGTGAACGTGACCTTTCGCGACGGTCACAAGGGCTTGGCTTCGTGCGCGCCGGGCCGCCGCTGCGGGGAGATTCCCTGTTTTCCGGATACGAAGAACTGCGAAGTGGCCGGGTTCACGGCGGATTAGGACGATGTCATCCGACCCGACCTGCGACGACCATCGGCGATCGACGCGGCCCATGGCCGGTCTCGGCATCGGCTATGGCCTGGATCGCCGGGCGGCCTTGAGCATCATGCTCGGCGCCTGTCTTGCGGCGCTGGCGGCTCCCTGCTGCAAGGCGCATGCGGATGGCGGACTGCCGACCGGCGCCGACGACCCTTCCGTCTGGAAGAACGACGGCACGTCGTTCAAGGACTTGATGGCGAACCGGTGGGGCAGGGGGAGGAATCCCAACGGGCTGTCGACGATCGCCGTGCTGTCGCGGCGCGTCGGCTGCACCTTGTCCGGCGCGGTCGCCGGGAAGCTCTCGGCACAGGACTTTTCATTGACGACCGGCGACCCGCAGATGGATCGCGCCTTCGTGAATGAAGCCTGGTCGCTCGCGCGGGCCTTCGGCGTCTATCCGAATCTCGGAATATTCAACGACGCGGACGGTCCGAACGCGTTTTCCTCGCCGCAGGACGTCTGGGGCATGCTGCCGGACGGCTGCGTGGTCTTCGGCATCAATCTCCTCAGCCAGGAGGTGTCGAGGTTCGGGACCACGGCCATCATGGGAATCCTGGCGCACGAATGGGGCCATTCGCTGCAATACAAGCTGGCCGGCGGGCTGGGGTCCGGCAAGCGACCCGAGCTCCACGCCGATTTCATGGCCGGATGGTATTGCGGGCTGAAGGCATCGTCGCTCGGCATGTCAAGCCTCGACATCGACTCCTTCGCAAAGTCGCTCTACGAGAAGGGCGACACGCATTTCAATTCGCCGGACCACCACGGCACACCGGACGAGCGGGTCGGGGCGATGATCGCCGGGGCCAGGTCGGCGGGCATGGGCGTTGCGCGGAGCGTCGATGCCTTTCGCATGGGGCTGGAATCCCTGTAGGCCGCCCGCTCACGCGAAGGGATTGAGCTGCTGGTATTGCGGGTTGAGGTGGGAGAGCAGTGGCAGCACCGCCGCGCCGCGCGACACCGCATCGCGGCCGAGCTCGGCCTTGATCAGCCGCGGGATCTCCCGGTTGTGGCGGCCGACCGACGGGTAGAGCGGCTGCACGCCCTCGACCAGCGCGTCGATCAGCCAGCCGGGCGCATTGCCGCCCAGCATGATGGTCTGCGGGTCGAACAGGTTCTCGATCGTGTTGAGACCGATGCGCAAGGGCTCGATGCCGTCCTGGATCCAGGGCGCCACGTCAGGATGCCCGGCGTCGAAGCGTTCTTCGAAGGCCGCCATCGATTCGACGTCGATGCCGCGCGCCGCCAGATGGCGCATCGCGGAGTCGACCGAGACATAGGTCTCCAGGCAGCCGTTCTTGCCGCAGATGCAGCCATGGCCGCCGGGAACGACGGTGGTGTGGCCGAACTCGCCGGCATTGCCGCTGGCCCCGCCGAACGCGGCGCCGTGGATCATCACGCCGCTGCCCAGCCCCATGCCGACATAGACATAGACGAAGTTGGTGAAATGCCGCGCCACCTCGCCGAAGCGCCACTCGGCGGTGACCGCGCATTGCCCGTCATTGGCGAGCGAGACGCGCAGCCCCGTCGCTTCCTGCAGCAGCTTGCGCAATTCGACGCCGTCCCAGCCGGGCAGGCGCGGCGGGCTCAATCCGGCGACGGCGAACGGCCCCGGCGTCGCGAGGCCGACGCCGAGCAGCCGGTCGCGGCCGATGCCGGTCTTCTCCAGCAGCGTCGAGACGCCGCGCGCGATGTCATCGACGGCGCGCTGCGGCGTCAGGTCCCCGATCGCGTGGTCGTCGCGCGCCAGCACTTCGCCCGCGAGGTTGATCGCGACCGAGGAGACCTGGCCGAAATCGACATGGAAGCCCAGCGAATAGGCGCCGGCCGGATTGATGCTGATCGGCGTCGGCGGCTTGCCGACGCCGCGGCCGCTCGACTTCTCCTCGCGGACGAACTGCATCGAGAGCAGTTCGTCCACCAATTCCGAGGTCGCCTGCTTGGAAAGCCCGGTCACGTCGGCGATGCCCGAGCGCGGAATGGGGCCGTGGATCCGGATCGCCTCGAACACGACCCAGATGTTGATCAGCTTGGCCTTGACGATGTTGGTTGCGCTTAACAGCATGAACGGACGCGGAAATCTTCTACCCGGAATTAGTAAGTCATGATGACGGAATAATTATTGACATCGCATCGGGGGCTCTTCAACCTGTTCTCAAGCTCAATAATGAGCGGCCAGCAGGAGGCAAGACGATGACCATGGGTATTTCCCGGAGAACGCTGCTTCATGGTAGCGCGGCGGCCGGCGCCGTCGCCAGCCTGTCCCGGTTCGCGGGCGGCAAGGCCTGGGCCGACGACGTGAAGCTCAACGTCTTCGCCCCGCTGCCGCCGGATCCGGCGCCCCCGGGTGCCGCCAAGTTCTCCGAGGACGCATTCGCTGCCTGGCAGAAGGCCAACGGCGCCCAGGTCGATTACGAGCTCCTGGCCTGGCCGCAGCTCCATGACCGGATGGCGACCGCCTTTGCCTCCGGCGCCGCGCCCTGGGACATCTGCTACATGTGCGGCTGGGTGCCCGAGCTGCTCTCCAACATCGTTCCCTATGCCGACAGCCTGCCCAAGGACCTGGTGGACGATCTGCCGAAATCCAGCTTCTCGACCGTGACGGTCGATGGCAAGCGCTACGGCACGGTCTTCACCCTCTCGCTGCTCACGCTCTTCTACAACAAGGAGATGCTGGCCAAGGCCGGCTTCAAGGCGCCGCCCAAGGATTGGGACGAGCTGAAGCGCGCCGCCAAGGAGCTGACCCATGACGGCCAGTTCGGCTTCGTGCTGAACTACGGCGATCCCGCCGGCATCGGCGGCACCGCCAGCTACTGGATGACCTATCTGCAGCAGGCCGGCGGCAAGATGTACGGCGAAAACGGCATGCCGGTCTTCAAGGGCGATGCCGGCGTCGATGCGCTGCAGCTCATGGTCGATCTCATGCCCTATACCGATCCTGGCTCGATCTCCTATGCCGGCATCAACGATGCGACCAACGTGCTCCTGGCGGGCCGCGCCGGCATGATGATGAACTGGCCGTTCATGTGGAACGCCGGCAACGATCCCAAGCAGTCGAAGGTCGTGGGCCAGCTCGACAGCGCCGTGCTGCCGGCGGGTCCCGCGGGCAGCGCCTCGATCGACGGCACCGATGCCTGGACGGTCACGAAGTATTCCAAGAACCCCGACAAGGCCACCGCCCTGATCGAGTTCTATCTCGACAAGGAGGTGCAGAAGCGCCAGGTGCTGGATACCGGCTGGCTGCCGATCCGTCTCTCGGTGCTGGCCGATCCCGAGGTCCAGGCGAAGGCGCCGAACGCCGCCGTCGTCCTGGAGCAGGCGAAGCATCCCTATGACAGCTTCGTCACCGCCGATTACAACGAGGTCACCGTCGCCGTCGGCACCGAGGTCCAGAAGGCCCTGCAGGGCCAGAAGACCGCGGCGCAGGCGATCGCGGATGCGAGCGATCAGGTGGCCGCGATCGTCAAGCGGCGCAAGAGCTAGAGCGTTCCTTCCCAAACCGTGCAAGCAAGAGCGACCTTTGAGCAGCGCCGGCGACGAGTCGGCCTGCTCTTTCTTGCGCCCGCCTTGATCATCCTGGCGGCGGTGCTGGGCTATCCGATCCTGGATTCGATCGCGCTCGCCTTGCAGCGGGTGCAACTGACCGGCGGCGAGATCCAGCAATCCTGGGTCGGCGTCGCCAATTTCCAGCGCCTGTTCGCCGACGCGACCTTCCAGCGCGCGGCGGCCAACACCGCCTATTTCTCCGTGGTCGAGGTGGTGCTGGTCGTGGGCCTCAGCCTCGGCATCGCCGTCCTGCTCAACCATCCAATGGGCCGTTTCGGCATCTTCCGCATCCTGCTGATCGTGCCCTGGGCGATCGCGCCGGTCGCCAATGCGGTGCTCTGGAAGTGGATCCTGCACGCCAATTACGGCGTCTTGAACGGCATCCTGAAATCGCTGGGCATCATCGGCTACTACCATGTCTGGCTGGGGACGCCGCTTTCGGCGCTCAACTTCCTGCTGCTGGTCGATATCTGGAAGTCGGTGCCCTTTGTCTCGCTGCTGATCCTGGCGGGATTGCAGCGGGTGCCGAACATCCTCTATCGCGCCGCCTATATGGACGGCGCCGGCCGCTGGCAGAGCTTCGTCCATGTCACCCTGCCGACCATCCGCAGCGTCATCGCCATCGCCGTGGTGCTGCAGACCATCTGGTCGCTCCGGGTGTTCGACATCGTCTTCGTGCTGACCCGTGGCGGGCCGGCGGACGCGACGGCTTTGCTGAACTTCCTCGCCTACCGCGTGACCTTCAATTTCCTCGACCTCGGCTACGGCTCGGCCATCGCCAACGTCATCTTCGCCGTGACCATGCTGCTCGCGATCCTCTATGTCTGGCTGCTCTGGCCGCGCCCACGGTCGGCAGGGGCGGGGACGCGGTGAGCTTTACGCGTCGGCAGCAGGGCGGCCCGGTGGTCCGCACCTTCATCGGCATCGGCCTCGCCGTCTTCGTCCTGTGGTCGGCGGCGCCGGTCGTGTGGCTGATTCTCTCCAGCCTGCTCGAGCAGCAGGCGCTGATCTCCCAGCCGCCCGATGTCTCGCCCGCCGGCTTCACCCTCGACAATTTCATCCAGGTGCTCTACGCGGCGGCGGCGCTCGGCCGCGGGATCATGAATTCGGCGATCGTCGCCTTGTTCTCGACCGCCGTCGCCTTGGCGCTGGGCGCGCCGGCCGCCTATGCGCTCGCGCGGCTGCCGGTGCCGCGGGCCAACGGCGTCGCGTTCCTCATACTGGCGACGCAGATGCTCCCCGGCATCGCCATCGCGATCCCGCTCTTCATCGCGATCAGCCGGCTGGGGCTGATCGACTCCGTGTTCTCGCTCGGCGTCGTCTACCTTTCCTTCAACCTGCCGATCGTGGTCTGGATCCTGCGCGGCTTCTTCCAGGGAATCCCGGTCGGGATCGAGCGCGCGGCGGCGGTCGATGGCGCGGGCGTGATCGCCACCTTCTGGCACATCGTGCTGCCGATCTCGATCCCGCCGATGGCCGCGGCGGCGGTCTTCGCCTTCGTCGAGGCGTGGAACGAGTTCTTCTTCGCGCTGATCCTCACGCGGCAGCAGGCGCAGACCGTGCCGCTGGTGATCGCGCAATTCGCCGGCCAGTACCAGACGGTGTTCGGCCAGATGATGGCGGCGGCGGTGATCAGCGTCGCGCCGGTGATCGCCCTCGCGATCGTGTTCCGCAACCAGATTGTCCGCGGCTTCGCCGACGGCATGACGAAAGGATGAGGACGGCGTGACGGCGGTTGAATTGCGCAGTGTCTCGAAGTCGTTCGGCCATCACCTGGTGTGCCGCGACGTCAACCTGTCGGTGCGCGAGGGCGAGTTCGTGACCCTGTTGGGCTCGTCGGGCTGCGGCAAGACCACGACCCTGAACATGATCGCCGGCCTGGAGGATGCCAGCGCCGGCGACATCCTGATGAACGGCCAGCGGGTCAACGACCTCTCGCCGGTGCAGCGCGACGTGGCGATGGTGTTCCAGAACTACGCGCTCTACCCGCACATGACCGTCGCGCAGAACATCGGCTTCACGCTGAAGATGCGGAAACTGGCGCCCACCGAGATCCGCACCCGGGTCGAGCGGGTGGCGCAGTCGCTGGAGCTCTCGGCCCTGCTCGAGCGCCTGCCGGCGCAGCTTTCCGGCGGCCAGCAGCAGCGGGTCGCGATCGGCCGCGCTCTGGTGCGCGAGCCGCGGGTCTTCCTGTTCGACGAGCCGTTCTCCAATCTCGACGCCGGGCTGCGCGTGCGCATGCGGGTCGAGGTCAAGGAGCTGCACCAGCGGCTCGGCGTCACCTCGATCTTCGTCACCCACGACCAGGAAGAGGCGATGTCGATCTCCGACCGGATCGCCGTCATGAATGCCGGCGTGGTCGAGCAGTTCGGCACGCCGGAGGAGATCTACAATCAGCCCGCCACGCGCTATGTCGCGAGCTTCATCGGCAGCCCCCGCATCGAGCTCTATGCCGGCACCCTGGAGCCGGGCGCATGCCGGATCGGCGGCGTCGCCTTGCCGATCGGCGCGATGGCGGCCGGCGATCCCGAGGTCGAGGTCGGCGTACGCCCGGAGCATGTGCGCCTCGGCGATCGCGGCTTCCCGGCGACGGTGCGTCTGGTGCAGCCGGTCGGCCCCGCGACCCATGTGACGCTCGATTGGGAAGGCGGATCGCTGACCGCGAGCCTGCCCGGCTTCATCCGGCTCACCCCCGGCACGGCGGTGAAGGCCGAGATCGACCCCGACCATCTGCTCGTCTTCGACCGGAAAACCGGAAAGCGGCGCGCGCCGCAGCGACCATCCTGAGGAGGACCATCATGAACCAACAGACCCCGTCCAACTCCATCGCCCGCCGCGACGCGGAGTTCCATCTGCATTCGCAGACCAACCCGACCCAGCTCGAGGAGCGGGGGCCGCTGGTCGTCGCGCGCGGCGAGGGCATCCGCGTCTTCGACAGCGGCGGCAAGGCCTATATCGACGCGATGGCGGGCCTGTGGTGCGCCTCGCTCGGCTTCAACAACAAGCGCCTGGCGGATGCGGCGGCCAGGCAATACGCCGAGCTCGGCTTCTACCACACCTTCTTCCAGCGGACGCATGAGCCCGCGGCCAAGCTCGCCGAGAAGCTGGTCGATCTCACCGGCATGAAGGGCGGCAAGGCCTATTTCGCCACCTCGGGCTCCGAGGCCAACGAGACCATGGTCAAGCTCGCCTGGATCTACCATGCGGTCCATGGCCGTCCGACCAAGCGCAAGGTGATCGCCCGCGACCGCGCCTTCCACGGCTCGACCATCGCCGCGGCCTCGATGTGCGGCCTCCCGTTCATGCACCGCGAGTTCGGCCTGCCGCTGCCGGGCTTCCTCCACACGACCGCGCCCTATCCCTATCGCGGCATGCTCGACGGCGAGACCGAGGCCGCCTATGTCGAGCGCCTGGCCGACGATCTCGAGAAGCTGATCCTGCGCGAAGGGCCGGACACCATCGCCGCCTTCATCGCCGAGCCGATCTTCGCCGGCGGCGGCATCATCGTTCCGCCCAAGGGCTATTTCCGCCGCATCCAGCAGGTGCTGAAGAAGTACGACATCCTCTGCCTCGGCGACGAGATCGTCTGCGGCTTCGCCCGGACCGGCAACTGGTTCGGCAAGGAGACGGTCGACATGCAGCCCGACATGATGTCGCTGGCCAAGGGCCTGTCCTCGTCCTACTTCCCGATCTCGGCCGTGGTGATCGCGCCCAAGGTCTATGACGCGGTCGCCCGGTTCAACAAGGAGGGCGGCAACTTCGGCCATGGCTTCACCAATTCCGGCCATCCGGTCGGCGTCGCCGTGGCGCTGGAAACGATCAAGATCTACGAGGAGATGAACGTGGTCGAGCACGTGCGCAACATGGGCGCGCGGCTGCGCGAGAAGTTCGAGGGTCTGGCCAGGAAGTCGCCGATCGTCGGCGAGGTGCGGGGTGCCGGCCTCATGCTCGGCATCGAGATCGTCGCCGACAAGAAGACCGGGCGTCCCTTCGACCCGGCCCTCCAGGCCGGCATGACCTTCGACCACATCGCCTATGACAACGGCCTGATCGCGCGCTGCATGGGCGATACGCTCGGCTTCTCGCCGCCGCTGATCGTCACCGAGAGCGAGGTCGATGAGATCGCGTCGCTCTGCGAGAAGAGCCTGACCATGCTGGAGCAACGTCTGGTGAAAGCCTGACGGGAGCGATCGGCGGCATCTGCGGATTGGTTCGCGGATGCCGCCAATGGCCGCGGCCGCTGTGACGCCAAAGCCTCATGTGCGGCGCCGCGGCATCGTGCCGGTGCAGCTTTTCTAGGCAGCGTCGGTCGGTTTCGCCGAACGCTTCTGTTGCGGCGCACAACGCCCGCGAGCGGCTCGGCTATTTGTCCGATAAATAAGGCAGGGAAAAAGTCAACGCCTTGCCCGCCCGTCAGGTGCCTGCCATACTTTCGAGGTCTTGCACGCATAAGCAAGTTCCTTGGGAGGAAATAAATGGCGGATACAGTGAACACGAGTCGGCGCGGATTCCTGGCGGGCGCGTCGGCGATGGGCGGCGCGGCCGCCTTGTTCGGCGGGATCGGCGGCAAGCCGGCTCTGGCGGATGCGGTCGGCCGTTCCGACAAGCCGCTGAAGGCGGCCTTCTCCAATGCCGGTCTGCAGGCGACCTGGTGCGCCCAGGGCAAGCAGGCGGCGGAATACTGGGGCAAGCTCTACAACGTCGAGGTGACCTGGTTCGACGGCCAGCTCGACGCGGTGAAGCAGCGCGCGGCGATCGACAACATGGCCTCGCAGAAGTGGGACTTCGTCGCGATCCAGGCCTTCGGCATCGGCACGCTGACCCAGCCGGTGAAGAAGATGATCGACGCCGGCATCCCGGTCATCGACATGGACACGCTGATCGCGCCCTTGGACCAGATCGACATCCACTCCTTTCTGGCCCCGGACAACGTGTTCATGGGCGCCTCGGTGACCCAGGCGCTGGTGAATGCGATCGGCGGCAAGGGCAAGGTGATCATGACCCAGGGCGCGCTCGGCCATACCGGCGCGCAGGGCCGTGCGAAGGGCTTCAAGTCGATCGTCTCCCAGCATCCCGACATCGAGGTGCTGGACGACCAGCCGGCGGATTGGGACGTGACCAAGGTTGCCCGTCTTTGGGAAACCTATCTCACCAAGTATCCGCAGATCGACGCGGCCTACTTCCACAATGACGACATGGCGCTGGCCGCCTACGCCGTCATGAAGGCGCATAACCGCACCGACATCAAGATCGGCGGCTGCGATGCCATGCCGCCGGCGCTGGCGGCGGTGGCCGACGGCCGGATGACGGCGACCGTACGCAACCCGTCCTGCCGCATCCATGGCGGCGCGATCATCGCGGGTGTCGCAGCGGTCAACGGCGAGAAGACCGGCGAGGGCATCCCGAAGAACATCGTCACCGACGGCCCGGTCGTTACCAAGGACAACGCCGCCGGCATGCAGTGGATGGAAGACCATTTCCTGATCTGAGCCACGGTCGGGTTGGGTATCTGGGGGCCGGGAATGCGCAAGCGTTCCCGGCCCGCATTTCCACATCATGGAATGACGCGTGATGAGCAACGAGGCTGAAGCCGCCGCGACGACCGCATCGCCGGTGGTGCCGCGCCTCCGCATGGAGGGCATCTCGAAGTCCTTCGGCGGCGTCGCCGCCCTGCGCGACGTCGATTTCGAGCTGCTCGAGGGCCAGATCCACGGCCTGGTCGGCGAGAACGGCGCCGGAAAATCGACGATGATGAAGATCATAGCCGGGGTACACACGACGTTCACCGGCCGGATGCTGCTCGACGGGCGCGAGGTGCGGTTCCATTCCGCGCGCGACGCGCTGGATGCCGGCATCGGCATGGTGCACCAGGAGCTCTCGATCGTCCCCGACCTCTCGGTCGCGGAGAACGTCTATCTCGGGAAGCAGCCGACCCATTGGAATTTCATGGGGAACGGCATCATCGACTGGAAGGCGATGAAGGCGGGCGCCCGGGAGCAGCTCCAGAAGCTCGGCATCGACGTCGATCCTTCCGCCACCATGGGCTCGCTGCCGATCGGGCTGCAGCAATTGATCGAGCTCGCCCGCGTGCTCTATTCCGGCGCGCGGATCATCATCCTGGACGAGCCGACCTCGGCGCTCTCGCCGCCGGAAGTGGCGCGCCTGTTCGACGTGCTGCGCGGCGTCAAGGCCAGCGGCCGCAGCATCGTCTTCATCTCGCATTTCCTCGACGACATCCTGTCGATCTCCGACGCGGTGACGATCTTCCGCAACGGCCGCCGGGTCGCGACCGAATCCACCGCCAACATCGACAAGGCCTGGGTGATCGAGCGGATGATCGGCAAGGGCCACGAGGAGCTGGAGGAGAGCTATACCGGCGCCATCCATCTCGACAGCAAGCCGGCGGCGCCGGTCGTGATGTCGACCCGGGACCTCGGCTGGGGCCGCGCCTTCAGCGACGTGTCGCTGGACGTGCGCGCGGGCGAGGTGCTGGGCATCTACGGCTTCATGGGCTGCGGCCAGATCGAGCTGACCCGCGCCCTGTTCGGCAAGCTCAAGCCCAATGCCGGCAGCCTCGCGATCGGCGGCAAGCCGGTCCGCTTCAAGAACACCGCCCAGGCGCGCCGCGCCGGCATCGCCTTCGTGCCGGAGAGCCGCCGTTCGATGCTGTTCTATCATGAACCTGTCTTCAAGAACGTCTCGATCAGCGTGCTCGGGCGGATCTCGCGCTGGTGGCTGAAGCCACAGGTCGAGCGCAGCATCGCCGAGCAGCAGGCCAGGGCGCTGAACATCCGTCCGCCCAACGTCCGGGCGCTGCTGGGCTCGCTCTCGGGCGGCAACCAGCAGAAGGTGGCGCTGGCCAAGTGGCTGACCTATCCGACCAAGGTGCTGGTGCTCTCCGAGCCCACCCGCGGCATGGACGTCGGCGCCAAGGACGACGTGGTCAAGATCGTGCGGGACTTGCGCGACAAGGGTCTCGCCATCGTCGTGGTTTCGGCCGAGCCGGAGACCGTGCTATCCCTGGCCGACCGCGTCGTCGTCATGAAGAAGGGCCGGATCGTGCACGAGTTCGCCAGCGAGACGATCAGCAAGGACCGGCTGCTCGAGGCCGCCTGATGGGCGCGTTTGCGAGAGCGCATCGGTGAGGAGCAAGACGAGATGAGCATGCCGGCCCAGGCTTCCGCCAAGCGCCCCGGTTCCAGCATCGGCGGCTTCCTGCGCAGCCAGATGCGCAACATCGCGCCCTTCGTCACGCTGATCGCGCTCGTCGTCTTCTTCGCGGTCGCGAGCCCGTCCTTCCTCACGATGGACAACCTCGGCAACATCCTGACCACGATGTCGATCACCGGCATCATGGCGGTGGGCCTGACCTTCGTCATCCTCTGCGCCGAGATCGACCTCTCCTTCGCCGCGATCGCCAACGCGACCGGCATCGCGGTCGCCTACTTCACCACCCAGGCCGACTACGTGAACGTCGCCAACATCCCGCTGCCCGGCGGGCTGGCGATCCTGTTCGCGATGATCGGCTGCCTGGTGCTCGGCCTGGTCAACGCCTTCGGCATGACCAAGATCGGCATCCCGTCCTTCATCATGACGCTCGCCATGATGCAGATCGCCGCCGGCATCTGCGCCCTGCTGGTGCGCGGCCAGATCCTATACGCCGTGCCGCCGGAGATCTCCTATCTCGGCACCGCCTCGCTCGGCGGCGTGCCCGTGCTGGTGATCGCGCTGGCCCTGTTCCTGCTGGTCGGCCATGTCGTGCTGACTTACACGCGGTTCGGCCGCTACGTCTACATGGTGGGCGGCAACCGCGAGGCGGCCGAGTTCTCCGGCGTCAACGTGAAGCTGATCCTCGGCGCGGTGATGGTGATCTCCGCCTTCTGCGCCGGCACCGGCGGCATGCTGGGCGTCGCCTATTTCGGCAGCGCCCAGCAGGACGAGTTCAACGGCTTCCTGCTCGACGCGATCTCGGCGGTGGTGGTCGGCGGCACCAGCCTGTTCGGCGGGCGCGGCGGCATCGGCAACACGATCATCGGCCTCTGCGTGCTGGGCGTCCTGAACAACGGCCTGGACCACGTGCAGATCGACAGCTTCCTGAAGATCCTGATCCGCGGCCTGATCCTGCTGATCGCCCTGATCATCAACGTCTACGCCCAGAACCTGCGCTCGTCCCAGGCGACGCCGGCCAGCTCGGAATAGGCGGCGCTAAGCCGCCCGGCGCGGCAGCCGGACGGTGACCAGGAGACCGGTCGTGCCCGCGACGCCCGCCTGGGCGTCGGACAATTCGATCGCGCCGCCGCTGCGCTCGGCGATCTCCAGCGCGATGGCGAGGCCGAGGCCGCTGCCTTCCGCCTCGGTGCCGAGCACCCGGTAGAACCGTTCGAACACGCGCTGGCGTTCCGCCGCCGGGATGCCCGGGCCGTTGTCCCGCACGGTCAGCCGCCAGGCGTCGTCCGCCGCCTCGATGCCCACCGTCACGACGCCGCCGCGCTGGGTGTAGCGCAGGGCGTTGTCCACCAGGTTGACCACCAGCTCGTGCAGCATGGTCGCATCGCCCAGCATGGCGGCTTCCTGGACCTTGGGATCGAAGCCGAGGTCCATGTCGCGGGAAAGCGCGTGGCCGACCTGGGATTCCAGCGCCCGGCGCGCCACCGCCACCAGATCGACCGGTTCGGCGCGGTGCACGCGCCCGTCGGGCTCGACGTTCGAGAGGGTCAGGAGCTGGTTGGCCAGCCGGGCCATGTCGCGGGCGTTGCCGTGGATCGCCTCCAGCGTCTCGTCCTTCTCCGCGGCGTTGCGCGAGCGGATGGCATAGGCGGCCTGGGTCGCGAGGATGGTCAGCGGAGTGCGGAGCTGATGCGCCGCGTTGGCAATGAAGCGCCGCTGCGCCTCGATCTGCCGGCGCAGCCGCTCGACATATTCGTTCAAGGCGGCGACCAGCGGCCGGATCTCCGATTGCAGCGCCTCGCCGGAGAACGGGCGGAGCTCGCCGGGCGCCCGGTCCAGCACGTCGTCGCGCAGCCGGAGCAGCGGCTTCAGCCCGCGCCCGAGGCCGAACCAGACGAAGACCGCGACGATCAGCACCAGCAGCCCCTGCTGCAGCAGGCTGTGGGTCCAGAGGTCGGAGGCCATATGGCTGCGCGCCGCCGTCGTCTCGCCGACGATGATCAGCGCCGACTCGTCGCCCGCGCCGCCGAGCAGCGGCTGCCGGATCGCGACCAGGCGCAGCGGATCGCCCCGGTAGCCGGCGTCGTAGAACGCCGACATCAGCGGCTTCACCGGCTCGGGCGGACGGGGCAGGTCGCCGTTGCCGGCGATCAGGAACGGCCCGGCGGCGCCGCTGCGCCGGTCGATCCGGTAATAGACCCGGTCGTGGTACTCGGTCTCGAACATCTCCAGCGCGGCGGGCGGGATCGTGACATCGACCGCGCCGGCATTGATCTGGATCCGCTCGGCGATGCTGCGCGCCGAGGCGAGCAGCGTCCGGTCGGTGACGATCCCCGCGGTGTCCTGGGCGTTGCGATAGGTGACCCAGGTGTTGGCGAGAACCGCGCCGGCCAGCGGGATGAGCAGCCACAGCAGCAGCTGGACGCGCAGGCTCCTATTGGCCATCGCTCCGCCGCAACACGTAGCCGAGGCCGCGCATGGTCACGATGCCGATGTCGCTCGCCTCGAGTTTCTTGCGCACGCGGTGGACATAGATCTCGATGGCGTTCGGGCTGGTGTCCTCGTCGAAGCCGAACACCGCCTGGGCCAGGGCCTGCTTGCCGACCGGCTTGTCCCGGCGGGTGATCAGCGTCTCCAGCACGGCGCGCTCGCGCGGCGTCAGGGCGAGCTCCTCGCCTTTCAGGGTGAAGCGCCGGCTGTTGCTGTCGAAGGCCAAGCCGCCGAACTCGACCAGCGGCGACTTCTGGTTGGTGGCGCGGCGGAGCTGGGCCCGCACCCGCGCCTCCAGCTCATGGATGTCGAACGGCTTGGCGAGATAGTCGTCGGCGCCGCTGTCGAGCCCGGTGACCCGGCCGGAGATCGAGTTGTTCGCGGTCAGGATCAGCACCGGCACGTTGTTGCCGCGGCCGCGCAGCCGGCGCAGCACCTCGATGCCGTCGAGCTTCGGCAGCGACAGGTCGAGGATCACCATCGAATATTCCTGCGACTTCAGCGCGTAGTCGGCGTCGTCGCCGTCATAGACGCAATCGACGGCGTAGTTCTCGCGCCGCAGTGTCTTGGCCAACCAGTTCGACAGCTGCCGGCTGTCTTCGACGAGCAGGATTCGCATGGCGCTATGCGATCAAACAAAGCGCGCCGTGTCGAGCCCCCAATGCGCGGCGCATGCCGCCCGCCGGGTCGACATTTCCTGGGCCTCGCCCGGAAATTCGGAGCTTGCGGAATTGAAAGCGCATCGAAAGCTCGCTTCCCTTAGCGTCCTATGGCCTGCTCGTGCCCATCGTTCCAGCGGTGGCCGGCAGGCCGGCCCGCCGGCGAACAATGCCGGCGGCGGCAAAGCACTTTGGGAGGATACCAATGCTGAAATCACCGATTTTCCGGACTGCGCTGCTGTGCGGCACCGCCTTCGGCCTGTCCCTGGCCTCGGCCGCCGGCGCCTCCGCCGACAAGATCACCATCATGGTGGGCGGCATCGAGAAGCAGATCTACCTGCCCGCGATGCTCTGCCAGCAGCTCGGCTATTTCAAGGACGAGGGCATCGACGTCGAGCTGATGAGCGAGCCGGCCGGCGTCGATGCCGAGAACGAGATGCTGGCCGGCGCCGTGCAGGGCGTGGTCGGCTTCTACGATCACACCATCGATCTGCAGGCCAAGGGCAAGTTCGTCGAATCCGTCGTGCAGTTCAGCCGCGCCCCCGGCGAGGTCGAGATGGTCGCCGCCAAGCAGGCCGACGCGATCAAGTCGCCCGCCGACTTCAAGGGCAAGAGCCTCGGCGTGACCGGCCTCGGTTCCTCCACCAACTTCCTGACCCAGTACCTGGCGGTCAAGAACGGCGTGAAGGTCAGCGAGATAACCTCGGTGCCGGTCGGCGCCGGCAACACCTTCATCGCCGCGATCCAGCAGGGCAAGATCGACGCCGGCATGACCACCGAGCCGACCATCTCGCGCCTGCTGAAGACCGGCGACGCCAAGGTCCTGATCGACATGCGCTCGCAGGAGAAGACCAAGGAGGCGCTCGGCGGCACCTATCCGGCCGCCTCGCTCTACATGCAGACCGCCTGGGTCGAGGCGCACAAGGACGACGTGCAGAAGCTGGCCAACGCCTTCGTCAAGACGATGAAGTTCATTGCCACGCACAGCGCGGAGGAGATCGCCGCGAAGATGCCGAAGGACTACTATGCCGGCGACCAGCAGATGTATATCGACGCGCTGGCGAACGGCAAGGAGATGTTCACCCCTGACGGCGTCATGCCGGAGGACGGCCCGCCGACCGTGTTGAAGGTGCTTTCCAGCTTCGACAAGAACGTGATGGGCAAGAACATCGACCTGTCGAAGACCTACACCACCGAGTTCGTGAAGTCGGCCCAGACCGCAGCGCAATAGCGCCATGGTCTCGGTGATGAACCCGGCCGCCGCGGCGGAGCCGTCGTGCGCCGATGTCCCGGTCGCGATCGAGCTCCGGGACGTCCAGCGCCGTTTCGTGACGCCGGACGGCAAGGCGCTCACCGCCTTGCGCTCCTTCAACCTGACGGTCCGCCGCGGCGAGTTCTGCGCCGTGGTCGGGCCGACCGGCTGCGGCAAGTCGACGACCCTCACCCTGATCTCGGGCCTCGCCACGCCGACCGCGGGCGAGGTCCGGGTCATGGGCCGGCCGGTCACCGGCATCGATCCCCGGGTCGGCTTCGTCTTCCAGCAGGACGCGGTCTTCCCCTGGAAGACGGTGCTCGACAACGTGGTCGCCGGCCCGCTGTTCCGCGGCAAGCCGCGCGCCGCCGCCTATGCCTCGGCACGGGACTGGGTGAAGCGCGTCGGCCTCGCCGGCTTCGAGAGCCACTACCCGCACCAGCTCTCGGGCGGCATGCGCAAGCGCGTCGCGCTGGCGCAGACCTTCATCAACGAGCCCGAGATCCTGCTGATGGACGAGCCGTTCAGCGCGCTCGACGTGCAGACCCGCGTGCTGATGCAGGACGAGCTCTTGAAGCTCTGGTCGGCGCAATCGGCCTCGGTCGTGTTCGTGACCCACGACCTCGAAGAGGCGATCGCGCTGGCCGACCGGGTCTTCGTGCTGACCGCCGGCCCGGCCACCGTCAAGTCGGTCTACGACATCGACCTGCCGCGGCCCCGGGTGACGGCGGAGATCCGCTACGACCCGAAGTTCACCGAGATCTCGAAGCTGATCTGGAACGACCTCCGCGACGAGGTCCTGGTCAGCTATCAGCGCGCCCAGCGCGGAGGATGAGATGACCCAAGCCAGTGCCGAGGCGCGCTACGCCGCGCCCATGCCCTCCGAGCCCATGCCCTCCGAGCCCATCCCGTCCGGGCCCGTCCCGTCCGAGGAGGACATCGCACGCGCCGCGCGCCGGGCGCTGCAGAAGCGCCGGGTCCTGGTCAACGTCCTGCGCATCGGCTTCCTGGTCGTGATCCTCGGCGGCTGGGAGCTGGCGGCGCGGGTCGGCTGGATCGATCCCTTCTTCTTCGCCATGCCCTCCACCATCGCGGCGCAGATCTGGGAATGGCTGACCGAGGGCACGTCGCAGGGCCCGCTCTGGGTCCAGGTCCTGGTGACCATGGAGGAGACGGTCCTCGGCTTCCTGATCGGCGCGGTACTCGGCGTCGTGGCGGGGCTGATGCTCGGCCGCGACAAGCTGCTCGCCGACGTCTTCAGCATCTACATCAAGATCGCCAATTCCGTGCCCCGCGTCGTGCTGGGCTCGATCTTCATCATCGCGCTCGGCCTCGGCATGGCGTCGAAGGTGGCGCTCGCCGTCGTCATGGTGTTCTTCGTCGTCTTCGGCAACGCCTTCCAGGGCGTGCGCGAGGCCGACCGCAACCTGATCGCCAATGCCCGCATCCTCGGCGCCTCGAAGCGCCAGCTCATGTTCTCGGTGGTCGTGCCCTCGGCCCTGAGCTGGATCCTGGCCAGCCTGCATGTCAGCTTCGGCTTCGCTTTGGTCGGCGCGGTGGTGGGTGAGTTCCTCGGCTCGCGCCAGGGCCTGGGCCTGCTGATCGCGACCGCCCAGGGCACGTTCAACGCCGCCGGCGTCTTTGCCGCCATGATCGTGCTGGCGGTGGTGGCCCTGGTGGCGGAATACCTGATCACCCTGCTGGAGCACCGGCTGGTCAAATGGCGGCCGGTCGCGTTGGCGGATAGCGGCTTCTGACCCGGCTCCGCGACAGCCGATCTCGGCCCTGGCCCTGCCGCGGAGGCTGGTGGGGGATGCCGCAATGACGGCCCGCCGGTGAATGCCCGCGCCGATCAGGCGCGCTGAACCGCCTTGACCTTGGATGTCTCGCCGATGCCGGACGGACGGATCATCAGGAACGTGCCCGACCAGTTGCCCGGGATGCTCCAGCGCCCGGAGATCTCCGTGGCATCCTCGTTGACGTCGCCCTCGTAGCGCACGCTGTCATAGAGCCGGAAACGGCCGTCATAGAGCTTCAGCCAGGTCACGGCGCGTCCGGTCCGCCGGCCCTGGATCGAGGCGGCAAGCGCGACGCCACGGGCCTCGCCCGTGGTGCCTTTCTCCTCGATGGTCCCGGTCAGCCAGCTATCGACCTCGCTCACGGTCGCGACGAACGGCACTGGCGGCCGGCTCACGGGATAGAAGTACCGCCCGTGCCAGATGCCCGAGAGATTGAGCGCCGCCTCGCTCACTCCACGTCCGTCAGCGACAGATAGGTCTCCGGCCGGCGGTCGCGGAAGAACTGCCAGGTGTCGCGGGTCTTCCTGATCAGGTCGAGATCCATGTCATGGACCAGCAGCTCGTCCTTGTCCCGGCTGGCGACCGCCTCGATGACGCCGCGCGGGTTGACGAAATAGCTCTGGCCGTAGAACTCGCCGATATTCCACGGCGCCTCCGTGCCCACCCGGTTGACCGCGCCGATATAGACGCCGTTCGCCACCGCCGAGGCCGGCTGCTCCAGCTTCCATAGATGCTCGGACAGGCCGGCGACGGTCGCCGAGGGGTTGACGATGTATTCCGCCCCGTGCAGCGCCAGCGCGCGCCAGCCCTCCGGGAAGTGCCGGTCGTAGCAGATATAGACGCCGAGCTTGCAGTACCGCGTCTTGAACACCGGATAGCCGGAATTGCCCGGCTTGAAGAAGAACTTCTCCCAGAACCCGGCGACCTGCGGGATGTGGGTCTTGCGGCACTTGCCGAGATAGGCGCCGTCGGCATCGATCACGGCGGCGGTGTTGTAGTAGACGCCGGTCATCGCCTCCTCGTAGATCGGCACGACGATCACCATCTCGTGCTTCCTGGCGAGTTCCTGCATCAGCTTGATGGTCGGGCCGTCGGGGAAGCGCTCGGCGGCGGCGTACCACTTGGCGTCCTGGCTCGGGCAGAAATAGGGCTGGGTGAAGACCTCCTGGAAGCACAGGACCTGCACGCCCATTCTCCCGGCTTCCTCGACCAGCGGGACATGGGCGTCCAGCATCGCCTTGCGGATCTCCTCTGGCGACCGGTCGGTCGAGGCCTTCAACCCCATCTGGATCAATCCGCCACGCAGCTTGCTCATATCTGTCCCCCGTTTCCGGCGTGTTTCCCGGAGCTTGGCGCGATCGGCCGGGCGGGGCAATGGGCTTGCGGCGCCCCGACTTGCCTCCCATTTATCCGCCATGCCCCTAGACTCACTCGAACCATCCGAAGAGACCCTCGACCCCTATTCGGCCCGCGTGTCCCATGCCTTCGAGACGGTTGGTCCGGCGGTCGTGCACATCCTCGCGCAGAATCAGCGCGGCGGCGGCACCGGCTCCGGCGTGATCTTCGCGCCGGACGGCTACCTGCTGACCAACAGCCACGTCGTTTCCGGCGCGGCGAAGCTCAGCGGCAGCCTGTCCGACGGCCGCAGCTTCGACGCGACCCTGATCGGCGACGATCCGGCGACCGACCTCGCCGTGCTCCGGCTGCAGGGCTCGGATTTCCCGCATGCGGAATTCGGCAGCTCCGGCAAGCTCCGGGTCGGCCAGCTCGTGGTCGCGATCGGCAATCCCCTGGGCTTCCAGGCCACGGTCACCGCCGGCATCGTGAGCGCGCTCGGCCGCAGCCTGCGTTCGCCCGCCGGGCGGCTGATCCAGTCGGTCATCCAGACCGACGCGCCGCTCAACCCCGGCAATTCCGGCGGCGCGCTGGTTGATGGCAACGGCAGGGTGGTCGGCATCAACACGGCGATGATCGGCCGGGCGCAGGGCCTGTGCTTTGCGATCGGCATCGACACCGCCGCCGACGTCACCATGCGGTTGATGCGGGACGGCCGCGTGCGCCGCTCTCGGCTCGGCCTCTCGGCGCAGACCATCATGCTCGATCCCCGCGCCGCGCGTCGCCTGAAGCGCTCGGTCAATGCGGCGGTGCAGATCATGGAAGTGATGCCCGGCGGGCCGGCGGCCAAGGCCGGCATCGCCAAGGGCGACGTGCTGCTGGAATTCGCCGGCGAGGCGGTCTTCACCGTCGATGACCTGCACCGCCTGCTGACCGCGGAGATCGCCGATCGCTCTCAGCCGATCAAGGTGCTGCGCAGCGGCGGCTTCCAGGGCTTCACCGTCTATCCCGAGATCGAAGCCTAGCGCCTCGGCCTGTTGTGATCCGACGCCGACCTACACCGGATATGCACGGAATCGCGAATCCAGCCCCCGACCGCCGGGCGCCTTTTATCGTTCATCGTCAGGGGCTTGAGGGGCTTCTATAGGCCCGGAAAGCGGTATCGGTCGCTTAAGTCCGGTCACTCCGCCTCGATATGGGGCCGATAGCCGGAGACCGAGGCGCCGTCATCGGCGGCCAGCCGGCGATAGGCCAGGAAGGCACAGAGCGTGATCAGGCCCTCGAGCACCAGGAGCAGGCGGAAGTCGCCGACCGACGATGTCCCGTCGCTCGCCGCGAGCAGCGACAGCAAGGCCGTGGCGGTCCCCATGCTGATCGAGACCGAGACCCGCCAGGAGATGTAGTAGAGCGCGCTGAAATGCGCGAGCTGCTCGGCGGTCACGTCCGCGTAGGAGAGGTTGCTGGTGGTGCCCCATTGGATCGAGCGGGAGAGGCCGAAGACGAAGATGTAGGCCAGGCCGAGCCACATCGGCGTCGTCGCCTGGAACAGCGCGAAACCGGCGATCAGCAGCGACACGATCGGCGTGTTCACCACGAGCAGCCGCCGGAAGCCGTATTTCTTCAGCAGGCTCGGCAGGAAGAGCCGGGGGAACATCGACCCGATGCCGATGATGAACGTCCAGGAGCCGGCCTGCACGGCGCTCATGCCGAAGCCGACCTGGAACATCAGCGGCAGCAGCAGGGTCACCGCCGTCATGCCGATCGTATCCAGCCCGCCACCGGTGAGGAGCGAGGCGCGGATCGTCCGGATGCGCAGCAGCCGCAGGTCGAGCAGAGGCTCGCGCGCCCGCAGCAGGTAGGCGACCGCGGCGAGCAGCGCGACCGCCGAGGACAGCAGCAGCCCCACGGCCGTCCAGCCCGAGCCGTCCCGGTCGCCGATCGAATCCATGCTGAAGACGAGCAGCGTCATGCCGGTGCTCATCAGCATGAAGCCGACCAGGTCCAGCCGGGGCACGTGCCCGGGTGACCGCGGCGGGAAGCAGGACATGGCCAAGGCCGCGGCGCCGAGCGCCAGCGGCACATTGACGAAGAAGATCCAGTGCCAGGAGAGATAGGTGGTCAAGGCGCCGCCGACCAGCGGGCCGACGAGCGGCCCCACCTGGCTCGCCAAGGACATGTAGATGTTGACCTTCAATATCCGCGAGCGGGGAAACGCGCGCAGGACCGCCACCTGGCCCACCGTCCCCATCATGGCCCCGCCGAATCCCTGCAGCGCGCGGGCGAATACCAGCATCCAGAGGCCGGTCGCCATGCCGCAGCCGATGGAGGCGGCCGCGAACGCGGCAAGGGCGCCGGTATAGCAGGCCCGTGTCCCGAAGCGTTCGGTGAGCCAGCCGGCGAGCGGCATGGAGACGATCAGGCTGAGGACGTAGACCGTGATGACCAGCCCGAGCTCGCTGGGCGCGCGCCCCAGGGTCGCGCCGATGCCGGGCAGCGCGGTCACCACGATGTTCTGGTCGAGGCTCACCATGAAGTTGCCGCAGGCCACGGTCACCGACAGGAGGACGAGCGCGCTTGCGGACGGGGATGGGGAGGATGCCGGGTCTTGGAGCTGATCGGTACTCATGGGTGCAATCGCACGGCCTCGGGGCGTCCGGCCGCGATCGTTGGATGGAAGCTCAGGAATGCGTCACTTGCCGGCGCCCGCCGTCAGGCCCTTGATGATGTAGCGCTCAAGCACCACGCCGATGATGACCAGCGGCACGATCGCGGCGGTGGAGAGCGCCGCCATCGACCACCAGTTGATGCCCTGCGAGCCGGTCTGGCTCGCGACCATCACCGGCAGCGTCTTGGCGTCGGTGCTGGTGAGCAGGGCGGCGAAGAAATACTCGTTCCAGCACAGGATCAGCGACAGGATGAAGGCCGCGACCATGCCGGGCAGCGCGATCGGCAGCACGATCCGCAGGAACACGCCCCAGACCGAGAGGCCGTCCACCAGCGCCGCCTCGTCGAGCTCGATCGGGATCGTGTCGAACTGGTCGCGCATGATCCAGATGACGATCGGCAGCACGCTCAGGGTATAGAGCAGGATCAGCCCCGGCCGCGTGTCGAGCAGCGCCAGCTCCTTGTAGAGCACCAGGAAGGGGAGGGCGAGCACCACCGGCGGCAGGATGAGCTGCGACAGGAAGAAGAACGAGATGTCCTTGTTCTTCATCCAGAGGAACTTGTACTGGAAGCGCGAGAGGCCGTAGGCGGCGAGCGAGCCGATGATGACGGCGAGGATCGAGGCGCCGCCGGCGGCGTAGACGCTGTTCATGAAGCGGCTGACGAACTCGTCGCGCACGGTCGACGTGTTGCCGATCGTGTCCGGCGAGAGACCGAGCGAGCGCCAGCCCTTCCAGTCCGGCTGGAAATCGACCCAGGGGATCATATGGCCGTGGGTCACATCGACCGCGACCTTGAACGAGGTCGAGACGGTCCAATAGACCGGGAACAGCGAGACGAAGGCCCAGAAGATCAGCGCGACATAGATCAGCGTCCGGCCGAGCAGGCGCTTCGAGCGCTGCGCCGAGGTCTCGGCCGCTGCGCCGGCGGGCATGCCGGTCAATTGCGCGCTGACGGTCATCGAAGGGTCTCGTGGAAAGGGCACGGCTCTCTCAACCTCATGGTCCGCGCAGACGGACCATGACGCGAGGAAGAGATGCGGGTACCTCCAATCATCGCTTCCTCACGTCACCTTCCGGATCCGCTTGCTGACGAAGTTCAGCAGCAGCGTGATGAAGACGATGATCAGCACCAGGTAGAACATCGCCAGCATGGTGCCGTAGCCGACGTTCGAGCGGTCGCGGTACTCGCGGTAGATGAAGCTGGAGACCGAATCCGTGGCACCGCCGGGGCCGCCCGAGGTCACGTTGATGATGATGTCGGCGAGCTTCAGCTTGAAGATGATGCGCAGCACCACCGCGGTCGCCGAGACCGGGAGCATCAGCGGGAAGGTGATGCGCCAGAAGGACTGCCAGCCGGTGGCGCCGTCGACCTTGGCCGCCTCCTGCACCTCCTTGGGCAAAGCCTGCAGGCCTGCCAGCAGGAGGATCATGATGAACGGGATGGAGACCCAGGCGTCCATCGCCTCGATGCCGAACTTGGCGATCCAGGGCGAGCTGAAGAAGGCGGGGCTGTCCCAGCCCAGGTGCCGCGCCAGCACCGCCGCCGGGCCGAAGCGGTACTCCATGATCGACTTGCCGACCATCCAGGAGACGGCGACCGGGCTCAGCATGAAGGGGGTGAGGAAGGCGACGCGGAAGAACTTGCGCGCCTTGATGTCGGCGTTGAGCAGCAGGGCCAGGCCGAAGGCGATCGCGTATTCGACGAACACCATCAGCACGTAGAACACCATGTTCAGCAGCGCGTTCCAATAGAAGCCGTCCTGGAACAGCTCGATCAGGTTGGCGATGCCGTTGAACTTGCGGCCTTCGAAGGAGGAGAGGTTCCAGTCGGTGAAGGCGATGTAGAGGCCGAAGAAGGTCGGGAAGATCGCCATCGCGATGGTGAAGAGCGCGGCGGGCAGCACGAACAGCGCGCGCTGCCCCTGCTCGCCGCGGATCATCACCTGCCCGGCACCGAGCGCTACCGCCCAGACCAGGTAGGCATAGACCGTCGGCCGCCAGGTCTCGAAGCCGATCGCGACGATCCCCGCGGTGTCCAGCGCCTGCAGCAGGATGACCAGCAGCAGCAGCGCCGTCGCCGCCCCGATGATCGTCCGGCCGGCGGTCTTGCGGCCCGCCGGAATCGGGTCGCCGATCAACTCATTGGCCGATGCGTTCGGGACGACGGTCACGCGCAAATCCGATCATCGCGTCAGGAAGACACTCAATAAAACGATCGGCCGGTGACGGGCAAGCATCACCGGCCGATCGGAAATCATCGTCATTGCCGGGCGTGACCCGGCAATCTTGCGCCCGAGGGAGCCAGATGCCCGGGTCAAGCCCGAGCATGACGACTTCGGCCCTACAGGCCGAGCGAGGCCTTGTAGAGCTTGATCTGGTTGTCGCGGCCGATCTGGTCGGTCAGCTTCTCCCAGGCCGCCGCGATGTTGTCGGCGCCCTGCTGTGCGGGGACCTGGCCGGCGAAGATCTTCGCGAGCTCGTCCTCGGCGGCGCTGTAATACTGGAAGATGCCGGGGATCCTGGGCTCGATCGCGCCGTTCGGGTGGTTGTAGGAGTTGAACTGCGAGTCGAGGTAGTTGGTGATGAAGTCCTTATCGTAGCCGGCCGACACCCACTCGTCGATGTTGTGCTGGCTGTTGCGATAGCACTGGAACCCCGACGGATAGGCCGCGGTCCAGAGGGCGAGGTCCTTGCCGCCGAGATGGGCGGCCGCGCTCCAGGCCGCCTTCTGCTTCTTGGAGTCGCTGTCCACCCGGGCCATGACGTAGATGCCCCAGCCGAGATAGGCGAGGTTCGGCGCATAGTTCGGGCCGCTCGGCAGCTTGTCCCACTGGCCGGTCTTGGCGTTGTAGACATCGTCCGAGCCGGGCAGGATGTCGAAGCCGCAGACGTCGCCGATGACCGAGGAGTCGTTGGTCTTGGCGTTGGAGCCGACGTCGCCCCACCAGACGCACATCGAGCCGGTGCCGGCCAGGAACTGCTGGAAGCCGGTCGTGTTCGGGTCGGCGTTGATCTGGTCGGCGGGCTCCGACGGCAGCGCGTCGAGCACGTCCTGGATCGCGCGGACCCAGGCCGGGTTGTTGATCCGGGGCTTCATCGTGTCGGCGTCGAACAGCCAGGCCTTGTCGTCCGGATGCTTGGCATAGGCGGTGGCGCGGGAACCCAGGAAGTAGAAGCCGAAGCCGCCCCAGGCCTTGCAGGGATCGAGGTAGCCGTAGGCGTCCTGGCCGCCGATCTTCTTGCCCTTGAGGAACTTGGTGACGGCCTGCACCTGCTGCCAGGTCTTCGGCACGCCCCACTCGCTGCTGTTGCCCGCGTCCTTCCAGGCCTTGGCGAGGTCGGCGTCCTTGAAGTAGTCGGTGCGGTAGTTGAAGTTGTGCGTGTCGCCGTCGATCGTCACGCGATACTGCTTGCCTTCCCAGGTGCCGACCGGCGGCTGCAGGTACTTCACCAGGTCGCTCATGTCGATCTGCTGCTTCACCCAGTCCGGCATCGCCGAGGCCAGGCCCTTGCCGCAGACGTCGCCCTCGAACGGGGCGCCCATCTCCAGGATGTCGAAGTCCACCGTGCTGGTGGCGATCGCCTGCTGGAGGCGCGGGTTGTAGTCGGCCTGGGCGAGGTCGATCCAGGTGATCTTGGCGCCGGTATAGGTCTCCCACGGCTTCAGGAAGCCGCGGAACAGCAGGTTGTGCAGGTTCTGGTTATTGAGACCCATGAAGCTGAGCTCGACGCCCTTGAATTCGCCTTCCTGGACGTTCGCCTTGGTCGGCCCCAGGCACATCTCGCCGACCTTCTGCCAGTCGGCATCGGTGGGCGACCCCTTGCCGACGCCGGGGATCTGCAGCAGCTCCTTGCGGAAGCTCGCCTCGTCGGCGGTGGCCGGCCGGCCGAACGCGCCCATCGTCCCGGCGCCCATCGCGGCGACGCTGGCGGCGCCCGCCATGCCCTTGAGCACGCTGCGCCGGTTGGCCTGGGCGCGCATGATCATCTCGTAGGTCTCAACTCTCATCGACGTTCCTCCCCGGAAACATTTTCGTTTTGGGCTGCACCGTCGGCCGCTGCACGGCACGCCGTCGGGTCCGTCCGGAAATCGCCAGACTTCGATCGGAAGACTGCGGATCTCGGTGCCGGTTCCCTGGCGCGATGCGGCGGATTTCGGAGGCAAATGAGTATTGGAGCACTTTGAGGGGGTGTCAACAAAGTCCACGATTTATCGCACAAAAGGGCCGCGCCGCGCCGGCCTCGGCACCGGTTCAGCGAACGCGGCGTTACGCTGCGCTGCCGCATCGGCCCGGGCCGTTTTCCCGGCCGGCACGCAATGGACTTGAGCCGGGCGCCCGGATAGTTCACTTTTCAGCAAAACATGGTTCTTGGACAGGTGGAGGCAGGATGGCCCAGGTCACGATCCGCGACGTGAAGAAGACCTTCGGCGCGGTCAACGTCATTCACGGCGTCAATTTGGAGATCAAGGACGGCGAGTTCGTCGTCCTGGTCGGCCCGTCGGGCTGCGGCAAGTCCACCTTGCTGCGCATGATCGCCGGGCTGGAGACGGTCAGCGCCGGGGCGATCCAGATCGGCGAGCGGGTGGTGAACCACCTGCCCCCCGCCGAGCGCGACATCGCCATGGTGTTCCAGAACTACGCGCTCTACCCGCATATGACGGTGGCCGACAACATGGCCTTCGCGCTGAAGCTGCGGAAGACCGACAAGAGCACGGTCGACGAGCGGGTGAACCGCGCCGCCGAGATCCTGGGCCTGAAGACCCTGCTGCAGCGCTACCCGCGCCAGCTCTCCGGCGGCCAGCGCCAGCGCGTCGCCATGGGGCGCGCCATCGTGCGCAACCCCCAGGTGTTCCTGTTCGACGAGCCGCTGTCCAACCTCGACGCCAAGCTCCGGGTGCAGATGCGCACCGAGATCAAGGAGTTGCACCAGCGCCTGAAGACCACCACCATCTTCGTGACCCACGACCAGATCGAGGCCATGACCATGGCCGATCGGATCGTCGTGATGCATGACGGCCTGATCGAGCAGATCGGCACGCCGCTGGAGCTCTACGACAGCCCGCGGAACCTGTTCGTCGCCGGCTTCATCGGCTCGCCGGCCATGAACTTCCTCAAAGGCCAGGCCAAGTCCAACGGCACGATCGAGGTCGAGGGCAGCCCCCTGCCGGTCGCCGGCAGCCATCAGGTCGCCGAAGGCCAGCCGGTGGTCTACGGCATTCGCCCGGAGCATCTCGAGCTCGCCAATGACGGCTTCCCGGCGAAGGTCGCGGTGGTCGAGCCGACCGGCTCCGAGACCATGGTCGTGGTGCGGCTCGGCGAGACCGAGCTCACGGCCGTGTTCCGCGAGCGCCACAACTTCACGCCGGGCCAGACCGTGCATCTCCGCCCGCGTCCCGACCAGGCGCATCTCTTCGACCAGGAATCCGGCCGCCGCGTCTAGCCGCGGTTCGGGCGCGCAAAGAACAGGCCTCCCCCGCCTTCGGGGGAGGAGGGTGGGGGAGCCCCACAAAGAAAAAGACTTGGGAGCGAAGAAATGCTGAAGGGGATCGACCCGCGCCTCAACGCCGATGTGCTCTATGCGCTGCGCGCCATGGGTCACGGCGACTACCTGGTGCTTTCCGACACCAATTTCCCGTCGGATTCGGTGGCGCGCGAGACCAAGATCCGCCGCCTGCTGCGCATGGAGAACCTGACCTCGGCGCAAGCGGCCGAGGCGGTGCTCTCGGTCATGCCGCTCGACACCTTCATCGACGACGCGGCGGCGCGCATGGAGATCGTCGGCAAGCCCAAGGAGGTCCCGCCGGTCCAGAAGGAAGTGCAGAAGGTGATCGACAAGGCCGAGGGCAAGTCCTGGCCGATGACCTCGATCGAGCGCTTCGCCTTCTATGAGAAGGCGAAGAAGGCCTATTGCGTGATCCAGACCGGCGAGCGCCGTTTCTACGGCTGCTTCATCTTCACCAAGGGCGTCATCCCGCCGGATTCCAAGTAGCTGGCGCGCAGCCGTGATGATCGGCGAGACCGAGCGAGCCCTCACCCGACATCGGGTAGGCTCGGCTTGGCCTCGCCAACTCTCCGTAACCCTCTCCCCTTGAGGGAGAGGGATGGGGTGAGGGGTCGACGGGTTCCTCCCTATTCGCACGCACGAGAGCAGCCGCCATGCCGAACAAGGAATCCATCGTCATCCTCGGCGTCTTCGTCGCCGATACCGCCTATCGCGCCGACCGCGCGCCGCGCATGGGCGAGACCATCATCGGCAACAGTTTCAAGCTCGGCCCCGGCGGCAAGGGCTCGAACCAGGCGGTGGCGGCGGGCCGGCTCGGCGGCGACGTCTCCTTCATCACCAAGCTGGGCGAGGATCCGTTCGGCGAGATGGCGCTCGCGACCTGGAAGGAGGCGGGGGTGAAGCCGGCGGTGACCCGGGTGAAGGACAGCTACACCGGTGCGGCCTACATCTTCGTCGAGGAATCGACCGGCAACAACGCGATCATCGTCTGCCCGGGCGCGGCGGGCACGATCGGCGTTCCCGACATCGAGGCGCGGAAGGACCTCATCCGGTCCGCCGCGGTCTTCGTCACCCAGCTCGAGCAGCCGCTCGACGCGGCGACCCATGCACTGGCCATCGCGCGCGGCGCGGGCGTCACGACCATCCTCAACCCGGCGCCCGCGCAGCCGCTCGGCGAGGGCGTGTTCTCGCTCTGCGATTACGTGACGCCCAACGAGACCGAGACCGAAGAGCTGACCGGCTCGAAGGTCGATTCACCCGACAGCGCGCGCAAGGCCGCCGACCTGCTGCTGAAGAAGGGCGCCAAGGCCGCCGTCATCACCTTGGGCGAAGCCGGCGCGCTCTACCACGCGGCCGGCCGCTCCGAACTGGTGCCGGCCTTCAAGGTGGCGCCCGTGGTCGAGACGACCGGCGCCGGCGACGCCTTCAACGGCGGCTTCGCCGTGGCGCTCGCCCGCGGCATGGACCCGGTCGAGGCGGTGCGCTTCGGCTGCGCCGTCGCCGGCATCTCGGTGACGCGCCCCGGCACCGCGCCCTCGATGCCGACCCTGCCCGAGGTCGAGCAGGTCTTGGCAAGCCGGCGGTAAACCGGATCGCCATGCCGGGCCTTGGCCTGGGCGTGACGGACGAATCCGGGAGGTCGTCCCGAATCCCCGCCCGCTCACGGCGTTGTGTTCGCCGCCGTCGCCCGTTCGCGCCCAAACTGAGCTCCTGACAGCGAGAGGGAGCGTGACGCCGATGAACCAGGACATCATCGATCTCTACGACCGCTTCACCCATGGCGGCATGAACCGCCGTACGTTCTTCGACCGGCTGGTCGCGCTGGCCGGCGGCACCGTGGCGGCGAATGCGGCGCTGATCCTGCTGCAGAACGACTACGCCAGGGCGGAGACCGTCCCCGAGGGCGACGCCCGCATCAAGGCCGAGACGGTGGCGCTCGATGCCGGCGGCACGACGATCAACGCCTATCTCGCCCGGCCCGCGAACGGCACGACCTTCCCGATGGTGATCGTCATCCACGAGAATCGCGGCCTCAACCCGCATATCAAGGACGTCACGCGCCGCCTGGCCACGGCGGGCTTTATGGCGGCCGGCGTCGATCTCCTGACGCCGCTGGGCGGTACGCCGGCCGATGAGGACAAGGCGCGTGACATGATCGGCCAATTGAAGGGTCCGGACGTCACCAACTGGCTGAAGGGCGTGGATGCGGCATTGCGCCAGCGTCCGGATTCCAACGGCAAGGTCGGCGCGGTCGGCTTCTGCTGGGGCGGCGGCGCCGTCAACCAGCTCGCGGTCGCCGACCCCAACCTCAATGCGGCCGTCGCCTATTACGGCAAGCAGCCCGACGCGGCGCAGGTGCCGTCGATCAAGGCGCCGCTGCTGCTGCATTATGGCGGGCTCGACCAGGGGATCGACGCCGGCATTCCGGCCTACGAGGCGGCGCTCAAGGCCAACAGCAAGAACTACAGGATCTATGTCTATGACGGCGCCAACCACGCCTTCAACAACGACACCAACGCCGCGCGCTACAACAAGGAAGCCGCCGACCTCGCCTGGGGCCGGACGCTGGATTTCCTGAAGCAGAATCTGGGGTAGAGCAGCCGGAGGGAGCCTCTCGCCCAACCCTCTCCCTCCCTCTCCCCCTGAGGGAGAGGGTTACGAAGCGTTGGCGAGGCGAAGCCGAGCTTGCGCGGAGTCGGGTGAGGGGTGCGCGATGGCAGCCCGTCTAGGCGCGCTTCCTTTGCGGCGCGTGCTTGGCGGCGGCCTTCTTCGCCGCTTTCGTGGCCGGCTTCTTCGCCTTGGTGCCGCCGCCGTTCTCCGCCGCGACGCTGGCCTTCAGCGCCTCGAACAGGTTGACCACGTTGGA
>DASZSL010000072.1:0-12217 GCA_035548715.1 Dongiaceae bacterium
GTCCTTCAGGCCCTTCTTGAAGGCGTTAATGCCCTGCGCGAAATCGCCCATGATGTTCGAGATCTTGCCGCGACCGCCGAACAGCACGAGCACAACGGCCAGCACGATCAACAGATGCCAGATACTAAAGCTGCCCATGTCGGCGCCTCTCCCTGAAACTCTATTCGGGCCGGACTATGGCAAATCCGCCCTGCCCCTGCAATCAATCCCTCGGCCGCAGGCATACCGAAATCTTCGGGGTTTACGAAGGATTTAAGCGCTTGGACGCGCTCCCGCCAGGGGGTTCCCCACGGCCTGATGCGGATTTTCCGCGGCCGGCACCGGGACCGTCCGCCTACGACTTTGAAATAGAAGGGTTAACCCTCAATTCCACCAGTTCTTGGCGCCGGCGCGGCCGGCCGACCGGCGCGGCGCCGCCGCCTGCCCGGGCTCGGCCGGTTCGATATCCATCAGGAAGCGGTGCGCCGGGCTCATCCGCCGATAGAGCGCCTCGGTCAGGTAATCGCGCTGCACGAGCTGCTGCGGCAGATCGCGCCGGGTATAGGTGAGATGCAGCACCCGCCGGCGCGCGCCGCTCTTGTTGACGGTGCCGGCATGCCAGAGCGACGAGTTGAGCACCGCGACCGAGCCGGCGGGCGCGGTCACATGGATCTCGCCGGGATAGGGCTTCGCGACATCCTCGGGGACGAGCGCCTGTTCCTCGGGCGTCAGCGGGGTCGGCTGCCAGTCGCCGATATTGACGTAGGGGATGTTGATCGGCGCCCGGAGGTGCGAGCCGGGCACCAGGCGCGTCGGCCCGTTGTCCGGCGTCATGTCGTCGAACAGCAGGATGCCGTTCGCCACCCACCAGTCGTCGCGGAAGTATTTCGGCACGTCGGCGTGGAGATCCTGGTGCCCCTGCCCTTTGAGCGGATCGCGCAAATTGGCGCCGTGGATCTTGAACTCGCCGAGCAGATGCTGCGCCGCAGCCAGCAGCGGCTTGCATTCGAGGCAGCGGTCGTAGACCGCCGTCTTGTTGAAGATATTGGAGATTCGCGGGGCGCCGGGCTCGACATGCACCTCATGCCCGCCGCGGTCGCGCTCGACCGTGGACAGGCGGTCGAACTCGTCGGCCATCTCGCGGCATTCGGCCGGGCTGTAGACGCCCTCGACGACGAAATAACCCTGCTCGTCGAGGCTGCGGCGCCATTCGGGCTTCAATTCATCGCCTTGCAGTCCCAGTTCGCGCAAGGCCTGCTTGGTGTACATGCGGCAGCTCCTCCCAGGAACCCGGGAAAGGCTAGCGCCGCACCGGCTGCGCAGCAAGACGCGGGGCAGATCCCGGCCTACTGGCCGTCCGCCTGCTCCGCGACCATCTTGCGCTCCGATTCCGCGGGATCGCCGTCGGTCTCGCCGGCTTCGTCCTGCGCATCGGCCGCACCGCCCTCGCCGTCATCTTCGTCGGCGTCGTCACCCCCGGCGTCGCCTTCGTCCGCGTCGTCTTCGTCCGCGTCGCCTTCGTCCGCGTCGGGCCCGTCCTCGCCGTGCTGCTCCAGCAGCGCGCTCTCGTAGTCGTCGTCGGCAGGCGTGTCGTCCTCGCCCGCGGCTTCCTCGCCCGCGGCTTCTTCGCCCGGCGCCGCCTCGCCGCGCAGCTCCTCGGCCGCGGCTTCTTCGCCCGGCGCCGCCTCGCCGCGCAGCTCCTCGGCCGCGGCATCCTCGTCCGCGGTGTCGTCCTCGGGCGGCACGGCATGGCCGGCGGCGGAGGCCTGGGTCGCCAGGGTCGAGATCGCGGCGCGGGAATCCAGCAGGCCGGCGGCGCGCAGCTCCTCGACCCCGGGCAGCGATTCGGTGCCTTCGAGCCCGAAATGCTCCAGGAACGCGCTGGTGGTCGCCCAGGTCACCGGGCGGCCCGGCGTCTCGCGGCGGCCATGCGGCTTGATCCAGCCGATCTCCAGCAGCAGGTCGAGCGTGCCCTTGGAGATGATGACGCCGCGGATCTCCTCGATCTCGGCCCGGGTCACCGGCTGGTGATAGGCGATGATGGCCAGGGTCTCGATCCCGGCGCGGCTGAGCTTGCGGTTGACCTTGCGCTCGATCTGCAGCCGCTCGGCCATGTCGGGCGCGGTGCGGAAGGCCCAGCGGTCCTCGGTCTTCATCAGATGCACGCCGCGATTGGCATAGGTCTCGGCGAGCTCCGAAAGCAGGCCCGGCAGGTCGGCGTCGTCGGGCAGGCGCGCCTTCAGCGCCTTCTCGGCCATCGGCTCGGTGGAGGCGAACAGCACCGCTTCGAGCAGGCGCAGCAATTGGAAACGGTCTTCGCTCATGGTCTCAGCCCTGTTGAAGCTCGGTCGGCGCCGGCGCGTCGTATCGCGTCGAGCGGCGCAGGAAGATCTGGCCGAACACGCCGTCTTGTCGAAGCTCGATCTTGCCGTCCCGCGCCAGCTCCAGCGTTGCGGCGAAGGTCGCTGCCAAGGCCGCGCGGCGCTGCAGCGGCGTTTCCATCCCCTCGGGCAGGAAGCTCCGGAGCACCGTCCAGTCCAGCGCGTGGCCCAGCATGTCGCCGATCCGCTTCAGCGCATCGTCCATCGAGAAGAGGTTGAGCGGCGCGATCCTGAGCAGGCCCTCGCGGCGGCGGCCGGGATGCGTGCCGTAGGCCTTCAGCAGGTCGAACAGCGTCACGTCCCAGACCGGGATGTCGACGATCTTCACCGGCTCCGGCGCGCCGCGGGCGAAGAAGTCGCGGCCGAACTGCGGCAGCGCCATCAGCTTCTTCCCCGCCTCCTGCATGGCCTCCAGGCGCTGGAGCTGGAAGGCGAGAGCCGCGGCCAGCTCGGCACCCGAAGGCTCGCCGTCGGCCGGCGGCTCGGGCAGCAGCAGGCGCGACTTCAGATAGGCGAGCCAGGCCGCCATCACCAGGTAGTCGGCGGCGATCTCCAGGCGCAGGCGCCGCGCCCTGGCGATGAAGGCGAGGTACTGGTCGGCGAGCTCCAGGATCGAGATCTTGCGGAGATCGACCTTCTGGTCGCGCGCCAGGGTCAGCAGCGCGTCGATCGGGCCCTCGAATCCGTCGAGGTCCAGCACCAGCTCGTCGTCATTGGCGACCCGCGGCGGGGCATCGTCGAACGCATCCCCGGCGGAAGGCTCTTCGGGAGCCGCCGCGGGCGTTTCCGGGGACGATTCGGCCGGCGGCGGCGACTCGGGGGATGTGCCCTCGGGGGTCGCGCCGGGCTCCTCGCCGTCCTCGATGTCCCAGTGCGTCATATATCGGTCAGTGCATTGCCCAGACCGGCCAGATGGCCGATCCCTGCTTGCACATAGCTAGAAGCCGGGCCCAAAATCCAGCCCAAAATATTGATATCCACACCCAATTGAGGCCCCACCAGTTGGGGCAGGAAGATCAGGGCGATCAGGATCAGCATGCCGTACCGCTCGGTCCGCGCGTAGGCCCGGGCGAGGCCCGGCGGCAGCAGGGCGGTCAGCACCCGCCCGCCGTCCAGCGGCAGCAGCGGCAGCATGTTGAAGAGGGCCAGGACCACGTTGATGGCGATCGAGGTCAGCAGCACCTGGACCGCCCAGGTCGAGAACCAGGCGGGGGTGAACGGCATCAGGTGGAGCAGCAGCGCCGAGGCGAAGGCCAGGATCAGGTTGCTCCCCGGCCCCGCCGCGGCGACCAGGACCAGGTCCCGGCGATAGTTGCGGAAGCGCAGCGGGTTGATCGGCACCGGCTTGGCGTAGCCGAACAGGAAGCCGACCGTGAAGAACATCATCAGCGGCAGCAGGATGGTGCCGAACGGATCGATGTGCTTCAGCGGGTTGAAGGTCACCCGCCCCATCCGATAGGCGGTGTCGTCGCCGCAGCGCCAGGCGACGAAGCCGTGCGACGCCTCATGGGTGGTGATCGCGATCAGCACCGGCAGCGCGATCACCGAGATCATCGTCATCGTATGGGAGATATCGCCGTGCATCACGTCGCTTGCTTTCAGGGTGGAGGTGGCAAGCGCCGGCCAACGGCTCCGAGGCGCCTGTGGAATCAGGCCATCAATTCGGCCAGCTCTTCCGCCAATTCCCGCGCATCGAACTCGGGATCGCGGTTGACGCGCCGGCGGCCCCGTTCATAGCGGGCGCGGGCGGCCGGGGACAAGGGCCCGCAACCTGCGGCGACGAGGCGCATCTCGTCGAGCTTGCCGTTGCAATGGAGGGCGATGTCGCACCCCGCCGCAATGAGATCGGCGGCCAGCCGGTCCAGGCCACCCTTCAGGGCCTTCATCGACATGTCGTCCGACACCAGCAGGCCGGAAAAGCCGATCTCGCCCCGGATCACCTCGGCGATCACCTTGGCCGACAACGTCGCCGGCCGGTCGGGATCGATCGCCTTGTAGACGAGATGCGCCGTGATCCCCCAGGGGAGATCGTTCAGCATCCGGAAGGGCAGGAAATCGCTGTCCGCCAGCTCATCGAAATCGGCATCGATGCGCGGCAAGTCAAGATGGCTGTCGACGGTCGCCCTTCCGTGCCCCGGCATGTGCTTGATGACCGGCGTGACCCCGCCCGCCATCAGCCCCTCCGCCGCCGCCCGCCCGAGGTCGGCGACCAGCGTCGGATCGGCGGCGAAGGCGCGGTCGCCGATCGCACCGGTGGTCTCGGGGCGCTTGAGATCGAGCACCGGCGTGCAATCGACGTTGATGCCGATCGCCCGGAGCTCGCCCGCCAGCAATTCGTGGTTGATGCGGACCGCCGCCGCCGCCCGCGCCCGGTCGACCGCGGCGATCTCGCCGAACTTCGCGGCCGGCGGCATGGCGCGCCAATGCGGCGGCTTCAGCCGCGCCACGCGCCCGCCTTCCTGGTCGATCAGGATCGGCGCATCCTCGCGCCCGACGCTCTCGCGCAGCGCGCCGGCCAGGCGCCGCATCTGCTCGGGATCGGCGACGTTTCGGGCGAACAGGATGAAGCCGAGCGGATCGACCTCGCGAAAGAACGCGCGCTCCTCCGCGGTGATGTCCGTTCCGGCGCAGCCGAAGATCGCTGCGGCGGTCATCCCCGCAGGCTCATGGGCCGGGGCTCACGGGCGGGGGCTCATGGGCGGGGGCTCACGGCAGGATCACTTGGCGACAATGCAATCCTGCTTCTGGGCCTTCAGCTTGGAGCACAGATCCTTGGCCGCGTTCTTGTCGCTGAGCGGCCCCGCCTGGATGCGGTAGTAGTCGGCACCGTTGACCGTCACCTTCTGGATGCTCAGCGTCAGCGCGCCCAGGAGATCGGGATGCGCCTTCTGGAACTTCGCCCATTGCGCCTTGGCCAGCGCCTCGGATTTCACCGCGGCAAGCTGGACGCGCGCACCGCCGCCGGCGGCCGGCGCCGGTGCGGGCGCAGCAGGCGCCGCCGCGGTCTGGGTCTTGGCCGGGCTCGGCGTCTCGGCGGCCGGGGCCGCGGGCGGTGCGGCAGGCTCGGCCGGCTTCGCCGCCGCCGCAGCCGTAGCAGCGGGTGCCGGGACTGTGGGCTCCGGCGCCGCTTCCTGCGTCTCGGCGGGCTTCGGCGCTTCCGCTACCGGCTGCTGCGGCTCGGCCGGCTGCGCTTCCTGGGTCTGGGTCTGCAGCAGGTCGGAGACCGCCGGCGCGGGCGTCGAGGCGCCTGGGATCGCCGGCGCGGGAACGGTCGGCACCGGCTGGTCGGTCACGACCGGCGCGTTGTCATTGGCCGGCGCCGGCGCTTCCGCCGCAGAGGGAGCCTCGGCGGTCGCCGCATCGTTGGCGGCCGGCGGCGGCACCGGCTGTTCCGGGGCGGGCAGCACGTTCTCGGCGCCCTGGTCGGCCTGCTGGCCGTTCATCGTGTCGAGGATCTGCACGTTCTGGTTCGGCACCTGCATGCCGCCCTCATCGGCCGGCTTCACCTTTTCCGGCGACGTATCGGCGGTGATCACCGGCACCGGCCCGGTCGAATGCTGCGACTTGAGATAGGCATAGGCGCCGCCGCCGGCGATCAGCAGCAGCACCAGCACGACCAGCAGGCGGTTGCGCATGCGTCGCCCGCGTCCGCTGACCTCGTCCTCGCTCTCGAGCGCGGCCAAAGGCGGCGGCGGTGCCGGCGGCACCTCGACGCCGGACAGCAGATCCGGCTGCGGCTCCGCATCGATGGTCAGTTTCTCGGACGCCTTGTCGGCCGGCGTCGCGGTCAGCACCGGCTCGCGGCGTGCGAACAGGCCCGGCAAGGGCACCGGCTCGGCGACGACTTCCGGCACCGGCGCGGCGGCCGGGGCTGGGGTCGGCGTCAGCGTCACGCCCGGCGCAGGTGCCGCGGCGGGTGCGGGCGCCGCATTGCCGGGAACGCCCAGGCTCGGCTCGAACGGCCGGATCACGTTGCTGCGCTCCGGCTCGGCCACGCGGACGGGACCCGCCGGGAGCGGCCCGAGGCTGGGTTCCGCGGGCTCGGTCGGCGATTTCGGCACCGCCTTCTGCACGGTGCCCGCGACCGGACTGGACGAGGCGCCGAGCTCGCCGCGCAAGCGGCTCAAGGCCGCGGCCACATTGGCCTGGATCTGCTCGGACTTCGGCGCTTCTGCTGCACTCATGCTCAGACCCTCCGGATCGTCGGCCCGCGAAACCGCGGCACCACGCCGCAAATACGCTGATAGAACCAATTCAGTTCCGAGTCGGTCAAGGACTGACCGGGTACAGACCCGTTTCGAATCCGGCCCTTAACTCTCGAATCTTCGGAAGCGGATGAGATTCATCCGCGATCCTCATGGCAACATTAGGGCGGCGTGCCGCCAAGCCGTTCATGGGTGGCGAAGGCGAAATTATCCGTCATCCCCGCGATGTAATCCGCGACCACGCGCGCCGTCCGGGCATCGCCCGGGGCGCCGGTCTCCGCGCGCCAATCCTCCGGCAGGAGGCCGGGCTCGGCAAGATGCCGGTCGAACAATTCCGCCACCACGACCTTGGCGTGCTCGGTCATCCGCGTCACGCGTTCGTGGCGGTACATGGCGCGGAACAGGAAGCGCTTCAGCCCCACGTCGTTGGCGCGCATGGCATCGGAGAATCCCGCCAGCGCATGGCCGCCGCGCCGCACGTCCTCGGCCGATTTCACACCGGCCGCGGCGATGCGCGCCTGCGTCTCGCGGATCACGTCCTCGACCATCTCGCCGATCATGCGCCGCACGGTCTCGTGCATCACGCGCTCGGTCTCGATGGCCGGATGCTCGCGGCGGACCGCGGCCACGATCGGCCCGGCGAGCGGCACGTCCGCCAGGTCCTCCAGCGAGAACAGCCCCGCGCGCAATCCGTCGTCGATATCATGGTTGTTGTAGGCGATGTCGTCGGAGACGGCCGCGACCTGCGCCTCCAGGCTGGCGAAGCCCGCGAGCTCCAGGTCCCAGCGCGCCGAGAATTCCGCGATGCTCCGCGGCACCGGGCGCGTGCGGGCCTTCGCGCCGGCATGGGGCCCGGTGAGCGGCCCGTTATGCTTGACGATGCCTTCCAGCGTCTCCCAGGTGAGGTTCAACCCGTCGAATGTCGGGTAGCGCTTCTCCAGCAGCGTCAGGACCCGGAACGTCTGCTCGTTGTGATCGAAGCCGCCGAACGGCTGCATGCACAGGTCGAGCGCCTCCTCGCCCGCATGCCCGAACGGCGGATGGCCCAGATCGTGGGCCAGCGCCAAAGCCTCGGCGAGATCCTCGTCGAGGCCGAGCGTACGCGCGATCGAGCGCGCGATCTGCGCCACTTCGAGGCTGTGGGTCAGGCGCGTGCGATAGTGGTCGCCCTCATGCTGCACGAAGACCTGGGTCTTGTGCTTCAGGCGGCGAAACGCGGTCGCGTGGATGATGCGGTCGCGGTCGCGCTGGAACGGCGTGCGCGTGGCGCTCTCGGGTTCAGGGATCAGGCGCCCGCGGCTGCGCGCCGGATCGCTGGCATAGGGGGCGTGGGGAATCGCGGATGCCGACATGGTGCGCGCAACTTAACCCGGGCCTGCCTCTTGCGCCACGAAAGGCCCGGTGCGACCCTCGCCGCATGGCGGAGACGATCACCACCGGACATTGCCTCTGCGGCCGCATCCGCTATCGCGCGACCGGCCAGCCGAACTGGCGTTGCTACTGCCATTGCGAGAGCTGCCGCCGGGCGACCGGGGTCCCGGTCACGGCCTTCGCCTCCTTCCCGGTCGCGAATTTCGCCTTCGAGGGCGAGCCCGCCCGCTACCAAAGCTCGCCGGGCGTCACCCGCAGCTTCTGCGCCAATTGCGGCACGCCCCTCACCTACGAGGCCGAAGACCTGCCGGGCGAAATCCACCTGCTCGTGGGCAGCGCCGAGCATCCCGAGGCGCCCCATCTCGCGCCGCAGTATCATGTCTTTGAAAATGAGCGGATTTCCTGGGTGGACATCGGCGGTCCCTTGCCAAAAAGCAAGCCGAGGCCGGCGGTGTAGAACGATTGTAACCGGCTCAACCGGTTTGACTTTTCACGCCCCCGCCCCCAATTATAGCGAAGGTTAACAAGCGTAGCGGAAGCCGCCATGAACGACATGACGCCGCCCGACCCCACGGGCACCGCCGACCGCCGGGTCGGCCTGACCCAGAGCGCCGCGAAGCGGATCGCCTGGCTGATCGCCCAGGAGGGCGATGCCAGCCTGATGCTACGCCTCAGCGTCTCGGGCGGCGGCTGCTCGGGCTTCCAGTACGGCTTCTCCTTCGACAACGCCCGCCAGACGGACGACCATCTGTTCGAGCGCGACGGCGTGAAGATGGTGGTGGACGACACCTCGCTCGACCTGCTGGCCGGCGCCGAGGTCGATTACGTGGAGGACCTGGTCGGCTCCTCCTTCCAGGTCAAGAACCCGAACGCCACCTCGTCCTGCGGCTGCGGCAGCTCGTTCTCCGTCGCCTAACCCTTCACGCCAACCAGGGGGCTCCGCGTGATCAAGGTCGCCACGTTCAACGTGAACTCGTTGCGTGCGCGGATTGGGAATGTCCTCTCATGGCTGAAGAACGCGCAGCCCGACGTGGCGCTGTTCCAGGAGATCAAGTGCCTGGACAGCGAGCTGCCGCGGCTGGAGATCGAGGATCTCGGCTACAATTTCGAGGCGGTCGGCCAGAAGAGCTATAACGGCGTCGCCATCCTCTCGAAGCGCCCCTTCATGGTGGAGGCACGGCGCCTGCCCGGCGGCGGCGGCGACGACCACGCGCGCTACATCGAGGCGGTGATCGACATCGCCGACGGCAAGCGCCACAAGGCCTTGCGCGTCGCCTCGATCTATCTGCCCAACGGCAATCCGGTCGATACCGAGAAGTTCTCCTACAAGCTCGCCTGGCTCGAGCGGCTGAACGAGCATGCGCGCAACCTGCTGGCGCTCGAGGAGCCGCTGGTGCTCGGCGGCGACTACAATGTCGTGCCGACCGATGACGACGTCTACGACCCGGTCGGCTGGGCCAACGACGCGCTCTGCCGGCCCGAGAGCCGCGCCGGCTTCTTCCGCCTGCTCAATCTCGGCTATGTGGACGCCTTCCGCGCCCTCCACAGCGAGCCGCACCAATACACCTTCTGGGACTACCAGGCCGGCCGCTGGCCGCGCGACGAGGGCTTGCGCATCGATCACCTGCTGCTCTCGCCGCAAGCGGCCGACAGCCTGGACGACTGCCAGATCGACAAGACGCCGCGCAAGGGCGACAAGCCCTCGGATCACACGCCGATCTGGTGCGCGCTGGATCTGTGATCCGGCAGCCTCTTCGCACCGTCAAGAAACTCTGTTTCCATCCGTCGCCGCGCCGAACGCGACGGCAAGGTTCGTGACACGACCGCAGGAGCCGCACTTTGACCGAGGATGACGTCCGCCAACGCGCCTTCGCCATGCCGTTGACCAACCCGGCCTATCCCAAGGGCCCCTATCGCTTCATCAACCGCGAATACCTGATCGTCACCTATCGCACCGACCCCGACAAACTACGCGCCCTGGTGCCCGCGCCGCTGGAGATCACCGAGCCGCACGTCAAATACGAGTTCATCCGCATGCCGGATTCGACCGGCTTCGGCGATTACACCGAGACCGGCCAGGTGATCCCGGTCTCGTTCGACGGCCGCAAGGGCGGCTACACCCATTGCATGTTCCTGAACGACGAGCCGCCGATCGCCGGGGGCCGCGAGCTCTGGGGCTTTCCGAAGAAGCTCGCCAATCCTTCCCTGAAGGTCGAGGTCGACACCCTGGTCGGCACGCTGGATTACGGCCCGGTCCGCGTGGTCACCGGCACCATGGGCTACAAGCACAGCAATCTCGACCTGAAAGCCGTGGCGTCCACGCTGGCCGCGCCGAACTTCCTGCTGAAGATCATTCCGCATGTGGACGGCACGGCCCGGATCTGCGAGCTGGTCGAATACTATCTCGAAGACGTGACCGTGAAGGGCGCCTGGACCGGCCCCGCCGCCCTGTCGCTCCAGCCGCACGCGCTGGCGCCGGTGGCCGAGCTGCCGGTGCTGGAGATCATCTCCGCGACGCACATCCTCGCCGACCTGACCCTCGGCCTCGGCAAGGTGGTGCACGATTACCTGAAGTGACCGCACTGGTTCTTGGGTCTGTTCGAAATCGGCGCCATCACGGCTGCCGTCAACCCCACCCATACCCGCCCCATCTTGGGGCGGGGACGTCAGCGCTGAGCGCTCACTTCAGGGCACGTCACGTGCGTGATGACTCGCAACACCAAGACTCGCCGCGCCCGCCCCGCCCCAAGATGGGGCGGTAAGGTGGGGTTGATGCCGCCGTAGCGCTCCAAGCACACGCGCACCCGACGATCCGGCGCAACGCCGCCCCTACTCCGCGACGCTCTTGCCCGCCGAGCCGAGATCGCGGAACGCTTCCTGCAGGCGCGCGACCATGCCCTTCTCGCCCAGCCGCAGCCATTTGCGCGGATCGTAGAGCTTCTTGTAGGGCTTGCCGTCGACGGGATCGATCTGGTGCTGGAAGGCCTTCGGGTTCTCCAGCACGAACTTGCCGATCGGCTCGGCGAAGGCGAACTGCGTGTCGGTGTCGATGTTCATCTTGAACACGCCGTAGGAGACCGCCTCCGCGATCTTCTCCTTCTCCGAGCCGGAGCCGCCGTGGAACACCAGGTTCAGCGGCTTCCCCGGCGTCTGGAATTTCGCCTGCACCATCTCCTGCGACTTCTTCAGGATCTCCGGGCGCAGCTTCACATTGCCGGGCGCGTAGACGCCGTGGACGTTGCCGAACGACGCCGCCACAGAGAAGTGGCCGATCATCGACAGCAGCTTGAACGCCTCGGCCACGTCCTCGGGCTGGGTGTAGAGCTTGGCGTTGTCGGCGCCGTCATGCTCGGCGCCGATCCCGTCCTCCTCGCCGCCGGTGACGCCGAGCTCGATCTCGAGGCTCATGCCGAGCGGCGACATCCGCTTCAGCACCCGCATGCAGGTATCGAGGTTCTCCTTCAGCGATTCCTCGGAGAGGTCGAGCATGTGCGAGGAGAACAGGGGCTTGCCGGTCCGCTGGTGCTCGTCCGCGCTGAAATCGATCATGCGATCGACCCAGGGCACCAGCTTGCGGTTGGCGTGGTCCGTATGCAGCACGACGCAGACGCCGTAATGCCGCGCCAGCAGATGCGCGTGGCGCGCGGCCGAGACCGCGCCCAGCACCCGGGCCTCGGCCTCGTCCTTCATGCCCTCGCCGGCAAAGAACCTTGCACCGCCGTTCGAGAGCTGGATGATGACGTCCGCCTTGGCGCCGGCGGCCGCTTCCAGCACGGCGTTCAGCGTGTTGGTGCTGGTGACGTTGACCGCCGGCAGCGCATAGCCGCCTTCCTTGCAGGCCGCGACCAGCGCGCGGTAGTCGGCGCCCGTGACCACGCCGGCCGGCAGCTTCAGCGCGGCGCTGCCGGGCTGGGCGGATTCGACAGCAGCGGTCATCGGGCTCTCCTTCAACAAATCGCAACTTGAAATTCGGGGGGCGAGGCGCCATGTAAGCAGGAGATTCAGCCCTTTCCTAGCCGTTTCATTCCTCCGCTCGCCCGGCCCCGTCCTTCTTGGACAGATTCCGGGCACGCCCCTTCGCCACCCGGCCTCGCCCAACGGCTTTCCGGACGAGGCTTTCGCACAACCGGAGTCTCGCGTCATGAAATACAACCAACTCGGCCGCACCGGCCTCCTGGTCTCGGAACTCTGCCTCGGCACCATGACATTCGGCGGCAAGGGCTTCTGGCAGGCGATGGGGTCGCTCGGCCAGAGCGCCGTCGATGACATCGTCAAGGGCGC
>DASZSL010000073.1:0-17631 GCA_035548715.1 Dongiaceae bacterium
CGGCCGGGACGCGCGCGCCTTTATGGATTCACACCCGGATCTAGGAATTTCCACCATCGCGATGCGGACGGTCGCGATGACGATCGGGGGCGGAAGCGGGAGGTGAAAGCCGGCCGGCGGAGATTGGTGGACCCGATCAGAGCGTCCACCAGTCAGCTAACACCTTGAAGATGCTGGCGCGGCCGGTGACAGCGAGACCCTTGTGGCTCACTTTCGTGGCTCACTTTATACCCGAGTGTGTGCAGGTTGCCAGTGGACTTCAGTCAGATCGGCTCTTGCAGCATGGGAGCGTGGTCTAGCACCCCCCGCACAAGTTAGGATCGCGCAGCCTCAGCGATAGGAGCTATCGAGGGTCGTATCGATGCCGATGACTGTGTGGGAGCACCAGGAGTTCCAGAAGAAGGCCTACGCAGACAAACTGGTCGTTGGTGTGGACCGGATATTTGCGCGGAGATTTTACACCAACACATCGGTGCAGAAGATGCGGAGCCTGACCGGCGAGCCCGTTCCTATCGCGAAGGCAGCCGTCATGCTGGCGTTCATCATTGGGCCTCTCCTGGTCGTGGCTGCCTCGGTCCTCACGTTCATGGGTCTCGAATGGTGGGGGTTGCTGGCGGTGCCAGCTGGGATTGTCGTCTACATCTATTACCAGGGACTTTCGGTTCTGGGTCGGTCACGACTGACGCCTATCTCCATCATCACAATGGCGGCAATCGCGGTGTCGCCATTCGGCATCCTGCCGGTCCGAATTGCCGAAAGTCTGTGCTGTTTCTCAGCAGCGTTATGGTGTGGTCGATTTCAATACGTGGGTTCGACCTTCTTCGTTCGGGCGTTGATTATTCGCAATGTTAAAGCATTCAATGCTCTTGAAGGCGAGCTTGTGATCAGAGAGGACTAAGGTTTCCGGTCTGTCCAGCGGGGCGCACCACGCTCAACCCTGCCCCATCGCCTCACATGCTTTTTTCCAGAAGTCCCTTCGGACAATGGTCATCTCCGGAACGCCGTCCCTGAAAACCTCGAGTGCGTAGAGCGCATTCGTCTCACGATCCACAAGCTGCTCGTAGCGATCTTCGGGTATATCTTCACCAACGACAAACTCGATGTCCCTGAGACCATACGGACTGACTACGTGTACGGTTGTAACTGTCGGTGCGGCCTGCACTGGCACCAGCTTTCCGCTTGCCTCTGCATCCCGCAGCCATTTTTCAGTGACTTGGATACGCCGTACAGTACCGTCTTCCTGCGGGACTTCGACTGTCAGCTTCTTCCCGAACAAGGCATCTGATAAACCCATACTAAATTTCATTTTGATCCTCCCAAATACCGCATGAGCGTCAATTGGTGGCCGGGTTCAACTACTAACGCTGTCATCGATGCTTGAAGCATCCTTACTTGGAAAGATCACAGTGACGATAACAGCATCCCAGAGAAGCAGCGCCCAATACTGGCCAGCTTCTTCCTTCACGAAGCGGTACGCGAAAATTCCAGGGTACGGTCCGAGATCATCGCCCGAAGCAAGGTGATTGAAGACCGCGAAATGCTCAGGCGGTTGCTCCCCCGGGGCTGTCACGGTAACACCTACCGTCCAATCCTCCGGGTACACTTCTCCGAAGTGATGGAAGAGGAGTCCGCGTACAATCTTCCAAGCTACGCGGCGAAGGCGCTCGCCATCTGCACGTTTCGCAATCTTCCCTTTCGGCAAAATAATTCCGCTGGGCTTCGGATCAAACTCGGCTAAGACCTTTCGTACCAGTCGAGTGTGCTTACCCGCCCCGAAGTCTCCCGCAATTTTTTTCAGGATTGGATTGCCTGAATAGGTTCTCGCCCCGAACATTCCGACTGAATGCAAAAAATACTGCTCATCCCGGGCATACGCAGCATTGCAAGATTGGTGGGCTTGGAGTGTCAGCAGCCGACTTAAGTTGTGCTTCTTACGAAGGTCCTGTGCGAAGAATTGCAGTGGAGGAACGTGGTCTACGCTGATCGGCGCCAGCAAAGGCTTCCCGCAAAGATAACAGGGCAGAGTTCCAGCACTCATCGTCTTATCGTGCACCCGAGGTCAATTCGGGACATCAAGGCCGAGTACTTGGAAGAAGCTGAAGCTGAATTGCGTCCCCCAGTCGATGGCCGGAACCATGCGCACGTTGTATTGTCCTGACGCATAAGGCTCTAGCCAAATGGGTCCGACATGGCCCGCAATCACCGTCGAGTTGTCAGCGTTCCCGTTCACGGTTGGATGAATGCGCAGATAGAGTTCGGTTACCACCTTGCTTGAGTTATTTTTTATCTGAAGGCGGTAGTCGGTGCTGCCTACTCTATAAAGCGTTCCATCCAACCCATACACATCGCCCGCCGCGAAGAGCCGTTCATTCTCCTTCGCACATGAAAGCTTGGCACTGGTCACTTCGAGCCCCTGGCCCTTCTTCTTTTCGACACAAGCGAGCGCTGCATCAATTGAGTGCTCCGGTTTCCGGTCGCAGCCAAGAACGCTCAGCACGCCTAACAACGCCAGTCCCGCAGCAATCCGCATTACTAGCCCTACTCAAACCTTGGGCGGGGAAAAACCCGCGTGGGAAACACCGAGGACCAAGGCTGCTGCCTTTGTCTTCGTCGTCCAGCGTTCGCCTAGCTCACTGTCCTTGATGTAGCCGTCCGCAACCTCCTTCAGCGTCTTGACGGGCGCGGGAGCATGCATGTCCGCTCTTGTTGTTGCCGGGTGTGGTCGGTCAGCGGTGCCAGTTAGGTCGAAGCTGTCGAGTGACCGGTCATAGTCGAGCACGGCTTGACAGTATTCCCGATAGGCCCGCTGGGCCTCGGCGCGGAGCGTCGCAAAGTCCGCGCTCTGAGGCTTCAAGGATAGGCCAAGGTGGCTCGCCAGACGATCTACCTCAGCATCGTCCCACGCTAGACCCGGGGCGCCGGTGCCGTCCTGGAGGGCTTGGTGGGCGAATGCGCCCCCATTGGCGAGGGCCTGACGATCCAACACCCCAAGGCGACCCCGTTCCGCGATCTGCGCCTTATGGTCGGCGAGAAGCCTCTCAAAGTGCTTCCTCAGCGCGGCCCTGATTTCGTCGTAGCGCATCCCGATCAGTGCCCCCCGTTCAGTCACAGCCCCGGCAATCTGACCGAACCAGCGCGCCAGCCGCAACGCCTCTCCGGGGTCTCGGGTGCGCAGGGAAACTTTGACATCGCTGCGACGGTGCTGAGGGTGAAGCGTCACCGGAATCGGGAAACGGAAGTACCAAACACCATGCCTTGAACTGCTGAGTAGCGCTGAAACGCGCATGCTTGTGTTCCACCTGTGTGTCTCACCGGCGGCACGAAGCGTTCAAGGCATTGATTTAGAAGCGACTGGTGGACCCGATCAGAATCGAACTGACGACCTTCTCATTGCGAACGAGACGCTCTCCCAACTGAGCTACGGGCCCACCCGGCGGGAGGTCCGGCGGTTTGGTCCGGCCGGAACGGGCCGGAATATGGGTGCCGGGGCCGCACCCTGTCAAGCGCGGTCTAAGGCTTTGATCCGAACCGGTAAAGCTTTGGCGCTCCCGCGCCGGCCCGGTGCGGCGCGGCGTCCCCGGGGCCGGCCTTGCGCGGGGGTCCCGCCTTGGCTAGGGTCGCGCCCGAATTCGCGCCGCCGCCGGGAGAAGGGGCGGTCCGCCGGGACAGGAGAGGACGCCGACACCGCCATGATCGCGCTTGCGAAGCTCATCAACGCCGTCGTCCAGATCTACATCTTCGTCCTGATCGTCCAGGTGATCATGAGCTGGCTGATCGCGTTCAACGTGGTCAACACCCGCAACCGCTTCGTCTACATGGTCGCCGACGTGACCTACAAGCTGACCGAGCCGCTGCTGCGGCCGATCCGCCGCGTCCTGCCGAATTTCGGCGGCATCGACGTCTCGCCGATCGTTCTCATCCTGCTGCTCTACTTCGTCCGCGACCTGATCTTCGAATATGTCATCTTCGCCTGAGGCGGGTCCCGGCAGCATCGTCCCTGCCGGCCTTCGTCTTCGCCTCAAGGTGCAGCCCAAGGCGCGGCGCCATGGAATCGTCGGCGTCGGGCCCGACCGCGACGGGCCGGCGCTCAGGGTTGCGGTCAACGCCCCGCCCGAGGCCGGCAAGGCCAATGCGGCGGTGATCGCCCTGCTGGCCGAGGCGTTCGATGTCGCCAAGGCGGCGGTTTCCGTCGTCACGGGCGCAACCGACCGGCACAAGCTGGTGGAGATTCGCGGCCATGCCGGGGATCTCGGCGCCCGCCTCGATCGCCTGATCAAGGATCTGGAGAGGAATGAAAATGAGTGACGGAACGACGGCCGCGCCCAAGACTCAGAGCGGGGACCCGAAAGTGATCGACGGCAAGGCCTTCGCCGAGGGCCTGCGGGGCAGGATCGCGCGCCAGGTCGCGGCCCTGAAGGAGAAGCACGGCTTCGTGCCCGGCCTCGCCGTGGTGCTGGTCGGCGAGGATCCGGCAAGCAAGGTCTATGTCCGCAACAAGGGCGAGCAGACCAAGGCCTCGGGCATGGCGAGCTTCGAGCACAAGCTCCCCGCGACCGCCGCGCAGGCGGAATTGCTGGCGCTGATCGACCGGCTCAACAAGGACCCGCAGGTCAACGGCATCCTCTGCCAGTTGCCGGTTCCCAAGCAGATCGACCCGCAGGCGATCATCGACGCGATCGATCCCGCCAAGGATGTCGACGGCTTCCATGTCATCAATGCCGGGCGCCTCGCGACCGGCGGCCCGGGGGTCGATACGGGGGGCCTCGTGCCCTGCACGCCCTATGGCTGCCTGCTGCTGCTGAAGGACCGCCTGGGCGATCTCGCCGGCAAGCACGCCGTCGTGATCGGCCGCTCCAACATCGTCGGCAAGCCGATGGCCCTGCTGCTGCTGAACGAGAGCTGCACCGTCACCATCGCCCATTCCAAGACCAAGGACCTGCCGGGCGAGGTGCGCCGCGCCGACATCGTGGTCGCCGCGGTCGGCCGGCCGGAGATGGTGAAGGGCGACTGGATCAAGGAAGGCGCCGTGGTGATCGATGTCGGCATCAACCGCATCGAGCGCGACGGCAAGGGCAAGCTGGTCGGCGACGTCGACTACGCCTCCTGCTACCCCAAGGCTTCCGGCATCACGCCGGTCCCGGGCGGCGTCGGGCCGATGACTATCGCGCTGCTGCTGCAGAACACGCTGATCGCCGCCTGCCGGCAGCGCGGCGTCGCTCTGCCGGAATAAGCGCGGCACGGCGACGCAGCGCCGCAATCGGGCGAACCCGGTGCAACCCGCTGCGTTGGGTTGCGTTAACCGGCGCTCATCACCAGATCTTTCCCCGCACGAGAGCATCATGCACGGCAGAGCCATGACACCAAGGGACGCCGACCCGGAGGCTGCGGCGATCGGCGCGCGCGAGCGCGAGATCGGCGTTCCCCTCGACTATCAGCGCGACATGGCGGAGGCCTCGCCCGGCTCGGCCCTGCGCCTGGCCGAGATCGGCCGCCTCGCGCGCGAGAACCAGAGCGTGCCGGGGCCGGTCGCCGCCATGGCCGGGCTGGGCGCCACCCTCGCCGAGGATTGCGGCGAATGCGTGCAGATCTATGTGAATCTCGCCGCCAGGGCCGGGATCGACCGCGGCTATATCAAGGCCGCGCTCGACAACCGGCTCACCGACCTGCCGCCGGACCTGAAGCTCGGCTTCTGCTTCGGCCGGGTGGTTTCCGAGAACGATCCGATGCTGCTGGAGAAAGGTGCCGCGGTCGAGGCCCGGTTCGGGCGCAAGGCCCTGGTCGATCTGGCCCTGGCGGTCGCGTTGGCGCGCTTCTACCCGACGGTGAAGCGCGCCCTCGGCCATTCGCGGAGCTGCGCCGCGACGGCGATCGAGATTCCGCAATAGGCCGCGCCAGTCCCTGCGCCAGTCCTCCCCCTGCGCCAGTCCTCCCCCGCGCTAATCCTGGCGCGCTTCCGCCCGGTTGGGGTCGTTCGGGGCGCTGGACGACGAGGCCGGGGCCTTCTCTTTGGTGGCGGCATTGACCGCGGCCTCGACGTCGTCGAGCTCGCGGCGCTGCACCTTGATGGCCCGCATGATGGCGTTGCTCTCCGCCGGCGAGATGGCCTGGCTGGCCTTCCCGTTCGACCGGCTGCGGCGGATGAGATCGAGCAGGCGGCCGACCGCCCCGGGCAGGTCCAGCGCCTCGACCAGCACGTCGCCGACCGGGCGCTGGTTGTCGCGGGTCCGGGCCGCGAGCTGGCGGCTGTAGGATTCGAAGAACGGCGCCCGGCCCAGCCGCTCGAAGCAGGCGACGTCGAGCTCCAGCGCCGTCTGCAGCGTCGGCCGGCCCGGCCGGTCCGCATCGGTATAGTCGCGCAAGGTCTGCGGCGAGAGGCCGACGATCCGGGCGGCCTCCACCGCGCTCAGGGCACGGACGATCTCGAGCGCCGCTTCCTCAAACGAGTCAGGGACACGGGTCTTGGTCATGCTGTGGTCCTCCTCTCACCCTCACACGGCGCTGCCGCGCGCCGGCGCGGTCCTGGTGCACGCTCCATTGGATGAAGCGCCGCCGGGGGATACCCTCGGGGACGCAGCCGGCAGGTTTGCTCGGAGATCAAGGATTCGGGTCAGATTTGGTTCCCGAAACGATTTGCGCAGATCGAACACGCGCTCTTACACAATCGTGCGTCCTCCCGGCGTCGCGGAAGGCGCGTTGCGCTGTCATCGAGAGCGGCTAGGATTTTCCCTTGCAGGAGGTGGCGATGATCGCACTGGTTCTATCGGCGCTGCTGTTCGTGGGGCTGCATTTCCTGATCTCGTCGACCCCCTTGCGCGGGGGAATCGTCGCGCTGACCGGCGAGCGGGCTTTCCTCGGCCTGTTCTCGCTGCTGTCGGGCGCCCTGATCCTCTGGATGGTCATGGCCTTCCTGCGCGCGCCGCGGGACGCGGCGCTGTGGGCGATCCCCGGCATCGGCCATCTGGCGCTGACCCTGATGCCGCTGGCCCTGATCCTGCTGGTCGCCGGCTATATGACGCGGAATCCCACCGCGGTCATGACGGCGCCGCCCGGCGGCGGCTGGCAGCCCGGCGGCATCTTCACCGTGACCCGCCACCCGATCATGTGGGGGATCGGCCTCTGGGCGGTATTGCACGTCCTGGCCAATGGCGATGGTGCGGGGCTGGTCTTCTTCGGCGCCTTCGCCGTGCTCTCGCTCGCCGGCACCCTGGCGATCGACGCCAAGAAGCGCCGCACCTGGCCGGCCGAGAGCGTGCGGCAGCTCTTCGCCACCACCTCGAACCTGCCTTTCCTGGCGATCGCGCAGGGCCGCGCCCGGTTCGACTGGCGGGGCCTCGGCGTGCCGCTGGCGATCACGATCGCGCTCTATCTCGCCATCGTCCTCTGGTTCCACCCGCAGGTGATCGGCGCGCCGCTGTTCTGAGGATCAAGCCGTGGCGAAGGACGAGCGCTACCCGTGCCCGCGCTTCAGCAGCCGCAGGCGCAGCGCGTTCAGCTTGATGAACCCCGCGGCGTCGCGCTGGTCGTAGGCGCCGGCATCGTCCTCGAAGGTGACGTGCTGCAGGCTGTAGAGGCTCTTGTCCGACTTGCGGCCGATGACGGTCGCGTTGCCCTTGTAGAGCTTCATCCGGACCACGCCCTCGACATGCTCCTGGCTCTTGTCGATCAGGGCCTGCAGCATCTCGCGCTCCGGCGCGAACCAGAAGCCGTTGTAGATGAGCTCGGCATAGCGCGGCATCAGCTCGTCCTTCAGATGCGCGGCGCCGCGGTCGAGCGTGATCGATTCGATGCCGCGATGCGCCGCGTGCAGGATGGTGCCGCCGGGCGTCTCGTAGACGCCGCGCGACTTCATGCCGACGAACCGGTTCTCGACCAGGTCGAGCCGGCCGATGCCGTTGGCCTTGCCGAGCGCGTTGAGCCGGGTCAGCAGCGTCGCGGGAGACATCCTCTCGCCGTCGATCGAGACCGCGTCGCCCTTCTCAAAGCCGATCTCGATCACGGTCGCCTTGTCCGGCGCCTGCTCGGGCGAGATGGTGCGCTGATAGACCATCTCGTCGGGCTCGATCCACGGGTCCTCCAGGATCTTCCCCTCGCTCGAGGAATGCAGCAGGTTGGCATCGACCGAGAACGGCGCCTCGCCGCGCTTGTCCTTGGCGATCGGGATCTGGTGCTGCTCGGCGAATTCCAGCAGCCTGGTGCGGCTGGTCAGGTTCCATTCGCGCCAGGGCGCGATCACCTTGATGTCCGGGTTGAGCGCATAATAGGAGAGCTCGAAGCGCACCTGGTCGTTGCCCTTGCCGGTGGCGCCGTGCGCCACCGCGTCGGCGCCCGTCTGCTGGGCGATCTCGATCTGCCGCTTGGCGATCAGCGGCCGGGCGATCGAGGTGCCGAGCAGGTACTGTCCCTCGTAGAGCGCGTTGGCGCGGAACATCGGGAACACGAAGTCGCGGCAGAATTCCTCGCGCAGGTCCTCGATGAAGATCTCCTTGATGCCGAACATCTCGGCCTTCTTGCGCGCCGGCTCCAGTTCCTCGCCCTGGCCGAGATCGGCGGTGAAGGTCACCACCTCGCAGCGATAGGCCTCCTGCAGCCATTTCAGGATGACGCTGGTATCGAGCCCGCCGGAATAGGCGAGCACGACCTTCTTGATATCGCGGGAGGCGGCCATGGGATTTCCGTTGCTGGGATGAAGTGCCGGACGGCGAAAAAGCGGCCGGAAAGTAGGCGAAGGCCTCCGGCCTGACAAGAAGCGCGGACGCGGCGCAGGCTCGCTCGTAAGTAATTAGATAATTACAAAATATTAGATAATAAGCTACATTAGATTGATGAAGATCGCCCGCGCTTTCGCGGCTTCGCCGCGCCTGGAAGTGTTCTTCGCCTTGGCCGCGGTGCTGGCGAACGACGAGAGCCGGCCGCAATCCGAAGCGGTGCGCCGCTGGCTGGACCAGGCGCGCCGGAAGCTCGATCAGGGCTTCCGGCGCCGCCTCGGCGACCAGGCCGGGTCGCCGGACCTCTGGCGTCGCCTGGCGGCGCTGCCATTGCCGCGCGCGGCGGCCGAATCGCCCGATGTCGACGGCGTCATCGAGGCGGTCGCGGCGCTGCCCGCCGAACGCTTCGCGCCTGCATCCGATCCCGAGGCGCTCCAGCTCCTGGTCGTCGATGCCTTGCGGCGCTTCGACCGCCTCGCCTTCGCGGCCTATTGGCGGCGCTGGCGGGAAGAGCTCGCCGGCCCTGCGCCGCGGCTGGAGGCGCGCCTCGGTCACCTCTCGATCGATGCTCCGGCACCGAAGGTGGAGACGGCGATCTTCGTTCCCAGCCGTTTCGCGCCGCCGGGCTTCGTGGCCGGCTTCGACCGAGGCGGCGCCGTGCTGCCGCTCGATCCCGATCGGCTGCCTTCCCCGGAAGCGCCGCCGTCTCCGCTGCCGCGCGTCGCGTCGGCGCCGCGCGATCCCGCGCTGGTGTTCCGCGCGCTCGGCGATGCCACGCGCTACACCATCGCCGGCCTGATCGCGCGCACGCCGATGACCTCGGCCGAGCTCGCGCGACGGCTCGGCGTGTCGAAGCCGACCCTGGCGCATCATCTGCGGGAATTGCGCATCGCGGGCCTGGTGCTGGAGGCGCGGAGCGGCAACCGGATCGCGCTCAGCCTCGATCGTGCCGCCCTCGAATCGCTCTCCGGCGCCGCGCTCGCCGCCCTCTATGCCGGCGCCGAGGCGGCGCCGCTGCGCCGGTCCCGCCGTCCCGCGCGCCGTCAGGGCTGATCGGCGACGGTGGAGCGGGTGATGTCCGCGGCCGCCCTGGCGGCGGCATCGATCTTGGCCTGCAGCGTGTCGCGGATCGCATCGCGCACGGCCAGTGCGCGGTCCAGCGCCGCCTGCTTCATCCCGATGGCGGCGGCTCTGGCAGGCATGTCCGGATAATCCTGCGCGTTCGCGGTTTCGAGCTCCCGCTGGGCGCGCGCGACCGCCACCTCGGCATCGGCAAGCCGCCGGGTCAGCGCCTCGATGCTCTTCATCAGGTCGGCCAGGGGCGGCGGCGCGGTGTCATCGAGCGCGTCGGCGCGCGCCGTGCCGCCCGGGCCGAACGCGCCGGCGGCCGTTTCGCTCAGGATGAGCGTCACCATGGTGCGGGCGATGCCGTCCATGAGTAGCGCGTAATCCGCCGCGCCGATTGCGCCGCCGGCATAGGCCTCGCAGGCACGATGCATCTGGTCGCGCAAGAGCTGGATCGAGGCGGTCCGCTCCGCCAGTTGCGCCATGCCCTCGGCCTGGTCGGCGGATATCGGGCCGGCGGCCCGGCCGAAGATCGTGGGGCCGCCGTCGAAGGATCCGGCGAGCGCGTTCGCCGCGTCCGGATGCGGCTCGGCGCAGACGACCGCGGGGGAAGCCGCCGCCCCGGCATTCGCTGCAGCCTCCGGTTGCCGGGCGGCGATCACGCGCGGCCGGGCGTCGGTCGCGGGCGAGGGCGCGGCGGCGCAGCCCGCCAGCACGAAGCCGGCGCACAGGCCCATGGTGACGGCGGCGATCCGTGGCTTCACCGGCTCGACCTTCGCGGCGAGGATTTGCGGCGCCGCCATGATCGGCCGAATCGATCATCGGTTGCAAGACCGTCGGCCCGGAAAAGGCACCGGGCCGGCGGTCAGGAGCCGAGCTTCTGCAGCGCGAGGCCGGCGTCGATGAATTCCAGGTTGGCGCGGTCGGCCTTGCCGCTGATCGCCGCCTTGAAGTGGTTCCTCGCCACTTTCCTGTCCTGCTTCAGCAGCGCCCATTCGCCGATATAGTACTCGGCCTCGGCGGCCAGATTGGCGGCGCGCGCCGGATCGGCGACCCGGGTTGCGGCCAGCAGGTCGTCGGCGCCGAGATTGCCCAGGTAGAAGGCGACGACCGGCATCGGCCACTGGTCCTCCGGCACCGCCTTGGCCAGGGCGGCGAGCTCGGGCGGCGCGCTCTTGCCCGCATGCGCGGCGGCCAGCGCCAGCCGCAGCGTCGCATAGGCGCGCAGCGTCGCGTTGCCGATGCCTTCCAGGTTCTTCTCCGCCGCGCCGAAATCGCCGGCCGCCGCGCGGTAATCGCCCTTGGCGTATTCCGCGCGGCCGCGATTGTAGAGCGCGACCGGCGACTTCGGCGCCGCCTTCAGCAGCTGCGTGCAATCGGCGATCGCATCCTCGTTGCGCCCGAGCTGGATCGCGATCCCGGCGCGGCGCAGCCGGGTCTCGAAATCGTCCGGCTTGACCATCAGCACCTTGGTCAGGTCGTCGCTCGCCGCGTCGTACTTGCCCTGGATCGAGTACAGCCAGGCCCGGTTGAACAGGGTGTCCGGATCGTTCGGCGCGACCTGCAGCAGCCGGTCGTAATCCTCGATCGCGAGATCCAGCCGCCCGAGCTGCGCATAGGCCGCCGCGCGGTTGTAGAGCGCGTCGGTCGCTCCGCTGTCCACCGACAGCGCCTTGGAATAATCGTCGATCGCCGCCGCGAATTGCCGGCGCTCGACCTGGGCGTTGCCGCGGAAGAGATAGGCCGCGCCGAGCGCCTTGCCGGTGAGGCCGCCGCCGCTGATCGCCTGGGTGCAGGCGACGGCGCGGGCCGCCGCGTCCGGGCCTTCGGCGCAGGGCTTCAGGGTCTCGGATACCGGGTCTGGCTGGGGCGCGGCGGGCGCGGTATCGGCGCGCAGGGTCGCCGCGCTCAGCCAAATTGCCGCAGACAATATCCCTATCCTAAACCCGATCTTAAACATTCTAGGCGTAACTTCCTGTCCTGAGCCGTCCAGCGCGTATGGACAGGACCCCCATAGGATACCCCCGATGTTTGTCTGGAAGAACCTCAAGATTGGCGTGAAGATTTATGGCGGCTTTGCCCTCCTCCTGGCGATCCTTCTCGGCCTCGGCCTGTTCGCCATCTGGAACTTCGCCGTCATCAACGACCAGTCCACCGAGATCACGCGGAACTGGCTGCCGAGCGTCGAGAACATCTCCAGGCTCAACACCGAGGCCGCGAACTTCCGGGTCGCCGAGGGCACGCGTCTGGTCGCTTCGAGCGAGGCGGACATCGCCAAAGCCGGGGCCGACATGAAGGCGACGACCGACAGCATGGTCGCGACCGCCAACGTGTACGAGCCGCTGATCTCCAGCGACGAGGAGCGGGGGATCTACGAACAGTTCAAGACCGCCTGGGCGCAATACCAGGACACCAGCCGCAAGCTGCTCGATCTCGCCGGCAGCAACGACACGGCCTCCGCGCTGCCGCTCTATCTGGGCCAGTCGCGCCAGGAGTATGAGGCCGCTGCCGCCCTGCTCGACCGGCTCGTCGCGCTCAACGCCAAGGGCGCGGCGGATGCCAGCGACACCGGCGACCGGATCTATGCCTCGTCGCGGATGCTGATGACCGCCGGCATGATCGGCGCGGTGCTGCTCGGCCTCGCGACCGCCTTCGCCGTCGCCCGCGGCATCACCCGCCCGCTCGGCGTGCTGACCGCGACGATGCATCAGCTCGCCTCCGGCAACATCGATGCCGAGATCCCGGCGACCGACCGCAAGGACGAGGTCGGCGTCATCGCCAAGGCGGTGCTCGCCTTCAAGGAGAATCTCCGCGCCGATGCCGCGCGCCGCAAGGCGGAGGAAGACACCAAGCGCCAGGCCGACGAAGCCGCGCGCCGCAAGACCATGCTCGATCTTGCCGACCGGTTCGAGAAGTCGGTCGGCGGCGTGGTCGGCAAGGTCACCAGTTCCGCGGGCGACCTGCAGACCACCGCCCAGGCGATGAGCGAAGTGGCCGAGGAGACCTCGCGCCAGTCGCAGGCCGTCGCCGGCGCCGCCGAACAGACGACCCAGAACGTGCAGACCGTCGCCTCCGCGACGGAGGAGCTCTCCGCCTCGATCGGCGAGATCACGACCCAGGTCACGGAATCGACGCGCATCGTCGGCGAAGCCGTCAGCCAGGCCGGCGCGACCAATGCCAAGGTCCAGGGCCTCGCCGAGGCCGCGCAGAAGATCGGCGAGGTGGTGCGCCTGATCAACGACATCGCCGGCCAGACCAATCTGCTGGCGCTCAATGCCACGATCGAGGCGGCGCGCGCCGGCGAGGCGGGCAAGGGCTTTGCCGTGGTTGCCTCCGAGGTGAAGGCGCTGGCGACGCAGACCGCCAAGGCCACCGAGGAGATCGCCGGCCAGGTGCGCTCGATCCAGGAGGCGACACGCAGCTCGGTCGAGGCGATCGGCAGCATCGCCGAGACGATCAACCGGGTGAGCGAGATCTCGACCGCGATCGCCTCCGCCGTCGAGGAGCAGGGTGCCGCGACCCAGGAGATTTCGCGCAACGTGCAGCAGGCGGCGCAGGGCACCACGGAAGTCTCTTCGAATATCGGCGGCGTCACCGCGGCGGCCGAGCAGACCGGAACCGCGGCGGGGCAGGTCCTCAGCTCGGCCGGCGAGCTCGCCGCGGAAGGCGACGTGCTGCGCCGCGAGGTGGATAGCTTCCTGCGCACCATCCGGGCGTGACGTTCCGCGTCGCGCGGCATGCGTGAAGCTGCATGCGGGAATATGCGCCCTCTTGCGCTGCGACATTGTCTTAGATCAAGCCGCGAAGGCGGCTCTCCTGCCTGAGTAAATCGGTCGCACGTGCTTCCATGCTTGGAGCGGTCGATATTCACAGTTGCTTAGGAGGTTTCGCCCAACCTTGCACCCGTATCGAGCGGCGAATGGCGGCTCTTTTGGAGCGGGGTGTGGATCATGTCGTGGTGGCGTAACTTGAAGATCGGCGTGCGGCTGGCGATCGGCATCGGCGTCCTGCTGGTGCTGCTGGGAGTGGTCACGGCGACCGCCTATCTCGGTCTCTCCGGCGCGGATCACAACTTTCAGTCCTTCCGCCAGGCCTCGCTCGAAGCCTCGACGGCGCAGAAATGGAGCGGCGACCTGACCACGGTCCGGCTCAACGTCCGCGGCTTTCAGATCAACGGCACCGATGCCGCGCGGGAAAGCACGGTGGCCGCCTTGAAGGCCCTGACCGACGAGGTCGGGCAGGGGAAGACCATCTTCCGCGACCAGAGCGACCTCGACGCGATCGACGCGATCATGCCGCTGGTCGGCCAATACAGCGATGCCTTCAAGACGCTGGTCGCGCACCGCCAGGAGCAGGACGCGGTGCTGGCCGACATGGTGCAGAACGGGCCGAAGATCACCGAGGCCCTGACCGGCATCGCCCAGGCCGCCCGGGCCGGGGCCGATCCCGTCGTCGCGGCTTTGGCGGCCGATACGCTGGCCGGGCTGCAGACCCTGCGCCTCGCCGTCACCAAGTACCGCGCCGAGCTGAAGCCGGAGCTGGTCGACCAGGCCAGGCAGGCCGGCGACGCCTTCTTCAAGATCACCGCCGATCTCGAGCCGCGCCTGCAGGACGCGGCGCAGAAGCAGCAGCTCGCCCTCGCGGCCGGCCTGGTGAAGGCCTATCTCGCCGATTTCGACAGGCTGGCGGGCGCCATCGGCGCCGGCAACGACACGTTCGCCGCGATGCTCGCGCTCGGGCCGCAGATCACCGGCAAGTTCAGCGGGATGGCCGATGACGCGGTGAACACCCAGGCCGCCGTCGGCGAGCGGGCCGGACGCGCGATCGCCCGGGGCATCCTGGTGGCGCTCTCGATCGCCGGCCTTGCGATCCTGCTCGGCGTCGCGATCGGCTGGGCGGTGGCGAACAGCATCACGCGCCCGGTGGCCGACATGACCCGGGCCATGCGCGAGCTCGCGGCCGGCGACAAGACGGTCGAGATTCCCGCCCGCGACCGCCGGGACGAGATGGGCACCATGGCCGGGGCGGTGCAGGTGTTCAAGGACAACATGATCGAGGCCGACCGGCTGCGCGCCGAGCAGGAGGCCGCCAAGGCGCGGGCCGAGACGGAGCGCCGCCAGGCCATGCTCGACCTCGCCGACCGCTTCGAGAGCAGCGTCGGCGGCGTGGTGAACGGCGTCTCCTCGGCGGCGACCGAGCTGCAATCGACCGCCCAGACGATGACCAGCACCGCGGAGGAGACCTCGCGGCAGTCCACCGCCGTGGCGGCCGCCTCGGAGCAGACCACGCAGAACGTGCAGACCGTCGCCGCCGCGACCGAGGAGCTCTCGGCCTCGATCGGCGAGATCAACAACCAGGTGAACGAGTCGAACCGCATCATCCATGCGGCGGTCGGCCAGGCGAACGACACCAACGCGAAGGTGAAGGGCCTGGCGGACGCCGCGCAGAAGATCGGCGAGGTCGTGCGCCTGATCAACGACATCGCCGGCCAGACCAACCTGCTGGCGCTCAACGCCACGATCGAGGCGGCGCGCGCCGGTGAGGCGGGCAAGGGCTTCGCCGTCGTCGCCTCCGAGGTGAAGGCGCTGGCGACGCAGACCGCCAAGGCCACCGAGGAGATCGCCGGCCAGGTGCGCTCGATCCAGGAGGCGACCCAGAGCTCGGCCGAGGCGATCGGCGGCATCACCGCGACCATCAACCGAGTGAGCGAGATCTCGACCGCGATCGCCTCCGCCGTCGAGGAGCAGGGTGCGGCGACCAAGGAGATCTCGCGCAACGTGCAGCAGGCGGCGCAGGGCACGACCGAGGTCTCGTCCAACATCGCCGGCGTCAACCAGGCCTCGCAGGAGACCGGCGTCGCCGCCGGCCAGGTGCTCGATGCCGCGACCGAGCTCGGCAGGAACGGCGTCATGCTGAAGAGCCAGGTGGACGAGTTCCTGCGCACCGTGCGCGCCGCCTAGGGCCGCTTCCGGCCGTCGCCCGGCTCTTCACCGCCGGGCGGCGGCCTAGCCGCGCTTGCCGTCCTTCCAGTCGAAATAGCGCATGGCCAGCGGCACGAACCACGGCTTGCCGGTATAGAGCGGCAGCGTCGGGAACGGTGCTGCCGCGAATGCCGAGCGGCCTTCCGGCCGGTCCATGACCAGCGCGGCGAGCTTGGCGCCGAAATGCGTCCCCATCGGCACGCCGGCGAAGTTGTAGCCGAGCCCGTACCAGATGCGCTCGCGCCCGCCGATATGCGGCATCAGGTCGAAGGTGCCGGCGCAGAATCCGGTCCAGACCCATTCCAGCCGCACCTCCTTCAATTGCGGCAGCACGCGCCCCAGCAGGCCATGCAGGAACCGCGCGATCTCCCGGAAGCCGCCGCGCGGCACGCCGGTGCCGCCGCCGAACAGCAGCCGCGGCGAATCCGGCGCCGGGCGGAAGAAGTCGATATTGGTGTTGGAATCGAGCACCGTGCGCCGCTGCGGGATCGCCTCGTCGAGCTGCGCGTCGGACAGCGTCTCGGTCGCCGCCATATAGGCCTGGAACGGAACGACCCGGCGCGCCAGCCACGCCAGGCTGCGCGGCGTATAGCCGTTGGTCGCGATGATCGCATCGCGGGCCGCGATCGTGCCGCGATCCGTCGCGATCGAGACGCCGCCGCCTTCCGGCTGCACCGCCCGCACCGCGACGTCGTCGCAGATGACGGCGCCCGCCGCGACCGCGCGCTGCGTCAGGCCGCGGTGGTAGAGACCGGGATGGATCGCGGCGAGGTCGGGGATCACCGCGCCGCCGCGATAGGCGTCGCTGCCGAATTCGCGGCGCTGCGCCGACGCGGGCACCATTTCGTAGGGATAGCCGAGATGCCGGCGCATCGATTCGAGCTCGGCGGCCATCGCATCGTAATGCGCCGTCGACGTCGCGGCGATGTAGCGGCCGTGTCGCGTCAGCCGGCAGTCGATGTTCTCGCGGGCGATGAAGTCGATCGTCCCGGCGAAGGCCTCGCCGAGCTCGCGATAGAGGGCGATGCCCTTGGCCTCGCCGTGCTTGGCCATCAAGGTTGGCAGCGACTTCTTCAGCACGCGCCCGAGATAGCCGGCATTGCGCCGCGCCGCACCCGAGCCCGCCGGCTCCTTGTCCAGCACCACGACGCTGCGCCCCGCCCGCGCCAGCTCCAGCGCCGCGCGCATCCCGGTGAAGCCCGCGCCGATCACCGCCACGTCGTAACGCGTGGCCGGCGCGCCCGCGGCCAGGCGCTGCGGTGCCGCCGCCGCCCACCAATACGGCTCGAACCGCGCTTGCGGCATGATGGCGTCGTTCATGATTTCGAGGGTTTCCTGCCCCACGGTGTTTGTTGGGAACCTAGAGGACCTCCCGGCCTCTTTCCAGGGAGGGACGACGATTCCCGCCGCCCTTGGAAAGCAAAGTCGACCCGCCTATTGTCCCGGCAATGACTGTGATTCGCGATTCGCTGCGCCTGCTCATCATCGCCGTCCTCGCCGCGGCGCTGCGGACGGCGCCCGCGGCCGCCGACGAAGCGCGGAGCATCGCCGAGATCCTCTCGGCCGGCGCGCCGCCGGTCACCGACATCGATGCGGCGCTCGGCGCCGACCGCCTCGCCGCGTTGAAGCGCGTCTATGACGGGCGCGCGGCGCAGCCGATCTGGAGCGACGCCGCGGCCAAGACCCTGCTGGATCGCGCCGGCGCCCTTGCCGCCGACCCGAAGCTGAAGCCGCTGCTGGCCGAAGCGCTGCGCCGCGAGAAGGCGGGCGACGTCCAGGCGCTGGCCGAGCGCGATCTCCTGCTGAGCGCGCTCTATGGCGCCGCCGCCAAGAAGCTGAATGCCGCCGCGCCGGCGGATTTCGCCGCGGCGCTCGGCGCC
>DASZSL010000074.1:0-24643 GCA_035548715.1 Dongiaceae bacterium
TCGACGGCGCGGGCCCGCAGCATCAGATGCGGGAAGTCCAGATTGAAGTCGTGCGGCGGCACATAGGGACATTTGGTCATGAAGCACATGTCGCACAGCGTGCAGGCCTCGACGACCGGGCCGAACTGCTCGCTCTTCACCCCCTCCATCTCGGTGGGGCTGGCGTCGACGATGTCGAACAGGCGGGGAAAGCTGTCGCAGAGATTGAAGCAGCGCCGGCAGCCATGGCAGATGTCGAAGACGCGGTGCATCTCCGCTTCGATCTTCGCCATGTCGTAGAAATCCGGATCCTGCCACGCCAGCGGGTGGCGGACCGGCGGTTCGAGGCTGCCTTCGCGCATCGCCTATCCGGGTTGCCTGGGTTGCGCCGAAACGGAACGGATCGGCGCGGCCCGGCCGCGAGGCCGGGCCGCGCCGGATCTTTCAGCGACGCCGCTCAGCCGAGCGTGTCGAGGGCCTTCTGGAAGCGGCCGGCATGGGACTTCTCGGCCTTGGCCAGGGTCTCGAACCAGTCCGCGATCTCCTCGAAGCCCTCCTCGCGCGCGGTGCGGGCCATCCCAGGATACATATCGGTGTATTCATGGGTCTCGCCGGCGATCGCCGCCTTGAGGTTGGGCGCGGTGCCGCCGATCGGGAGGCCGGTCGCCGGATCGCCGACCGCCTCGAGGAACTCGAGATGACCATGGGCATGGCCGGTCTCGCCTTCCGCGGTCGAGCGGAACACCGCGGCGACGTCGTTGTAGCCTTCGACATCGGCCTTTTGTGCGAAATAGAGATAGCGGCGATTCGCCTGGCTCTCGCCGGCGAAGGCGTCTTTCAGGTTCTTTTCCGTCTTGGAGTTCTTCAGCTGGGCCATGTTCTTCTCCCTTCCATGGTTGGTTTCGTATTGGGCAGGCAGCGCGGGCAAGCGCCGCACCGATGATCCGAGCCGATCATAGATCAGGGCCCCAGGACCCTGTCAACAGATTAGAATAAGTCTAAAAGAGCGACGGTCGCGCTGAAACAAAAAGATAAAGACTGAGCTTCTCGGTCAGCCTTTGGCCACGCGCACGATCACTTCGACCCGCGCGATCCGGGTCCCTTCCGGCGGCTCCGGCAGCTTCGCCAGGGCGACCGAATCGCCCGGGATGTCCTGCAGATGGCCGTTGGCCTCGATGAAGAAGTGGTGGTGATCGGAGGTATTGGTATCGAAATAGGAGCGCCCCGGCTGCACCACGACCTCCCGCAGCAGCCCCGCCGCGGTGAACTGATGCAGCGTATTGTAGACCGTGGCCAACGAGACCCGGATGCGGCCTGCGGCCGCCTCCTGATGGAGCTGCTCGGCCGTCACATGGCGGTCGCCCGGCTCGAACAGCAGCTTGGCCAGCGACATGCGCTGGCGCGTCGGGCGGAGCCCCGCGGCGCGCAGCTTCTGCACGATCGGCGTGAAGGGCCGGTTGTCAAGCATGCTCATGGCAGAAATATCGCATGTTTTCCGGGGTGTTGGAACCGCTTTTTATAACCATTCGCAAGTGGGCCGACGGGGCTATTGGCCAAGCCGGGCAAGCCGCGCCTTCGCGGCCGCATATTCGACGTAATAGTAGATCCGGGTGCCGAGGGCGACCTGCATCGCCGCACGCGCCGTGTCCTTGTCGCCGGCGAGGTAGGCCAGTTCGCCCCGATAGAAGCTGACCTCGCAGAGCCGTTCGTTCCGGGTCTTGAGGTCGCCGGAATTGGCGAGGACGCGCATCCGCTCTTCCGAGATCTTCCCCGACATGAACTGCAGGAGCGGCGTCGGCCAGTCGGTCGGCTTGATCGCCTTCAATCCGTCGGCCAGGCTCTGGTTTGCGCCCGCGACGTCGCCCCCGGCGCGCTGCACCAGCGACTTCCACACCCAGCCATAGGCATAGTCGGGGCTGTCCTTGATGCTGCGCTCGGCCTGCTCCAGGGCCTTGTCCATCGCGCCGTCGAAGTAGTAGACGGCGAATGCCGTGGTGCTCCAGAACTTCGGGTCCCCCGCCCCCGCCTGGTCCAGCGCCTTCGCCCCAGCCGCAGCATCGCCCGCCACCAGATCGAGGAAGCTCAGCTCGTTGTAATAGTCGGGCACGCCCGCCTTCAGTGCGATGGCGCGCCGGACGTCCTCGCGCGCGCCGTCGAAGTCGCCGAGATTGCCGCGCATCACGCCACGCTGATAGACCGCGTCGACGTCGCTTGGATCGGATTGCGCCGCCTTGTCGAACGCCACGCGGGCCTCGGCGTAGCGCGCGCGGTCGCTGAGGATGAGGCCGATGTCGAAATTGGCGGCGGCATTCTTCGGATCGATCGCGAGCGCGGCCTGGTAGTTCTTCAGCGCCGCATCCGGCTGACCGGAGTTGTAGAAATTGTTGCCGAGATTGATCAGGGCGGTGATTTTGGTGTCATCGTCGCCGGCATTCGCGATCACCCGCTGGCAGGCCGCGATCCGGTCGGCCAATGCCGCCTTCGAGTTCTCCGGGCAGATGTCCTCGTCCTTTCCGGAAGGCGGCGCCGATGGCGCTGCGGCCGAAGCCTCCTGCGCCGGGGCGGCGGCGGGCGGTGTCGCAACCGGCGCCGGGCTGGCCGGCGCGGAAGGCGCGGCGGCGGCCGGCGCAGCAACCGGCTGCTCGGTCACGACGCTGGCGGCGACATAGCCGGTCCTGCCATCCGCCATGGCGATGCGCCACCATGCGCCGTCCTGGCTGCGGCCCGTCGCCCGCAGCGCGGCATTGGCGGCGGCACGGCCGATCACCTCGGCCTTCATGTCCGGGGCCGCGCGCAGACGTGCCTGGTCCCGGGCAAAAATCTGCCGATCGACGGCATCGAAGGCCGGAAGCGGCGGCGGAGCCACCGCCGCGACCTGCGCCGGCGGCGGCACGGATTCAAGCAATCGCGGCGTGGCCGCCTCGCCGAGATCCTTCAGCTTCTGCTTCGCCATGTCCGCATACTGCCCGCGCGGATACTTGTTCAGGTAGGCCTGCAGGTCCTCGGCCCGGCCGCTGTCCTTCACCGAATCCCAGAAGGACTGCTCGTATTCCTTGGCGATCTCCTCGTCCTTGCCGGGCGCCATGTTGCGGATGGTCGCATCCGGCTGCTCGGGTTCCGCCGACGCGACCGCGCCCAGGCTCTTCAGCCGGTTCTTCGCGAGCGATGCGAAGTCGCCCTGCGGATACTTGTCGAGATAGGCCTGGAAATCGTCGGCGGACTTGCTGTCCTTGATCGATTCCCAGAACAGCAGCTCGGCCGCCTGCGGATTGCCGGACAAGGCGGTGGACGCGCCGACGGCCGGCGCCGCCGCGACCGGCGCCTGGAAATAGAACGGCGCGGTGAGCGACGAGGAATCCCAGGGCGTCTGCTTGCTGTTGGTCGCCGCCAGCACCTTGCCGCGCACGTCGCGGAAGATCTCCTCGATGCCCTCGCCCGGCACGACGATCGATTCCGCCAGCGCCTTCGCATAGGGGCTGTTGGCGCCGTTGCCGTCCGCGGCAACCTCGCCCGGCGCGGTCGAATAGGCGATGAAGCTGCCCCGCGGCTTGCGCGTGATCTCCGCAAGGCCGCGAACCTCGGAGCGGAAGCCGCGGGTCAGCGGGTTGTTGCGGCAGGCGTCGAGGATCACGATGTTGACCGCGCTGCCGGCATAATCCATCTGCTTCAGCACCAGGTCGGCGGAGACCGCCTCGATATCGACGTCGGCTTCCCGCTCGATATGCGCCTTCACCGGGATCAGGAAATTCTCGCCCTGCACCTGCAGCCCGTGGCCGGCATAGTAGAACAGGCCCGTCGCATCGGTTCCGGCGTTGCTGAGCTTGTCGCCGAAATCGACGATGGCGCGCTTCATGGCGTTCTGGTCGGCATTCTCGACCTCGACCACGTCGAAGCCGATGCCGCGCAAGGTCTTCGCCATCAGCTTGGCGTCGTTGGCCGGATTGGCGAGATTGCCGATCTCGCCGCCGTAGCTCGAATTGCCGATCACCAGCGCCACCCGCGGCTCGGCCAGGGCGGCGCCGATCGAGCACAGCAGGCCGACCATAAGAGCGCCGAGGAAGGATGCGAGCCGCGTCTCCTGCATCATCCGGCGCAAGGCGGCTATTTCGTCATGTGGGCGAGACGCCCTTTGGCGGCGGCGAATTCCAGCCGGTAGAAGGCCTGCGTGCCCGTCGCATCCTGCAGGGCGGCGCGGGCGGCGTCGGTATCGCCGGAGAGGAAGGCCCATTCGCCGGCAAAGAACTTGGCGACGCCGAGGCGCTCGGCAAAGGCGATGCGATCGCTGGTCTTGGCGCTCGCCGCCATCTTGCTCTCGGGGATCTTGCCGGTGAGATAGTCGTAGACCGGCGCCGGCCAGTCGTCGCCGATCGCGCCGCGCGCGGCTTCCAGGGTCTGCGCCGCGCCGGTCGCGTCGCCCTTGGCCTTCTGCACCAGCGCCAGCCAGATCGGCGCATAGGGCGATTCACCGCCATTGGCCGCGGCCGACGCCTCGGGCAGCGCGAGGTCGAGGTTGCCGGTGAAGTAGTCGAGCACCGCGAGGGTCAGCGAGGTCGCCTTGGGCTCGACCTTGCGGCCGCGCTCCAGCGCCGTCTTGACCGCATCGAGATTGCCCAGCGCCAGCTCGTATTCGCCGAGCTTCTGGTAATATTCCATGCTGTCCTTGCTGAGCAGCGCGCGCTTCACCTCGTCCCGCGCCTTGGCGAAATCGCCGAAGCCCGCGGCCGCGACGCCGCGCTCGAAGACATAGTCCGGATTCTTGGAATCGAGCATCGCCGCCTTGTCGAAGGCGCCGCGCGCCTCGGGGAAGCGGTTCTGCTCCAGGCGCACCAGGCCGAGCCGGTAATAGATGGTGGCGTCGTTCGGCGCCAAGGCCGCCGCCTGCTCGTACTTGCGGATCGACTCGTCGTAGCGGCGCGCGACGTCCAGCGACGCCGCGAGGTTCTCGAGCGCAGCCAGCTTCTCCGTATCGGAGCCCGCCTTCGCCGCCAGGCGCTCGCAGGCCGAGACGCGGTCGTTGGGCGCCGCGGCGGAATCGAGCTTGCAGACGTCCTCGTCCGGCCCGAGCGGCGCCGCGGGTGCGGCTTGGGCGGCGTTCTTCGGCTTGGCGGGCGCGGTGCTGACGGCGACCGGCTTGTCGCTGGCGGCCGTCGCGGCGAGATAGCCGGTGGCGCCGTCCGCCATGGCGATGCGCAGCCACGAACCGTCCTTGCTGCGGCCGGTCACGATGAGCTCGATATTGGCGGCGAGCTTGCCGAGGATCGCGGCGTTCTTGTCCGGCGCCGCGCGCAGGCGCGCACCGCTCTTGGCATAGAGCCGCAGGTCGGCGCTGTCGAATTCGGGCATCGGAGCGGCAGCCGGCGCCGCGGGCGCCGGCGTTGCGGGAGCCGACGTTACGGGAGCCGACGTCACGGGAGTTTGGGCGGCAGGCGCCGCCGGGGCCGCGGGCTGCGACGCCGCGTTGAGCTGATCGATCTTCAGCTTGGCGAGATCGGCGAAATCGCCGTTCGGATACTTCTTCAGGAAGGCTTCGAAGTCGGCGGCCGACTTGCTGTTCTTGACCGCGTTCCAATCCTTCAGCTCCGCCATCTGGGGATCGACGGCGGGCGCCGGTTCGGGAGCCGGCGTCGCGGCGGGCGGCGGCGCATACTGCTTGATGCGCAGCTTGGCGAGGTCGGCGAAATTGCCGTTCGGATACTTGTCGAGGTAGTTCTGATAGTCCTGCGCCGACTTGCTGTCCTTGATCGCGTTCCAGTCGTTGATCTCGGCCTTGGGATCGGCGGCCTGGGCGAGCTGCACCAGCGGGTCGGCCGCGGCGCCGGCCGGCAGTGCTGCCGGGGCGCCCAGCATGAAGCCGACGATGAACCCGATATGCAGTTTCGACAGCCGTGATCCCATGACGTGCTTGTTCCAGTGGCCTCGGGACCGACACTCTGTCATTGACGCGCCATTTTCGCCAGCGATTGCCCTGGAAGCCGGGGCGACCTCGTGCCGGCGATCGCGGCTGTTACTTGATCACCGACTGTTGCGGTATGTAGCCTTGCCCGCCGGTCGGCAGCGAGACCTGATACCAGCGGCCGTCGGAGCTGCGCGCGGTGGCAAGGAGCTGTCCTCCCTCCCGCAGCGTGTACATCGGCTGCCCGCCGGCCTGGTTGAAGATGATGGCGCCGGCCCGCACGTTGACCACGTGGTTCATCGGGTTGAACGAGAAGGACATCGGCATCGACGGCGAGCCGGCGGATGCCGATTGCTGCGGCACCGTGACCGGCAGGCCGAGCTGCTGCGCCGCCGACTGCGCCAGGCCCTGCAGGAAGGATGCGGCCGGCGCGCTCTGTTCCTGGGCCTGCGCCGGCGCGGCCTCGAAGGCGTCGGCGCCCAGCAATTGCCCCTGGCCGCCGGCGGAGGGCTGGGCGGCGTATTGTGGCGCTGCGGCGGTCTGGAACGGCTGCTCGGAGACCACGCTGACATGCATGTAGCCGACCTGCCCGTCGGCCATGGCGATGCGCCACCACTTGCCGTCGCTGGTGCGGCCGGTGGCGGTGATCTCGGCATTCTGCGGGAACGAGGTGAGCAGCGCCGCCTTGCCGTCCGGCGCCGCGCGTACCCGTCCGTCGCCCTTGGCATAGACCGTCTGGTTGAGGGCGATGATGGTCGCTTGCGGCGCCATCGACGCCTGCTGCTGAGGCTGGGCCGGTGGCGCGTCGTCGCGGCTGACGGCGCCGCGCTCGGCGCTCTGCGGCTGGGCACCGGCCTGGCCGGTCTCGGCGCTCGCGACCTGCGTGCCTTTCAGCTTGGCCAGCTTGTCTTTGGCGAGATCGACATAGATCCCGTTCGGGTACTTGTCGAGATAGAGATTGAGCGCATCGGGATCATTGCTGTCCTTCACCGAGTCCCAATACGCCTTGTCGTAGGCGATGCGCTCCGCATCGGCATCCGTCGCCGGCGCGGCGGCCGGCGGCGCGCTGGGGGTGGCGGCCGGCGCGGGCTGGGCGGAGGCGACCTGCTGGGACGCATCGCCCGGCTTGAAGTAGAACCGGCCGGTCAGCGAGGAGGAATCCCAGGGCCGCTGGGTGTTGCCGGTCTCCGACAGCACCTTGGTGCGCACTTCCTGGAACACGTCGCCGATCGAGAGGCCGGGCTCCTTTATCGTCTGCGCCAGCGCCGCCGTATAGGGGCTGTTGGCACCGTCGCCGTCCGCCGCGGTCTCGCCTGGCGAGGTCGAATAGGCGACGAACATGCCGTTGACCGCGTCGATCTCGGCGAGGCCGCGCTTCAGGCCGCGCGAGCTGCCCTTCAGCGGGTTGTCGCGGCAGGCATCGAGCACGATGATGTTCACCGCATTGTCGGCGAAGGTCATCTGGCTCTGCACCGACGAGACCTTCACCGCATTGAGGTCGGCATCGGCCTCCTTCTCGAGCTTGGCGTCGATCGGGATGAGGTAGTTCTCGCCGTTCACCTGGATGCCGTGGCCGGCGTAGAAGAAGAAGCCGGTCGCGTCCCGGCCCGCGGCGGCGAGGCGATTGCCGAAATCCGAGATCGCCTGCTTCAGGTCGGCCTGGGTCGCGTTCTCCTTGTCGACCACGTCGAAGCCGAGATCCCGCAGGGTCCGCGCCATCAGCTTGGCGTCCTTCTCGGGATTGGGCAGGGCAGGCATGTCGCCCTGATAGGTCGAGTTGCCGATCACCAGCGCGACCCGTGGCTCGGCCGTCGCACCTTGTGCACATGCGAACGCCCCGAGCAGGGCTGCGCAGACGATGCCGAGCAGTTTCGGCGAAGGTCGCATCAAGGACCGAACCATGGCCGCCAAGTCCTGCAATGAAAAGCTGAATGGGCCGAATTATAGGAGAATCGTGACACGCCTCAAGTAAAGCGGCCGTATTTCCCCCACACGTCCGTGCGAGATTAACCCTAACATCTATCTATGCAGCTCCATTCGGCGCACACCGCTGGATCGGTTTCGGATGCAGCGGCGGCGCGCCGCCGGTCGAACTGGGCAGGTTCCAAAAGGCGCCGCAATGCCCAAACGGCGGTGCCGCGCACCAACGGATCGGGATCGGCGAGATGCGGTTCCGCCGCGGCGACCAAGGCGCCGTCGCCGCTGTTGCCGATGGCGATCAGCACATTGCGCAGGAAGCGGCTTCGCCCGATCCGCTTGATCGGAGAGCCCGAAAACCGCACCCGAAATTCGGCGTCGCCGAGCGCCGCCAGCGCGCGCAGATCGGGCGCCGCCAGATCGTCCCGGGGGCGAAGCTCCTGCAGGGCGGCGGCACGGGCGAACTTGTTCCAGGGGCAGACCGCGAGGCAGTCGTCGCAGCCATAGATCCGGTTGCCGATCAGCGGACGGAGGTCGGGCGGAATCGGCCCCTTGTGCTCGATGGTGAGATAGGAGATGCAGCGCCGCGCGTCGATCCGATAGGGCGCGGTGAAGGCCTGGGTCGGACAGGCGTCGAGGCAGCGCCGGCATTCGCCGCAATGGTCGGTCTCCGCCGCATCGACCGGCAGGTCGAGCGCCAGGAAGACCTCGCCGAGGAACAGCCACGAGCCGAGATCGCGCGACACCAGGTTGGTGTGCTTGCCCTGCCAGCCGATCCCCGCAGCCTGGGCCAGCGGCTTCTCCATGACCGGGGCCGTGTCGACGAAGACCTTGACCTCGGTCCTGTGCGTGTCGGCGATCCAGCGGCCGAGCGCCTTCAGCCGCTTCTTCAGCACGTCGTGATAGTCGCGGTGCCGCGCATAGACGGAGATGCGCGCATCGCCGTCCTCCTCGAGCGGGTTGCGCTCGGGTCCGTAGTTGAGGCCGAGCACGACGACCGTGCGCGCCTCGGGCCAGAGCGTGCGCGGATCGGCGCGGCGATCCGCCTTCTCCTGCATCCAGCCCATCTCGCCATGCAGGCCCTGGGCGAGAAACGACCTGAGATTGTCCCGCGCCTCCGCCGCGAGCGCGGCCTTGGCGAAGCCGACCGCGTCGAAGCCGAGCTCGAGGGCTTTCGCGCGGATGGCGTCGCGGATCGCGCCCGGGACCGCGTTCTCAGCCACGGCCGCGATAGGGCGCGACGCCCTGATCCGGTACCCACAGGCCGGCGGGCAGCCTGCCCTTCTCGAAGAAAACGTCGATCGGCATGCCGCCGCGCGGATACCAGTAGCCGCCGATCCGGATCCATTTCGGCGCGATCGCCGCGATCAGGTGCTTGGCGATGTCGAGGGTCGTGCCCTCATGGAAGCCGCCGTGGTCGCGGTAGGAATGCAGATAGAGCTTCAGCGACTTCGATTCCACCAGCCAGCGACCGGGCAGGTAGTCGATGACGAAATGCGCGAAATCGGGCTGCCCGGTCACCGGGCAGAGGCAGGTGAACTCGGGTGCCGTGAAGCGCACCAGGTAGTTCTCGCCGGGATGCGGGTTGGGGACGCGCTCCAATGTCTTGACGTCGGGCTCGGCCGGGAGCGCCGACTTCGCACCGAGCTGTTTCAAGGTGGCGTATGCGCTCTTCTTCGCCATCTTACGGTCTCCGATGAATCACTTTTCCCCGTCATCCCCGAACTTGGTTCGGGGATCCACCCTTTCTTCCTTCGAGCCCCAAGGCGTGAATCCCGCGGCCTAGCCGCAGGATGACGACCGAGAGGATGGCAACATCATACTTCTTCCTGCACCGCCTCCGCCCGCATCGCCGCGAACTTCGCCACAAACGCCGCCAGCGTCCCCGCCTCGATCGCCGCGCGCAGGCCCTGCATCAGCTCCTGATAGTAATGCAGGTTGTGCCAGGTGAGCAGCATCGGCCCCAGCATCTCCTTGGCCTTGATCAGGTGATGAAAATAGCCGCGGGAATAGCTCTTGCAGGCCGGGCAGGCGCATTCGGGATCGATCGGCCCTTGGTCGTCGGCATGGCGCGCATTGCGCATGTTGAGCTCGCCGTGGCGTGTGAAGGCGAGGCCGGTGCGGCCCGAGCGAGTCGGCATCACGCAGTCGAACATATCGACGCCGCGCAGGACCGCGCCGACGATGTCCTCCGGCCGGCCGACGCCCATCAGATAGCGCGGCCGGTCCTCGGGCAGGAAATCCGGCGTGAAGTCGAGCACCCGGAACATCTCCTGCTGGCCCTCGCCGATGGCAAGGCCGCCGATCGCATAGCCGTCGAAGCCGATGCCGGCCAGCGTGTTCGCCGATTCTTCGCGGAGGTCGCGGTAGATGCCGCCCTGGACGATGCCGAACTGGTGATAGCCCGGTCGCTGTTTGAATGCGCGTCGGCTGCGTTCCGCCCAGCGCATGGAGAGTCGCATGGACTGCGCGGCCTGCTCCTCCGTCGCCGGGAACGGCGTGCATTCGTCGAAGCACATGGTGACGTCGGCGTCGAGCAGATGCTGGATCTCGATCGAGCGCTCCGGCGTGAGCATGATCTTCGCGCCGTCGATATGCGAGCGGAAGGCGACACCTTCCTCGGTGATCTTGCGCAAGTCCGAGAGGCTCATGACCTGGAAGCCGCCGGAATCGGTGAGGATCGGCCCGGGCCAGTTCATGAACCGGTGCAGGCCGCCGAAATGCGCCACGCGCTCGGCGCCCGGCCGCAGCATCAGGTGATAGGTGTTGCCGAGGATGATCTCTGCGCCGGTCGCCTTGACCGATTCCGGCAGCATGGCCTTGACCGTGCCCGCCGTGCCGACCGGCATGAAGGCCGGCGTGTTCACGGCGCCATGCGCGGTCTGCAGCCGCCCGCGCCGTGCCCTGCCGTCCTTGGCGAGGATGTCGAAGGCGTTGCTCATGCCGCGTGCTCCAGCAGGCAGGCATCGCCGTAGGAGAAGAAGCGATAGCCGGTGTCGATCGCATGCGCGTAGGCCTGCTTCATCCGCGCCGTGCCGGCAAAGGCGCAGACCAGCATGAACAGCGTCGATTTCGGCAGGTGGAAGTTGGTCAGCAGCAGGTCGGCGGAACGCACCTGCTTGCCCGGATGGATGAAGATCTCGGTCTCGGCATTGAACGCCTGCAACGTCCCATGCCGGTCCAGCGCGCTTTCCAGCAGGCGCAGCGAGGTCGTACCGACGGCGACGATGCGCCGGCCCTCGGCGCGGGCGCGATTGTAGCGCGCCGCGACTTCCGCGGTGACCTCGCCCCATTCGGCATGCATGCGATGGTCCTCGATGGCCTCGACCTTCACCGGCAGGAAGGTGCCGGCGCCGACATGCAAGGTCACATGCACGCGCTCGATGCCGCGCGCATCCAACGCCGCCAGGAGCTCCGGCGTGAAATGCAGGCCGGCGGTCGGCGCGGCGACGGCGCCTTCATGCCGCGCATAGACGGTCTGGTAGTCGGACTCGTCTTCCCTGGCGACCGGGCGCAGCTTGCGGATATAAGGCGGCAGCGGCATCGATCCCAGCCGATGGATCGCCGCCATCACCGCGCCTTCCTCGCAGTCGAAGCGCAGCGAGATCTCGCCGGATTCCTGCTTGCCCGTCACCTCCGCCGAGAGGGCGAGGGCGGATGGTTCACGGCGACCGGCGTCCGTCTCCGTATCCGCGGCAAAATCGATGACATCCCCCACCCGCAGCTTCTTCGCCGGGCGGGCCAGCGCCTGCCACAGCCTTGCGTCGGCCGCATCCCGGCGGATCAGCGTCACGTCGATGCCGGCCGCGCCCCCGGGATTGGTCCGCCTCCCCCGGAGCTGGGCCGGGATGACCTTGGTGTCGTTGAAGACCATCAGGTCGCCCGGCCGCAGGATCGCCGGCAGCTCGCTGACCCGGCGGTCGGCGAGCGCCGCGCCGACCACCAGCAAACGGGCGGAATCCCTCGGCTTGGCCGGGGCCCGGGCAATACGGTCCTCGGGGAGGATGAAGTCGAAATCCGCGGTTTTCATCGCTTTCCAGGGCTTTCCGGCGCGGCTATAACAGCGCCGCCCGCCAATTGCCAGCGGGTAAAGCCAGCCGCTGGGACCCCCGTAAATGGCCGTGCAGACCGACCTCAAGAAAGCCGAGCATTCCACGCTCTACGTGGCGGTGGTGGCCTTCTTCGTCACCGACCTGCTGATCTCCAACGTGATCGCGGTGAAGACCATCTCGCCGTTCTCGATCTTCGGGCATCAGGTGGTGCTGCAGGCTGCCGACCTCATCTTCCCGGTGACCTACATCCTCGGCGACGTGCTGACCGAGGTCTACGGCTTCAAGCGGGCACGCAAGGCGATCTGGATCGGCTTCGGGTGCAACCTGTTCGCGGCGGCGGCGATCTATCTGGGGCAGGTCCTGCCCTCCAATGCCGACTGGCACGACCAGGCCTCCTACGACGCGATCCTCGGCACCCAGTTCCGCATCCTCGCCGCTTCGTTCACCGCCTATCTGTTCGGCGAGTTCGCCAACTCGACGGTGCTCGCCAAGATGAAGATCTGGACCGAGGGCCGGTATCTCTGGACCCGCACCATCGGCTCGACGGTGGTCGGCCAGGCGCTGGACAGCACGATCTTCTGCACGCTGGCCTTCTACGGCCAGCCTTTCATGCCGAACGACGCGCTGGTGGCGCTGATTATCTCGCAATGGATCTTCAAGGTCTGCTACGAGACCGCCGCCACGCCGCTCACCTATCTCGTGGTGAACTACCTGAAGCGCCACGAAGGCGTCGATTTCTACGATCGCGGGACGCGGTTCACGCCGTTCGCGCTGACGGAATAGCCGGGTCTCTCTCCGGCTCATCTTGTGTCTCGCGAGGCGCATTGCGCGTTTGCCAAGCGCGCCGAACAGCGCTCGCACGCAGGCTTCGCTATGCACGCCTTGCAAGATGCGCCCGGCGCCATTCCGCCCAGGCGAAGAAGGCGATGGCGGCGAGGATGACGAGGAGGCCCAAGGCCTCGATCGGCGGCGGGCGTTCGTCGAGCTGCATCCAGCTCGAGACCAGGGCGAGCGCCGGCGCGAGCAGCACGCCGAAGGCCGCCGTGCCGGCCTCAAGACGCGAGATCAGCAGGAACCAGAGATAGACCGCGACCGCCGTCGCCAGCAGCGTCGTGTAGGTGAGGCTGGCGACGAAGGGCCAGGTCCACTGGATCCCACCCTCGCCGCCGAAGGCCGGAATCGCCAGCGCCATCGCGATTCCGCCCGCCAGGAGCTGCCAGGCGGCGAAGACCGTCGATTCGTCGTTATGCGCCTTGAGCGCCCGCTGGTAGAGGATGACCCCGCCGGCCCAGAGGACGCCGGCGGCGAGCGCCAGCAGAACCGGCCCGAGCTGCGCCCGCCCGCTGGCCAGGGCGACGACCAGGATTCCCGCCATCGCCAGGAAGGCGGCGATCCAGCGCCTGGGGCCGGCCCGGTCGCCGAGGAACAGGTATGACAGCACCATCAGCCAGAACGGCATGGTGTAGGTGAGGACGGCGCTCCTCCCCGCCTCGCCGAACTTGACCGCGATGGCGCCGATGCCGAAATTGCCGGCGGTCTGCACCACGCCGACCAGGAGTGCCCAGCCGGGCGACTTCACCTTGATGCTGCGGCCCTGCAGCCTCACGAAGATGAGCATCAGGGGTGCGGCGACGATGCAGCGGATGGCGCTGTAGGTCAGCGCGCCGCAGTAATAGAGGCCGATCTTCATCACCGCCCAGTGATAGCCCCAGATCAGCGAGAGCCCGACGATCGCCGCGATCGAGGCGGCAGTGGAGAGCTTCGGCGGCGCTGGATGGACCGGCATCGGCTCAGTTGTCCGCCGGCACGATGATCGGCGCGGGATCGCGGCGGCGCTGGCTCAGCACCATCACAGCGATCGCGGCCAGGATCAGCGCCATGCCGATCGCGTCGGTCGTGCTCGGCTGCTCGCCGAGCTGGGCCCAGCCGGCGGCGATGCCGACCAGCGGCACGATGAGGACGACGAGCGAGAGCACGTTGGCCTCGATCCGCCGCTGCAGCGCGAACCAGAGCAGGAAGGCGACCGCGGTCGCCGGCCCGACATTGTAGAGCACGGCGAGGACGAGCTCGCGGCTCCACTGCATCGGCGGCTCCGGCACCAGCACCGCCACCGCGGCCAGCAGGGTGCCGCCGATCACCATCTGCCAGGTGGTGAGGACCAAGGTGTCGATCTTGCCGGGATGGCGCCGCAGGAAGGCCTGGTTCAAGACGACGCCGCAGCCCCAGGAGACGCTGGCGCCCAGCGCCAGGAAGACCGGCTGGAGCGAGGTGGGGCGCGCGCCGACGAAGGTCATCACCACGACGCCGACCAGCGCGACCGCGGTCGCGACCCACTGGCCCAGGCGCGGCCGTTCCTTGAGGAACAGGAAGCCCAGGATCATCACCCAGATCGGCAGCGTGTAGTTCAGGACCGCGCTCTTGCCGGCCTGGCCGCCGTGCAGCGCCATGGCGATCAGGCCCTGCGCCGCGGTGGTCTGGAAGAGGCCGATCCCCGCGACGGTCCAGGGCTCGACGATCCGCAGCGGCCGGCGCAGCGCCAGCATCACCACCAGCAGGATCATGGCGCCGCCGAACATGCGGATGGCCGCGAACTCGACCGGGCCGGAATCGTGCACGCCGACCTTCATCACCACCCAGTTGTAGCCCCAGCACACGGCGAGGCCGAGCAACAGCAGGACCGACACGACATGCGATCCGCGCGGTTCGACGGCCTTCGACACAGAAGCTACCCTTGGGGTTGGTCGCCCCCGGTCAGTCGCCCGTGACCAGGCGCTCGACCAGCTGCTTGACGGTGGGGATGAAGCCGTTCGAGTAGAACGGATCGTCGCGGAAGCGATAGGCGTTGTGGCCGGCGAACATCAGCTGGTCGTCGATCCGGTCGGAGTGACTGATCTCCTGCAGCGTCTTCTGGATGCAGAAGCTGCGCGGATCGGCCTTGCGGCCGGTCGTGCCCTGCTCGTTCTGCGCCCAGTTGGAGAACTGGCACTGCGAGAGACAGCCCATGCAGTTGATCTGGTCGGTGAGGATCTCGTTGGCCTTCTCCGGCGTCACGAAGATCAGCGTCGAGTCCGGTGTGCGCAGGGCCTCGCTGAAGCCCTGATCGACCCAGCTCTGGGCGCGCAGCTTGTCCGCGGCGGTGAGGTAGACCAGGCGGCCGCGGGCGCCGACCGGGAACGGCCATTCATGCTCGCCGACCTTCGACTGACTGTAGGCGACCTGGCGCTCGGAGCGCTCCTTCAATTCCTGCAGGAAGGGATTGGTGACCGCCGACGAATAGAAGCCGGTCGGGCTGAAGCGGTTCAGGTAGACGTCGCCCTCGTTCAAGTGCAGCAGGCGCTGCTTCCAGGCGTCCGAGATCGGGCTCTCCTGGGTCAGCAGCGGGCGAGTGCCGAACTGGAAGGCGATCGGCCCGAGATCGGGATTGTCGATCCAGTCCGCCCATTCCCTGAGATACCAGACGCCGCCCGCCATCAGGATCGGCGTCGCGCCGAGCCCGCATTCATCGCGCATGAGCTGCCGCAGCTCCTGCACGCGCGGCAGCGGCGGCTGCGGCTTCCGCGGGTCCTCGACGTTGGAGAGGCCGTTATGGCCGCCCGCCAGCCAGGGATCCTCATAGACCACGCCGCCCAGGAATTCCTGGAACTTGTGGTAGGCGCGCTTCCAGAGCGCGCGGAACGCGCGGGCCGAGGAGACGATCGGGTAATAATGCACGCCGTAATGGGCGCAGATCTCGGCGATGCGATAAGGCATGCCGGCGCCGCAGGTGACGCCGTGGATCAGGCCCTTGGCGCCTTCCAGCACGCCGTGCAGCACGCGCTCCGCCCCGGCCATCTCCCAGAGCACGTTCATGTGGATGCGGCCCTGGCCGCCCGAGGTCTCGTGCGCGATGCGCGCCTGGGTGATGCCGCCCTTGATCGCATAGGCGAGCAATTCCTCGTGGCGCTCGCGCCGCGTTTTGCCGTGATAGATCTGCGGGATCGGCCGCCCTCCGGCGTCGTAGGAATCGGCATTGACGCCGGAGAAGGTGCCGATGCCGCCCGCCTTCGCCCAGGCGCCCGAGGATTCGCCGTTGGAGACCGAGATGCCCTTGCCGCCTTCCACCAGCGGCAGCACCTCGCGTCCCGACATCATCAGCGTGTTCAGCGGCTTCACTCGGCGGTACTCCCAGTAGCTCTCCGGCGTCATTGCCGGGCTTGACCCGGCAATCTCTCAACGCGGGGACGAGATGCCCGGACCGAGTCCGGGCATGACGATCATTGAAGGAATTATACGCCTTTGGCCAAGCGGGCCAAGACGGCCCCCGGCGCGTCGGTGAAGACGCCGTCGGCACCCCATTCGATCAGCCGCGCGGCACGCTCGGGCGCATTGACGGTCCAGACCAGGACACCGTAGCCCGGCTGTTTCAGCTCGGCCATCCAGGGCTGGGTCGCATGGTCGTTGTCGATGTTGATCGTGGCCGCGGCGATGCCCCGCGCCTGGGCCAGCCAGTCCACCGGCCGGCCGCCGATCAGAAGACCGCGGGGAAATTCGGGGGCCTCGGCCTGGGCCCCGCGCAGGCATTCGAGCTCGAAGCTGGAGATGAGCGGCTTGGGCTTGCCCGCGGGCCAGGTGCGGCGCAGCTCCGCCATCACCGCCTTCGCGGTCTCGGCGTTGCGGTTCGACCCCTTGATCTCGACATTGGCCATCAGGTCGAGCTCGGTCAGCAGCGCCACGGTCTCGGCCAGGGTCGGCAGCCTTGCGCCGGTGAAGCGCTTGCCGAACCAGAAGCCGGCATCGAGCTTCTTGAGCTCGGCCATGGTCTGGGCATGGGCCGGGCCCTTGCCGTTGGTGGTGCGGTCGAGCGTGTCGTCGTGCAGCACCAGGATCTGGTCGTCCGCCGTGAGGCCGACATCGAACTCGACCCATCTGGCACCCTGCAGTGCCGCCTCGCGGAAGCTCTCCAGGGTGTTCTCCGGCGCCGCCAAGGCCGCGCCGCGATGCCCGATGACCTGGGGAAGATCGAGTTTCATGAGCGTCGCCCGGATAGAGTCATCGACCCCTTGCCCCAGCCCTCTCCCTCAAGGGAGAGGGGGATTTCTCATAATCCATTCAGTACGATACCAATCGAGACTCGATCGCGACAACCCCTGGAAGGGAAGCCCTCTCCCCCCGCGGACGGGAAGGAGAGGGTTGGGTGAGGGGTCGACGGGTCTTTCCGCGGAGGACCCCGCCGGCTTACTCCGACGCGCCCTGGCGCTCGCGGTTGCGCTCGGCGCGGCGCTCGGCGTCTTCCTTGGCGATCTTGTCGGTGATGTCCTCGCCGGTCGCCTGATCGACGACCTTCATCGAGAGCTTCACCTTGCCGCGGTCGTCCATGCCGATGACCTTCACCTTCACCGACTGGCCGACCTGGACCACGTCGCCGACCTGCTTCACCCGCTGCGGGGCGAGCTCGCTGATATGCACCAGGCCGTCGCGGGAGCCGAGGAAGTTCACGAAGGCGCCGAAATCCATGATCTTCACGACCTTGCCGTCATAGATCACGCCGACTTCCGGCTCCGCCACGATGCCGCGGATCCAGTTGATCGCCGCGGTGGCGGCGTTGCCGTCGACCGCGGCGACCTTGATCGTGCCGTCGTCCTCGATGTCGATCTTGGCGCCGGTCACTTCGGTGATCTCGCGGATCACCTTGCCGCCGGTGCCGATCACTTCGCGGATCTTGTCCTTCGGGATGTTGATGACGGTGATCCTGGGCGCGTTCTGGTTGACCGAGTCGCGGGCGCCGGTCAGCGCCTTGGCCATCTCGCCGAGGATGTGCAGGCGCCCGTCCTTGGCCTGGCCGAGGGCGATCTGCATGATCTCCGACGTGATCGAGGTGATCTTGATGTCCATCTGCAGGGCGGTGATGCCCTGGTCGGTGCCGGCCACCTTGAAGTCCATGTCGCCCAGGTGGTCCTCGTCGCCGAGGATGTCGGAGAGCACGGCGAAGCGGTCGCCTTCCTTGATCAGACCCATGGCGATGCCCGCCACCGGCCGCCTCAGGGGAACGCCCGCATCCATCAGCGAGAGCGAGGTGCCGCAGACCGTCGCCATCGAGGACGAGCCGTTGGATTCGGTGATCTCCGAGACGACGCGGAGCGTGTAGGGGAAGTCGTCGCCGACCGGAAGCAGCGGATGAACGGCGCGCCAGGCGAGCTTGCCGTGGCCGATCTCGCGGCGGCCGGGCGAGCCCATGCGGCCGGCCTCGCCGGTCGAGTAGGGCGGGAAGTTGTAGTGCAGCATGAAGCGCTCGCGGTACTCGCCGGCCAGCGCGTCGATGATCTGCTCGTCCTGGCCGGTGCCCAGCGTCGCCACGACCAGCGCCTGGGTCTCGCCGCGGGTGAACAGCGCCGAGCCGTGGGCGCGCGGCAGCACGCCGACCTCGCTGACGATCGGGCGCACGGTCTTCAGGTCCCGGCCGTCGATCCGGCTCTTGGTGTCGAGGATGTTGCCGCGGACGATGTCCTTCTCGAGGTCCTTGAACAGCTTGCCGACCAGCTCCGCCTTCTTCTCGTCGGTGCCGATCGCTTCCTTGGCCTTGCTCTTCACGTCATCGACCGCGTTGGTGCGGTCTTGCTTGGCCAGCACCTTGTAGGCGGCGGCCAGCGGCGCGGAGAACTGGGCCTTGAGCGCGGTCCAGACTTCCTCGCTCGCGGGGTCCTTGTCGGCCAGGGCCCAGGGCTCCTTGGCGGCCTGCTCGGCCAGCTCGATGATCGCGTTGATCACCGGCTGGAACTGCTGGTGGCCGAAGTTGACCGCCCCCAGCATCACCTCTTCGGACAGTTCCTGCGCCTCGGATTCGACCATCAGCACGCCTTCCGAGGTGCCGGCGACCACGAGGTCGAGCTTGGAGAGCGGCAGGTCGCTGAGCTTGGGGTTCAGCACGTACTCGCCCTCGACATAGCCGACGCGGGCGGCGCCGATCGGGCCCATGAAGGGGATGCCCGAGAGCGTCAGCGCGGCGGAGGCGCCGACCATGGAGACGATGTCGGGATCGTTCTCCATGTCGTGGCTGAGCGTGGTGCAGACGACCTGGGTCTCGTGGCGATAGGCCGGATGGAACAGCGGGCGGATCGGCCGGTCGATCAGGCGCGAGGTCAGGATCTCCTTCTCGCTCGGACGGCCTTCGCGCTTGAAGAAGCCGCCGGGGATCTTGCCCGCGGCGAACGCCTTCTCCTGGTAGTTGACGGTCAGCGGAAAGAAATCGACGCCGGGCTTCGGCGCCTTGGCGCCGACCGCGGTGCAGAGCACCACCGTGTCGCCGTAGGTCGCCATCACGGCGCCGTCGGCCTGGCGCGCGATGCGGCCGGTCTCGAGGACGAGCTTCCGCCCGCCCCACATGAGTTCTTTGCGGAAAATCTTGAACATGGATTGAGTCCTTTCAGGCTCCCGCTCCGGGGAGTCCTTTTCAGCGTTCGCGACCGTTGCGACGCCGGACCCGCGAAAGCAACGTGCAGGACGTTGCTTGCGTCGGCCCGGCCCCGGAAAAATCCCGCCCGCCGGTCGCTCCAATACGCGGCGGGATTCCCTTGAAGCAGCGAACCCGCTCCGAAGTGTGGAGCGGGCCCGTCGAAAATCAGCGGCGCAGGCCGAGACGCGAGATGACGTCCTGGTAGCGCGCGTTGTTCTTCTTCTTGAGATAGTCGAGCAAGCGGCGACGCTGCCCGACCATGACCAGCAATCCGCGGCGAGAATGGAAGTCCTTCTCGTGGCTCTGCAGATGGTCGGTCAGATTCTTGATGCGCTCGCTCAAGATGGCGATCTGGACTTCCGGCGAGCCGGTGTCGTTGGCGCCCTTGGCGTATTCCTTGATGACTTCCGATTTCCGCTCTGCGGTAATCGACATCGGGGCTCTCCTTCCGAGCTTTAGAGGTTCATCACGCGCACCGGAACGAGCTCGCCCGCCTCGAAACGGGTCAAAGCGACGAGCCTGCCTTCCGACATGGCGCAAACCATGTCGCCGGGGGTGAAGCCCCGAATACGGTCGCGGTCGAGACGGTGGAGAAGTCCAACCGGTTGCCCGGACCGAAGGCGTATCGCCTCGGTGGCCGACAAGGCCAGTGCCGGGATGTCGTCCAGCGCGGTCTCGATCGGCAAAACGTGCTTAAAAGCGGCCGGACTATGGCCCAAAGCCTTCAGAGATTCCAGCGAAATCGCCCCCTCCTCGGTGAAGGGCCCGACCCGCAGCCGGCGCAGGGCGCCGACATGGCCGACGGTGCCCAGCGCCCGCGCGATATCCCGGGCTAAGGCCCTCATATACGTGCCTTTTCCGCACTTCACCTCGACCACCGCATGGTCCGGATCGGGCCGTTCGGCGAGCCGGATCTCATGTACCAGGACGGTCCGGGGCTGGAGCTCAACCTCCTGGCCGTCGCGGGCCAGGTCATAGGCACGCTCGCCCTGGACCTTGATCGCCGAGAAGGCCGGCGGCACCTGGGTGATCTCCCCCTGGAACTTCGGCAGGACGGCCGCGATCTCGGCATCCGAGGGGCGCTTGTCGGACCGGGCGGTGACCTCGCCCTCCGCATCGTCGGTCGAGCGCGCCTCGCCGAAGGCCAGGGTGAACCGGTAGGTCTTCTCCCCGTCCATGACGAAAGGCACGGTCTTGGTCGCCTCGCCGAGCGCGATCGGCAGGATGCCGGTGGCCAGCGGATCCAGGGTCCCGCCATGCCCTGCCTTCTGGGCGTCGAACAGGCGCTTCACCGCGGCGACCGCGGCGGTCGAGGTGATGCCGACCGGCTTGTCCAGGATCACCCAGCCATCGACCTTCTGGCCCTTCTTCCGGCGGGCCATCAGTCGCCGTCCTCTTCGCCGTCGTGGGCGAGGTCCCGCGCGACGGCGGGGTCGTGCAGGATGGTCTCGATCCGGCTCGCCTCGTCGAAGCTCTCGTCGAGCTTGAAGCGGATGGTCGGCGAGAATTGCAGCTTCACCTCGCGCGCCACCAGGCCGCGGAAGAATCCGGCGGCGCGGTTGAGCGCCTTGATCAGCGGCGCGGCCTCGGCGCCGGAGACGGTTGCACCCAAGGGCACGACGAAAGCCGTGGCGTTGCGCAGATCCGGGCTGATCCGGACCTCGGTGACGGTGACGCTCTTGCCGTAGAGATCGGGATCGTTGAGGCGATCGGTCTCGCGGGAAAGGATGCGCGACAGAGCGTGGCGGATTTCCTCGCCGACGCGGAGCGGCCGCTGGCCGGGGGCCGCGGCGGATTTCTTCTTCCTGGGCATTTCGACGCTGCCATTGCCCGGATCGGGGCCGGAGTCAAGTGTTCCGGCTGGCGTACCAGGCGAGCGCCTCGGCCTCGACCCGGTCGATCCAGGCCTGCTTTTCCGCGCCATAGGCCTGGTGATCGCCCGGGTGCAGGTCGCGGGCACGCCGCTTCTCGGCCGCATAGGCGGCGGCGATGCCGGGACGCGCCCGCAGATAGTCCCTGAAGGCGAGGTGGCGGTGCATGCCGGGATCGCCGACGGCAAAGAAATGGAGCTGCGCGACGCGGCGGTCGCCGATCTCCGCCGTGCAGTAGCGCCGCCCGGCGATGCCGTATTCGCCATGCCAGCGGTAGCCGAGCGCCTCGACGGCGCCGCGCTCGAGGTCGAGGGCCGCGAGATCGGTCACGAGCGGCATGAGATCGATGATCGGCTTGGCCACCAGCCCCGGCACCGCGGTCGAGCCGATGTGATGCACGGCCACCAGCACCGGCTCCAGCACGCGCAGCCGCGCCATGCGCTCGGCCGCCTGGCGCGGCCAGTCGGGATCGTGGTCGACGAGGCGGACGGGAAAGGGACGGAGCATCCGCACACCATACCTCCATCGTCATGGTCCGCGAAGGCGGACCATCCACGAGTTTCGATGTCGCAAGAAGGAACTGGGCCGGCAACGCCAAGACAGCGGATGCAAATTCGTGGATGATACGCCTTCGCGTACCATGACGAATCTTTTTGAGACGGCTATCTCGTCTTGATCGGCCCCTTCGGCGTGAAGTGCCGCGGGAACATCATGGCCAGATGGGTGAGGGCCGTCTTGCGCGTCTCGTTGAGGGTCATCGGCGTCGCCGTCGAGGTCAGCTCCATCCAGAGCCCGCTGCCGAGCGCGTCTATGCTGCGCGCGCAGACCCGCGCGTCATAGCCCTGATAGCGCCCTTCCTTGATGAGGGCGGCGCAGAGCTCAGTCATCAGGCGCAGGTATTCGACGTTGCGCGGCCCGAACTCGGCGATGTATTCGCGCCGGAGACGCCCCTCGGCCCAGAACGCCTTCCAGGCCATGATCTTCTTCGGCGTGCAGATGCCGACCGCGAACTCGGCGTCGGCCAGCACCCAGAGCTTCTCCGCCGCGCCCGGCCCGCCGGCCGCCAGCGCCTGCTGCCAGTTGTCGTGATATACCCGCGCCAGCATGCGCTGCGCTTCCAGGAGCAGCAGTTCCTTGGTGCGGAAATGCGACAGCACCAGGGCCGTCGAGATGCCGATCGAGCGCGCGACGTCGCCGATCGTGATCTCGGCGAAGCCCGTCGTCGCCAGCACGTCGAGCGTCGCCTCCAGGATCTGCCGGCGACGGTCGCTGCCCTTGGCGCGGCGCCGCGGCGGCATCGTCTCCGCCGCGCTCCGCAACTCCGCCGCCTTCCCGCGCTTGCGCTCCATGCGCCCACCATCCCATCGCCGTTTGACAATCCGGTTACTAATTGACCGGCGAGTCAGCGTCAATCCGAAGAAATCTTTGCGCCAAGTCGCGCGGTATCTACATTAGTATACTGAAATATATAGATATTATATGAGAGACTTGCGGCGATCGCTTGCACGGCTCTCTTGCCGTAATTGACTCACCAGTTATAAAATCCGGCAAACATCAGACAGGGAGCACGTCATGGAAACCGGGATTTCGATGAATCGCGTGGTCGCCGAGCTTGCGCGCGGGCGCCTCACGCGGCGCGAGGCGGTGAAGCTGCTGCTGGCCTCGGGCGCCGCGGCGACCTTGTTTCCCGCACTGGGACGCGCCGATGAGGGCACGGTCGGCGGCATTCCGCTGGCGCGGCCGGACAAGCCGGTGACCCTGCCGACCTTCCAGAAGCCGGTCGAGAGCGGGTTGAAGCCCGAGAGCGGCGGCACCTTCTACATCTTCAACTACGATGAATATGTCGATCCCAAGCTGATGGAGGCGTTCGGCAACAAATACGGCGTGAAGGTCGTCCTCAACGCCTTCGGCGACATCGACGAGGCGATCACCAAGCTCGCCGCCGGCACGGTCGATGCCGACGTGACCGAGCTCACCAACAACCGGATCGCGCAGGCGGTCGCCGGCAAGCTGCTGCAGCCGATCAACCACGACTACATCCCGAACCTCAAGGCCAACGTCTGGCCCGCGCTGCAGGACCCCTATTACGACCAGGGCGCGCAATACACCGTGCCCTACACGGTCTACTCCACCGGCCTCGGCTGGCGCGGCGACCTGGTATCGGAGGACATCGCCGCGATGGACAATCCCTGGTCCATCCTGTGGCATGCCGAGAAGTACAAGGGCAATGTCGGCATCCTCTCGGATTCCCGCGAGGCGATGGTCCTGCCGATGCTCTATCGCGGCAAGACCGACGTGAACAGCGAGGATCCCGCGGTCTACGCGGCGGCGCTCGAGGACCTGATGGCGCTGATCCCGATCTGCAACCCGAAGATCACCTCGACCGGCTACCAGACGCTGCCGGACGGCAATTCCAAGCTGCACCACATCTGGTCGGGGCAGATGCTGGCCGCGGCGATGTACAATGCGCCCGAGGGCTTCGACACCCACAAGCTGCGCTACTGGGTGGCGCCCAAGGGCAAGGCCCCGGTGCAGAACGACGTCTGGGCGGTCACCGCCAGGTCGAAGAAGCCGGTGCTGGCGCATCTGTGGCTCGACTTCCTGCTGGACAACGACAACGCCTACCACAACTTCGTGGACTATAACGGCTACCAGCCGCCGATCACCTCGATCACGGCGGACCGCCTGGTCGCCGAGAAGCTGATCCCGGACACGCTGCATTCGGCGCTGCTCAGCGCCGACGATTTCGGTCCCGGCACGCTGCAGGAAGGCCAGCTCACGCCGATGGGGCAGAAGCTGGTGCAGGAGAGCTACGCGAAGTTCAGCTCCGGGGCCTGAGCCCCAAAACGTCATGCCCGGGCTTGGCCCGGGCATCTTTCTCCACGCTGGAATGAGATCCCCGGGTCAAGCCCGGGGATGACGTTTGTCGGCTTAAGCCAGCGCGCGGGCGACTTCTTCCATTTCGAAGCACTCGATGACGTCGCCCTTCTGGATGTTGTCGTAGTTCTCGAAGGCCATGCCGCATTCGAAGCCTTCCTTCACCTCGCGGACCTCGTCCTTGAAGCGGCGCAGCGTCTTCAGCGTGCCCTCGTGGATCACCACGTTGTCGCGCAGCAGGCGCACCTTGGCGCCGCGCTTCACGATGCCCTCGGTCACCATGCAGCCGGCGACCTTGCCGACCTTGGTGATGTTGAAGACCTCGCGGATCTCGGCATTGCCCAGGAACTGCTCGCGCAGGGTCGGCGCCAGCATGCCCGAGAGCGCCGCCTTCACGTCGTCCACCACGTTGTAGATGATCGAGTAGTAGCGGATCTCGACCTTGTCGCGCCGGCTCATCTCGCGCGCCTGCGGGTTGGCGCGCACGTTGAAGCCGATGATCATGCCGCCCGAGGCGCGGGCCAGCGTCACGTCGGATTCGTTGATGCCGCCGACGCCGGAATGCAGCACCCGGACCGCGACCTCGTCGTTGGAGAGGCTGTTCAGGCTGTTGACGATCGCCTCG
>DASZSL010000075.1:0-30951 GCA_035548715.1 Dongiaceae bacterium
GATGGCCGCGCACATGCGCCATGGCGTTGATCGCGGTCGAGCCGCCGATCACCTTGCCGCGCGGCCAGTCGAACACCCGGTTCGCGGCGTGGCGCTGCGGCACCGTGCGATAGCCCCAGTCGACGGCGCTTCCCTGCAGCAGCGGCCAAGCGCGCGGATCGGCGATCCTGGGATCGGCCGGCGCACCGCCCGCCTCCACCAGCCCGATCTTCAGCGCCGCATCCTCGCTCAGCCGCGCGGCGAGCACCGCCCCGGCCGTTCCCGAACCAATGATCAGGATGTCGAACCAATTTTCCGAAAGTGGCGTCATGCGGGATGGGACCACTCGTCACGAGCGTGCGGATAGTGTTTTCACTTTTTCCGCCGACAGTCTATCATTCAATTACGAACAGGATCGCGGATGGGACCAAGCGTCAAACCGCGACGAACCAAATTTCGGGAAGGCTGAACCACAATGGCGAAGAAAAGCACCCCGCGCGCCGCGAAGGCAGCGCTCAAGGAACCTGTGATCACGCTCTCGGCGGGACCGGTCGCGGCCTATCCGCGGATCCTGCAGGCGATGTCGCGGCCGGTGCAGTACGACTACGACCCGTGGTTCCAGCAATTCTACGAGCAGGTCACCCGCAAGGCCGCGAAGGCGCTGCGGACCCGCGCGCCGGCTTTGATCCTGCAATGCGAGCCGGCGCCGGCGATCGAGGCCACCGCCGCATCGCTGATCTCGCCCAATGACGTGGTGCTGAACCTCGCCTCCGGGGTCTACGGCAAGGGCTTCGGCTACTGGTCGGCGCGCTACCACAAGGAGATGGTCGAGATCGAGGTGCCGTTCAACGAATCGATCGATCCCGCCGCGGTGAAGGCCGCGTTCAAGAAGCGCCCGGACATCAAGGTCGTCTCGCTGGTGCATCACGACACGCCGTCGGGCACGATCAACCCGGCCAGGGAGATCGGCAGGATCGTGCGCGAGCATGACGCGCTGCTGATCGTCGATGCGGTCTCCTCCTTCGGCGGCATGGACATCCACCCCGAGGATTGCTGCGCCGACGTGTTCATCACCGGCCCCGGCAAGTGCCTGGGCGGGGCGCCCGGCCTCACCGTGATGGCGGTCAGCGACCGCGCCTGGAAGCACATCAGGAAGAACAAGAAGGCGCCCTTCGCCTCGGTGCTGAGCCTCACCGACTGGAAGGATGCCTGGAGCAAGGCCAAGCCCTTCCCCTTCACGCCCTCGGTCGCCGAGATCAACGGCCTGGACGCGGCGCTCGACCTCTATCTGGCCGAGGGGCCGGAGAACGTCTGGCGCCGCCACGCGCTGACCGCCAGGGCGACCCGGGCCGGCATCAAGGCGATGGGCCTCTCGCTCTGGGCCAAGACCGAAGCCATCGCCTCGCCGACCTGCACCGCGGTCAAGGTGCCGGACGGCGTGAAGGACAGCGACATCATCGCCGCCGCCCGCGCCGGGTTCGGCGTCGTCTTCTCCAGCGGCCGCAACGACACCAAGGGCAAGCTGATCCGCATCGGCCATATGGGCCCGGTCGCCGAGCCGGTCTACGCGACCGTCGCGGTCACCGCCTTCGGCGGCGCTCTCAGAAAGCTCGGGAAGAAGGTCGATGTCGGCGCCGGCGTCGAGGCGGCGCTGGCGGCGATCGCGGGCGGCAAGTAATTCGTTCAAGCAGGGAGCTACCAATGAAGCGATTCGAAGGGCGCGTGGCCGTGGTGAGCGGCGCCGCGCAGGGCATGGGCAAGGCGGTCGCCTTGCGCCTGGGCCAGGAAGGGGCGACCGTCGTCGCCGCCGACATCAACGGCAAGGGCGCCGAGGCCACCGCCAAGGAGATCGGCGGCAAGTCGTTCGGCCAGCAAGTCGATATCGGCGATCCCGCCTCGGTCGCGGCCTTGTTCAAGGCGGTCGAGCAGAAATGCGGCAAGCTCGACGTGCTGGTGAATGTCGCGGCGATCGTGCCTTTCGTGAAGTGGGACGAGCTCACCTTCGAGGAATGGCGGCGCGTCGCGCGAGTCAATTTCGACGGGCTGTTCCTGATGTGCAAGGCGGGCTCCGACCTGATGCGCAAGAACGGCTACGGCCGCATCGTCAATTTCGGCTCGAACAGCGTGCTCGCCGGCACGCCGAACATGGCGCATTACGTCGCCACCAAAGGCGGCGTGCTGACCTTCACCCGCGCATTGGCGACCGAGCTCGGCGCCTACAAGATCACGGTCAACACGGTGATGCCCGGCCTGACCGACACCGAGGGCGTGCAGGCCTCGCCGCACAAGGAGGGCTTCGGCTTCGTCGAGATGCTGCAGGCGATCAAGGGCAAGGGCGTCCCGGCCGACATCGTCCCCGCGGTCGCCTTCCTCGCCTCCGAGGAAGCGCATTGGATCACCGGCCAGGCGCTCAACGTCGATGCCGGCATGGCGCGGTGGTGAGGCCGGCGGAAGATTTACGGCCCCGGCGCGTTTTTCACGCGCCGGGGCCGCGCAAGTCTTTGACGGAAAAAGATCAAAGCCTCATGTGAGAGACCGCCTCCGAATTTCCGATTTCCCGATCCGTCGGGGTCCTGTCGGGGTCGGAGGCGCCTGGAGAACGTCATGCCCCGGCCCGCGAATGCGGACATTCGCTCCGGGACCGGGGCATCTTTCGCCGAGTTTCACATGGCCTGATGCCCGCGGGCGACGGCTTCCTCGAAAAGGAAAAAGACCGGCGGAATTTTCTTCGCCGGTCTTTGAACGATGATCGAATACTACGCCAGGAGGCGCCGGATGTCAAGAAATTCCGGCGGCTACGAGTAGTAGTTCGCGCCGGTCTGGTAGCCTTTGAAGCTCTCGAGGTCGTGCGAGTAGAAGAGCTCGGCGTCGTGCTTCTCGGCGAGCTCCTTCAGGCGCTTCATCGAATTGAGGCTGCCGACCGGATCGAGGTGGAAGCTCGAGATGCACATCATGTCCATGTTCTTCTTGCTGTAGCAGGCATCCGCCGTGAACAGCATCGGGCGCCGGTTCTTCAGCTCCACCATCAGGCTGTAATGGCCGGCGGTGTGGCCCGGCGTCTCGAACAGCCAGAGGCCCTTGGCGATCTCCTGGTCGCCGGTCAGGGTCTGGAACTTCGGCGTGTACATGTCGAGCGCGGGATCGGGCGGCAGGGTGATGCCCTTCTGCTTCATGATCTCCGGCGAGAAGGTGAGGTCGGAATAGCCGAGATGCTCGAAGGGCTGGCAGTTCCTGCTCTGCTCCAGCTCCTTGGCGTGGCAGATGGTGCAGGCCTCGTGCAGGTGCTTGTTCCCGCCGCAATGGTCGAAGTGGTAGTGCGAGTTGATGACGTAGTTCACGTCGCTGGTCTTGAAGCCGATCTTGGCGAGCTGGCCGGGGATGGTCTGCTCCTTGTCCTGGATCGGCTTCTCGAAGGGCAGCACCCGCATCACATGGTCGAAGTCGTAGCCGGTGTCGAACATGTACCGGCCGTCCGGATGGTCGATCAGGACGGCGTAGCACGGGAACCGCAGCTCGCCGCCGGGACCGCGGTTCCAGAACGCATGGAAGCCGTCGATCACCAGCGTCCCGCCGTCGAGCAGGTAGACTTTCGTATCGGACATGGTCAGAGCCTCCCTCTTGTCCTTCTTCTTCAGCCGCGGTCGCCGCGCACGTAGGGCAGGCCGAGCGCCGGCGGCAGCACGCTGTGCCGGGCGAAGATTACCAGAACCAGCATCACCATGGCGAACGGCAGCATCTGCACGACGTCGGTCGGCACGTTGACCCCGGCGACCTGGAGGGCCGTCGTCATCGACAGGCTGACGCCGAACAGGGCGGCGCCCAGCAGCACCCAGATCGGCTTGCCCCGCGCCAGCATCGCCAGCACGATGCCGATGAAGCCGTCGCCGCCGGTCATGAAGGGCACGAAGATGCCGGCGCCGACATTGGCCATGTAGGCGCCGCCGATCCCGGCCAGGAAGCCGGTCGAGAGCACGGCGAAGGCGCGGGTCTTGACCACGCTGACCCCGGCGGCGTCGAGCGCCGCCGGCTTGCTGCCCGCCGCCTCCAGGTTGATGCCGACATAGGTCGAGCGGAACGTCCAGGCCAGCACCCAGACCAGGATCACGGCGAGATAGACCACCGCGTCATGGGCGAAGAGGCCGGGGCCGACCACCGGGATGTCGGCGAGGCCGGGAATGGTCAGCACCGGCGAGGCGGGCAGCGTCGGATGCTCGCGGCTGAACTGGAAATACTGCAGCAGGGCGGTCAGGCCCTCGGCGCCGAGGGTCAAGGCGATGCCGATGACGATCTGGTTGAGCCCGAAGCGGATGCAGAACAGCACGACGAACAGCGCCACCGCCATGCCGCCGAGCCCGCCGCCGATGAAGCCGAGCAGGAAGGAGCCGGAGTAATAGGCGGCGCAGAAGCCGGTATAGGCGCCGAACAGCATCATGCCCTCGATGCCGATGTTGAGCACCCCGGACTTCTCCGAGATCTGCTCGCCGAGGCCGGCCAGCAGCAGCGGCACGCCGGCCGTCACCGAGCCGAACAGCAGGGCGGTCAGGAAGGATGCGGTGAGGAGGTGTTCCATGGCTAGCGGCTTCCCCGCATCCCATCCATCTCAGCGCGTCCGCTTGCGGCGGACGTGGTCGAGGTATTCGACCACCGCCAGGAAGATCAGCAGCAGCGCGACCAGGACCAGCACGAAATGCTGCGGCACGCCGACCCGGCGCGCGGCGCTGTCGCCGCCGATCATCAGCGCCGAGAAGAACAGGGTGAAGCCGATCACGCCGTAGCCGTTGAACCGGGCGAGGAAGACCAGCGGCACCACCAGCAGGCCGAAGGCCGGGTTCCAGTCGGCGCGCACCGTGCCCCAGACGCCGAGGATCTCGACCGACCCGGCGAGGCCGATCAGGCCGGCGCTCAGCGCGAACGTGGCGATGGTGAGCCAGCCGACCTTCAGCCCGGCATGGACGGCCGCGGCCGGATTGGCGCCGACCACCTGGAGCTTCAGGCCGAAGGCGGTGCGGGTCATCATCAGGTGCACCAGGACGATGACGACCAGGCCGATGATGACGCCGCTGTGGATCGTGGTGCCGTAGATCTTCGGCAGGCGGTCTTCCACCGGCAGCGTGCGGGTCTGCGGCACGGTCGTGCCGGGATCCCAGAACAAGAGCTTGATCAGCACGTTGGCGAAGCTGGTGCCGAGGAAGCTCATCATCATCGAGGTGATGATCTCGTTGATGCCGTAGCGCGCCTTCAGGATCGCCGGGATGACCGACCAGAGGGCGCCGACCAGCATCGAGACGATCATGCAGAGCGCCAGGTTGAGGAATTGCGGCAGGATGCCGATCAAGGCCGGCGCCAGGGCCGCCGTGATCACCGCGGCCAGCAGGAACTGCCCGTCGCCGCCGAGATTCCAGATGCCGGCGCGGAAGGCGACGATCAGCCCCGAGGCGATCAGCAGCAGCGGCGCCATGCGGGTCAAGGTCTCCTGCAGGCCGCTCCAGGTCAGCAGGCCGCGGTGCAGGACGTAGCCGTAATAGGCCAGCGGGTCCTTGCCCAGGATCAGCAGGATGATGCCGCCGACCACCAGCGCCAGCAGCACCGGGATGCCGATGCGCAGCGCGGCGTCGCGGATGTCGCGCAGCCGCGATCCGCCGGGCAGCGGCTGCGGCAGCGTGCCGGTATTGGCTTCGGCGCTCATGCGGCTTTCGCTCCGGTCATCAGCAGGCCGACCTTGCGCTCGACATCCGGCCCGTTCTCGACGATGCCGGCGAGGTGGCCCTGGTACATGACCCCGACCCGGTCGCTCAATTCCAGGAGCTCGTCGAGATCGGTCGAGATCACCACGATCGCCATGCCCTCGCGCGCACTGGCGAGGATGCGGTCATGGGCAAGCCGCGTGTTCTGCAGGTCGAGGCCGTAGGTCGGCTTGTTGAAGATCGCGATGCTGGCGGCGGCATTGAGCTCGCGGGCCAGCAGCACCTTCTGGATGTTGCCGCCCGAGAGGCGCCCGACGGGCGTCTTCTCCGAGGGCGTGCGGATGTCGTTGCGGCGGATCAGGTCGCGGGCGTGGTCGTGGATCAGCTCCCAGTCGCTGATCCCCTTGCGCCAGAACGGCGCGGCGCCGATCTCCTTCAGCACCAGGTTGGTCGCGACCGAGAAGGCGCCGACCGTGCCCTCGCCCAGCCGCTCGTCGGTGACGTAGCGCACGCCGTGGCCGCGCCGCGCCGGCGCGTCGTCATGGGTGACGTCGGTGCCGTCGATGGCGATGGCGCCGCCGACCAGGCGCCGCTGGCCGGCCAGCACCTCGGCCAGATGCTTCTGCCCGTTGCCGTCGATGCCGGCGATCCCCAGCACCTCGCCCGGCCAGAGGTCGAAGGCGACGCCGCGCAGCGGGCACTCGCCGCGCCCCGCCTCGGTCGCGAGGTCGCGCACCCTGAGCCGCGGCGCCCCGCTGCGGTCCACCGCACGGTCCCGGTGCGCGGCGCGGCCGCGGCCGGTCAGGATCTCGGCGTCGCGGTCATGGCCGCCGAGATTGCCGAACATCATCTGGATGACGGTGTCGGTGGCCTGGCTCTCGTCCATGCTTTTCAGGCGGACCGGCCCGATCTCGCCGACCACCTTGCCGAGGCGCAGCACCGAGATGCGGTCGCCGAACTCGTAGGCCTCCGCGAGCTTGTGGGTGATCAGGATCAGGGCCACGCCCTTGTCGCGCAGGCGCTTCATCACCGCGCCGAGGTCGCGCACGCCCTGGGGCGTCAGCATGGAGGTCGGCTCGTCCAGGATCAGCAGCTTCTCGCCGCGCCAGAGCGCGCGCATGATCTCGACCTGCTGCTGCTCGCCGAGCGAGAGGCGCCCGACCAGCGCGTCCGGGTCGATCTCGACCCCCAGCAGCGCCGACAGCTCCTTGAAGCGCGCCAGCGCGGGACCGCGGCCGAGGCGCCTGCGCCAGTCGCCGCCCAGCATCAGGTTCTCGATGACGGTCAGGCTCGGCACCAGCAGGACGTGCTGGAACACGGTGCCGATGCCGAGCTCCAGGCTCTCCCGCGGCGAGCCGATCCGCACCGGCTTGCCGCCGACCAGGATCTCGCCCTCGTCGGGCTGCTGCATGCCGGCCAGGATGCCGATCAGCGTCGACTTCCCGGCGCCGTTCTCGCCCAGCAGGACATGGACCTCGCCGGCGTGGAAATCCAGCGTGACCGCGTCGTTGGCGAGCACGCCGGGGAATCGCTTGGTGATGTTACGGACGGCCGCGACGGCCGGCGTCGTTTCGCTCATTCCATCGGTCTCTGCATCGGGCCGCGCCGCCGCTCCGGCGACGCGGCCCTCCGCATCAGGGATCGCCGCTTACTGCGCCGCGGCGCTGACCGTGCTCATCAGGGCGCGCACCTTCTGCGCGTCCTCGATGCGGTCGACCTTCACGCTGCCGTCGATGATCTGGGCCTTCACCTTCTCGAGGTCGGACCAGACGCTGTCGGGGATGTTCTTGGTGTGCAACAGGTGCTCCGAGCCATCCTTCAGCGAGATCGCGTATTCATGCGTGCCGAACTTGTCGGCCTTCAGGTCCTCGACCATCTGCGAGTAGACCGGCACCATGTCCCAGATCACCGAGGACAACAGGTTGCTGCCGTGCTTCTCGCTCTTGTCGCCGATCACGTCGATGAACCAGACCTTGCCGCCCGAGGTCGACTTGCCGGTCTCGACCGCCTCGACCATGCCGAAGCTGGCACCGTCGCCCTGGCCGAAGATGATGTCGGCGCCGGCGCCGATCACCTGGGTGGTGACGCGCTTGCCGCCGGCCGCGTCGGAATAGGCGGCCGGGCCGATCACGGCGTAGTAGATCTTGACCGAGGGATCGGTCGCCCGCACGCCGAGCGCGAAGGCGGCCGACTGCGAGTTCCAGGACGGCGGCTCGCCCGAGGTGACGATGCCGACCGCCTTGGTCTGGGTCATCTTCGCCGCCAGCACGCCGGCGAGGTAGGAGCCCTCGTGGCCGCTCAGGGTGTAGTCGGCCAGGACGCCCGGAACGCCGGTGCCTTCCTTGTCGACGATCGCCACTGGCACCTTCTTCTCGGCGCCGACTTCCGGCACCGCGGTGTTGTAGCCGCTGGCATGGGCGATGATCAGGCTGGCGCCGTCATCGGCCAGCTCGCGGGCCTGCGGGTGCACGTCGCCGTAGCCGAGCCCGGTCGCCGGCATGAACTCGAGGCCGTACTTCTCGGCCACCGCCTTCGCCGCGTCATAGCCCTGCTGGTTCCAGCCCTGATCGGTCGGATCCTCGGGGGTCATGATGGCGATCTTCTTCACATCGACCGCGTGGGCGGTGCCGACGAAGCCGCCGAACGCGCCCGCCGCCAGCACGACGGCGATGGCGGTCTTCCCCGCCAGCCTTCTCGAAAACTTGCTCATGGTAAAAGCCTCCGTTCTCCCTCGTTGATTGTCAGCCTCGACTCCGTGGCTGCGCTTACTGGATCGCTCCGCGCCGCGCAGCTCGTCACTTCATGGTGGCGCGATTTCCATGTCCTTGTCAGCCCTGCAACGCCTTCCTGACCGCGACCAGCTTCTTGGCGCGCTCGGCGCGCAAGGCCGCGATCTGCTCCGGCGTGTATTCGAAGATGCCGCCGCCGGTCTTCAGGCCCAGCTTGCCCTGTTTGGTGCGCGCGGTCACGTAGGACGCGGTATCCGTCCGCCTGCAGAGCTCCTGGTTCAGATAGGAGCTGACCGCCTGGTAGATGTCGAGCCCGGCCATGTCCAGCAGGGCCATCGGCCCCACCACCGCCAGCTTGTAGCCGATGCCCCAGCCGACGCAGGTGTCAAGGTCCTTGGGGTCGATCACGCCCTGCTCCACCAGATCGACGCATTCGCGCATGATGGAGTAGAGCACCCGGTTCTCGACGAAGCCCGGGACGTCCTTCTTGATCCTGACCGGCAGATGGCCCGCGCGGCGCACCAGCTCGGTGACCGCGTCGGCGACGGCGGGCGCGGTCTTCGCGCCGGGGATCACCTCGATCATCGGAATGAGGTGCGGCGGGTTCGACCAGTGCATGCCGACCACCCGCTCCGGATGGGCGACGGCGTCCTGGATCCGGGTGATCGGGATGCCGGACGTGTCCGAGGCGATGATGCAATCGGCCGGGACCAGCGCCTCGATCTCGCGGAACACCTTCTGCTTCAGCTCGAGATTCTCCGGCACGTTCTCGATCACCAGCTCCGCGCCGGCGACGCAGTCCTGCAGGGTCTCGGCGACGACGGGTGCGGCGACCTGCTGGTTCGGCACGCCGAGCGCATCCAGCACGCCGGAGGCCAGGGCGAAACCGTCCCTGGCCTTGGCGCGCTGGTCGGCGCTGGCGTCGGTGGCCGTCACCGTCACGCCGCAACGCGCCAGCGTGGCCGCCATGCCGGGGCCCATGGTGCCGAGACCGATGACCGCGACCTTGTCCATGGGCCGGATCAGCCTTTCGTCGCCTTCTGGAAGGACGGCATCGCCTTCAGCTTGTCGCGCCAGGCGCGCAGCCCGGCGAGCGGCGGCAGGTCGATCGGGAAGTCCAGGCAGCGGTGCACGATCGGGCCGAGCACGATGTCGGCCAGGGTCAGCTTGTCGCCGGCGATGAACGGCCTGCCGGCCGTCGCCCCTTCCAGGATCGCGAGCTGCGCCGCCAGCTCCTTGGCGTCGGCGGCGAAGGTCGGCGCGCGCTCGGCGGCCTCCTTCTTCGAATCCTTGAACACCTGGACGTACTGGTAGTTGATCGAGGCCAGCAGCCAGTCCATCCAGCGCTCGACATCGGTGCGCCGGGCGAAGTCCGCCGGGTAGAGATCGGTCTTGCCGAGCTTGTTGGACAGGTAGCGGACGATGGTGTGGGATTCCCAGACCACCGTGCCGCCATCGACCAGGGTCGGCACCTTGCCGTTCGGATTGAGCTTCAGGTAGTCGCCGCCGGTATTGTTGAACTGGCGGCCGTAATCCTCGCGGCTGTACGGCGTGCCGGTCTCCTCCAGGAAGAACAGCACCTTCTGCACGTTGCCCGACGTGGCGCGGCCAAGAACTCTGAGCATTCCCCTCTCCTCGCGAACTTTGTCCCGTCCCTTCGGCCCGGCTTCGAACTCACTTGGGCTTGTAGGCGACGGCATCCATCTCGATCATGCAGTCGATCGCCAGACGGCATTCCACCGTCGTGCGCGCCAGCTTCCCTTCCGGGAAGTATTCCTTGAACACGCCGTTATAGCGGCCGAAGTTGCGCGCGTCCTCGATATAGGTGGTGATCTTCACCACGTCGGAGAGATCGGCGCCGTCGAGCGCCAGCACGCGCTTGATCGCCTCCAGCGTCCAGCGGGTCTGCTCCTCGATATTGGCGGCGCCGCACATGTTGCCGTTCTCGTCCTTCGCCACTTGTCCCGATACAAAGATGAAGTCGCCCGCACGCACGCCCGGATGGAAGGGCAGGTTCGGGTTCTTCTTGCCGATCGGGACGATCTTGTCGTTGGCCATGCTGTCCTCTGCTCCGCCGCTACAGGACCGAGGTCTCGATGATATCGACACCGCGCTGTCTGTCGATCAGATAGCAGATTCCGCGGTCGTCGATGGTGACATCATTGGATGATGACAATTCGAACCCCTGGGGCGCATCCGGCTCGTAGAAGGCCACCTCCCTGGGCGCGAAGGGATCGGCGATGTCGAGGATCCGCAGGCCCTGGGCGAACCAGGCGAACGGGATGACGGTGCCCTTGAACCGCTCGGAGGGCTGGTGGCAGCCCATCATCGCCGGCTGCGGCGCGCCGTCCTTGTCCAGGCCCTCGACCTGCCAGGTCGAGATCGGGATCGGGCAATGCTCGTTGGTGATGTCGTAGATCCAGGCGAAGGCGGGAGCCGCCGGCCAGAGCTTGGCCACGTCCTCGTCGGCGACCACCATGATCTTGCGCCCCTTCAGGGGCTCCGGGATCGGCAGGCAGGTATGGGTCGGGTGCGGGAAGGCCGGCGAGGTGTTGCCGCCGGAGACCAGCTTGGGCTTCGACATGTCGGAGATGTCGAGGATGAAATAGCCGTGATGCCAGTAGCTGACATAGAGCCGGTCGCCCATCCGCAGCGGGTGATGGCAGCGCGGCGGGGTCCAGTTCTCCCAGGGATATTCCTCGCCGCCGGCCTTCCACTGGCCGGGGATCCACCAGCGCCCGACCTCCTCCGGCTTCGCCGGGTCCTTGAGGTCGAGGATCATCATGATGTTGCCGACATAGCCCTCGGCGGTCGGCGAGATATAGGCGTAGCGGCCGTCGAAATCGTAGCGGTGCACGCCCTTGCCGTGGGTGCGCCACTTGGTGATGAGCTTGGGCGCGCTCGGCTTGCTGACGTCATAGATGCCGAGCCCGCCGCCGAATTCGAGGTCGCCGGACGGTCCCTGCTTCTCGTGGTTGACCACCATGATGCCGTTGGCGACCCGCACCTTGTGCGAATGCCAGCCGTCGGGCACTTCCACGCGCGCGATGGTCTTGGGATTCCGCGGATCGGAGACATCGACCACGGTGGTGCCGGTCGGCTGGCGCATATGCCCGACATAGAGCGTGCGGCCGTCGATCCAGACCTGGCCGCCGCCCGGGCAGTCGAAATTCGCCAGCAGCTTGGTGTTCTTCGCTTTTGCCATCTTTACTCTTCGATCAGGCGAGCTTCGCCCCTCGCCGTCAGGCGAGCTTGACCCCTCGCCGTCAGGCGAGCTTGACGATGTCGCCGTCCTTGTTCCTGCCGTGCTTCTGGTAGAAGGAGAGCGCCTTCAGGGTCGGCTCGTCGCTGGCGACGAACAGGACCGCCGGCTTGTCGGACGTGTTCACATGCTCGGCCCAGTAGCCGCCGGGGACGCAGAAGCAGTCGAACCGGTTCCACTCGATCTTCTTGTTGCCGACCATGGTATGGCCCGAGCCCTCGAACGGCGAGACGACCAGGCTGGCGCTCTGCTTCAAGGGCAGGGTCTTCTCGCCCGGCCGCAGCATCTGCATGAAGAAGGTGACGGTCTTGAAGATGCCCTGGCCCGTGGTCGGGTCGACATATTCGATCATGATCGCTTCGTGGGGATCGCCGTCCCAGTCCTTGAAGCGCTCCAGCGCCTCGCGCATCATGTCGTAGCGGTAGACGTACATCGGCGAGGCGGCGCCGGTGCCGCGGTGATGCGAGACGAAGCGCGGCATCAAGCCGCCGGCGCCGTAGATCTGCTGCGAGTAGTCGTCGGGGAAGCGGGACGACTGCATCGCCTTCCTGACCCGGACGCCTTCCTCCTCCTCGGTGTAGTCGTGCTCGAAATACATCGAGTTCAGCGCCTCGACCAGCGGCAGGTCGAGCACCGAGAGGTTGATCGCGTTGTCGTCGCCCTGGTTGCCGTGATTGTGCCAGGTGTCGTGCGGCGTCAGCACCAGGTCGCCCGGGCCGAAGGTGATGTTCTCGCCCTCGACGCCGGTGAAGTTCTGCCTGCCGGTCAGGCCCAGGCGGATCGCGTTCGGCGAATGCCGGTGCGGCGGCATGATCTCGCGCGGATCGTTCAGGCGATAGGCGACGTACATGGTGGTGGTGGTGGCGCGGCTCGGCGCCAGGCCCGGATTGACCAGGACCAGCGAGCGGCGCTCCGAGGTCTCGGTGGTGATCAGCTCGGCCGAGCGGTAGAGCAGCGGCTCGATCTGGTCCTTGTAGGTCCACAGGAACGGGATCGCCTTGCGCTTGTCCATGACCTGGGCGTCCTCGTCATGGAGCTTGCTGCGATCGACCACCCAATAGGGCGCCATGTTGTGGCGGTAGACGTCGGCATGGAGCTCGTCCAGCGCCTTCTGGAGGTTGTGGCCCTGGAGCTGGCTGCGGTTGACCTGCATCGCCTCACCTTCATCCCCGGCCGGCGGCGCGTCTTCGCGTTCCGGCCGAACCAATTACCGATTGGTATCGCAGCCTCGTGCTGCGTTGTGGCGACGATCGTAACCATTTCTCGTCGACAGCGTCAACAACCGCGCGGCGGATGGCGCGGCGATTGTGACCGGCGGCGGATCATGGTATCGTTTCACGGGCAAATGGTTTCACCCGGACCCGCACGGGACAACGGCGATCCTGAGGCTGCGGGGACGACAGCGATAGAGAAAGGTCCGACATGGAGCGTTCCGACCAGACGCTGACCAGGCTCCGGCAGATGATCGCCAGCGGCGATTTCAACGGCAGCGGCCGGATTCCGCCGGAGCGTTCGCTGGCCAGCGATCTCGGCGTCGGCCGCCGCTCGCTGCGCCGCGCCCTCGACATCCTGGAGCAGGAGGGGCGGATCTCGCGCCATCAGGGGCGCGGCACCTTCATCAACGGCCACGAGAGCGGCGAGGCCGCGGGCAACGGCGCGCCGACGCCGCGCGCGGCGCGCAACGGCAACGGCCGCGCCGCAACCCCGACCCTGGCGATCGAGCACCTGCTCGACCATACCAGCCCGATGGAGGTGATCGAGGTGCGCCTGGCGATCGAGCCGGTCATGGCGCGGCTGGCGGCGTTCCGCGCCACCCAGGCGGAGATCCACCAGCTGCAGGCGCTGGCCGCCGAGACCCGCACCGCCGCCGATCCCGCCACCTACGAGAAGGCCGACGGCCTCTTCCACCGCACCATCGCCGAGATCGCGCAGAACCGGCTCTATCTCGCGGTGTTCGACACGATCCATGCCGGCCAGCGCGACCAGGGCTGGCGGCGCATCGGCGAGAACGCGCATTGCTTCAAGCGGCAGTCGGTCTATGCCGACTACCACGAGGAGATCTCCGCCGCGATCGCCGCGCGCCAGGGCGAGAAGGCGCAGGAGCTGATGCACCGCCATCTCTCCGACGTGCAGCGCTACATCAACGAGCACGCCTTCCCCGGTCCCGCCGCCGCGGCCGCGCAATAGGCGCGCCAGCGCCGCGAACCTTTCCGCGCCCTCCTTGTCGCCGTGCGCTCCGGCGTGGTACGCATGAAGCGACCACGGCCGCACCATTGGTTCACCGATCGGCGGCAGGGTGGAACCAATGGCGGGCGTGGGGGCGGTCGATGGCTGAGGGCGCGGTCTATGACTATGTCATCGTCGGGGCCGGCTCGGCCGGCTGCGTGCTCGCCCACCGCCTCTCCGAGGACAAGGACGTCTCGGTCCTGATCCTGGAGGCCGGCGGCTGGGACCGGGACCCCTGGATCCACATCCCGCTCGGCTGGGGCAAGATCCTGACCGGCCGGCTCCATGACTGGGGCTATTTCTGCGAGCCCGAGCCGAGCGTCGGCGGGCGGGCGGTCGAATGCGCGCGCGGCAAGGTGGTCGGCGGCTGCTCCTCGACCAACGCCATGGCCTATGTCCGCGGCAACAAGGGCGATTTCGACCGCTGGGCGGCCAACGGCGCCGCGGGCTGGTCCTATGACGAGGTGCTGCCCTATTTCCGCAAGCAGGAGAGCTGGGAGGGCGGCGGCGACGCCTATCGCGGCGGCGGCGGCCCGCTCGGCACCCAGTTCTGCCATTACGAGGACCCGCTGCTCGAGGCCTTCGCCGAAGCCGGCAAGGCGGCCGGCCATGCCTGGACCGACGACTATAACGGCGCCCGGCAGGAAGGCTTCGGCCGCCTGCAGATGACCATCCGCAACGGCCGGCGCAGCAGCGCCGCCACCGCCTATCTCCGCCCCGCGCTGAGGCGCGGCGGCGTGCAGATCGAGGTGCATGCGATGGTGACGCGGCTGGTCATGGAAGGCAACCGCGCCGTCGGCATCGAATACCGCCAGCACGGCGTCGCGCGGACCGCGCGGGCCGCGCGCGAGGTGATCCTCGCCGGCGGCGTCATCAACACGCCGCAGCTCCTGATGCTGTCGGGCATCGGCGACCCGGAGGAGCTGAAGCGCCACGACGTCGCGGTGAAGCACGCGCTGCCGGGCGTGGGCAAGAACCTGCAGGACCATGTCTCGGCGATCCTGATGTACCACCGCAAGGAGCCGAGCCCGTTCTTCCGCATGATGCGCTACGACCGCATCGGCCGCGAGCTCACCAGGGCCTATCTCTTCGGCACCGGCTTCGCCGCCGACGTGCCCGGCGGCATCACCGCGTTCCTGAAGAGCCGCGACGACCTCGCTCTGCCCGACTTGCAGTTCCTGCTGACCGCGGCGCCGCTCGGCGCCTGGCCGTATCTCGCGCCGTTCAAGCAGCCGTTCGCCGACGGCTTCGCCTGCCGCATCGTGATGCTGCATCCGGAAGCGCGCGGCACCGTCACCCTGCGCTCGACCGATCCCGAGGCGCATCCGCACATCCTGCAGAACTTCCTCTCGGCCGATGCCGACTGGAAGTCGCTGCGGGCCGGCGTGCGCATGGCGCGCGAGGTGGCGGCCCAGGCGCCGATGCAGAAGTTCATCGCCCGCGAGTTCTTCCCCGGCGCCGACAAGAATTCCGACCAGGCGATCGACGAGCACATCCGCAAGACCTCGATCACCGTCCACCACCCGCTCGGCACCTGCAGGATCGGCCCGGCCTCGGATCCGCTGGCGGTGGTCGATTCCGAGCTCCGCGTCCACGGGCTGGAGCGGCTGCGGGTGATCGACGCCTCGGTGCTGCCGGACATGCCGACCGGCAACATCAACGCCGCGGTGATCATGGCCGCCGAGAAGACCGCGGACGCGATCCGCGGCCGGACCGTTCGACCGAACTGAGCGCGGCGGCGCTGGGACCGCTGCCGTCAATTTCTTGTCGCGCATCGTCAAATCCGCGACCGCCATACGGGACATGATCCCCTCGTGAACGGCGCGGGCCGCCTTCGCGGAAGGCGCCCGGCCCGCGAACACCGAGCCCTCCGGATCCTCTCAGCGTCGCACCCTCACGGCGATCGTCCGGCTGCGGTCCTGTGTTCGCGCACCGAGCGGAGAATGCAGGGACATGGATCGCGCAAAGCTGAAGAAGGCCCTCGAGGGCTGCTACATCACGGTCCCGACCATGTTCCGGGACCCGGACCTCGAGCTCGACACCGCGGCGATCCGGCGCCACGTGAAGTTCCTGCTCTCGCGCGGCATCAACGCGGAGAACGCGGTGCTGCTGGCCGGCGGCGCGGCCGGCGACTTCTCCACCATGACCTTCGACGAGCGCGCCGCGGTCGCCGAGGCCGTGCTGGCCGAGGCGAACGGCCGCGTGCCGGTCGCCATGGGCGCGCAGACCACCAGCACGCGCGAGCTGCAGAAGCTGGCCAAGACCGCGGCCCGGCTCGGCTGCCAGTTCATCCAGGTCTCATGCCCGTTCTACTTCACCCATACCGAGGGCGACTTCTTCGAATACGTCCAGGCCGCGGCCGCGGCGGCCGATATCGGCATCATCGTCTACAACACGTTCTGGACCTCGTCCGGCATCTCGCTGGCGATGGCGGACCGGCTGTCCGAGATCCCGAACGTCGTGGGCCTGAAATGGGCGACGCCGCGCACCGACGCGATGGAGTTCGAGGACGTGGTCTCGCATTTCGCCGGCCGGCTCACGATCATCGACAACAACCTGCTCTTCGCCATGAGCCACATGATGGGCGCCCGGGCCTTCGAGGTGCATCTGTGCAACTACTGGCCGGAATGGGGCATCAAGCTGCTGGACCGCCTGAACGCCGGGGACTACCCCGAGGTCCAGCGCATGATGGTCGAGGAAGCGAAGCCCTTCTACAAGCTCTGGGTCGAGATCGAGAAGAACTTCACCAGCGGCGACGGCTATCTCGACAAGCTCTGCATGGAGCTGGTCGGGCTCGATTCCAGCCGCTGCCGGCCGCCGACCCGCGACGTGCGCGAGAAGTACCGCGAGCCGTGCCGGCAGATGATGATCGCGTCGGGCGTGCCCGGCGTGTTGGGGAAGTAGCCGGAGAGGTTCATCGACCCCTCACCCCTGCCCTCTCCCCCAAGGGGAGAGGGGGGATGATCGACAACCATATCAAGGACACCGCCGGCGAGGCTCCAGAGCCTCGGACGGTCAATGCCACATGTCGCCGACCGCGGCCTTCTTGCGGTCGATGTAGTCGCGCAGCGCCTCGTCCACCGCCGGATCGATCGGCGGCGCCTCGTAGTTCCGCAGCATCGAGCGCCATTTCTCGTGGGCGCGCTGGGTCTGGGTCTTCTCGCCGGCATCGCGCCACTGCTCGAAGGAATTGTTGTCCGAGACCTCCGAATCCCAGAACGCCGTCTCGTAGTTGCGCAGGGTATGGGCGCTGCCGAAGAAATGCTTGCCGGGCCCGACCTCGCGGAAGGCGTCCAGCGCCATCGCGTTGTCATCGACGGCCAGGCCGGCGAGATAGGTGTGCATGGCGCCGCAGAAATCCGCGTCCATCGCGAACTTCTCGTAGGACATGACCAGGCCGCCCTCGAGCCAGCCGGCGGAATGCAGGATGAAATTGGCGCCGCATTGCAGCGCCGCCAGCATCGAGACGGCGCTCTCCTGCATCGCCTGCGCGTCGGCCGCCTTCGACGCGGTGAAGGCGCCGGAGCAGCGCAACGGCACGCCGAGGCGCCGCGTGAGCTGGCCCACCACCAGCGAGCCCAGGGCCGGCTCCGGCGTGCCGAAGGTCGGCGCGCCCGAGCGCAGCGAGGTCGAGCTCAGGAAGTTGCCGAGGATCGCCGGCGCGCCGGGGCGCTCCAACTGCGTGAGCGCGACGCCGACCATGGCCTCGGCCATCGACTGGGCGATGGCCCCGGCATTGGTGACCGGCCCCATGGCGCCGCCGAGGATGAAGGGCACCACGACGGCGCATTGATTGGCCCGGGCATAGGCGCGCAAGGCCCTCGACATGGTGCCGTCATAGACCAGGGGCGAGTTGGCGTTGATGTTGCCCATGATCACGCAGTTCTTGTCGGTGAAGTCGTCGCCGAACACCAGCCGCGCCATCTGGATCGAATCCTCGGCGCGCTCCTCGGCGGTGACGCCGCCCATGAACGGCTTGTCCGACCAGCGGATATGCGCATAGACCATGTCGAGATGCCGCTTGTTGACCGGCAGGTCGACCGGCTCGCAGACCGTGCCGCCGGAATGGTGCAGCCAGGGCGACATGTAGGCGAGCTTCACGAAGTTCCGGAAATCCTCGATCGAGCCGTAGCGCCGCCCGTTCTCCAGGTCGTGCACGAAGGGCGAGCCGTAGGCCGGCGAGAACACCATGTGCTCGCCGCCCACCTCGACCGAGCGCACGGGGTTGCGCGCGTGATGGGTGAAGCTGGAAGGCGCGGTGCGCCGGATGATCGCCCGCACCAGGCCGGGATCGAAGCGCACGCGCTCGCCCTGGACCTCGGCGCCGGCCTCGCGCCAGAGCTCCAGCGCCCGGGGATCGCCGCGGAAGTCGATGCCGATCTCCTTCAGGATCGTGTCGATCGCGGCCTCGATGCGGACGAGCCCCTCCTCCTTCAGCAGGTCGTAGGTCGGGATCCGGCGGCGCACGCCGGCGATGATGCGCGGCGGCTGGCGGCCGACGCGCTGCGCCTGGCGCGCCTGCCGGCCGCCGCGGCTGCGCCCGTGGGATGCACCCTGCGCTCCAGTCGACGACATGGTTTCGGTTTCGGACATGGCGAGCTCCGTCGATCGGGATCGGCGGAGTCTAGCGGCTGGAGGGAGGTTTGGCCAATCGCCGGCGCGGCACCGGCGCGCCCGCCTGGCGCCCAGCCTAGTGCCCGGCGGCCTGCTCCAGGTGGGACTTGTAGTCGAGGTCGTGGCGGAACAGGATGTCCACCACGGTGTCGCGCAGCGCCTTGACCGCGTTCCAGTGTTCCGGCTGCGAGCCGTCGGCGCCGGACAGGAACCCGGTCAGCCGGTTCAGCTGCTCCTCGAACTGCCGGTGCTGCATCTTGTGCGCCTGGGCGCGCGGAAACTCGGTGCGGTCCAGGACCTGCTCTTCGGTGCGGAAATGCTCGATGAAGTTCCGGGCCAGCGCTCCCGACGCCTCGACGACGTCGTTCCAGGAACCGCGGCCGCTGACCAGCCGGGTCAGGCCGTTGCACTCGTCAACCAGCCGACGATGATCCGTATCGATCTCGGGATATCCGGTCTCCAGGATTTCCGCCCACTGGATCATGTTGCTCGCCCCGACCCCGCCTGGGCGACCCTGCAGGGTCGTTGAGGCCGGGCCACAAAATGTCAGCAGACCAGCCATATCACATGGCGGCAACGGGTGCTCATAAGGGGTTTCGCCTATCGATCGTGGCCGTCGCTGCGGCAACGCGTCACCGGCGGCGGCTCCGGCAGGCGGCGCTTCTTGACGATTGCATAATCCCTCGGGGGATATCATAGGACTGTACTCGGATGCCGCGGGGACCGCCCCGGGGCCACTGCCTGACGGCCGCCGCAGATCCTCGGACGCGGCCGATAAGAAACGGACCTGCATGTCGTCCATCCTGGATCAGCTGGAGAGCCCGACGCTCCGGCGATTCTTCGAATACTACCGGGAGAAGGCCGGCACCCGGCCGTTCCCGGCACGCCGCGACCTCGATCCCGTCGACTTCCCCTATGCGCTCGGCGACATCACGCTGATCGACGTCGCCTATGACCCGCTGCGGTTCAGCTTCCGCCTCGACGGCAGCCGGCACGTCGAGCGCTTCGGCTTCGACCTCACCGGGCGCACGCTCGACGAGTTCCCCTATCCCGAGATGCGCCAGGCGATCTACGACAACTACCGCGACGTCGTCGAGGCGCGGGCGCCGCGGCGCTACTATCGCGACCTCGAGACCAGCGGCCGCTGGTTCCGCTACGAGACCCTGATCCTGCCGCTCTCGGACGACGGCGAGCGGATCAACATGCTGATCTCCGCCATCTCCTTCCACGACCTCAAGATCCCGATCGCGCCGGCGCCGTAAAGGCGCCGGCCCGGGTCGTTCGGCGGCGCGCTCCCAGGCGCGCAGGAATCAGGCGCGCAGGAATCAGGCACGCAGGAAGTTGAGCAGGGTGAAGCGCCGGCCCTTGGTGACCGGCAGCGCCTCGTGCAGCAGCGAGCAGGAGAACAGGATCGCGGCACCCGTCGGCGGGTTGTAGCGATAGGGCCCGTATTCGGGGAACAGCAGCTCGCCGCCCTCGTATTCGCCGGTATTGAGATTGAGCGTCAGGGCGAAGCGGCGATCGGCGGTCGCCGGGCTCTGATTGTCGCGGTGCCGCCGGAAATAGTCGCCGCGCTCGCCGTCATAGCAGGTGATGTTGAAGCGGTCGAAGCGGAAGCGCTGGAAGGCGAAGGCCTTGTCGAGCTCCGGCGCGATCCGCCGCCCGATCACCGCGTTCAGCTCCGCCAGCACGGCATCGTCCTGGATCGAATGGTCGCGCCGCGACTTCATCGCCCGGTGCACGCGGCTGGTCTCGACGCCCTGCACGATCGAATGCACCTCGCCCTCGGTATGGCCCAGCCGCTCCCAGCGGTCGATCAGCGCGCGGCAGTCCTCCGGCGTCAGCACGCCGGGCACGATCAGCACGGGAGCGGCCATGGCGAAGCTCTGCGCCGCCGGCGGCGGCGGCAATGCGTCCAGCCGTTCCGCCGCCCAGCGGACCAGCTCGCCGCCGTCGGGACCGGCGCGCGCCGCGATCACCCGCTGGTTGGCATCGAGCAGGACGACGAAGCTGCCCTGCGGCCCGAAGCCCAGCATCCGGCGCAGGGCCTCGCGGATCTTGCCCGCGGAATCCCCGAGCAGCGGGAAATCGATGCCAAGCGCCTCCGCGCGCTTGGCCGCCGGCCCGGGCTCCTCGCCGACCAGGGCGAGGGCATCGGTGCCCGGCCGCGCGCTCCGCGCGGCCGCCAGCGCCCGCAGCGCGTCGTCGCGCCCGTCGCCGAGGACGAGCAGCGGGTAGCCCTTCGCCCGTTCGAGGAACGAACGGGTGGCGCCGGTCTGGTCGGGCAGCATGAAGTTCGGGAAGCGGTCGCCGGGGGCGAGCTCGACCGCCGGCAGATAGCCGCGCACCGCGTGCAGGTCGGGCTGGGCCTTTCCGGATGCTCCCTGGGGTGCTTCCACCGTCATCGCCTTGGCTCGTTTACCATCATCCACCGTCGTCGTTTGCATTCTCCGCCACGGCTCACACCCAGGCAATCAGCCACAATGCTGCACCTGCGTAATCGGCGCTTGTGGCGGTAGCACGGTGTGGATAGCATGCCGCCGCTTCCCGCCGGAAGGCGGGGTCAGGGGTCCCTCTGCTTCGAATTATCTCGGAGAATCAATAGCATGAAGATCGCGATCCTTGGTAGCGGCTACGTCGGCCTGGTTTCCGGCGCCTGCCTTTCGGAGTTCGGCCACCAGGTGGTCTGCATCGACACCGATGCCGGCAAGATCGAGCGGCTGCGCAAGGGCGAGATCCCGATCTACGAGCCCGGCCTCGACGATCTGGTGGTGCGCAACGTCGCCGGCAAGCGCCTCGCCTTCTCCAACGACATCGCCGATTCGGCGGGCGCCCAGGCCGTCTTCATCGCGGTCGGCACGCCGACCCGCCGCGGCGACGGCCATGCCGACATGACCTATGTCCATTCGGCGGCCGAGCAGATCGCCAAGGCGATCAAGGACTATACCGTCATCGTGACGAAATCGACGGTGCCGGTCGGCACCAGCCGCGCCGTCTCCGAGATCGTGAAGAAGACCAACCCGAAGGCCGAGTTCGACGTCGCGTCCAACCCGGAATTCCTGCGCGAGGGCTCGGCGATCGAGGACTTCATGCGGCCCGACCGCGTGGTGATCGGCGTCGGCAGCGACCGCGCCCGCGAGGTGATGCGCCAGATCTACCGCCCGCTGTTCCTGCGCGAGACGCCGATCCTCTTCACCAAGCTCGAGACCTCGGAGCTCATCAAGTACTCGGCCAACGCCTTCCTGGCGATGAAGATCACCTTCATCAACCAGGTCTCCGACCTCTGCGAGAAGGTCGGCGCCGACGTGCACGACGTGGCCCGCGGCATCGGCCTCGACGGCCGGATCGGCAACAAGTTCCTGCATCCCTCGCCCGGCTTCGGCGGCTCCTGCTTCCCCAAGGACACGCGGGCGCTGATCCAGACCGCGAAGGACGCGAAGTCGCCGCTCTCGCTGATCGAGGCGACCCTCGACTTCAACGAGGAGCGCAAGCGGCAGATGGCCGAGCGCATCCTGGCGGCGCTCGGCGCCGATCCCAGGGGCAAGACCGTCGGCGTGCTCGGCCTCACCTTCAAGCCGAACACCGACGACATGCGCGAGGCGGCGAGCCTCACCATCCTGCCCCTGCTGACCGGGCGGGGCGTGCATGTCCGCGCCCACGACCCCGAAGGCATGCACGAGGCGAAGAAGCAGCTGACCGGCATCGACTATTGCGACGACGCCTACGACACGATGAAGGACGCCGACGCGCTGGTCATCCTCACCGAGTGGAACAGCTATCGCAGCCTCGACCTCGACCGGGTGAAGTCGCTGCTGAAGGCGCCGGTTTTCATCGACCTCAGGAACATCTATCGTCCCGACGAGATGGCCGCCGCCGGCTTCCGCTACTCGAGCCTCGGCCGCCCCGCCTGATGCAGAAGGGCTGAGATGGCGAGCGCTCCCGAACGCGGCGCGGTCCTGGTCACCGGCGGCGCCGGCTATGTCGGCAGCCATGTCTGCAAGGCGCTGAGCCGGGCGGGCTTCCTGCCGGTCACCCTGGACAACCTCGCCACCGGCCACCGCTGGGCGGTGAAATGGGGCCCGCTGGAGATCGGCGACGTGCGGGACGCCGGGCTGCTGGAAGCGCTGATGCGGCGCTACCGCGCGGGCGCCGTGATGCACCTCGCGGCGCTCTCGCTGGTCGGCCGCTCGGCGGAGCTGCCGTTCGAGTATTACGACGTCAATGTCGGCGGGGCGCTGGCGCTCTCCCTGGCGATGCGCAATTGCGGCCTGCGCCGGCTGGTCTTCTCCAGCACCTGCGCGGTCTACGGCATGCCGGACCGGCTGCCGGTCGCCGAGGACGCGCCCACCCTGCCGGTCAACGTCTACGGCCGCACCAAGCTCGCCGAGGAGAACCTGTTTGCCGATCTCGCGCGGGCCAACGTGATCGACGCCGTGCTGCTGCGCTACTTCAACGCCGCGGGCGCCGACGGCGACGGCGAGATCGGCGAGGCGCACGAGCCGGAATCGCACCTGATCCCGCTCGCCATCCGCGCCGCGCTCGATCCGGGCGCGCCGATGAAGCTCTTCGGCACCGACTATCCGACGCCGGACGGCACCTGCCTGCGCGACTACATCCACGTCGAGGATCTGGCCGCGGCGCACCTGAAGGCGCTGGAGCTGCTGGACCGGGCGCCGGGCTGCCACGCCTTCAATCTCGGCACCGGCGTCGCGGTCTCGGTGCGCGAGGTCGTGGCTTCCGTCGAGCGCCTCTCCGGCCGGCCGGTGAAGATCGTCGAATCGCCGCGCCGCGCCGGCGACCCGGCGCAGCTCCTCGCCTCGCCGGAGAAGGCGCGGCGCGAGCTCGGCTGGTCATCCGCCGCCGGGATCGACGCGATGGTCGGCTCGGCCCTCAACTGGCACCGCAAGCGCAGCCAAGCCGCCTAACACCATATGAGCGAACAGAAGCGGGCGCGCTGGCGCCACACGGAGCTCGTCGTCATCCTGGCGACGCTGAGCGTCATCACGCCGCTCGGGATCGACATGTACCTGCCGGCCCTGCCGAGCATGGCCAAGGCGTTCAACGCGACGGATTCCGACGCGCAATTCACCCTCTCCACCTATTTCCTCGGCTTTGCCATCGGCCAGGCCTTCTACGGTCCGATCGCCGACCGCTTCGGCCGGATCCCGCCGCTCTACTTCGGCATGGGCCTCTACTGCATCGCCTCCCTGGGCTGCGTGTTCGCGCCCAGCCTCGAAGCCCTGGCCGGGCTGCGCTTCCTGCAGGCGCTGGGCGGCTGCGCCGGCACGGTGATCGCCCGCGCCATGGTGCGGGACCTCTTCACCGGCGCCGAGGCGATCCGGGTCTTCTCCCGCGTGCTGCTGGTCTTCGGCCTGGGGCCGATCCTGGCGCCCTTCATCGGCGGCTACATGCTCTACTTCTTCGACTGGCACGGCATCTTCGCCGTGCTGACCCTCGCCGGGATCGTCGCGCTGGTCGTCATCTTCTTCCGCCTGGAGGAGACCCGCGATCCGGCCCATGTCCGGCCGCTCCGGATCGGCTCGGTGGTGGTCGGCTACTGGCGGCTCCTGGTGCACCGGACCTTCATCGGCTTCGTGCTCTGCGGCGCGACCATGATGGCCGGCACCTTCGCCTACATCGCCGGCTCGCCCTTCGTCGTCGAGGACCTCTACGGCCTGTCGAGCCAGGCCTTCCCCTGGGTGTTCGGCATCAACGCGCTGGGCTTCATCCTCGCCTCGCAGGTGAACGTGCGCGCGCAGCGCCGCCACTCGCCCGAGCGCGTGCTCTTCGCCGCCCTGGCCTTTCAGCTCGCCGCCGGGATCGTGCTCGCCTTCGACGGCTGGACCGGAACCGGCGGGCTCTGGGGCATCCTGGTGCCGCTCTTCTTCTGGGTCTCGACCATGGGCTTCGTGATCCCGAACACCACGGCGCTCGCCATGGCGCCCTTCGCCGCCAATGCCGGCGCCGCCTCCGCCCTGCTCGGCGTGGTGCAGTTCGTGCTCGCCGCCGCGAGCTCGGGCCTGGTCGGCCAGCTGGAGGACGGCACCGCCCGCCCGATGGTCGGCGTCATGCTGCTGTGCAGCGTGCTCTCGCTCACGATCCAGCGCCTCGCCGTGCGCCGGCGGCGCTGACGCGGGAGGTTGCCGGCCTTACTGCTGGTTGACCGTCGTCACCAGGCCGTTGCCGCGATAGTCGTTGCGAAGCTGGCAGGTATCGGGCGAGCTCGGCGTGCTGCGCGGGCAGTAGGCGGCGTTCACCCGGCCCAGGGACGCCGTGGCCTCGACCGTCATGCCGGCGCCGGCGATGGCCGATTTCCCGCCGGACGCCGCGTCCTCGAGATAGACCGTCCCGGCGCCGTCGGCGAACAGGCGCCCCGCCTGCATCGCCTGGTCCAGCGGCTGCTCCTGGTTGCGCACCGCGTCGAACAGGCGCGCCTTGGCGATGTCCCCCGGCACGCCGCCCGAGGCGGCGGCGGCGAAGTAGAGCCGGCCGGTATAGTCGTTCGCCAGCATGAGGGGGCCGAGCGCGCTGAATCCCGCGCCCTGCGCGTTCGGGGCGGGCGCCAGGATGATGCCGGTGCCGGGCGCGATCCGGCCGGAGCCGAACGGCGCGTTCATGGTGAACTCGCAGGCGACCCCGCGGCCTTCATTGTCGATCGCCACCAGGCCGGTCGCGGAGGGATTCTCGTCCAGCGCATGCGCGGCGGCGGGCGTCTTCGCGCCGAGCGCCGACTGGACGTGGCCGGAATCGATCAGCGCGGCCGGCGCCTGGCTCGCATCGCCGCCGGGCTTCATCCAGCCGTCGCGATCGGCGACCAGGCCGTTGACCGCCTTCGCGAACGCGCCCGCGTCATGGTCGGCGCCGCTCATCAGCGCCTGCACGAGCTGCAGCGCGGTGACGCCGCCGGAAGCCGGCGGCGCCGGCGCATAGAGCGTCTGGTCGCCGACCGGGAGCGCCAGGGGCTTGTAGGCCACGGTCTTGGTCGTGCGCAGGTCCTCGATGGTCAGCGGGGCGCCGATCGACTGCGCGGCATCGGAGAGCTTCTGCGCCAGCAGGCCGCTGTAGAACTCGTTCACCCCGCCGACCCGGACCCGCTCCAGCGTGGCGCCGAGATCGACCTGCAGCAGATGATCGCTCTCGCCGAGCGGGCTGCCGTCGTCCTTGGCGAAGATCGCCTTCATCTGCGGATCCTCGTCGAGGCGCGTGCCGGCATCGGCGATCTCCGAGGCCAGGGCGCGGCTGACCGCGGTCCCGCCGCTCGCCAGCTTGCCGGCGGGCGCCACGAGCTGCGCCCAGGGCAGGGCGCCGTAGCGCGCGTTGATCGCCGCCATGCCGCGGACATTGCCCGGGATCGCGACCAGGCCGCCTTTCGCCGGCCGCGGCAGGAAGTCGAAGGCCACGGTCTCGTTCTTGTCGGCGTCGTGCACCAGGCAGACGCCCCCGCCGCCCAGCCCGGCCGCCGAGGGCATGGTCACCGAGAGGGTGAAATAGGCGGCGACCGCCGCGTCGATGGCATTGCCGCCGGCGGCGATGATGTCCCGCCCGACCAGGGATGCCCGCGGCTCGTCGGTGACGAGGCCGCCCCGGAAATCCGGCGCGAAGAGCAGGCCGACCGGCCCGGGCTTCTCGTTGCTGCCGCAGCCGCTCAGGACCGCCAGGACGGCCAGGGCGCCGGCCGCCAGCCGGGCCGCGCCAAAGGCCGGAAACAGCGCCGAAAAATGGCGATTTTGTGCCGCTCCGGGCGCGCTGGATCGGCTGGTAAAAGTATGATAGGCGCTAGGCATGTCCAACGTTCCTCTACCCTCGCAACGACCCCGTTGCGCGGGCCGTCTCCCGGAAGCAACCGGTGCACGCGCTTGCGGAGCTTCCGCGACGTGCGTGTTCTCCCCCGGGTGGCGAGCATAGAGAAGGACCGCTGATTTGATCAACCGAGTGCTTACTGCGGCGGTCGGCCTCGCGCTATCGCTCTGCGCGCTGCTGGGCACCGCCGCACCGGCCGCCGCGCAGACGATCATCCGCGACGCCGAGATCGAGGCGACGATCCGCGCCTATGCCGACCCGCTGTTCCGGGCCGCCGGGCTGGACGCCTCCGCGATCAAGGTGCACCTGCTGCAGGACGACCGCATCAACGCCTTCGTGGCGCCCGGGATGAACATGTTCATCAACACCGGGCTGCTGATGCGGGCCGACCGGCCCAACCAGGTGATCGGCGTGATCGCCCACGAGACCGGCCACATCGCCGGCGGCCACCTGGTGCGGCTCCAGGACGAGCTGCACAACGCGACGGTGGAATCGATCGCCGCCATGCTGCTCGGCATCGGCGCCGGCATCGCGACCGGCAATGGCGGCGTCGGCATGGGCGCCGCCGCGCTCGGCCAGAGCGTCGCCACCCGCAACCTGCTGAAATACAGCCGGGTGCAGGAGGCCTCCGCCGACCAGGCGGGCATGACCTTCCTCGACGACACCCACCAGTCCGCGCGCGGCATGCTGGAATTCTTCGAGAAGCTCGAAGGCGAGGAATTCCTGCTGGTGGGCAACCAGGATCCTTACGTCCAGACCCACCCGCTGACCCGCGACCGCATCGATTCCGTCGCCCAGCACGTGGCCAACTCGCCCTACAGCGACGTCAAGGATCCGCCCGAGCTGATGGAGCGCCACCTGCGCATGCTGGCGAAGCTGCGCGGCTTCCTCTGGCCGCTCGACCGGGTGCTGCAGACCTATCCGCTCTCGGACACCTCGGTGCCGGCGCGCTACGCGCGCTCGATCGCCTATTTCCGCGTCAGCCGCCTGAAAGAGGCGCTGATGCAGATCGACAGCCTGATCCAGGAGCAGCCCGACGACGCCTTCTTCCTCGAGCAGAAGGGCCAGTTCCTGTTCCAGAACGGCCGCCTCGCCGACGCGCTGCCGCTCTACCAGAAGGCGGCCGAGCTGAAGCCGCGCGAAGCCTTGATCCGCCAGGAGCTGGGCTGGGTGCAGCTCGAGACCGAGCAGCAGGAATACGTGAAGCCGGCGGTCGCCAATCTCGAATTCGCCTCGCGCATGGAATCCAACGACCCCACGACCTGGCAGCTTCTCGCCGTCGCCTACGGCCGCGACGGCCAGCTCGCGATGTCGGCGCTGGCCCAGGCCGAGCAGGCCATGGCCTCCGGCGACAAGAAGGAAGCGCGGCTGCAGGCGCGCCGCGCCCTGAAGGGCCTGGCATCCGGCTCGGCCGGCTGGCTGCGCGCCAACGACATCGTCTCCGCCGCCGGCGGCCCCAACGACGACGAAAACCAGGACGCGATGCCGTGAGGCGCCGCGCCACTCAACCGGAGCACCATCGATGAAGACCGTTCTCGCCGCCGCCTTCGCGATCATGATCGCGGCCGTCGCCCTTCCCGCCGCCGCCGAGGACGCGGCGCCGGGCGCGAGCCCGGCCGGCGACCCGGCTCCCGGCATGTCGCTGGACCAGAAGGGGCAGATCGAGAAGATCGTCCACGACTACCTGATGGCGCATCCCGAGGTGATCAAGGAGGCGATCATCGCGCTCCAGGCCAAGGAAGAGGCGCAGAAGGCCGACAGCCAGAGCCAGGCGGTCGCCGCCCACAAGGACGCGCTGTTCAACGACGCCGCGACGCCGGTGGCCGGCAACCCGATCGGCGACGTGACCCTGGTCGAGTTCTTCGATTACCACTGCCCCTATTGCAAGGCGGTGGCCGAGCCGCTGGCCCAGCTCCTCAAGGAGGACAAGGGCGTCCGCCTGGTGCTGAAGGAGTTCCCGATCCTCGGCGACGATTCGCGCCTGGCCTCGAAGGCGGCGCTCGCCGCGGTCGCCCAGGGCAAGTACTGGGAGTTCCACCAGGCGCTGCTCGAGCATCGCGGCACCTTCGACATGGACACGATCACCGCGATCGCCGGCAGGGTCGGACTCGACGCGAAGAAGCTGGCCGCCGACATGGACGACGCCAAGACGCAGCCGCTGATCGACGGCAACCGCAAGCTCGCCGATTCGCTCGACGTCAGCGCCACGCCCACCTTCGTCATCGGCGGCCAGGTCGTGGAAGGCGCGGTTCCGCTGGACCAGCTCAGGGCCCTGATCAAGAAGGCCCGCGGGAGCTGAAGGAACGTCATCCCCGGGCTCGGGCCGGGGATCTCGCGCAGCGCGCAGCGCGCAGCCGGATGCCCGGGTCTCGGCCTGGACACGACCGGGGCAGGACCGATCCCGGGAATGTTCACCTCTTGTCCGATTTGTTGCGGCGGGCGGCCCCGCTGGCTATAAGAGCCGGAACGCCAGGGGTCGAACATTCGGGCAGGAGCAGGTCTTGGGAAAGTCGCCCAACAAGGACGCCGGCGGCCGGACAGCGGACATTCTCGTGCTCAACGGGCCCAATCTCAACATGCTGGGCGAGCGCGAGCCCGCGATCTACGGCCGCGAGACGCTCGACGACATCGCCGAGGCGGTGACCGCGCGGGCGAAGTCGCACGGCCTCTCGGTCGACTTCCGGCAGTCCAATTTCGAGGGCCATCTCGTCACCTGGCTGCAGGAGGCACGCCGGCTGAACCGCGGCATCGTCATCAACCCGGCCGGGCTCGGCCATACCTCGATCGCGCTGCTCGACGCCGTCATCGTCGCCGAGCTGCCGGTGATCGAGGTGCATCTCTCCAACATCTTCGCGCGCGAGCCGTTCCGGCATCACTCGCATGTCAGCCAGGCGGCGAAGGGAGTCATCTGCGGCCTGGGCTCGCAGGGCTATCTCTTCGCGGTCGATGCGCTGGCGGCGATCCTGGGCGGAAACTCGAAGGGGCGCGGCAAATCCAAGGGGCGTAAATGAGCAAGTTCGACGTTGACGAAGCGCTGGTCAGGAAGCTCGCGCAACTGCTGAAGGATACCGGCCTCAGCGAGATCGAGTTCGAGAGCGAGGGCAAGCGCATCCGCGTCAACACCGGCGCCGTCGGCGGCGCCGTGATCCAGGCGCCGGCCGCCGCCGCGCCCGCCGCCGCCGCACCCGCCGCCGCGGCCAAGCCCGACGGCCCGCCGGCCGGCGCGCTGACCTCGCCGATGGTGGGCACCGCCTATCTCGCCCCCGAGCCCAATGCCGCGCCGTTCGTCAAGGCCGGCGACCGGGTGAACAAGGGCCAGACCGTCCTCATCATCGAGGCGATGAAGGTGATGAACCCGATCCTGGCGCCCGCCTCCGGCGTGGTCCGCGACATCCTGATCAGCGACGGCCAGCCGGTCGAGTTCGGCGAAGCCCTGATGATCATCCAGTGATCGCGGCCCGCTTCGCGCATGTTTGAAAAGGTCCTGATAGCCAATCGCGGCGAGATCGCGCTGCGCATCCATCGCGCCTGCCGCGAGATGGGCATCCGCACCGTGGCCGTGCATTCGACCGCCGATGCCGAGGCGATGCACGTGCGCCTGGCCGACGAGAGCGTCTGCATCGGCCCGCCGCCGTCGCGCGATTCCTATCTCAACATGGCGGCGATCATCTCCGCCGCGACCATCACCGGGGCCGATGCGATCCATCCCGGCATCGGCTTCCTCTCGGAGAACGCCGCCTTCGCCCAGATGGTGGAAGAGCACGGCATCACCTTCATCGGCCCTTCCCCCGAGCATCTCGTCGTCATGGGCGACAAGGTGCAGGCCAAGGACGCGGCCAAGCGCTTCGGCATCCCCGTGGTCCCGGGCTCCGACGGCGAGATCAGCGGCGAGGCGGAAGCCAAGCGCATCGCCGCCGGCCGCGGCAAGGGCATGCGGGTCGCCAACTCCGAGGCCGAGCTGATGGCCGCCTATTCCATGGCGCGCACCGAGGCCAAGGCCTCGTTCGGCAACGACGCGGTCTACATGGAGAAGTATCTCTCCCATCCGCGGCACATCGAGATCCAGATCATCGGCGACAGCCACGGCAACGTGGTGCACTTGGGCGAGCGCGACTGCTCGCTGCAGCGGCGCCATCAAAAAGTCCTGGAAGAGGCGCCCTCGCCGGCCTTGAACGCCGCGCAACGCGCCAAGATCGGCAAGATCGCCGCCGATGCCATGAAGTCGATGGGCTACAAGTCCGCCGGCACCATCGAGTTCCTGTTCCAGGACGGCGAGTTCTACTTCATCGAGATGAACACCCGGCTGCAGATCGAGCATCCGGTGACCGAGATGATCACCGGCATCGACCTCGTGCGCGAGCAGATCCGCGTCGCCGCGGGCGCGCCCTTGTCCTTCACCCAGGACGACGTCGTGATCAACGGCCACGCGATCGAGTGCCGGATCAACGCCGAGGATCCGGAGACCTTCCTGCCCTCGCCCGGCCGCATCACCGACTACCACCCGGCGGGCGGCCTCGGCGTGCGCGTCGATTCGGCGCTCTATTCCGGCTATCGCGTGCCGCCCAACTACGACAGCCTGGTCGCCAAGCTCGTGGTGCACGGCCGCAGCCGCAACGAATGCCTGATGCGGCTCCGCCGCGCGCTGGAGGAGATGGTC
>DASZSL010000076.1:0-18083 GCA_035548715.1 Dongiaceae bacterium
GGCTCCGCGTCCTCCGCGCCGCTGGCAGTGTGTCGCGGCGGTGGATCTCGGTGCTTGATCTAGCGCAAGCCTCCAACGCGGCGTTTTGATCCGGCTTGGCTAACGAATTATTACCAATCCTGGCGAAACGTCCGATCGGGGCTCCATGGCCCGACGGGCATCGACTCCGCCGCAGATTTCTTCACTCGGAAGTCTGGAAATTCGGCGCGCGAATCCCAATACTAGTGCCCAATCGTCCAGCAGCCGGTTCCTCGCCTGCAGGGCAATCGTGGGACCTGGAGGTATTTCAATGTCAACCAAGGCGCGAATCGGATACGCGCTGTTCGGCAGCCTGCTGCTGGCAGCCTGTACCTCGAGCGGAAGCGCGCTGTCGCAGAATGCCGGCAGCACGAGCCCCACCGCGGCGCTCGCGGCGGCAAAGCAGGCGGAACGCTTCACCGCCTATATCACCGGCTACAGCTACTGGGACAACACGCCCGTCGGCTCGGCGCAGATTGCGCTGCCCGTGGTCCACGACGCGGCCGGCGGGCAAGGCACCTATGCCGACCCCATCACGCTGGCGGTTGGCCACTCGATCCGCGGCGGGCGATCGACGCCCGACATTCCCGCCGGCACCCGCTTCTACCTCGAGCGCCTGCAGAAATACGCGATCGTCGAGGACGTCTGTGGCGACGGTCCGACGCCGCAGAATGGACCCTGCCATACCGGTCACGGCGGCTACCCGTGGTTCGACATCTATATCGGCGGCGAGAAGCTCAACGCCCAGACGGCCGCCGCCTGCGCGCGCAGCATCACGGACCTGCAGCCGGTCGTCATCAATCCGGCCCCGAACCTTCCGGTTTCGGCCGGCGCGGTCACCGACAGCAGCTGCAAGACGCTGGCCCAGTCGAATTGAGCCTGGACGGACGGCGCCGGATCATTTCGGCGTCAGTTGGATCTGGCGCCGCGCCGCGCGCGCGACTTGCACGGCCGGCGCCGAAGCGCTCGCTGTCCGGGTGACCTTCTGCCACTGCATGAGCCGTCCGGACAAGGCGGCATAGACCGTCCGCATCGCCGAGAAATACAGGAGCTGGCGATAGAGCAGCCGCTGGAACGGCAGCAGCAGCAGGAGGCGCTTGTCCTCGGCTGGCTCGAACCTGAACGCCAGGACGGCGACAACCGCGTCCGAGACCAGATAGGTCGAGTAGGCTGCGATCGTCGTGAGCGACAGCGTCGCCATGCCTGGCTGTGGCAATAGCAGCCGGTCGATCGCGTAGTTGACGATCGCAGCGGCGAACATGAGGTCGACGATCGGGGCGACCGTCGCCATCACGATGCTGAACAGCAGCAGCTCCGGGATCGAAACCAGCCCGATCCAGCGGCGCTCGACCACCGCGCCGCGATGCTTCCAGGCGGTTTGCAGCATGCCCAGCATCCAGCGCAGGCGCTGCCGCAGGAACTGGCGGATCGTCCCGGGCGCCTCGGTCGTGGCGTAGGCTGACTCTTCGAACAGGACACGATAACCCGCCCGCACGATCGAGACCGTCAAATCGGCATCCTCGGCGAGCGTCTGAGGCGAGTAGTACCCGGCCTGCTCCACGGCCGCTCGGCGCCAGGCCCCGATCGCTCCGGGCACGACCATGATGCCGTTGAACACCTCGGCCGCGCGACGGTCGATGTTCTGCGCAGTCACGTATTCCAGGGACTGCAGCCGGGTCATCAATGAGCCCCGGCCGCCGATCTTCACGTTTCCGGCGACCGCCCCGACCTGGGGATCCTGAAAGTGCCGGACCAGCAAGCGGATGGCGTCGGGGTGGACGATCGTGTCGGCGTCGATCGCGACCACGATCTCCGTATCGACGCTGTTATAGGCATGGTTGAGCGCGTTGAACTTGCCGCCGTTCGGCTGCGTGACCAGCCTCACCCGCGGATCGGTGCCGCAGACCGATTCGATCTTCTCGGCCGTCTGATCGGTCGAGCCGTCATCCACCACCAGGACGCGGAGCTCCGGATAATCCGATGCGAGCACGGCGGACAGCGTCTGTGCGATGACCGGTTCCTCGCAGAAGGCGGCGATGACCACCGTCACCGGCGGCGTGAAGCCGGCACCCGCGACGACATGGGGCCTGCGCAAGTGTGCGAGCACAACCACGACCACCGCGCGCACGGTGGCAAGGATCGTGACCGCGATGAACAGCCAGTATAACGGGCGCGCCGCCCAGCGGAGTGCGCCGAAGGAGGCGGCGTCGAACAGGGCGGTGAGGCTATCATCGACCGGCATGAGCTCGTCGGGGGTCTTGCCGAGGAACGCGCTCAGCGGGACGAAGCGGTAGCCTTGCCGGCGCAGGGTCTCGATGATCCGCGGCAAGGCCTCGACCGTCGCGGTGCGATCGCCGCCGGCGTCATGGAGCTGGACGACGTTTCCGCTCGCCGGATCGAGCGCCTTGACGATCGACGCGACCAGATCGCCCGGGCCGGCGCCGGTCCAGTCGCGCGGCGTGACGTCGGCGCCGACCACCGCATAGCCGTATTGCTCAATCTGCGCCATCGGCGATTCCTCGGTGCCGGTGAGCGGGCCCCTGCCGAAGCCATAGGGCGAGCGGAACAGCAAGGTCCGCCGGCCGGTGGTGCTGGCGATCAGCCGCTCGGTCGCGTTCACCTCGAACCGGATTCGCCAGGCGGAAACCTGCTCCAGGACCGGGTGGAAGAAGGTGTGGACGCCGATCTCGTGCCCTTCCTGCGCCATGCGTTCCACCAACCCTGGATGCTGCAAGGCGTTCTTGCCGATCACGAAGAACGTGGCCGGCACCTGGTCGGCTTTCAGGACGTCGAGGATGGCACGGGTGTAGCGCGCGTCGGGCCCATCGTCGAAGGTCAGGGCGACCATACCCTTCTCCCCCGCTCCGTAGCGCTCGATCGTGTAGGGCTGCGGCAGGCGAGGATAGTTCGCATCGACGATCAGGCGCGAGGCGGGGTCGGTCGAGACGGAACGGATGCCGCCCTGCGGAGCGCGCAGCAAGTGCTGGAACGCCCCGGCGCCCTGGTAGCCGATATAGTCCGCGATGTCGATGCTGCCGAGCAGCGCTTCGGGATGCTCGACCGGCAACCGCGTCTTCACCAGCGCCCAGACCGTGGGATCGGCGCCGGTCAGAGGCCAGACCGCAATTCCGCCGAGCTTGCGGTCGCCGACAGAGAGCAATTGGTTGTACGCCGATGCCGCGTCGAGCAGCCAGACCTCGTGACGGCGGCCGTCGAAATAGGTGAACGTGGTGTTGAGCGTGCCCTTGTCGAAGGTCACCGCGGCATCTTGCAGCCCCGCCAGGCGCATCGCCTCCGCATAGTTGACCTCGGGCGCAAAGGAGGCGCCCTCGGTCCAGTCGCGACCCATGGTCCCGAACGCCAGGACGACCTTGGCGGGATCGAGAGTATGCAGAATCGAAGCGACGTGCCGGGAGAACCAGACCTGCGGCGCAAGCGGCCCGGGCTCGGTCAGCGTTCCGGGGTCGCGAAAGCCCAGGACCACCGCGCGATCGACCGCCGAGAGCAGCGGCGCGTCGTCCCAGATGGTGCTGGCGAGCGGAGCGGCCAGGCACGTCTCCCGGCCGCTCCCCTGAAACTGCTCGTGCAGGGTCGCGAACAAGGCCGTGGCACCCGCATATGCCGATTCCTGGATGCCGGAAAGATTCAAGCAGAGGCCGCCATAGCCGCGGTCGGCAACGATCTGGGCGATGGAGCGCGCTATGCGTCCGCTCGTCCCCGGCGAATCCAGGGCCGCCGCGATCTGCGCGCCGGTCACATCGTCGGCCAGGCTGGCGACCGGCAGCAGCGTGGCCGGTGATCGGCCGCGCAGGACATCCGCGATGGCGCGCTGATGCGGCTCTTCGAAGCCGAGCGGTTCGAGCTTGGCCGCCCCGAGGTCCAGCCGGTACCATTCCGGAAGGAGCACGTCGATCTCGGGCAGGACCTTCGCCAGCGGCAGAAAGCTCCATTCCGGCTGAAACGGCAGATAGGCGTAGACCGGCACATCGCTCCGGGCGAAGGCCGTCGGGGTGCCGGAGGAGGCGCTCCCGCCGGGCGAACCGGTGGAACTCGCCAACCCTTGTGCCGCCGGGCCGGTCGCCGGACCCGCATGCGTATCGATCTGCGAAAGCTTGGCCAGGGCATACAGGCTCGCCCCGAAGACGATGCTCCAGACCAGGAAGGCCAGCAGCAGGACGCTGCCCAGGAGCTTGAGCAGGCCCTGCCGTCGCTCGGTTGGGTCGAAGAAGATGGGCAGCGACTTTCCGAAAGCAGCTTCCGCCTTGATCCTGCGGCGACCGAAGGCCTTCGGACTCATCGCGCAAATGCCATCGTCGACCCCCGGCCCGGCGGGTCCTTCTGCTGCCGTCGCCCGGTCGCGTCCAAGCCTGGCGCGACACTTGAATAGGCTAAGTCATTATCGTCAGGATACATTGGCGCAGGTCAAGAGGTTGGGGGCTGGTTGGGACTAAAAGCTAAAGCGCAATTCCCTAGGGATCGCAGGATGAAACCGGATGGGCAAGATCGAGACGGCCCGCCCATGCCCCATGGGGGCCGGCCGATAACGATCGCGCGCCGCCGGTTCCTGCAATCGGGGCTTATAGCCCCGCCGCTGATCGCCGGGCTCTGCCGCCTCGCGCACGGCGAGCAAGCCGGCCGGCCGCTCCTGCTCATTGGCGACGGGCTGACCGCCGGCACCGATCCGCGGAACCTGCGTGCCTTCGTCGATTCACTCGCGGCGCAGCGGCTGAAGCTCGGGCTTGTCCTCAGCGGCGCGGCGGCTGACATGGCCCCGTTGGCGGCGTGCATCGACGCCTATCCCGACTTCGTCGAATGGATCATCGACGCCCCCTCCGTCCTCGATGATCTTCCTTACTTCCAGATGCGTCAGGCGAGTGCGGCGCAGAAGGCCTTTGCCGGCTTTCGATCGCCCTGCGATACCGGTGCGACGGGCCGGGACGATTGCCTCACCCTGGCCTGCCGCCAGCCTCCAGGCGCCGTGCCGACGCTGACCGGCGTTCGCGCCGCGGGGTTTCGCAACGTGCTGCTTCTTCCGGAGGCGGACCGCAAGGTCGAATGCTGGACGACGGATAACGGCGTTCTGCAGGTGATGGGCGGCCGGCGGGTGAAGCTCTCCGATCTCGATCCCCTCTTTTCGGCCATGACGGAGCCGGGCGACGCCGCGGACCCGGTGTTCATCTATCTTTCGCTCGACGAGCTCACCGGATTCTCGAACGAGACGCTGAAGACCGTCGCCGACACGCTCTCCGACGCGATCGCGACCGCGATGTACGACGGCATTGTCAGGCCGATGTCGCCGTCGGAGTTCCACCTGGCCGGCTTCGACGCCTCACGCCTGATCGGCCTGCACTTCGTCCTCGCCGAAGGCGGCGATGCGTCCTTGCCGTCGCTCGTGGAGCCGCTCACGGCAAGGGGCGCATCGTTTTCCCATTCTGACGCTGCCGGCGCCCCGGCCGCGCCCGGCGCCCTGCAACGCCTCGCCACCTGCGCGCAGCTGACCGCTGCGCCGACAGACGCGGACTGGCAGGGAGTGAAATCCGCGATGGCCGGCGCGCTCGGCGGGACGGCCGGGAACCTCGCGGCGCCGGAGGTCTGCATCGTGGCCGGCAACCAGTCGCCTGACCTCGTTCAGGCGATCGCGCGAACCGGCGCGACGGTGGTCGCGCCGACGACCGCCGAGCCGTCGCAGGCGGTCGGCCTCGACAATGACGGCCTGCTCCACATACCCGCCGCGCTCGATCTGCGGGTGTCGGAGGCGGCACTCGCCACCCGTCGCGCCGATGCCGTGTTGAATCACGGAAGCAACCGCCTGCGCGATTTGCTGATCCTGATCCGGCCGGACGCGGCAAGCGGCCGCGATGCGCCGCCGTTCGGCGACTGGCTGCTCAACCTCATCGCTGGCGGCGATACGGCGATGGTCGACCTGCCGGGCCTGGCGCGCGGCATCATGTCGGTCGACCCGATCTTCGCGCTGCTCAAGCGCGCCGCGGCGGAGGAGTTCGTGGAGGTCGCCGAGGCCGGCGCCATCGACGCGACCCAGCGCGAGCTGTTGCTTGCGGATGCGCGCCTGGCTTGGCGCTACTTTTCCAGGCTCTCGGACCGCCGCAGCGGGCTTGCCCGCTCCACCGCGCAGGCGGACGGCGCGAACCTCACGTCCTATCCGCTCGTGACGATGTGGGAAATCGGCTCGCAGATCCTGGCGACCATCTCGGCGCTCCGCATCGGCATCATCGACGAGGCCGCGTTCTCGGGCCAGATCGCGCGTCTGCTCGGGAGCATTCCGGCCGGCAAGGTGGGCGGTCTCGCCCTGCCGCAGTCGAACGTTTCCGTCGACCGCGCACCGCAGGCCGCGGAGGGCTTCAGCGCGAGCGATACCGGGCGGTTGCTGGTGGCGCTCCGGATCCTGGCGCGGGAGTTCAACATGGAAAAAGAAGTCGCGCGGATCGTAGCGCGCTGGGATCTGGCGAAGGTCACCGCCGGTCGCCGCCTCCACAACGTCGCCAACGGGCACTTGACCGAATATTCGAACTCCAACTACGTGGACTATGCCGCGAGGGGCTTTGCGCTTTTCGGGTTCGAGACGCAGTCGCCGTATGAGGTCGGCACGGCGGAAACCGGCACGGATCGGCAAATGCGCCTCTTGAGCCGTGCCTCGGAGCTAGGCCCGGTCGCGACCGAACCGCATGTCCTCGAGGAGCTCGAGCTCGGCTATTCGGAGGCGTCCCGCCTGATCGCCCGGTTGCTCTTCACCGCCCAGTTCAGCGCCTTTCAGGCGACCGGGAAGCTGTTCTGCGTGTCGGAGACCGCCCTCGACCGTGAACCGTGGTTTTCCTATCAGGGATTTCGGCTCGGCGCGAAGGGGGATCCCTGGACCGTCGATAGCACACTCGGCTCGACGGAATACCAGACGGAAGCATCTCGCGCGGCGATACGACTGGTCAACACCAAGGCCGCCTATGCCTGGGCCGCCGTCCGGCCCCACCCCTACTCGCACAAGCTGCTGGCGGCGGTGCGCACCAGCGCCCGCATACCCGATCTCGGCTTTGCCGCGGGGATATACGTCGAAAGCGGGACACCAACGAAAAACCTCACCGACACCAACACCAATGCCGTGATTCTGGAATCCATTGCCTACATGCTGTCCGGGCGCCGGCCGATGCTAACGTTGCGTTAAATAGCCCACGGCAGAATGCCAGGACGCCATGGAGTTGGCCTGGCAGCAATCCGGAGCAGGATCATGGCAAGTGGACTGTTTGGCGCCGATGGCGTCCGCGGGCTTGCCAACAGCGAGCCGATCACGGCCGAGACGGCGTTGAAGCTCGCGCTGGCGGCCGGGGCTCGCTTCGCCGCGGGCGGCCAGCGGCGGCGCGTGATCATCGGCAAGGATACCCGCCTCTCCGGTTATATGCTCGAGACCGCGTTGAGCGCCGGCTTTCTCTCCATGGGCATGGACGTGATGCTGCTGGGGCCGATCCCGACGCCCGCGGTCGGGATGCTCGCCCGCTCCATGCGCGCCGATCTGGGCGTGATGATCTCCGCGCCGGAAAGATCTTTCGAGGACAACGGCATCAGGCTGTTCGGCGGGGACGGTTTTCACCTTGGCGATGACGTGCAAGCCGATATCGCGATGCGGGTTGACGCCGCCACGCCGCCGGCGGCGCGCGCGGCCTCGGCCGAGCTCGGCCGCGCCCGGCGCCTCGACGATGCCAGGGGACGCTACATCGAGTTCGCAAAGTCGAGCTTCCCGAAGGGCCTCAGCCTGGCTGGATTCAAGATCGTGGTCGATTGCGCCAACGGAGCGGCATGCAGGGTCGCCCCATCGGTGCTCTGGGAGTTGGGGGCCCGGGTGATCGCGATCGGCGTCGAGCCTAACGGCACCAACATCAACCGCGACTGCGGCGCCATGCATCCCGATCGCGTGAAGAGCGCGGTCCACGAGAACGGGGCCGACCTCGGCATTGCCCTGGATGGCGATGGCGGCGGCTTGATCATGGTCGACGAGCTTGGCCGATCGGCCGACGGCGATCAGCTGATGGCCCTGATCGCGCGGTGCTGGGCCGCGGCCGGCCGGCTGAAGGGAGATCGCGTGACCGCGACCGTGATGTCGAGTCTCGGCCTGGAACGCTTCCTGTCGACGCATGGCATCGCCCTCAAACGGACACCGTCCGGCGATCGCTGCATCGTCGAGGAGATGCGGCGCAACGGCGGGAATCTCGGCGGCGAGCCGTCCGGCCGCATCGTGCTGACCGATTTCGCGACCACCGGCGACGGGCTGATCGCGGCCCTCCAAGTGCTGGCGGCCCTGGTTCAGGCGAACCGGCCGGCCAGCGAGGTGCTGCGGGCCTTCCCGCCGCTGCCGCGGGCTTCGGAGACCGTAGCCTGCCGGCTGCCCGTGGACGAAGGACGCGTTAAGGCCGGTATCCGGGCGGGCGAGGCCGAGCTCGACGGCAAAGGCCGGCTGGTGGTCTACAAGTCAAGGACCGGGCCTTCGATCCACGTGGTGGCGGAGAGCGAAGACGAGAAATTGGCCGCCCGGGTCGTCGCCGATCTTGCCGCAGCCGTCAAGATACCGGGCGAATGACACGGGCGTCGCCCGCGGCGCCTATGCCCAGATCGTCGCGGGTTTGTTGCGCGGTGTTGGAGACGGCTGGGCCTGGGGGTGACCGACGATGATCGGCGCCACGACGGTCCAGTCCGCGGGCGCGCCGAGCCGGGCCTTGGTTTCCGCGAGATTCGACCACGGCCCGGCCAAGCCGATCCAACAGGTGCCGAGCCCGAGCGCGCGCGCCGCCAGCATCAGGTTCTCGGCGGCGAGACAGCAGTCTTGGACGGAAAATTCGGTCTGGACGGTGGCGCAGATCAGGATCAGGGCGGGCGCTCCGTGGAAGATCTCGAGCGCCGGATCGGCCAGATGGTCCCGCAAGTGCCGGTTCGACTGGAAATGCCGGACAGCCTGGTTCTTCGCGTCCTGGCCAAGCTCATGCACCCGCCCGGCATCGCTCACGACCACGAAGCCCCACGGCTGCTGATTCATGCCGCTCGGCGCCAGCACCGCCGCCGCGATCAACTCCTCGATCAGATGCCGCGCCACCGGCTGCGGCGTGAATTGCCGGCACGCCCGGCGCGTGCGCAGCGCCTCCATAAGTTCCATGTCGCAACTCCTGCCCGACGGCTCGCCGAAGCCGGCGCGCCCGGCTCGCAGGAACCGGGCCGCTCCGGACGTCGGACGCCGTCAGGCCGCCTTTACCTCGATCTTCTTGTCGGCTTGCTGCGCCTCGGCCTTCTTCGGCAGCGTGATGGTCAGCACGCCCTTCTTGTGCACAGCCTCGATCTTCGTCGTATCGACGCTCTCCGGAATCCGGAAGGAGCGCTCGAAGGAGTCAAACCGGCGCTCGTGGAGGTAATAGTCCTTCTTCTTCTCCTCCTTCTCGGCCTGTTTCTCCCCCTTGATCACCAGATTGCCGTTCGTGATCTTCACCTCGGTCGTCTTCTCGTCGAAGCCCGGCAGGTCGGCCGTGATCTCGAAGGCGTTCTCATGCTCGACCAGATCGACCGGCGGGTTCTTTCCCGAATTGTGATCGCGGCGCCAGAACGACCCGGCATCGAGCATGGAGCGCCAGAAAGGCGCGACCCAGAAATCGGCGGCGTAGTCGTCGAACAGGCGATTCATCTCGCGGCGCAGGCTGTCGAACGAGTGGCTCGCATCGCGGGCGACCTGCGCCTCCTTCTCCCTTGGCTCCACCTTTGCAGGAAGTTCGCTTTCTCCGCTCATCTCACGACTCCTTTCTGCTGAGGAATGATCACAAACGATATTCTTGCGCCGGCACACCGCTCGCACTTTGACACAGGTCAATCTCTACGCCGTGCGCGTCTGCGGCGAGATGGCGGCCGCCACCAGGCCGGTCGAATCCAGCACCGTCAGCTTGCGCGCCACCGGGCTGTCCGCCACCCGGGACGCGGGGATGGTGTCGACGACCGTCAGGCTGTCGATGGCGGGATCGCCGAGGGTTTCGCGCCAATTGGCCGTGAAGAGGCCGTGGGTGGCCGTGGCATGGACGCGAGCCGCACCGGCCCTGCGGCAAGCCGCCGCCGCCCGTTGCAGCGTGGTCCCCGAGCTGATCATGTCGTCCAGGATGACGACGACCCTGTCGCGCACCTCGCCGATCAGCGTATCCCCGGACACGATCCCGCCGCTGCGCTGCTTTTCCATGAAGCCGGACCGGGGCTCCTGATCGATCCGCGCCGCCAAAGCGCGGCGAAACGCCTCCGCCCGCTTGGTCCCTCCGACATCGGGAGAGATCACCGTCACGGCCTCACCCCGCAGCTGCGGGGCGAAGTGTTCGACGAACAACGGCTCGGCCTCCACATGCACGGTTTCGCAACGAAAGGCGTTCTGGAACGCGGCCAGATTGTGGACATCGAGGGTCAGGAGGCTGTCAGCGCCGACCGCCTCGAACAGGCGCGCGACATATTTCGTGGTGACCGGGTCGCGCGGCTTGGTCTGCCGATCCTTGCGCGCATAGCACAAGTAGGGCGCCACGACACTGACCCGGGCGGCACCCGATTCCTTCAAGGCCCCGACGAAGAACAGGAGCCGGCACAGCTTGTCGTTGGCGCTCTGCTGCGGATCGCCATAGAGGGCGTGAATCGCGACGGCATGGCGCCCTCTGACGTCCACCAGCGGTCGCACCTTGTGCTCGCCGTCCTCAAATTCCCGCTCTTCGACCGGCCCCAGCGGGACGCCAAGCCGCTCCGCCACGCGTTGCCCGTACTCCCTCGAGGCGCCGAGCGCAAAGATTTCAATCGGATGGTCGCGCAACATCGCCGGAATCCCGCATCCCTGGACGCAGGATGCTGCTCTCCTGGACGCCTCGCCCGCCTTGATATGAATCAAGGTGGGCAGCCGCGGCTTTGGCAGGATCGGCCGATGGAACGGCTGCAGAGACGGTGATGCTGTTCAAAGATCGAGCCGATGCCGGTCGGCAGCTGGCCGAGCAGTTGGCGCTCCGCACGCTCAAAGAGCCCGTCGTCCTGGCGCTCCCGCGAGGCGGTGTCCCCGTCGGCGACGCGATCGCCGCCAGGCTGTCCGCCCCGCTCGACATCGTGCTGGTCCGGAAGATCGGCGTGCCCTGGCAGCCGGAGCTGGCGCTCGGCGCGATCGCCGATGGCGACGAGCCGGAGCTCGTCGTGAATGAAGCGATCCGCGACGAGCTCGGGCTGACCGAATCCTACCTCCGCGAAGAGGCCGCCAAGCAGTTGCGGGAGATCGAACGCCGCCGCCTTGCCTATCTCGGCGGCCGCGCGCCGATCCCGGTGCGTGGCAAGACGGCCATCGTGGTGGATGACGGCATCGCGACCGGAGCCACCATGCGCGCCGCCCTGCGGGCGACCCGGCGCAGGCAGCCTGGCTCGATCGTACTGGCCGTTCCGGTCTCGCCCGCGGAAACGATCGCATCGTTGCGCAACGAGGTCGATGACGTGCTTTGCCTCCACACGCCGATCGACTTCGGCGGCGTCGGCCAGTTCTATGCGCACTTCCCCCAGGTCGACGACGCGACGGTCACGGCTCTGCTGCAGCGCCGCGCTCCTCGCGGCGGCACGAGCGAGCATGGGTGAGGACCGGCTTCCGAGCGCCGAGTACGGCTCCGGCGCGTCAGGTCAGTCTGCCGCGGTCGCCTTCTTGCGACGGCCTGCGAGCTATCCGGAGAAGACAGACCGCGTCGAGGTCAAGGAGACCCACATGTCTTGGGTCTTCCTGACCGACCGCCATGCCTACAAGTTGAAGAAGCCGGTGCGCAACGACTTCCTCGATTTCGGTACCGCCGCGCTGCGTCGGCACTTCTGCGAAGAGGAGCTTCGTCTCAATCGCCGGCTTGCACCCGAGGTCTATCTGGAAGTCGTTCCGCTGACCGCCGCTGCGGACGGCAGCCTGCAGCTCGGCGGTTCTGGCCGGCCGGTGGATTGGCTGGTCAAGATGCGGCGGCTGCGCTCGGATCGGATGCTGGACAACGCGATTCGTGCCGCCACGCTCCTTCCGACCGAGATCGACGCCCTGGCCGGGTGCCTGACCGCCTTCTATCGATCCGCGCCGCGCATCGGGATTTCCGGCGGGGAGTATCGCCGGAGGATGCACGAGGGAATCGAAGCCAATCGGGTCGAGCTGGCCCGCTGCTGTCCGCCCTCCATGGCTGCGTCGATCCGGAGCGTTACCGAAGCCCAGGAGCACTATGTCGCAGCCCATCCCGAGACCTTCGACCGGCGGACCGAGAAAGGCTGCATCGTCGAAGGTCACGGCGATCTCCGCCCGGAGCACGTGTATCTCGGGCCGCCGCCTCAGATCATCGATTGCCTGGAGTTCAACCGGGGCTTTCGCAGCCTCGATATCGCCGACGATCTCGCCTTGCTGGCGGTGGAATGCGACCAGCTGGGCGCGCCGGAAGTGGGCACGGCATTGTTCCGCATCCAGGAGGTCAACGACGCCCCGCCGGACCTGATCGCCTTCTACAAGTCCTATCGCGCCACGCTGCGCGCGAAGCTGGCGATCTGGCACTTGAAGGATGCGCACGTCGCCGATCCCGGCGCCTGGGAGGATCGCGCGGGAAGATACCTCGATCTGGCCGACCGGGTGCGCCGGCGATCCTTCTGATCGCCGGCGCCCTGCGTTCTCCGGTTATCGCGGCGCCGGGTCGGCGGGCTCCGGCTCATCCGGTGCCCTGCCGGGCAGGACGAGGATCGTCCGGCCGCGCAGCTCCGCGACGTCCGGCATGTCGGAGGCGATGATCGCCAGCCGGGCACGAAGGCCAGGCTGCGCCTCGCCGAGAAGCCTCCTCATGTCCTCCATCCTCGAAGAATCTGCATCCGACGACGGCCGGCCGTAGATCGTGACCTCGCCCGGGAGCGTCCGCGCCAGCGGGCCCATGATGGTCAGCAGTTCGCGCTGCAGGTCGCCGTCGCCGTCGAAGATCGAGAGGCCGGCTCCAGGCGCGCTGACATCGCCGAGGAAGACCGCCGGCCGGCCGGTCTGCCGTGCAATCCGTCGCATGGTTGCGATACCCAAGGCCGCGCCGCGCGGCAGGCCGAGCACGAGAAGGTCGTTTTCGGCGGCCGCGGCGATGATCGCCGCGATCGGATCGCCGTGGACGGAACGCAGGTTCCATCGCAGACCGGCACGGCCGGCGGAATGCTGGAGCTTCAGCTCGAGCTTGCGGGCGAGGGCGCGGAAGTCGCGATCGAGCGCCTCGCGCGTCAGGCTGCGCCGCGCACCGGTCGGCGCCAGGATCTCCTGGGTGAAGGGCAGGTCCGCCGCCATCATGAGCGCTGCGTCCTGCACGAGGAGGGCGTCGATGTCGGCCCGGATCGTGGCTGCAAGCCTGGCCGCGAAATCTGCCGTCGGGCTCTGCACGAATGCCGGTGCCACCGCCACCAGGATGCGGCGGACGTCAGGCATGGTGCTGGCCCTCCCCTCCGCTGTTGTCGAGACCGTTTCCCTGCTCCTTGCTGTACTTGCGAAGCGCCGCCAGGAAGCCGTCGAGCCGCTGCTCGACCCGGCGATTGAGCGAGCCCTCCGGAAACTGCCCGGTTCCGTCCCGTTCCCCGGCCGTCGAGCCGGTGAGCAGGCTCAGCGCCTCGTCGATCGTCGCGATTGCGTAGACATGGAACTTCCCGGCTGCGCAGGCCTCGACGACCTCGTCGCGCAGCATGAGGTGTTCCACGTTGGCCGCGGGGACGAGCACGCCCTGCTCGCCGGTCAGGCCGGCCTGCCGGCAGACGTCGAAGAAGCCTTCGATCTTCTCGTTGACCCCGCCGATCGGCTGGATCCGGCCGTTCTGGTCGACCGACCCTGTGATCGCCAGAGACTGCAGGATCGGCGCGTCGGCCAATGATGACAGCAAGGCGCAGAGTTCCGCGGCCGAGGCGCTGTCGCCGTCCACCCCGGAATACGACTGCTCGAACACCAGGCTTGCGTGGAGCGACAACGGACGGTCCGCCGCATAGCGCGCGCCGAGAAAGCCCTGCAGGATCAGCACGCCCTTGCTGTGGATCGGCCCGCCGAGCTTCACCTCGCGCTCGATGTCGATAAGCTGCCCGCGGCCGAGCCTGGTCCGCGCGGTGATGCGGCTGGGAAAGCCGAAGCTGAATCCGCCGAGCTGCGTCACCGCGAGCCCGTTCACCTGCCCGGTGACGGCGCCGGATGTGGCCACCATCAGCGTCCCGCGCCTGATCTGCTCGTAGATGCGCTCGCGCACCCGGTCGGCACGGCCGATCTTGGCGTCGATCGCCTGCTTGACGTCCTCCGCGGCGATCACCGCGGACTTCCGCTGCCGGGCCCAATAGTCCGATTCCCGCAGCAGATCGGCCAAAGCCTGCCGATGGATCGACAGCTTGCGGCTGTCCTCGCTGAGCCGCGAAGCGTGGTCGATGACCCTGGCGGCCGCGCCGCGATCGAGCGGCGAAAGCCGCTCTTCGCGCTGCAGGGCCGCGAGGTAGCGGCAGAACGCCTGTTCATCGGCCGCGGAGCGCTCCATGTCGTCGCTGAAGTCCGCCGGCACCTTGAACAGCTCGTCAAAGTCCGGGTCGACGGCGCTGAGCAGGTAGTAGATCTGGCGATCGCCCACCAGCACGACCTTGACGTCGAGCGGGATCGGCTCGGGATCGAGCGAGACCGTGCTGACCAGGCTGAGGATCTGGCCGATCGATTCGATGCGGATCCGCCGCGCCCTCAAGGTGCGCTTGAGCTCCTCCCAGGCCATCGGCTGGGTCAGCACCCTGACGGCGTCGATCACCAAGTAGCCGCCATTGGCGAGGTGCAGGGCACCCGGCTTGATCAGGTTGAAGTCGGTCATCAGCGCGCCGAACCGGGACAGATGCTCGATCCGGCCGGCCAGATTCTCGTGCGTCGGGTGGTCCTCGTAGTAGACCGGCGCGCCCTGCGACGCGCTATGGTCCACCAGCAGGTTGACCCGGTAGCGCCGGAGCGCGCTGATCATTTCGCCGCCGTCCTCCGCCAGCCCGAACGGCCGCTCGGTCTCGGCCTCGGTCTGGCGGAATTCGTTGGCATTCTCGATCACGTCGCGCCTGACCGCCTCGAGGTGATCGAGAACCACGCCGATCCCGTCGTAGGCCTTTCGCAAGTCGGCGAACATGTGATCGACGACGTGGGTGGTGACCTCGCGCACGAGCGCGCGGACCGCCGCCCGGGTGTCCTGCTCCAGCCGCGGCATCTGGCGCAGGACCTCCTCCAGGCGGTGGCCGAACTGCTCCATCACCGCCTGCAGGCGCTTCTGTTCGTCCGCCGGTAGCTGCTCGAACTGGGCCGGGGTCAGCACCTCGCCGCGCTTGGCCGGCGCGAAGGTGAAGCCGATCGGGGTGCGCAGGAGCGCGATGCCCGCGGCCTGCGCATCGTCCTGGAGCTTCTCGAACAGTCCCGACTGCTGCTTTTTCGTCCCTTCGATGATCGCGTCGTGACGGGTGCGGAAATCGTCGCTCTCCAGCGCTGCCGGAAGGGCAACCTTCAGCTCCTCGATCAGCGACGTCATGGACAGGCGTAGCCTCGCCCCGTGACCGGCCGGCAGGCGCAGCGCCCGCGGCTTGTGCGGCTCCGCGAAGTTGTGGACATAGCACCAGTCGGACGGGACCGCCTCCGCCGCGGCGCGCTGCTGCAGGTATTTCGAAACCGTCAGATGCTTGCCGAGCCCGGTCGGACCGAGGGCGTAGATGTTGTAGTGCTCGCCGCGAATGTCGGTGCCGAATCTGAGCGCCCCCATCGCCCGCTCCTGGCCGAGCGCGACATCGGGGTCCTTGAGCTCGGCAGTGGTTTCGAACGGCAGGCGCTCGGGCGCGCACCGGCGGCTGAGGAGATCGATGCCGAGGGGTGGATGAGACGCCATTCCGGAACCTATGGGGAGCATCGCGACGGCGTCCAGGAGATGCGTTCCGGCCGCGGGCCACATTGACCTAGGTCAAGCCAATGACGCGTTCGCCCAGGTTGACCTGGGTCAAGGAGCGGCGACGCGGCCCCCGCCACACTCGGAGCCGTGAAACCAGTCGAGGCGCACATGAAACTTCCGCTACAGATCTCCTTCCGAGGCATGGACACGTCGCCGGCGACCGAGACGCTGATCCGGGAACGTGCGGAGAAGCTGGACCGCTTCCATGACCGCATTACCGGCTGTCGCGTGGTGGTGGAGGCGCATCACCGCCATCAGCGAAAGGGCAGGATCTATCACGTGCGCATCGACCTGACGGTGCCCGGCCACGAGATCGTCGTCGGCCGCGAGCACGACGAGGATCACAGCCACGAGGACATCAAGGTCGCCGTCCGCGACGCCTTCGACGCGGCGCGGCGCCAGCTGGAAGATCGGATCCGGATCGACGGCGACCGCTAGACCGATGGAGCTCTGAGGCCATGCCCTTCACCGACGTGAGATTCGGACGCAGCGCGCAGGAGCGCCTGCTGCACGGCGTCGACATCCTGGCCAACGCGGTCAAGACCACGCTCGGCCCCAAGGCCCGCACCGTCCTGATCAAGAAGGGCTTCGGCGGGCCGCGGATCAGCAACGACGGCGTCACCGTCGCCAAGTCGATCGAGCTCGAGGATCCGATCGAGGCGATGGGCGCCGAGGTGGTGCGCGAGGCCGCGGTCAAGACCGGCGATCTCGTCGGCGACGGGACCACGACGGCGACCGTCCTGGCCCAGGCGCTGATCCACGACGGGATCAAGGCCGCCGTCGCCGGCCTCAATCCGATGGACATCAAGCGCGGCATCGACCTGGCGGTCGAAGTCGCGGTCAAGGACATCCAGAGGCGATCGAAGTCGGTCGCCGGCCACGAGGAGGTGGCCCAGGTCGCGACCGTCTCCGCCAACGGCGACCGCGCGATCGGCGAGATGATCGCCGATGCCATGGCGAAGGTAGGCAAGGAAGGCGCGATCACGATCGAGGAGGCGAAGTCGCTGGAGACCGAGGTCGAGATCGTCGAGGGAATGCAGTTCGACCGCGGCTACATGTCGCCGTATTTCGTGACCAACCCCGAGAAGATGATCTGCGAGCTCGACGACCCCTACATCCTGGTCCACGAGAAGAAGATCTCGAACCTGCAGTCTTTCGTGCCGCTGCTCGAGGCCGTGGTGCAGAGCGGCAAGCCGCTGGTCGTGATCGCCGAGGACCTCGACGTGGAGATCCTGACGACGCTGGTCGTCAACAAGCTCCGCGGCGGCCTGCGCATCGTCGCGGTGAAGGCGCCCGGGTTCGGCGACCGGCGCACGGCCATGCTGGAGGACATCGCGATCCTGGTCGGCGGCCAGATGATCAGCGAGGAGCTCGGGATCAAGCTCGAGAACGTGACCGTGCAGATGCTGGGCTCGGCCAAGAAGGTCACGGCGACCAAGGATGTCACCACCATCATCGGCGGCGTCGGCAAGCGCGCCGATATCGAGGCCCGCTGCGCCCAGATCCGCCAGCAGATCGAGGAGACCACGTCGGACTACGACCGCGAGAAGCTGCAGGAGCGCCTGGCCAAGCTTTCCGGCGGCGTCGCGGTGGTCCGCGTCGGGGGCGCGACCGAGCTCGAGGTGCGCGAGCGCAAGGACCGTGTCGATGACGCGCTCCATGCGGCGCGCGCCGCCGCCGAGGAAGGGATCGTGCCCGGCGGCGGCACCGCTCTGCTCTACGCGGCAAAGGCGCTCCAGGAGGTGAAGCCGGACAACGACGCGCAGCGCGTCGGCCTCGACATCGTCCGCCGGAGCCTCGAGGCGCCGACCCGGGCGATCGCCGAGAATGCCGGGCTGGACGGCGCCCTCGTCGTCAACCGGCTGCTGGAGAGCAATGACCTCGGCCTCGGCTATGACGCCCAGGCCGGCGACTATAAGAACATGATGCAGGCGGGAATCATCGACCCGACAAAAGTGATGCGGCTGGCGCTTCAGAATGCCGCCTCGGTGGCCGGCCTGATGATCACGACGAACGTCCTGGTCTTCGAGAAGCCGGAGAAGAGCGCGCCGGCCGTGCCGCCCGGCCTGCCTGAGGAATTTTAGGCTTCAGCGGGCGCCCGTCCCGACCGATATCTGG
>DASZSL010000077.1:0-14646 GCA_035548715.1 Dongiaceae bacterium
CTAACCACCCTCTATCCCAGCGTTTTTCGTCTGCCAACCCGCGCGCTCTTTACGAATAATTTGCTTTCGGAATGCCAGCCTGCGGTTGGAAATCGCCGCCGCAATGGTTAATAATGCGGCGGGATCGCCATCCGGCGCGGATCGGCGCGAGTACGGGTATTTGGGGGAATCGATGTCGGCGCAGATCGGCCAGGTGAGCGAAGTCACGGGCTCGAACATCAAGGCGATGATGGACGCGGCACAGCTCGCCGCCGCCCAGGCGGGCACCGAGACCACCAGCGTCACCGTCGGCAGCATGGTCGAGGTGAAAAGCGGCCCCTCCCGGGTGCTCGGGATCGTCTCCGCGATCCGCAGCGCCGGCGCCGACCGGGGCGCGATCATGGATATCAGCCTGGTCGGCCAGTTCATCCCGAATGCCGACGGCGGCTCGGATTTCCGCCGCGGCGTCGCCCGCTGGCCGGCGATCGGCTCGCCGGTGGTGACCGTCGCCGATGCCGACGCCGCCTCGGTGGTGAAGACCACCTCCACCAGCACGGTCCATATCGGCAAGGCCGAGTTCAACGGCACCCAGGACATCTATCTCGACGTCGACAACCTGCTGCGGACCCATTTCGCGATCTTCGGCTCGTCCGGCTCGGGCAAGACCTCGACCACCTCGGTGATCCTGCGCGCGATCCTGGAGCGCCTGCCCAACGCGCACATGGTCCTGCTCGATCCGCACAACGAATACGAGGGCGCCTTCGCCGGCATGACCGAGCGGCTGACGCTCCAGACCCTGCGCCTGCCGTACTGGATGCTGCAGTTCAAGGAGATGTGCGCCGTCTTCAAGGTGCTGCCGGAATCCGAATACGCCGCCGAGGTGAAGATCCTCCGCGAGGCGGTGGTGCAGGCCAAGACGCTCTATGCCGGCATCGCGGCCGGCGGCGTCGCGAAGGCCCCCTCGACCGCCGCGGTCGGCACCTCGACCTCCAGCCTCAACCTCGACAGCCCGGTGCCGTTCCGCCTCTCGGACTTCCGCCGCATCGTCAACGACATGATGGGCAAGCTCGACAATCCGGAGGCGATCCAGAGCTATCTGCGCATCCTGAACCGGCTCGAAGAGCTCACCACCGACGACCGCTACGGCTTCATGTTCGGCCCGCAATTCGTGCGCGACGTGATGGGCGAGGTGATCTGCCAGCTCGCGCGCATTCCGGTCGAGGGCAAGCCGATCACCACCATCGACCTCTCCGACATCCCGGAGGAGATCGTCGACGTCGTGGTCTCGGTCGTGTTCCGCACCATCTTCTCCTTCGCGGTGTGGAGCGGGGAGGAGGGCGCGGTCCCGACCGTGCTGGTCTGCGAGGAGGCGCACCGCTACCTCTGGGACGACCGCAGCGGCAAGACGATCTCGCTCGCCGTGCACGCCGCCGGCCAGGTCGCCAAGGAAGGCCGCAAATACGGCGTCGGCCTCGGCGTCATCTCCCAGCGTCCGTCGGAAGTCTCGCCCTCGATCGTCTCGCAATGCGGCACGATCATCTCGCTGCGCCTCGGCAACGAGCGCGACCTCGCCTTCGTGAAGAACGCGCTGCCGGATTCCGCGGCCGGCCTGATGCAGGCCCTGCCGGCGCTCAACACCCGCGAGGCGATCGTGTTCGGCCAGGGCGTCGCCTTCCCGACGCGACTGACCGTGAACGAGCTCCCGGCCTCGGCCCGCCCGCGCCAGAAGGTGAAGTCCTTCATGGAAGCCTGGTCGCATGATTCGACCGACACCGGCCTGGTCGCCCGCACCATCGAGCGCTGGCGCTCACGCCTGCACACCATCCGCCGCGCCTAGAGCCTGCGCGAGGTAGCGGTCCATCTCCGCCAGCGCCTGCTCGCGGGTCAGGCTGCCGAGCGACAGGCCGAAGCGCAGCCACAGCCCGTCGATCATCGCCGTGATGCCGATCGCCGCCGCCTCGACCTCGCCGGCCGGCAGCAGCGCGCGCAGCGCCGGCATCAGGTTGCTGCGCATCCGGGCGTGGATCACCCGCTGGATGCGCGCGAACTCGCGGTTGCGCGGCACCTCGGCGCAGAGCGACAGCCAGGCATTGCAGATCTCCGGCTTGAAGAAGGCGGGCGCGAAATTGGCGGCCACGATCGCCTCGACGCGGCCCCGGTCGCCTTTGGCCCGGCGCACCCGCCGCACCACCTCGTCGCGCAGCAAGGCATTGGCGAGCCGCATCACCGCCTCGAGCAGATCGTCCTTGTCCCGGAAATAGTGGAGCACGATGCCCTTCGACATCCCGGCGCGCTCGGCGACTTTCGCCAGCGTGGTGCCGGCGATGCCCTGCTCCTGCAGGATCTCATAGGCGGCCTCGGTCAATTCCCGCCGCCGGATCTCCTCGATGCTGGCCCGCGCCACGCCGCTCTCCCGCTGTTCCCCGACGCTTTTATTCGCTGATTGACCGCCCTGTCCACCGGGTCTATAAATTGACCACGGGGACAATAAATTAACCATTTGGTCAATAGACCGAAAACGGCAGCCCGGGAGGCAGGCAATGAAGCGGTTCAACATCTTGGTTCTGGCCGGCGCGATGGCGCTGGCGGCGGCGCCCGCGCTGGCAGCCGATCCGGCCGCGTGCAAGGCCGTGCGCATGGCCGAGCCCGGCTGGAACGACCTCACCTTCACGACCGGCGTCGCCTCGGTGCTGCTGGACGGCCTGGGCTACCAGGCGAGCTCGAAGGTGCTGGGCTTGGACGTCATCTACCAGGGCCTGAAGAACAAGGACCTCGACGTCTTCCTCGGCTATTGGGATCCGGCGATGGTGACCTATTACGACCCGTTCAGGAAGGACGGCTCGGTCGAGACCGTCCATCAGAATCTCGAGGGCGCCAAGTACACCTTCGCCGTGCCGCAATACGCCTATGACGCCGGCGTGCACGACATCGCCGACCTGGCGAAGTTCGCCGACAAGTTCGGCAAGAAGATGTACGGCATCGAGCCCGGCAGCAACCAGCTCATGTTCGACATCATCAAGAACCCGAAGTTCGGCCTGGCCGGCTGGGACGTGGTCGAATCGAGCGAGCAGGGCATGCTGGCGCAGGTCAAGCGGGCGACCAGCCGCAACGAATGGATCGTGTTCCAGGGCTGGGCGCCGCATCCGATGAACAACGATTTCAAGATGGCCTACCTGACCGGCGGCGACGACTATTTCGGCCCGAACTTCGGCGCCGCCACCGTGCATACCCAGGTGCGCAAGGGCTACGCCCAGGAATGCCCGAACGTGGCGAAGCTGCTCGACAATCTCACCTTCAACGTGGCGATGGAGAATGTCGGCATGGGCTATCTGATCAAGGACCACATGAAGCCGACCGATGCCGCGAAGAAGGTGCTGGCGGCCGATCCCAAGGTGCTGGACGGCTGGCTCGCCGGGGTCACCACCCTCGACGGCGGCGACGGCGCCGCCGCGGTGAAGAAGTCGCTCGGTCTCTGAGCCCTCGGCGCGCGGCCTCGGGCGGCGTGCCGCCGCGCGAGGCCTCACGGGCATGAATCCTCCCGCTCGGCTCCACGTCCAGGCGGTCGGCGACGGCCGCGCGCCGCCGGTCCTGCTGATCCAGGGCCTCGGCCAGCAGCTCATCGACTGGCCGGGGGAATTGATCGCCGCCCTGGCCGCGAACCGGCGCGTGATCCTCTGCGACAACCGCGATGCCGGCCTCTCGCCGCTCTTCGGTCCGGCCGCCGACCCCGCGCTGACGGAGTCCGACTTTCCCGAATCCGACGGATCGGCGGCGGCCGGCGCGCCCTACACGCTCCACGACATGGCCGAGGATGCGCGGGCGGTCCTCGACCGCCTCGGCATCGAGCGCGCCGATGTGGTCGGCTATTCCATGGGCGGCATGATCGCGCAGATCCTGGCGGCGGAGCATCCGGCCCGCGTCCGCCGGCTCGTTTCGCTCATGAGCTCCGACGGCGCGCCGGCGATCGACGCGACGCCCCGTGCCTGGCAGGCGATGGCGCGTTCCATCACCTGCCGCGGCGAACGGGAGCGCCGCATCGACATGCTGACCGACGATGCCGCCGTCTATCGCGGCCCGCATCTCGCCTTCGATCGCGGCGAGGTCCGCCGCCACGTCGCCGCCGCGCTCGACCGCGCGGACCGTCCCGCCGGAATCCTGCGCCAGGCGCTGGCGGTCGGCGGCTCCGGCGACCGCCGCGCGCTGCTGCCGCGGATCGCCTGCCCCACGCTCGTCGTGCATGGCAGCGACGACCCGGTGATCGCCTGCGCGCAGGGGAGGCGCGCCGCCGCGCTCATCCCGGCTGCGCGGCTCGAGATTCTCGACCGCGCCGGCCACGACTTCGCGCCGCCGGTGGCGCAGGCCCTCGTCGCCCTGCTGCCGGACTTCCTGGGCTAGAGCCTCGGCCGGATCGACCGCGGCAGAGAAACTCGAGGATCCCGCTCCGGAGCCGAGGCTCAGTGCTTGCGCTGCCTGCCGCGGCGTTCCTCGAGCTTCACCGGGCCGAACTCCTTGCGGGCGATCTTCAGCACGCGGGCGTCGATCGGCGGCTCGCCGATGTCGATGCCTTCGGCCAGGCGGTCGATGATGAGCCGCATCACCTCCAGCCGCGCCGCCTGCTTGCTGTCGCCCTGGATCGCGTGCCAGGGCGCCAGCTTGGTCGAGGTCCGGTCGAACATGTCCTCGATCGCCGTGACATAGGCGTCCCATTTGTCGCGGTTGCGGAAGTCCTCGTAGGACAGCTTCCACCGCTTCAGCGGGTTGCGCAGGCGCTCCTCGAACCGGCGGAGCTGCTCGTCCTTGGTGATGTGCAGGAAGATCTTGATGACCCGGATGCCTTCGTCGGCGAGCTGGCGCTCGAACTCGTTGATCTCGGAATAGGCGCGCTTCCACTCGGCGGGCTTGGCGAACGCCTCGACCCGCTCCACCAGCACGCGGCCGTACCAGGAGCGGTCGAAGATCGCGAGCTGGCCCTTGGACGGCATGCGGGTCCAGAAACGCTGCAGATAGTGCTGCTGCTTCTCGATCGCATCGGGTGCCCCGATCGGCCAGACCTTGAGGCTGCGGGGATCGAGCGCCCAGGCGATGCGGCGGATGGCGCCGCCCTTGCCCGCCGCGTCCATCCCCTCGAAGACGATGACGCCGCGGTCGCCGGTGAAGAGCTGGGCATGCTGCACGCGCTCGAGCCGATGCTGCAGCTCGATGAGCTTCGACTCATAGACCTCGAAGTCGATCTTCGAGAGTCGTCGCAGCTTCGAGAGACGGATCTTCTTCGCCATGGCGCACTCCGGTGGCAGGGGGCAGCCAGAATGCTCGACCGAATCTTGCGATTCGGTCAACGTGGGCGGGACGAAACGCCGCAGCGCGGACCTAGCGTCGGCCGCCGCCGCCGCCGCCCTTGGAGTTGCGCTCCTTCGGCGGCTGCGGCGTCGCCGGCGGTGCAGCGTCTGCGACCGCCGCCAGCAACGCGTTGAGCATTGCGGCAGGCGTCGGCCGCACCGGACCGGGGCCCTGCGGCGTGGCATCGACATAGCTGCCGGCCGGGACCTGCGCCGGTTGGCCGGCGGTGGCGCCCACCTCGACCTGGCCGCTCAGGACCGCGACGCGCAACGGGGCATCCTCGGCGTCGGCAAACCATTCGGTGCCGCGGACGGCCGAATAGACGTTGGCGGTGTGGATGCGATAGTCGGACGAACCCGCCGAAGACTTGGTCGCCACGGTGTTGACGATCCCTTCGACCAGGCCGAGGAGCACGTTGCGGGACTGGTTGCCGGAGTCATAGGCGAACTGCTCGACCGCGATCGTCGTGTTCTCGGCGAACCGCATCTGCGAGCCATCGATGAACTGCAGCTTCAGTCTCGCGCCCTTTCCCGTTTTGATGACGTCGGCGACATCGAAGGCGGAGCCGACCGCGACCGTCTGGGTATTGCCGCCGTGCGTGACCGTGACCTCACCGGACACCTTGAGCGCTTTCGCCACGGGATCGGCAAGCGCATCCCCGATCATGAGCAGGCATAAAGAAGTGAACGCAATCAGATGGATCGCCCACCGTAGGCGGCCAATGTCGTGCCGAATCGCCATGTTGATCCCCGTCGAGCCCTCGGCAGGATAGGGCATTGAGGGGGCGGTCACCCCCACCATTTGGGGGTGACGGATCCTTAACCCCCCGCCCGGCGACTCCGGTTTAAAAGGTCAAGGCCTTGGCTTGCCGGACGCCCGGCAGCGCCTGCACCTCTTCCAGGAGATGCGGCGGCAATGCGCCGTCGATCTCGGCCAGCACGATCGCGTCCCGCCCGGGCGCCGAGCGGCCGAGCGCGAAGGTGGCGATGTTGACCTTGTTGTCGCCGAGCAGCGTGCCCAGCCGGCCGATGAAGCCCGGTTTGTCGTCATTGGTGACATAGAGCATCTGCGGCCCGAGCTCGGCGTCGATCTTGATGCCCTTGATCTCGACCACCCGCGGCCGCTGGTCGGCGAACAGCGTGCCGGCGATGTCGCGGCGCCAGCCTTCGGCCTCGACGCCGAGGCGGATCAGGGTGTGGAAGTCGCCCTCGCGGTCGGTCTTCACCTCGGAGATCTCGATGTTGCGCTCCTTGGCGACGATCGGCGCGTTCACCATGTTGACCGAGGAATCGAGCGACGGCTTCAGCAGGCCCTGCAGCAGGATCGCGGTCAGCGGCCGGGTGTTGAGCTCCGCCACGTGGCCCTCGTATTCGACCACCACGCGCCTGATCCCGGTCTCGGTCGCCTGGCCGGCGAAGGCGCCCAATTGCTCGGCGAGCTTCATGTAGGGCCGCAGGCGCGGCGCCTCCTCGACCGTGACCGAGGGCATGTTGATCGCGTTGGAGACCGCGCCGTGCAGCAGGAAGTCCGACATCTGCTCGGCGACCTGCACCGCGACGTTGAACTGCGCCTCGGTCGAGGAGGCGCCGAGATGCGGCGTGCAGACCACGTTCGGATGGCCGAACAGGATGTTGTCGGTCGCCGGCTCGGTCGAGAACACGTCGAGCGCCGCGCCCGCCACCTGGCCGGAATCCAGCGCCGCCTTCAGGTCCTCCTCCACGACCAGGCCGCCGCGCGCGCAGTTGATGAGGCGCACGCCCCGGCGGCATTTCGCCAGCGCCTCGGCGTTGATGATGCCCCGGGTCTGGTCGGTCAGCGGCGTGTGCAGGCTGATGAAGTCGGCGCGCTTCAGGAGCGCGTCGAACTCCACCTTCTCGACGCCGAGATCGACCGCGCGCTCGGGGGAGAGGAAGGGGTCGAAGGCGATGACCTTCATCTTCAGGCCCTGGGCGCGGTCGGCGACGATCGAGCCGATGTTGCCGCAGCCGACGATGCCCAGCGTCTTGGCATAGAGCTCGACGCCGACGAATTTCGACTTCTCCCACTTGCCGAGATGGGTGGTGCGGTCGGCCTGGGGCAGGTGCCGGGCCAGCGCCATCATCAGCGCGACCGTGTGCTCGGCGGTGGTGATGTTGTTGCCGAACGGCGTGTTCATCACGCAGATGCCGCGCGCGGTCGCCGCCTTGATGTCGATGTTGTCGACGCCGATCCCGGCGCGGCCGATCACCTTCAGCTTCTTCGCGGCGGCGATCACCTCGGCCGTCGCCTTGGTGGCCGAGCGGACGGCGAGGCCGTCATAGTCGCCGATGATCGGGATCAGCTCCTTGGGCTTCAGCCCGACCTTCTCATCGACCTCGATGCCGCGATCCTTGAAGATCTTCACGGCTTCCGGCGCCAGCTCGTCGGCGATCAGGACTTTCGGTGCCATCTCTAGGCCGCCTTCTCTTTGCCCGCTTTGACCTGCGCATACGCCCAGTCCAGCCAGGGCAGCAGCGCGTCGATATCGCTCGTCTCCACCGTGGCGCCGCACCAGATGCGCAGGCCCGGCGGCGCGTCGCGATAGGCGCCGGCATCGAGCCCGACGCCTTCCGCCTCGATCAGCGCCGCCAGCGCCTTCGCCGCCTCCTGCTGCGCCGCCGGCGCGAGCTCCTCGAACCAGGGATCGGCGATCTTCAGGCACACGCTGGTGGTGGAGCGGATCGACGCGTTCTCCGCCAGGAACGCGGCCCAGGCGCTGTGCGAGACCCAGTCGGCGACGTGGCGATAGTTGCGCTCGGTACGGGCGATCAATCCCTTGAGGCCGCCGACCGACTCGGCCCAGGAGAGCGCGTCGAGCTGGTCCTCGACGCAGAGCATCGAAGGGGTGTTGATGGTCTCGCCCTTGAACACGCCCTCGGCCAGCTTGCCGCCGCTCGCGAGGCGGAAGATCTTCGGCAGCGGCCAGGCGGGCTTATGGGAGAGCAGCCGCTCCACCGCGCGCGGCGAGAGCGCCAGCATGCCGTGCCCGGCCTCGCCGCCCAGCACCTTCTGCCAGGACCAGGTGACGACGTCGAGCCGGTCCCAGGGCAGCTCCATCGCGAAGGCGGCCGAGGTCGCATCGCAGATGGCGAGGCCCTGGCGGTCCGCCGGGATCCAATCGGTCGCCGGCAGGCGCACGCCGGAGGTCGTGCCGTTCCAGCAGAAGACGAGGTCGTGCGACCAGTCGATCGCGTCGAGATCGGGCAGCGCGCCATAGGGCGCCTCCAGCACCGTCGCCGGCAGCTTCAGCTGCCCGGTGATGTCCTTGGCCCAGTCCTTCGAGAAGCTCTCGAAGGCGAGCACGGTCACGGGCCTGGGCCCCAGCAGCGACCAGAGCGCCATCTCGACCGCGCCGGTATCCGAGGCGGGCACGATGCCGACCTTGTAGCCGGCCGGGACGCCGAGCAGCTTCTTCGAGCGCTCGATCACGTCGGCGAGCTTGGCCTTGCCGATCTTGGAGCGGTGGGAGCGGCCGAGCGCCGCGTCGTCGAGGGAGGCGGGGGTCCAGCCCGGGCGCTTGGCGCAGGGCCCGGACGAAAAAAGCGGCCGTTGAGGCCGCCCTTGTGGACGCATGGCGTCGGGACGTGTCATCGGCGATCCTTCCAGATCGATGCGCTCCGTTGGGGGAGCGTGGCCCGGCGCTGATGTTGTTCATTTTTGCCGCGCTGTCAACTGCGCGTTTGTCCCGCCCGCCGGCCGCCGCCGGAACGCCGCGGATCGGCAATCGAAAAAATCGATCGTTTGGATCGTAATTATCCGATTGAACAGATAATTAAATGCTTCTAATTAGCAGTGGAAGGCCCTGCCCCTTCGTTGCAGTTCCTAACCCGGAAAGGAATATTCGAATGTCTCTCGTGAATACCAAGGTGAAGCCGTTCAAGGGGACGGCTTTCAAGGCCGGCAAGTTCGTCGAGGTGAGCGACGCCGACCTTGCCGGCAAGTGGTCGGTGTTCTTCTTCTACCCGGCCGACTTCACCTTCGTCTGCCCGACCGAGCTCGGCGACGTGGCCGACCACTATGCGGAGCTCCAGAAGCTCGGCGTGGAGGTCTACGGCGTGTCGACCGACACCCACTTCACCCACAAGGCCTGGCATGACGCGTCCGACACGATCGCCAAGGTGCAGTACTACATGATCGGCGATCCGACCCACCAGATCAGCACCAACTTCGAGGTGCTGCGCCCCGGCCAGGGCCTGGCCGACCGCGCCACGTTCATCATCGACCCGCAGGGCGTGATCCAGGCGATGGAAGTCACCGCGGAGGGCATCGGCCGCGACGCGACCGATCTCCTGCGCAAGGTGAAGGCCGCGCAGTACGTGGCCGCGCATCCGGGCGAGGTCTGCCCGGCGAAGTGGAAGGAAGGGGCGAAGACCCTCGCGCCCTCGCTCGAGCTCGTCGGCAAGATCTAAGCCCCGAAGACAAGGCGGCCTTCCCCAGCCGGGGAGGGCCGCTCTCTCCCCTCGCACCATCGAATGACGTCGCTCGCCGCTGCCTGCCGCGCGGCTTTGAACACGACCGCCGGAGGAATGACATGCTCGACGACACGCTGAAGACGCAGCTCAGGGGCTACCTGGAGCGGGTGGTCCGCCCGATCGAGATCAACGCCCGCGCCGATGGCGGCGAAGGCTCCCGCGAGATGATGGAGCTGCTGAACGACATCGTCCCGCTCTCCGACAAGATCACGCTGGTCGAGCACCGCGCGGCCGACGGCGAGCGCGCGCCTTCCTTCTCGCTCTCCAGCCCGGGCCAGGACATCCACCTGACCTTCGCCGGCCTGCCCATGGGGCACGAGTTCACCTCGCTGGTGCTGGCGCTGCTCCAGGTCGGCGGCTATCCGCCCAAGGTCGAACAGGCCCTGATCGACCAGATCAAGGCGCTGGACGGCGACTTCGCCTTCGAGACCTATTTCTCGCAATCCTGCCAGAACTGCCCGGACGTCGTGCAGGCGCTGAACCTGATGGCGGTGCTGAACCCGCGCATCCGCCACGTCGCCATCGACGGCGCGCTGTTCCAGCCGGAGGTCGAGGCGCGCCAGGTGATGTCGGTGCCGACCGTCTACCTGAACGGCGCCGTCTTCGGCCAGGGCCGCATGGATGCCGAGCAGATCGTCGCCAAGCTCGACACCGGCGCCGAGGCGCGCGCGGCCGAGCGCATCAAGCTGATGGACGCGTTCGACGTCCTGGTCGTGGGCGGCGGCCCCGCCGGGGCCGCGGCCGCCATCTACGCGGCGCGCAAGGGCATCCGCACCGGCGTGGCGGCCGAGCGCTTCGGCGGCCAGGTGCTGGACACGATGGGCATCGAGAACTTCGTCTCCGTCCCCTATACCGAGGGCCCGAAGCTCGCGGCCGCGCTGGAGCAGCACGTGCGCGGCTACGAGGTCGAGGTGATGAACCTGCAGCGCGGGGTCAAGCTGGTCCCGGCGCAGGCCGGCTCCGGCGGCCTGATCGAGGTCGAGCTCGCCAACGGCGCCGCGCTCCGCGCGAGATCGGTGATCCTCTCCACCGGCGCGCGCTGGCGGCAGATGGGCGTGCCGGGCGAGGAGGCCTACCGCAACAAGGGCGTGGCCTATTGCCCGCATTGCGACGGTCCGCTGTTCAAGGGCAAGCGGGTGGCGGTGATCGGCGGCGGCAATTCCGGCGTCGAGGCGGCGATCGACCTCGCCGGCATCGTGGCGCATGTGACCCTGATCGAGTTCGACGTGAAGCTGCGGGCCGACGACGTGCTGCAGCGCAAGCTGCGGAGCCTGCCGAACGTCACCGTCATCACCTCGGCCAGGACCACCGAGGTGACCGGCGACGGCCAGCGCGTGACCGGCCTGGTCTACGAGGACCGCGCGGGCGGCGAGGTGCATCGCCTGGCGCTCGAGGGGATCTTCGTGCAGATCGGCCTGCTGCCCAACACCGAATGGCTGAAGGGCACGGTGGAGCTCTCGCCGCGCGGCGAGATCGTCGTCGATGATCGGGGGCAGACCTCGGTCCCGGGCGTATTCGCCGCCGGCGACTGCACGACGGTGCCGTACAAGCAGATCGTCATCGCCATGGGCGAGGGCGCCAAGGCCTCGCTCTCGGCCTTCGACCACCTGATCCGCAGCTCCGCGCCGGAAGCGCGGGAGCCGGCGGCCAAGGTGGCGTGACGCGGCGCAGCGGCCGGCCGATGCGCATGCAACGGCCGGCCGGGCGCTACGCCGCCAACGCCGCGATGACCTCGGCGCTGGAGCGGACGAGCGAGACCCGCGGCAGGGTCTTCTCGATCGCGAACCGGTGCAGCTCGGGCATGCTGCTGCAGGCATCCTCCGCGACGACGACCGAATAGTCGTTCTGCCAGGCGTCCCGCGCCGTGGATTCGACGCCGAAATTCGTCGCGATCCCGCCCAGCACCACATGCGTGATGCCGCGCCGCCGGAGCTGCAGGTCGAGCTCGGTGCCGTGGAAGGCGCTCCACTGCCGCTTGGTGATCCAGACGTCCGGCTCCACCGCCGCAAGCTCCGGCGCGTAATCGGCCCAGTCGGCGGGAAACCCGCCGGGCGGCAGCATCATCGGCGTGTCGGTGGCGCCGTGCGGCCGGTCGGCGAAGTTCGCGGCGAACTTCACCTGCACGTAGACCAGCAGCGCCCCCGCCGCCCGGCAATGCCGCGCCAGGCGCGTCGTCGTGGCCACGAGGTCGGCGCCGGAATGGGGCGCCAGCGGGAAGCCGAGCGTGCCCTTCTGCATGTCGATCAGCACGAGGGCGGTGCGGTCCGGCGCGAGCTTTCCCATGGCGGATCTCCTGAGGCGGGTTCGCCGCCGATTGCGCCCGGCGGCCGGTTGCGGAAATATGCGGTCTTATATGAGGCTGGGCTCACATTCAGGGTATATGAGGATGTCCTCACAAAAAGCAAGAGCGAAAAAGCCGCCGCGCGAGATGGCGAAGGCGCCGCGCCGCCGCCGCGGGCGCGACCGGGTCGCCGCGCTGATGGCGGCGGCGCGCGCGGTCTTCCTCGAGAAAGGCACCGAGGCGGCCACCATGACCGAGATCGCGGCGCAGGCCGGGGCCGCGATCGGCTCGCTCTACCAGTTCTTCCCGACCAAGGAGGCGCTGGCCGAGGCGGTGCATCTCGAGGAGGCGGAGGCGATGCTGGCGTCGCTGGCGGCGCTGCGCACCGCGATGGCGGAGCGGCCGGGCCGGCGGCCGGATGCCGGCGCGCTGGCCGACCGGCTGTTCCGCCTGATGGTCGATTTCCTGGACGCGCATCCGGTCTTCATCGTGCTGGCCGACCGGCGCAGCATCGACCCCAAGCGCAAGCAGGCGGTGCGGCGGCGGCTGCGCGGCGAGGTCGCGGCGCTGTTCGCCCTGGCCGAGCCGAAGGTCGCGCCGGCGCGCATCGAGGCGATGGCGGTGCTGATCCCGCATCTCATGCGCGTCGTGGTGGCGCTCCGCGGCGAGAGCGAGCTCGCCAACCGCGCGCGGGTGATCGACGAGCTGCGCGCCATGCTGGTCGCGCATCTCGGCCCCAAAGCAAACGGCCGGGACTGAGCCCGGCCGTTCGTCCGATCAGGGAAGGGCGCTCAGGCGCCGAGCTTCTTGGCGATCTTGGCGACGTGCTCGCCCTGCCAGCGCGCCATGCCGAGCTCCTTGGCGGAAGGCTGGCGGCTGCCGTCGCCGCCGGCGATCGTCGAGGCGCCGTAGGGCGTGCCGCCCTTCACCTCCTCGACGCCCATCTGGTCCTGGCAGGCATAAGGCAGGCCGACCACGACCATGCCGTGATGCAGCAGCACGGTGTGGAAGCTGGTGATGGTGGTCTCCTGGCCGCCGTGCTGGGTGGCCGAGGACGAGATCACGCTGCCCGGCTTGCCGACCAGGGCGCCCTTCATCCAGAGCCCGCCGGTCTGGTCGATGAAGGTCTTCATCTGCCCGGCCATGTTGCCGTAGCGGGTCGGCGTGCCGAAGATGATGGCGTCGTAATCGCCGAGCTCATCGACGGTCGCGACCGGCGCGTCCTGGTTCAGCTTGAAGCCGGACTGCTTGGCGACCGCTTCCGGCACGGTCTCCGGCACGCGCTTCACCACGGCGGTGACGCCCGGAACCTTGGCGACGCCCTCGGCGGCCGCCTTCGCCATCTGCTCGATATGGCCGTAGCTCGAATAGTAGAGGACCAGCACCTTGGTCATCGGATTCTCCTGTGCATCCCACGTTCGGAGCCGATTCATCGCGCGCGCGGAGCCGCGTGACAATCAACCGGGCGGTGATAAGATTGTCAACGCAACCAAGACAATGGCCGCCACGGACCGACCGCCATGGACCAGATCGCCGCGATGCGCAGCTTCCGCAAGGTGCTGGAGCAGGGGAGCTTTTCCGCCGCCGCCCGCCAGCTCGGCCTCTCCAAGGCGGCCGTCTCCAAGCAGGTCAGCGAGCTCGAATCGTTCCTCGGCGCCACGCTCATTCACCGCACCACCCGGCGCCTCCACCCGACCGATGCGGGCCAGGCCTATTTCGAGAGCATCGTCGCCGTCCTGGACGATCTCGAGGCCGCCGATTCCGCGGTCCGCCACCTGCAGTCGGAGCCGTCGGGCACGCTGCGGATCAGCGTGCCCTCGGCCTTCGGCCAGGTCTGCATCAGCGCCATGCTGGCCGAGCTGGCGCGGCGCTATCCCAAGCTGACCGTGGCCGCCGAGGCGACCGACCGCCTGGTCGACCTGGTGGAGGAAGGCTTCGACGCCGCGATCCGCATCAGCCCGTCCTTGCCGGATTCGACGCTGATCGCCCGGCGCATCCGCCGCATCGCCGTGCTGACCGTGGCGGCGCCCGCCTATCTCAAGGCCAACGGCACGCCGCAGAAGCCGGAGGATCTGGCGCGGCACAACTGCTTCATCTACACGCTCTCGCCGCGGCCCCACGACTGGGTGTTCAAGACGCCCTCGGGCCAGCGCAGCGTGAAGGTGAAGGGCACCATCCAGAGCAACCACGGCAACCTGCTGCTGGAGCCGCTGCGCGCCGGCATCGGCATCGCGCGCCTGCCGGAGTTCCTGCTCTCGGCCGATCTCGAGGCGGGCAGGGTGGTGCCGATCCTCACCAAGTTCGCCGACGACGCGGTCTCGCTCTTCGCGGTCTATCCGCCGAGCCGGCATTCCAGCCCGAAGATCCGCGCCTTCGTCGATATCGCCGGCGAGTGGTTCGCCGAGGGCCAGTCCTGGAACGAGGCGCCGCGGCCGAAGAAGCAGAAGATCGCCTGACGGCCCGGTCATCCGGCCGGCCCGGTCTCCGGCCGGCTCGGTCATCCGGCCGGCCCGGGGCGCTTACCAGCGCGGGTGGCGGTAGGGCTTGTGGCAGTCGCCG
>DASZSL010000078.1:0-8889 GCA_035548715.1 Dongiaceae bacterium
CTACTTGATCAGCACGTCGTTCAGCTCTTCGAGCTGCGCCCGGGCGCGGATCAGGTAGAAGCCCTGCGCCGCCAGGTGATTGGGCTGCATCAGCGCGTCCGGCCGGCCGTTCACCACCACCCAGGGCTGGAGCGCCGCACCTTCGAGCAGGCTCGCCACCATGCGGTCCCAGATCGGCTGGGCGCCCTTCTCCTTCAGGATGTCGGCGAAGTCCTTGCCGAGGTCGCGCAGGATCAGCGCGTCGGCGTACATGCGGCCCTTGTTCTGGTAGAACACGTCATCCGCCTGGAAATCGATCCAGGAGCCGGAGAAGTTGTCGATCTGCTGGTTGGTCTTCTCCGAGCGGTCGCCCAGGTCCTTGCCGATCTTGTCGAGCGTGCCGATCAGGTTGTCGGCCCGCCGCTCGAACGCCGCCTGGCCCTTGGCGAGGCGGCTGTTGTAGCTGAGCAGCGCCTTGACGCCCTTGTTGTACATGTCGGTCGAGCTCGAGGTCGGCATCAGCGAGCCGGTGTTCCAGACCCAGATGTCGGGCGCGTAGTTGAAGGCGCTCGCCGCCACCTGCAGGTCGGGATCGGCGCTGCTGGTGCCGCGGTTGCGGCCGATCTCGTCCTGCAGCTCGAGCGAGAAGCGCTTCACCGCGTCGCGGATGCCGATCTGGAAGTTCGGCATGTTGTCCAATGCCCAGCCCGGCATGAAGAAGGGATCGTTGGCCGGCCAGGCCGTCTGGTTGATCTCGCGGTCCATCAGCGCCGCGGCGATCGCCACCGCCTGGCTGCCGCCGGCATCGACCTGGGGCGCGGCGAAATCCGGGTCGTCGTTGATCTTGTGGGTGATCGCCATGCCGATCGGGTAGTAGAGCACCACCACCGCGAGGACGACGACACCGACCCACTTGACGAGACGCCAGGACCAATGCCCGCCGCTGCCGCTGAAACCGCCTGCCCGCGGCGCGAACCAGCGCCGGTACCAGGGCTTCCGGGTCAGCGGATCGTCGATCAGGAGGTCGTCGGACATGCGGTTTCCGGGTGAACGGCGTGGGATCGGCGGCTAGTACATGGCCTTTCCCGCGCCGCGCCGCAAGCGGCCGGGGTGTCGCGATCGGTTTCGGGCGCTTCAATGCCGCGCGGCGGTCGGGTAGAAATCGCTGCGACAGCGTCGCATTCCCTTTCCAGTTCCATGAGGAAACAATGGCTTCTTCCACCCTCGAGAGCCTGTTCGGCCTTTCCGGCCGGGTCGCGGTCGTGACCGGCGGCGCCAGCGGCATCGGCCTATCGACCGTCGAATTGCTGGCCGGCGCCGGCGCCCGGGTTGCCGTGATCGACCGCCATGCCGAGGCGGCCGAACAGGCCCTGGCCAAGGCCGGCGGCAAGGGCCTGGCCCTTGCCGCCGACGTGGCGGACGAAGCCGCGGTCGAGCGCGCGACCGACGCCGTGATGAAAGAGCTCGGCCGGATCGACATCCTGGTGAATTGCGCCGGCATCGCCATCCGCCGCCCCGCGGTCGAGCTGTCGCGCGAGGACTGGGACAAGGTGATGGACGTCAACACGACCGGCAGCTTCCTGTTCTCCCGCGCGGTCGCGCGGCACATGATCGCCCAAGGTTTGGACGACCGTGGGAACGGCGGCGCGATCGTGCAGACCGCGTCGATCATGGGGTTCTCCGGCGGCGGCCTCTATCCCAACATCTCCTACCAGACGTCGAAAGGCGCCGTGGTCAACATGACCCGCGCGCTCGCCGTCGAATGGGCGCCGCACAACATCCGCGTCAACGCCGTGGCGCCGACCTGGGTGAAGACGCCGTTCATCGCCGGCCTGATGGAGCATCCCGACCTCATCAAGCGGATCGAGGCGATGACGCCCCTGGCCCGCCTCGCCGAGCCCGAGGACGTGGCCTCCGCCATCCTCTATCTCGCGAGCCCGGCGGCCGGCATGGTGACCGGCCACACGCTGTTCGTGGATGGCGGCTTCCTGGCGCAATAGGAAGCCTTTTCAATGGCTTGTCCTGCTCAAGGATTTGGCCTGCGACCTCCACGACCGGAACCGCGCCCCGCGCACCGGGTTCTCCCCGTGCTCATGCGGCTGCGGACCGAGGAGGGATCCAATGAAGCGTCATGCCATTCTGGCCGGCCTTGCCGGCGCGATGTTGATCGCCGGCTCCGCCGGCACCGCGCTGGCCCAGGCGACGGCGGGTGCGAAGTACTATCCCGACGGCACCAACTGCTCGCTGCTGAACGACGCCGAGCTGGTCGCCTGCCAGAACCAGATCTATGCGCGCCAGCTCCAATCCGGCGAGAGCGCGGCGGCGACCGGCCCGGGCGACCAGACCGTGATCCCGGGCAGCAACCCGGCCGCTTCGGCTGAATCGGCGAGCACCATCGTGCTGGGCGCGGAGACCAATCCGCCGCCGGCGCGCCCCGAGGGCGTGACGATCGGCGTCGGCGCACCGACCCTGCTGCCGGGCCCCGAGGGCACGATCGGAGGCGCCGATGGCGGCTACGCCACGCCGCAATAGGTATCCGCCTGCAAACGGAAACGCCGGCCTTCGGGCCGGCGTTTCTTCATCCTCTTTCGAGCCTGCAGGCGGCTCGGTTCGATCGCCGCCTCAGCTCCTGTGCCAGGCATGGACGAAGCCGACGGTGTCCTCCACCTCGCGCAGGATCGGCTCGGCGATCGCGTGGGCGCGGTGGGCGCCCTGGCTCAGCACCTTGTCGATCTCGTCGGGATGGTTGAGGAGGCGCTTCATCTCCGCGCCGATCGGGCCGAGGGTCGCGACGGCGAGATCGGTCAGCTCCTTCTTGAAGGCGGAGAACTCCTTGCCCGCCTTCTCCTTCACCACGTCGCCGACCTCGCGGTCGGACAAGGCCGCATAGATCGCCAGCAGATTGAACGCTTCCGGCCGCGCCGCCTCGGCCTCGGCCTTGATATGGCCCTTCTCGTCGAGCGCCTCGGCGCCGGGCAGCGGATGCGGATCGGTCTTCGCCTTGCGGAGCTTGAGCGCGATCGCATCGGCATCGTCCGTCATATGCAGCCGGCTGTAATCCGACGGATCGGATTTCGACATCTTCTTGCTGCCGTCGCGCAGGCTCATGACCCGCGCCGCCGGACCGCCGATCACCGGATTGGGCAGCGGAAAGAGCTCGCGGCCGAAATCCGTGTTGAACTTCTGGGCGATGTCCCTCGCCAGCTCGAGATGCTGCTTCTGGTCCTCGCCGACGGGCACGTGGGTCGCCTTGTAGGCCAGGATGTCCGCCGCCATCAGCACCGGATAGTCGTAGAGCCCGACCGAGGCGGCCTCGCGGTCCTTGCCGGCCTTCTCCTTGAACTGGGTCATGCGGTTGAGCCAGCCGATGCGTGCCACGCAGTTCAGGATCCAGGCGAGCTGCGCATGGGCCCGGACCTGGCTCTGGGCGAAGATGATGCCCTTCTTGGCGTCGATGCCGGAGGCGATATAGGCGGCCGCCACCTGGCGGATGTTGTGCGGCAGCTCCTGGGGGTCCTGCCACAGGGTGATGGCGTGGAGATCGACCACGCAGAAGATGCACTCGTATTCCTGCTGCATCCGCACCCAGTTCCGGACCGCGCCCAGATAGTTGCCGAGATGCAGGGTGTGGGTCGGCTGGATGCCGGAGAAGATGCGGCCTTTCATGGCGGGGTCCGGAGCGGCTGGTTGCTGGTTGGTGGTCTAGGGGCCGCCCTTATCGCCGCTTGTCGCTGATTTCGCAAGGAAATTGCCGCCGGACCGGGTCCCGCCGCTCGCCGGAACGTGACATCCGCCGTTACGGAAAGACCCCCTTGTCGCTATTGATTCTCACGGGCGCCGCCCCAATATTATTGCCCGAGATTTCAAGTCGTTGCGTTTGGGATGAAGGGAGCGAAAGAGATGGCAATCGGACCGGAAAATCGGACGGTTTACCGGACCGCGGCACAGGACCAGGCACTGGGCATCGACCAGGGCCTCCGGTCGTACATGCTGCAGGTCTACAACTACATGGGCCTCGGCCTCGGCATCAGCGGCGTGCTCGCCTATCTGGTGGCCAGCGGCGTCGAGGCGCAGGCCGGCTGGGCCACGGCCCTGATGCAAGCGCACTGGCTGTTCGCCTTCATCGGCATCGGCCTGGTGTTCTTCCTGAGCTTCGGCATCCAGCGGATGAAGGCGAGCACGGCCTTCCTGTCCTTCGTCGGCTATTCCGCCGTCAACGGCATCTGGCTGGCGCCGGTGCTGCTGGTCTACACCCACACCTCGGTGGCCTCGACCTTCTTCATCGCGGCCTCGATGTTCCTGGCGACCAGCCTCTACGGCTACACCACGAAGCGCGACCTCAGCGGCATCGGCAGCTTCCTGATCATGGGCCTGTTCGGCCTGATCATCGCCTCGGTGGTCAACATCTTCCTGGGATCGAGCGCGCTCGGCTTCGCGATCTCGGTGATCGGCGTGCTGCTGTTCACGGGCCTGACCGCCTATGACACGCAGAACATCAAGGAGATGTACTACCAGGGCGACGGCTACGAGGTCGCCCGCAAGAAGTCGATCATGGGCGCGCTGCGCCTCTACCTCGACTTCATCAACCTCTTCCTGTTCCTGCTGCAGTTCCTCGGCAACCGCCGCTAGGCCGCAGCATCCTGGGAGACGGAACCGGGGCCCTCGCGGGCCCCGGTTTTCTTTTTGCGCCGGCTACTGGAAGAGCTGCCAGGCGTTGAGCAGCGTCTTGTAGATCCCCCAGAGCAGCGGAATCCCCACCAGCAGCCAGGCGAGGACGACCTGCGGCGTGTAGTTCTTGCGTTCCGCGTTCATGATCCGCTCCCTTATTGCGCCGGCTGCTGCTCGGCATCGAGATGGTGCCGCTCATGGACCGGCCGCATCGCGAGGTTGCAGAGGAAGCCCACGAACAGCAGCCCGGCCATGATGTACATGGTGACGGTATAGGCATCCGCCTTGGCCACGCCGTTGTCGATCTGGTACTGGCGGATATAGTTCACCAGCACCGGCCCCAGCACGCCCGCCGCCGACCAGGCGGTCAGCAGCCTGCCGTGGATCGCGCCCACGTACTGGACGCCGAACACGTCCCGCAGATAGGCGGGGATCGTCGCGAAACCGCCGCCGTACATGCTGAGGATGACGCCGTAGCAGAGCACGAACAGCGTGACGCTGCCGATCTTCGCGGTCGAGGGCACCGCGGCATAGAGCAGGATGCCGAGCAGGAAGAAGATGAAGTAGGTGTTCTTCCGGCCGATATAGTCCGAGGTCGAGGCCCAGAAGAAGCGTCCCGCCATGTTGAACAGGCTCAGGAGCCCGACGAAGCCGGCGGCGGCGACCGGCGAGATCCGGCCCTGGAACATCTCCTGGCTCATGGCCGAGGCCTGGCCGAGCACGCCGATGCCGGCCGTCACGTTGAGGCAGAGCACCCACCACAGCAGATAGAACTGCGGCGTCCTCAGCGCCTGGTCGACATGCACCGTCTGGTCGGTGACCAGGCTCTTGGGCTGCGCCGCAGGGACATAGCCCTCCGGCCGCCAGCCCGGCGCCGGCACGCGGACGATGATCGCGCCGATCAGCATGAAGATGAAATAGATGACGCCGAGCGCCACGAACGACCCGGTGACGCCGACGTCGGCCGGGCCGGCGAAATGCTGCATCAGCCAGACCGAGAGCGGCGAGGCGATGAAGGCGCCGCCGCCGAAGCCCATGATCGCCATCCCGGTCGCCATGCCGGGCCGGTCCGGAAACCAGAGGATCAGGGTCTTCACCGGCGAGATGTAGCCGATGCCGAGGCCGCAGCCGCCGATCACGCCGTAGCCGAGATAGATGATCCAGAGCTGGTGCGTCGCGACACCCACGGCCGAGATCAGGAAGCCGCCGCCGAAGCAGCAGGCGGCGGTGAACATCGCCTTCCTGGGCCCGACGCGGTCGAGCCAGGTGCCGGTGAACGCGGCGGAAAGGCCGAGAAAGACGATGGCGATGGAGAAGATCCAGCCGAGCTCGGTCAGCTTCCAGTCGTCGGGCGCCGTATCGGTGATGCCGATCAGCTTGGTCATCGGCAGGTTGAACACGCTGAAGGCGTAGGCCTGGCCGATGCAGAGATGGACGCACAGCGCCGCCGGCGGCACCAGCCAGCGGTTATAGCCCGCAGGCGCCACGATCCGGTCGCGGTCGAGTATGGACATTGCACTCCTCCCAAGGTGGTCTTGGCCGTTCGGCCAGTTCTTTCGCCGGAACCTTCCCAGGACGTGACGGCAGCTCCTGCCGGCCGCGCATGGGCGGCGCGCGCCTTCAATCGACTCGTCGCTGGATTGGTCCCGATGTGACAGCTTTGTGCGCGCGAATCCGACGCGCAAGTAAAAGTCGACCCCGACAGGACTCGATTCCCGAGATTCGGGTGCGACTTTAGTCTAACGTCGTTCTGGTGTGGAACGGTGGCGGCTCGCTATTCTTGCCTTGCAGAAAAAGAGCAGAACGAAGTCGGGGGATCCGGACATGTACACGCTCTACTGGTCGCCGGGCTCGGCCTCGATGGCGCCGCATGGCTGCCTCGAGGAAGCCGGCGTGCCCTACGTGCTGAAGCTGATCGACACGTCGAAGGGCGAGAACCAGAACCCGGACTACCTGGCGCTCAACCCGAAGGGCAAGGTGCCGGCGCTGGCGCTCGACGACGGGGAGATCGTGACGGAATCGGCGGCGATCTGCATGGCGATCGCCGACCGGCATCCCGAGGCCGGGCTGGCGCCGGCGATCGGCGACCGCCGGCGCGGCCAGTACTATGCCTGGCTCATGCATCTGTCGAACACGCTGCAGTCGGCGATGCTGGAATTCTATTATCCCGACCGCCACACCACCTCGGCCAACGGCACCGAGGCGGTCGCCGCCAAGGCGCGCGAGACCATCGCGGGGATCTGGCAGCGCATCGACGCGCATCTTGCCGCCGAGGGGCCGTATCTGCTGGGCGGGGCGTTCTCGGCGCCGGATCTTTTCTGCTACATGCTCTCCACCTGGCAGGAATGCTGCCCCGATACCTATGCGCGCTTCCCGGCGCTGAAGCGCCTCGCCGGCCTCGTCGCGGCGCGGCCGGCGATCGCCCGCATGATCGAGCAGAACCAGGCGGCGTGAGCAGCGGCTTGGTCGCGCCCGGCACGGTCCTGGAATTCTGGTTCTCGGCGGCCGCACGGCCGCTCTGGTTCGAGAAGGACCCGGCCTTCGACGACGACATCCGCCGCCGTTTCGGCGGTGCCGTCGATCACGCGCAAGGCGGCGGCTTCGCGCCGTGGTGCGACAGCGCCGAGGGCACGCTGGCGCTCCTCCTCCTGCTCGACCAGATGGCGCGCAACATCCACCGCGGCTCCCCGCGCGCCTTCGCCGGCGACGCCCGGGCGCTCGCCATCGCCATGCAGGCGGTGGCCGCCGGCCTCGATCGCGGCTTCGATTTCAGCCACCGCCGGTTCTTCTACCTGCCCTATGAGCACAGCGAGGATCCCGCCGTGCAGGCACGCTCGCTGCAGCTCTTCGCGGATCTCGCCGCGACCTGCGCGCCGCACGAGAAGGAGGAGGCCGAGGAACAATACGTCTATGCGCAGCGGCATGCCGACATCATCGCGCGCTTCGGCCGCTATCCGCATCGCAACGCCTGCCTCGGCCGGGTCTGCACGCCCGAGGAGCTGGCCTTCCTCGCCGGGCCGGATTCGTCGTTCTAAGTCGCTGAAAAGCTGACAAAACCGGCCCTGGCCAAGGTTGCGCTCCTGGGCTAGATTTCGCGCCATTCTCTGACCAGGAAAATGGCCACATGCGTCGTTCAGCGCTGCTCCTTGCCACCGCCATCAGCGTCCTCGGCCTGACCGGGCCATGGGGAGCCGTGCCGCCGGCGCAGGCCGATTACCAGGCGGCCGAGCAGGCGCTGGAAGCCGGCGATTTCGACAAGGCGATCCCGCTGCTCGACGAGGAGGCGAAGCTCGGCAACCCGGTCGCCGCCTACAATCTCGCCCGCATCTACGAGCAGGGCCAGGCGGTGCCGGCGGATTACGACAAGGCCGCCGCCTATTACCGCATCGCCGCCGAGCTCGACACCGCGCCGCGCTTCGACGGCGCAGCACTCGGCGCCAACGGACCGCAGCTCATCCAGGCGGCGCAGATGTATTCGCAATATTCGCTCGGCCGGCTCTACGAGGCGGGCAAGGGCGTGCCGCAGGATCTCAACCAGGCGGCGGAATGGTATGTGCGCGCCGCCGATCTCGGCCATCCCAGCGCGGCGCTGCGCCTCGGGCGCCTGTTCCGCGACGGCGGCCCGGGCCTGAAGCCGCAAGGCAAGCTCGCCGAGCGCTACTTCCTGCAGGCCGGCGACCAGGGCAATGCGGGCGCGCTCAACGAGATCGGCCTCATGTACCTCAAGGGCACCGCGGTCACGCGCAACGCCAAGACCGCCCATGACTGGTTCGAGAAGGCCGCGGCGCAAGGCAGCGTCGAGGCCGAGTACAATCTCGGCCTGCTGTTCCAGTCCGGCTATTCCGGCAAGCCCGACTACATCCAGGCCATCGAGCACTTCAAGACCGCGGCCAACAAGCTCGACGGCCCGTCGATGATGGCGCTCGGCGATCTCTATGCCGAGGGCAAGGGCGTGCCGCAGGATCCCGTGCAGGCCTACACCTGGTATTCGCTGGCCAAGGATCACGGCGCGGCCGAGGGTGCCGCGCGCATGGCGGCGCTCGCGCCGGGCATGACGCCGGTCCAGGTCGCCCAGGCCGAGAGCGCCGCGCAGGGCTGGCAGCCCAGCGAGAACGGCCTGCCCGTCGCCGCGGCTTCCGGCGCGCCCGCCGCCGAGCCGGTGATGGCGCAGCAGCCGGCGGCATCCGCGCCCGACAACGCGCCGGCCGCCGACAATGCCGCGGCCGCGCAGCCGGCACCGGC
>DASZSL010000079.1:0-48246 GCA_035548715.1 Dongiaceae bacterium
CGACCGAGGCGATGCCCGAGCCCGAGAGCCCCGACAACACGCCGGCGCCCGAGCCGGTCGGCGCGGCGAAGAGTTAGTCCCGTGGCTGGAGCCGAAGACGATGTGAAGATGCCGCTGCTGGAGCACCTGACGGAGCTCCGGACGCGTCTCCTTTATTCGATGGTCGGCTTCATCGTCGCCTTCGTCGTCTGCTTCTATTTCTGGCGCCCGGTCCTGGCCATCGTCACCGCGCCGCTGGAGCGCGCCTGTCTGGCCCAGGGCAAGGCCTGCCCGGTGATCTATACCAGCCTGATCGAGCCGTTCTTCACGCAGGTGAAGATCGGCGCCTTCGCGGCGCTCTGCATCACCTTCCCGCTGATCGCCACGCAGATCTACAAGTTCATGGCGCCCGGCCTCTACAAGAACGAGCGCGCGGCCTTCCTGCCGTTCCTGATCGCGACGCCGATCATGTTCGCCGTGGGCGCCACGTTCCTCTATTTCGTGCTGCTGCCGCTGGCGCTGCATTTCTTCGTCTCGTACCAGCAATACGCCTCGATCGAGCTGATGCCGAAGATCGGCGAGTACATTGATCTGGTCATGAAGCTGGTCTTCGCCTTCGGCCTGTGCTTCGAGCTTCCGGTCGTGCTGACGCTGCTGGCGCGGGTCGGGATCGTGACGTCCGAAGGCCTCCGGGCCAAGCGGCGCTACGCGATCATCATCGTGACCGTGGTGGCGGCGATCTTCACGCCGCCCGATGCGATCAGCATGTGCTCGCTGGCGGTGCCGATGATCGGGCTCTACGAGATCTCGATCTGGCTGGCGCGCTCGGTGGAGAAGAAGCGCGCCGCCGAGGATGCCGCCGCCGCGGCGGAAAGCGGGACCGAGGTCACGCCGGCCTCGTAGGCGGCGCGGCCTACCAGCTCTTCAGCGCCCTGAGAGTCGGGGTCTTCTTGAACACGTGCGCGTCCATGCGGGTCAGCAGGCCGTCGAGCAGCTCGACGGCGGCGGTGACCGCCGGTCCCTTGTTCAGCATCACGCATTCGGCGCGGGCGGACATCGCGGCGTCGGTCATCTCGCCGCGGGACGGGATGCCGTTCTTCACCATGCCTTCCAGCACCTGGGTCGCCCAGATCACCGGGACATGCGCTGCCTCGCAGATCCAGAGGATCTCCTCCTGCATCTCGGCCAGGCGCTCGAAGCCGATCTCGGTGGCGAGGTCGCCGCGGGCGATCATGATGCCGAACGGGCGCCGCGCGACCGCGCGGGCGATGAGGTCGGGCAGGTTGCGGATCGCCTCCGGGCGCTCGATCTTCGCCACCAGGCCCAGGGGATGCGCCGCGTCGCGGCCGGCGAGGATCTGCTCCAGGAGATCGATGTCGTCGGGCCGGCTGATGAAGGAATAGCCGATCATGTCGGCGCATTCGATCACCGCTTCGAGGTCCTCGTGGTCCTTGCCGGTCAGCGGCGAGAGGCCGAGCGCGGTGTCGGGGACGTTCAGCCCCTTCTCCGGCTGGAGCTTCGTGCCCTTGGCCTTGCCGCGCTTGACGCGCACCACGGCGTCGTCGGCGCCGCGCTGCTCCACGACGCATTCGACCTTGCCGTCGTCGTAGAAGACGCGGTCGCCGACCGAAAGGCGCGTCACCAGCTCCGGCAGCGACACGGCGGCGGAGAAGGGCACTTCCGGCGTGACCCGCGGCTCGCCCGCGGCGACGAGGCGCAACGTGTCGCCCGGATGGAGCCTCGATTTCTTGCCGAGCGCCAGCACGGTCTCGGTGCGGATCTTCGGGCCCGCGATGTCCATCAGCACCGCGATCTTGCGGCCGACGGACTCGCCCGCCGCCCGGATGTGGTCGGTCATCGCCTTCCAGGCGGCGCGGTCGTCATGTGCGCAATTGATGCGGGCGACATCCATGCCGCGCTGGGCGAGGTCGAGGATGAAGGCCGGGTTGCCGGCGGCATCGCTGGGCAGGGTGACCATGATGCGTTCGCGCCGCCGCTTGGGCGCCGGGCCGAACAGGCGGTCCGTCGCCTTGTGGAGCCGCGCCTCCCCGTCGAAATATTCCCGCTCGCTGGGGGGCGGCAGCGGCGACGGCCGCCCGGCGAGCGCGGAGAGCGCGCAGATCACCGCGTCGAGCGTCGGCAGGACACGGCCTTCCAGCCGGCCCAGCGAGGATACGCCGCGGCACATCAGCCGGCGCTGCAGGCTGCGGAGGTCGTGGCGCCGCAGGACAAGGTAATGCGCCAGGTTCGCCAGCCCCGCGCGGTCCGCCTCGGTCTTGCAGCCGAAACGCGCCAGCAAGGGTTCGGCATCGGCGAGGACCTGGCTCCGGAGGGCCACGATCTCCTCCAGCAAGGCTGCAGTCGCATCCTGCGGCGCCGTGGCGGCGGGAAGGTTCATGGCGGCGGGCGTCCCTGATCGACCAGCGGAAATTCGGGGTCAGCCTAGGGCGGTGGTGTTACGGAGCAATGACCTGGAGCAAGGCGGATGGTCGCACCGGATGTTTCGCAATCCGGCCGCTTCCTGATAGACTCCCGGCCGATTCGGGACAGTCGGCACATTCGATCTAAATGTTTGACGTTAAATGGATTCGTGAGAACCCGGTCGCCTTCGACCGGGCGCGCCAGCGGCGTGGGCTGCCGCCGCTTTCGGCCGAGGTGATCGACCTCGACCAGCGCCGGCGCGCGGCCCAGACCCGGTTCCAGGAGCTGCAGGCCAGGCGGAACGATCTCTCCCGCCAGGTCGGCCAGGTGAAGGCCAAGGGCGGCGATGCCGGCCCGATCATGGCCGAGGTCGCGGCGCTGAAGGACGAGGCGGCCAAGCTGGAGCAGGACGACCAGGCGCTCGGGCGGGAGCTGGAGACCCTGCTGGCGAGCCAGCCGAATCTGCCGGCCGAAGACGTGCCCGACGGCAAGGACGAGACCTTCAACCGGGTCGAGCGCACGGTCGGAAACGTCCGGAACTTCGCCTTCAAGCCGAAGCAGCATTTCGAGCTGGGCGAAGCGCTCGGCCTGATGGATTTCGAGGCGGCGGCCAAGCTCTCCGGCGCGCGCTTCGTCGTGCTGAAGGGGGCGCTGGCGCGGCTGGAGCGGGCGCTGGCGCTGTTCATGCTCGACCTCCACACCACGGAATCCGGCTATACCGAGGTGGCGCCGCCCTTCCTGGTGCGGTCTGAATCGCTCTACGGCACCGGACAGCTCCCGAAGTTCGAGGAGGACCTGTTCAAGACCGAGCAGGGTTTCTACCTGATCCCGACCTCGGAAGTGCCGCTGACCAACCTCGCCGCCGACGAGATCATCGACGAGGACAAGCTTCCCTGGCGCTTCACGGCGCTCACCCCGTGTTTCCGCTCGGAGGCGGGTGCGGCGGGCAAGGACACGCGCGGCATGATCCGGCAGCACCAGTTCATGAAGGTGGAGCTGGTCTCGATCGCGCATCCCGACCGTTCCGAGGCCGAGCATCAGCGCATGACCGCCAGCGCCGAGAAGGTGCTGCAGAAGCTGGGATTGCCGTATCGCGTCATCACGCTTTCGACCGGCGACATGGGCTTTGCCGCGCAGAAGACCTATGACATCGAGGTCTGGCTGCCGGGGCAGGGCGCCTATCGCGAGATCTCGAGCTGCTCGAACTGCGGCGAGTTCCAGGCGCGGCGCATGAAGGCGCGCTGCCGCAAGGCCGGCGAGAAGGGCACGCGCTTCGTGCACACGCTGAACGGCTCGGGCGTCGCGGTCGGCCGCGCGCTGATCGCGGTCCTGGAGAACTATCAGCAGGAGGACGGATCCGTCGTGATCCCGGAAGTCCTGCGTCCCTATATGCACGGCCTGGAGGTCCTCAAGCGTGGGTAAAGCAGTGGGCGGCAAGTCGCCGCCGGCGGATCTCAGGAACGCGCGCATCCTGGTGACCAACGACGACGGCATCCACGCGCCGGGCCTCAAGGTGCTGGAGAAGATCGCGCGATCCTTGAGCGACGACGTCTGGGTGGTGACGCCGGAGAGCGAGCATAGCGGCGCCTCGCATGCGCTCACCCTTCGGCGGCCGTTGCAGATCCATCGGCTGGGGCCGCGGCGCTTCGCCATCGCCGGCACGCCGACCGACTGCGTGCTGGTCGCCGTCAATCACCTGGTCGTGGGCAAGCGGCCCGACCTCGTCCTCTCCGGCGTCAACCGCGGCGCCAATCTCGGCGAGGACGTGCTCTATTCCGGCACCGTCGCGGCGGCGATGGAGGCCTCGATGCTCGGCATCCCCGCGATCGCCATGAGCCAGGTGCGGGCGGGCGAGACGCTGCATTGGGCGACCGCCCTGAAATTCGGCGCCGACATCGTGAAGAAGCTGGTCGCGCTGGAATGGCCGGACGACCTGCTGATGAACGTCAACTTCCCGCCGATCCCCCCGGAGAAGGTGACCGGCATCGTGGTCGGCGCCCAGGGACGCCGCAAGTCCGAGGTGCAGGTGGTGAAGGGCAAGGACCCGTTCGCCCGCGACGTGCTCTGGGTCGGCGACTTCAGCAACGACGAGCCCGAGGATCCGCACAGCGATCTCGCGGTGATCTCGCGCAACGCGATCGCCATCACGCCGCTGCATTTCGACCTGACCCAGGGCGCGATGCTGAAGCGGATGGCGGGGCTGTTTCCCGGTGCCCGCGCGGCGGCGCAGTCGCGACCGGCGACCAGGCCGCGCCGCGCCAAGAAGGCCCGGGAGCGCAAGGCGTGAGCCTCGCCGCCCGCAAGATCCGGCTCATCATGAACCTGCGCCGCGCCGGGATCACGGACAGCGCGGTGCTGAACGCGCTGGAGCGCATCCCGCGCGAGGCCTTCGTTCTGCCGCATTTCCATGATCAGGCTTACGAGGATCAGGCGCTGCCGATCGCGCAGGGCCAGACCATCAGCCAGCCGCAGATCGTCGCCATCATGACCGAGGCCCTGCAGGTGAAGAAGTCGCACAAGGTGCTGGAGATCGGCACCGGGTCCGGCTACCAGGCGGCGGTGCTGGCGAGGCTGGCGCGCCGGGTCTACACGATCGAGCGCTTCAAGTCGCTGCTCGACGAGGCGGAGGCGCGCTTCAAGCAGCTCAACATCCACAACATTACTTCGAAATGCGCCGACGGCGCCAAGGGCTGGAAGGAGCAGGCGCCGTTCGACCGCATCATCGTCACCGCGGCGGCGGCGGAAATGCCGCAGACCCTGGTCGACCAGCTCGCGGTCGGCGGCATCATGGTGCTGCCGCTGGGACCCGAGCGCGGCGAGCAGGTGCTGATCCGCATCACCAAGCTGGAAGACGGCTCGTTGAAGCAGGAGCGGCTGAGCGACGTGCGCTTCGTGCCGCTGGTCGCCGGGGCGCTGCCCGAGGACGAGCGCGACGCCGCCTGGCGCGCGGCGAGAGCCGGCCATGGCTGAGCGCGCGCCTCTGCTGCGCGCGGCGGGCGTGGCGGCGCTCTGCCTGGCGCTCGCCGCCTGCAATGCGAGCGGCCGGCCGCGCAACGTGGCGGCGCCGAAGCCCGCGGCCACGGCCGTCGCGGCGCCCGCGGTCAACGCGGCCGATTTCGGCAAGGTGATCGGCGGCGATTACGTCGTGGCGCCGGGCGACACCCTGGCGGCGGTGGCGGACCGCACCGACACCTCGATCCGCAGCCTGATCGACATGAACGGCCTGCAGCCGCCTTACGCGCTGGCGCCGGGCATGCGGCTGGCGCTGAAGCCGCGCTCGCAATACGTGGTGCAGCAGGGCGACACGCTTGCCGGCCTGGCGCAGCGTTACGGCATCAGCGAGAGCACGCTGGTGGCGGTGAACGATCTGCAGCCGCCCTATACCGTCCGCCCCGGCCAGAGGCTCAGCATCCCGAGCACGGCCGAAGCCTCGAACCTGCCGGGCATGACGGCTTCCGCCGTGCCGCCGCCCACGCCGGCCGGCGCCGTCTCGTCCGCGCCGCTGCCGGCGCCCGGTGCGCCGACCACCGCCACCGTGCCGAGCGCGCCGAAGCCGCTCAGCCCGCCGGCGCCCTCGGGCACCGCGGTCAGCGCCCAGAGCCTCCCGCCGCCGACGCCGATCCCGGCACCGGCACCGACCACCGCCGTGACGCCGATGCCGCCCGCGGCGGCGGTCCCGAAACCGGCGAATGCGGCGGATGCCGGAACGGCCGCCGTGCCCAAGGCTGCACAGACGGCGGCGGTACCCGCGCCACTGCCGGCGCAGCCGGCACCCGCGCCACTGCCGGCGCAGCCCGCGCCGGCGGCGGCCAAGCCGTCCGCTGCGCCGGCGCAGCCGGTGGCTTCCGCACCCGAGCCCGATACCGAGACGACGGCGGCGGCGGTCTCGGGGCCCGCGGCGGGCAGCGGCAAGGGTCCGTTCGCCTGGCCGGTGCAGGGCAAGGTGATCAGCGCCTTCGGCAGCAGCAAGGACGGCACCAAGAACGACGGCATCAACATCGCGGCGCCGTCGGGTGCGCCGGTCGTGGCGGCGGCCGACGGCGTGGTCGCCTATGCCGGCAACGAGCTCCGCGGCTTCGGCAACATGATCCTGATCCGGCATGACGGCGGCTATGTCACCGCCTATGCGCATAACGCGTCGCTGCTGGTGAAGAAGGGCGACAAGGTGAAGCGCGGCCAGACCATCGCCCGCGTCGGCGCCACCGGCGCCGTGTTCGGTCCGCAGCTCCATTTCGAGATCCGCAAGGGCACCCAGCCGGTGGACCCGATGTCCTTCCTCGGGAGTTGACGGACGGGAACCAGATGCCCGGGGTCAAGCCCGGGCACGACGCTCCGGGTTAGAGCGCGGGCGGGACGTCCACCAGCTTCAGCCGCGCGGCGCTCTCTTCCGTGGCGCAGGGCAGGTTGGGGTTCCAGTCGGCGATGCTGACGGCGCCCTGCACGCAGGAGCCGCCGTCATCCTCGGGCGCCTTCTTCTTTTTCTGCTTTTTCTTCTTTGCCGGTTTTTCCGCGGCCTTGGCCGAGGCGGCGACCTGGATCGCCTTCGGCTTGGCGGCCGGCTTCGCGGCGGCCTTGGCCGTCGCCTTCGGCTTGGCCGGCTTGGCGGGTGTCTGCGCGACTTCCGGCACGGTCGGCGCGACCGCTGCCGCCGGGGTGAGCGCCGCGACCACGGTCACCTTCTTCTCGTCGGGCTTCGCCTTGGCCTTCTCGGGCTCCGGCAGCTCATAGGCGGAGCAGGGCAGGTTCGGGTTCCAGTCGCCCAGCGTCGCGGTCTGCGTGCAATCCATGAGCGCCGCGTCATCGTCTGCGGCGTCGGTCTCCGGCACCGTCGCGACCGCGGGTTGCGCGGAAGCGGGCGCGGCCGGCTCGGCCGAGGCGAGCACGACCTCGGGCTGCGCCGCCGGCGCGGCCGGCGCGATCTTCTTCGGCAGCGTGCCCGGGGAGTCGATGAGCTCGGCGACCTTGGTCTCGTCGGCGACGAAGCCCTTGGGCGGCTTCGGCGTCACCAGGTTGTAGATCTGCACGCTGTCGGCATTGAGGCCGGCGAGGACCTTGTATTTGTCGAGCCCCTTCAATCCGGTGACGTCGCTGCGCCGGTTGTCGAGGATGTAGTACTTGCCGCCGGCCGCGACCCGCAGCACCACGTGGCCGCCCTTGAAGCTGTCCTCGTAGCCGGGGAGCTGGGCGACGATGAGCTGGAGATCGCGCTCCTTGAAGCCGAGCCGCTTCAGCGTGAAGTACTCGGCCAGCGCGTGGTCGCCGCAGTCGCCGTAGCGCTGGGCGATGAACTGCAGGCGGGTGGCCCAGCAATCCTCGGTGCAGCCCGGGCCGTGCTCCTTCCATTTGATCGCGTTGAAATAGGAGTAGACGCCGTAGATCTGCTCGACCGGAGACTTGGCCTTCAGGCCTTCCTCGAGCCGGTGCACGGCCTTGGCCGCGCAATCGAGCTCCGGCGCGCCGTCGTCGTCGCAGTTGGCCGGATCGGCCCCGGCCTCGTCGGCGGCGCTGCGCTCCAGGACCGAGCGCCATTGCTTCAGCGCCGGCGCCTTCTGATAGGGATAGTTGTCGATCGCATAGACCGGCGCTTCCTCGACCGGGATGGCTTGCGCGGCCCCGAGCGTCGCGCCGATCGCGGCGGCGGCAACGGCAAAAGCAACGGCGATCCTGCTCAATCCTGTCCCCTGCGATCGATCCCCACGGCGCCGAAGATTTATGCCGGGGCGAACGGCCGCTGGCAAGCCCGCGGGGTGCACACGGAGGCGTTGAATTAACCCTGCATTGTCCGCGGGTTGCCGGGCCCGCCGGTCAGCCGTCGATTCGCTTGCCGAGTCTCCCGGCCAGGTCCTGGATGAACTGCCAGGCGACGCGGCCCGAGCGCGCGCCGCGCGTCATCGACCATTCGACCGCCTGGGCGCGCAGCGCCTCGCGGTCGATCGGCAGCTTGAAGGTCTCGGCATAGCCCTCGATGATCGCGAAGAACGTGTCCTGGTCGCAGTTGTGGAAGCCGATCCACAGGCCGAAGCGGTCCGAGAGCGAGACCTTCTCCTCGACCGCTTCCGAGGGATTGATCGCGGTCGAGCGCTCGTTCTCGATCATCTCGCGGGCCATCAGGTGGCGCCGGTTCGAGGTGGCGTAGAACACGACGTTGGCCGGCCGCCCCTCGATGCCGCCTTCGAGCACGGCCTTCAGCGACTTGTAGCTGGTATCCGCCGTATCGAAGGAGAGGTCGTCGCAGAACAGGATGCAGCGATCCTTCCCGCCGCGGATGATGCCGAGCAGGCGGGGCAGCGTCACCAGATCCTCGCGGTGGATCTCGATCAGCTTGAGCTTGTCCTTGCGCTCCTCGTTGATCAGCGCGTGGGTGGCCTTGACCAGCGAGCTCTTGCCGGTGCCGCGCGCGCCCCAGAGCAGGGCGTTGTTGGCCGGCAGGCCGTCGGCGAACCGGCGCGTGTTCTCGATCAGCATGTCCTTGGCGCGGTCGATGCCGCGCAGCAGCGCGATATGCACCCGCGAGACCGACTTGACCGGCTCGAGCCAGCCGGTCTCGGCCTGCCAGACGAAGGCGTCGGCGGCGGCGAGATCGTTGGGCCGTGATGCCGCCGGCGCCAAGCGCTCAAGGCTCTCGGCGATCGACTTCAGCAGCGGCAGGAGTTCCTGGTCGGGCATCTCGGCACTCGGGACTTTGATGGGGCGCCAGTATGCCGGGCGCCGCCGCCAAAGCAAGCCGGGCTATTGGGCGGCGATCGCCGAGAGCCTCGCGCTGCCGGTCGCGGGATCGATCGTGAGATGCCGGTCGTGGAAGCGCGCGACCTCCGGCCGGTGGGCGATCGAGAGCACGGTGGCGGTCGGCAGCCGCTCGGCGAGCAGCGCGTACATCCGCTGCTCGTTGACGGGATCGAGCGCCGACGTCGCCTCGTCCAGGAACAGCCAGTCGGGCTTGAGCAGCAGCGCACGGGCGATCGCCAGGCGTTGCTGCTCGCCGATCGAGAGGGCCATCGACCAGTTCGCCTTCTCGTCGAGCTTGTCGCCCAGATGGCTGAGATTGACCGCTTCCAGCGCCTGCGTGACCGCAGCCTGGTCAAAGCTCTCCGCGGGCGACGGATAGGTCAGCGCCCGGCGCAGCGTGCCGATCGGGAGATACGGTCGCTGCGGCAGGAACAACGCCTCCGCCGCGGGCGGCGCCTTCACCTTGCCGCTGCCGAAGGGCCAAAGGCCGGCCAGGGCCCGGAACAGGGTGGTCTTGCCGCTGCCCGAGGGGCCGGTGATCAGCACCTTGTCGCCGGTCTCGACGCGGGCGTTCAGGTTCTCGATCAGGCTGCGGCCGTCCGGCAAGGCGACGCGGAGATCGTGGGTCTCCAGCGCCGGCGCCGGGGCATGGGCAATGCCGGATTCCATCGCCTTCACGCGTTCGAGGGCCTCGACGAAGCCGGTCAAGCGGTTGACCGTGGCCTTCCATTCGGCCAGGGCGATGAAGTTGTCCATGAACCAGGTGAGCGCGTCGGAGACCTGTCCGAAGGCCTGGCTGATTCGGAAGATGGTGCCGAAGTCGATCGCGCCGGCGAAATAGCGCGGCGCGATCACCAGGATCGGGAAGATCCCGCCGGCCTGGCCGTAGAAGCTCTGGAACCAGTTGAGGCGCTTTTGCGCCCGCATCAGCTCCCACCAGTTGACCCAGACCGAGGTGAAGATCTCCATCAGGCCGCGCTGTTCGTCGGCCTCGCCGCGATACATGGCGACGCTCTCGGCATTCTCCTTCAAGCGGGACATGCCGAAGCGGAAGTCGGCGCGGAAGCGCTGCTGGTCGTAGTTGATGCGCACCAGGCGGCGCCCGATCCGATAGCTGATATAGGTGCCCACGATGGCGTAGAGCCCGGCGATCCAGACCATGTAGCCGGGGATCGTGATGCTCGTGCCGAGGACCGGCAGCGTGATCGGACCGGAGAGTGCCCAGAGCAGTATGCCGAAGGTCACCAGCGTCACCGACTTGTTGATGACGCCGACGAAGAGCTGGAGCGTGATATCGGTGAAGGCGGCGATGTCGTCCTCGATGCGCTGCTCCGGGTTGTCGCTGCCGCCGCCATAGATCTGGAGCCGGTAATAGGCGCGGCCTTCGAGCCACAGGCCGAGGAACCGCTCGGTCAGCCAGCGCCGCCAGCGGATCTGCAGCATCTGCCGGAGGTAGGTGCTGTAGACCGACAGGATGACGGCGGGAAAGACGATCAGCGCGAACTTGCCGATCAGATAGACGAACTTGTTGACCGTGCCGAGGTGGATGCCGAGGAAATCGACCGGCGTCGCGGTCAGATCCTTCGCCTGCAGCATGTTCTGGAAATCGCCGTACCAGGTGTTGAGCTGGTAATTGACGTAGACCAGGCCCAGCACCATGGCGATCACGACCAAGAAGAGGGTGATGGCGACCGGTGCTTCGCGGGAAAGAAAGTAGGGTCCCGTCATGGCCCAGAGCTTCCCGAGGAAGCCCCGCTTGCGGGCGACGTCTGTGAGTTGCGGCATCGAGAAGGATCCAGTGCTGACGAAGAGAGCTCCGGATCATAGGCGAGCAGTCCCGCAGGCGTAAGCCGTCCGCGGGTAACCGGATGTGACCGCGTTGCGGGCCTGCGCTCAGATCTGGTAGTCGAGATGGATGCCGCATTCGGTCTTGTCGCGGCCGGACCAGCGGCCGGCCCGGGCGTCCTCGCCCTCGACGATCCGGCGGGTGCAGGGCGCGCAGCCGATCGAGGCGAAACCCTCGTCGAACAGCGGGTGCTGCGGGAGCTTGAAGCGCTTGAAGGCGTCCCGGATCATCTCCGCGGTCCAATGCGCCAGCGGGTTGACCTTGATCTTGCCTTCCGCCGAGGCCTCGAACAGCGGGATGTCGGCGCGGGTGCTGGCCTGGAAGCGCTTGCGCCCCGTGACCTGGGCGGCGAACGGGCGCATCGCGCGCTCCAGCGGCAGCACCTTGCGGATCCGGCAACAGGCGTCGGGATCGGTGGACCAAAGATTGCCGTTCGAATCCTTGGCCGCGAGGTCCGCGGGGTCGGGCTTCAGCTCCCGCGCATCGGTGAAGCCGAAGCGATCGACCAGGATGTCCCGGTACATCAGCGTCTCGGTGAAGTGCTTGCCGGTCTCCAGGAACAGGATCGGCACGCTGCGGTCGATCTCGGCGACCAGATGCAGCACCACCGCCGCCTCGGTGCCGAAGGAGGAGAGCACCGCGATCTGGCCCGGGAAGAGCGTCTTGATGGCGGCCTCGAGCACGACCTCGGCCGGCTTGCCGGCGAAGCTCGCATCGAGCGCGCGGGCCGTCTCGCGCAGGTCCAGCGCCGCGGCGCGCGATCGTGCGGCGGCGGATTCCGGCGGCAGCTCGGGGGCGAGGGCGGGGAAACTCATGATTCCACACAGCAATCCAAATGGGGGGCGCGGCCCGGGCCGGCGGGCATCCACATAATACATATGTACTGTGTGTTTAACTCGCTGGCATGTGAAATAAGGTGGCCAGTTTCCCTTGAAAGTCAATGTGGCTGGCCCGCCACAGACGACTATTTCTCAATTCACACCAGGGCTTGGCCAATCTACGGCGTCAGCATCTTCAGATAGGCGATGACGTCGGCACGGTCCTCGGGGCTGGCGACCTTGAAGTTCATCTTCTGCCCGGGGATGAAGGCCTGCGGGTTGGTCAGCCACCGGTCGAGGGTCTGGTCGTTCCAGACCACGCCGGCACTCTTCAGCGCGTTCGAATAGGCATAGCCGGCGACGGTTCCCGCCTTGCGGCCGAACACGCCGCGATGCATCGGCCCGACGCGGTTGGCGTCGGGCGAATGACAGGCGATGCAGCGGCTCTCGTAGATCTGCCGCCCATGGACGGCGTCGCCCTCGGCACGGGCGGCGATCGGGGTGGCGCCGGCGAGCAGGGCCAGCGTCGCCATCAAGCGCGTCATCATGGCGATCCTCGCGGTGAAAGGGCGACGCCGGCGCGCCGGGGGCCGGCGCGTCGGCGTCCGGCCCTTTATGCGCCGAAGCTCAGGGCCTTCTGCGGCAGGGCCTGCTTCAGCGCCGAGGCCAGCACCGTCCAATGCATGGTCTCGTCCGCCGCGAGGCGGCCGGAGATCTGCGCGAGGTCCCTGCTGTCGAAGGACGGGATGACGCCGAGATAGGCGTTGGCCGCGCCCTTCTCGAGCTTCGCCGCCAGCATCAGGACGTCGGCCTGGTCTTTGAGCGTGCCGGCGTTCAGCGCCTTGGCGTATTCGGCCATGGGCTTCTCGGCGACCGGCGTGCCGCCCATCTGCTTGATCGCGCCGATCAGCGCGTCGCGGTGCTGCTTGTGCTGGCTCTGGAACAGCACGGCGACCTCCAGCACCGGCTTCTGGAGCAGGCCGCTTTGGGCGCCGAGCTGATAGGCGTTGATGGCCTCGTGCTCCAGGCCGAGCGCGACGTTCAGGATCTGCACGTCGTTTTCCGATGCGCTGGGCGTCGCGGCCATGCTCTTGCAGCCGCCGAGGATGGAGATTGCGGCGGCGCCGAGCGTGGTGACGCCGGCGGCACGGAACATCTGGCGGCGTCCGAGCGGCGTCGCGGCAGGGCCCGCGTAGTTGCCTTGGGCGATCGTGCGGTCCGGACTTTCGATGATCGACATGGATTGCACTCCCGTTGCTGCTTCCATCGGCGGCGCGTCGTGCGGCGCCGTGCGGGGAGTTACGGGGCGTTCGTGCGGCCGGATGCGGCGAAGGCGGGCGGAGATCGGGACTGTGACGCCCGTCACAGGGCCGGGTCACTCGGTGAGCTGGTCCATCATGCGGAACAGGCCGGTGAACAGGACGGGTCCGGTCGGGGCGCCGCTCGGCGACCCGCCGCTGGGCTCGACGCTGATCGCGAGATTGGCGAAATCGGTGATATAGGGCGCCGCGGCGGCCGGCAGCGGACGCTCTTCGCGCAGGCCGGCCTTGACGATCCCGAGCGAGATCGGCGGCTTGTTCGGCGGCAGGACCCAGAGCTCGTAGTCGCGTCCGGGCCCCGGTGCCGCGGCACTGGCCAGCACGACCATGTCCTGACGCTTCTTGTCGATCTGGAATGCGATCACGTCGTTGCTGGCGGTGGCCCGATGCAGCATCGCGAAGCCGGCGGCCTCGGGCGGCTGCGGCGTGGTCAGGAAGACCAGGGCCACGGCGACGGCGCCGGCGAGCGCCGAGAGGCCGAAGGTCCAGGCGAGCCAGCGCCCGAGGCTGAACGGCCGCTGCCCGGCGGCCGGCGCGGGTGCGATCTGCGCCAGCACGCGCGCGCGCAGTTCCGTCGGCGGCGCCACCGGCGCGACGGAATCGGCGAGCGGCTGCAGCCGTGCCGACCACGCGGCGACGGCCCGGCGCAGCGCCGGATCGCCGGCGAGCTCGGCCTCGAAGGCGAGGCGCTCTGCGAGCGAAAGCGTGCCCAGCACGTATTCCGCCGCGCGACCGTCGCCGTCGTCGCCTGGACCGTTCCCTGGCATGTCGGTCGTGTCGGTCATGGTTCGAGGCAGCCCTTGAGGCGCTGCAGGCCGCGCCGGATCCAGCTCTTCACCGTCCCCAGCGGCGAGCCCAGCCGCGCGGACAATTGCTCATGGGTAAGGCCGTCGTAATAGGCCATCACGATCGCGCGCCTCTGTGTCTCCTCCAATGTCTCGAGGCAATCCTTCAATCGTCTTCCATCATCGCCGGCCATGGCCAGGTCCAGCGCCGAGGGACCCGGATCGGCCACTTCCGGGAGGTCGTCGCCGGTATCGGCGAGCCGTGCCGCCGCCTCGCGCCGGAGTCGATCCAGGGCGCGGTTCCGCAGGATGACGGTGAGCCAGGTCCTGGCCGAGCCCAGCTCGCGGCGATAGTCGCCGGCATTCCGCCAAGCCGAGATCAGGGCTTCCTGCAGCACGTCCTCGGCCCAGTCCCGCCGCTTCAGGATACGCATGGCGAGGCCGAACAGTTGCGGCGCCGCGGCATCGTAGAGCGCCGCGAAAGCCGCCCGGTCCCCGGCGGCGCTGGCTTCGATCAGCGTTTCCAGCGCGGTCAACGCGACGATTCCCCCGACATTCGGTCCGGATCATGGACACGATTCATTCGCCGTGCAATCGGCGGCGGATGCAGCGGCCAAGGGCCGTCCCCCGGCTCGAGGTCGGCTGGTGGCGCGCCGATGTCGCCTTTCCGCATGTCGCCGGTCAGGTGCATGGTAGCGCTCGACCATGGTAAGGACGCTCGACAAGACGAGGGAGGGGACCATGAGTGAAGCCGTCAAGCTGGTGCGCCGCGGGCATGTGCTGGAAGTGACCTTGGACCGGCCCAAGGCCAATGCGATCGACGTCGCGACCAGCCGCGCGCTGGGGCAGGCCTTCGTCACCCTGCGCGACGATCCGGAGCTCCGCTGCGGGATCATCACGGGTGCCGGCGACCGTATCTTCTCCGCCGGCTGGGACCTGAAGGCGGCCGACCGCGACAATCTCGTCGGGCGCTGGTGGGAGACCGACTACGGCCCGGGCAGCTTCGCCGGCCTGACCGAGCTCTGGGATCTCAACAAGCCGGTGATCGCCGCCTTGAACGGGCTCGCCTTCGGCGGCGGCTGGGAGCTGGCCATCGCCTGCGACCTCATCATCGCCGGCGAGCACGTCGAGTTCGCGCTGCCCGAGCTGCCGCTCGGCATCGTGCCGGATTCCGGCGGCGTGCAGCGGGTGCCCAAGCGCCTGCCGCACAACATCGCCATGGAGATCCTGCTGCTCGGCCGCCGCATGTCGGCGCAGGAGGCGCATCACTACGGCATGGTCAACAAGGTGGTGCCGAAGAACGCGGCGATGGACGCGGCGCGGGAATGGGCGGACATCATCTGCACGGGCGCGCCGCTGACCATCCAGGGCCTGAAGGAATGCCTGCGCGAGATGGACGGCAAGTCGATCCGCGAATCCTTCGACCTCATCCGCAGCGGGACGATGAAGGCTTACGAGCGCGCCGTCGTCTCGGAGGATGCCAAGGAAGGCGTGAAGGCCTTCGCCGAGAAGCGCAAGGCCAACTTCCGCGGCGTCTGATCCGGGCGCCGCCGTGCCCGTGGCCGTACCCGTGGCCGTACCCGTACCCGCGGTCTCCATCATCATCGCGGCGCTGGAGGCCGAGGACACTCTGGGCGACGCGCTGGCGAGCGTCCTGGCCCAGGACTTCGGCGATTTCGAGATCCTGATCGCGCCCGACGAGCCGCGCGACTACGCCGCCTTTGCCGGTCTCGACTCGCGCATCCGGATCCTGCCCGGCGTGCCCGTGCCGACGGGTCCGGGGCCGGCGCGCAACCGTGCGCTGGCCGCCGCACGCGGAGACTGGGTCGCCCTGCTCGATGCCGACGACAGCTGGTCGCCCAACTACCTCGGCCTGCTGGTCCCGGCGGCGCGGACCTGCGGTGCGGCATTCGGGCGCACCTCCGTGCTGGATGAAACCGGCGCCGAGCTTCGTTCCATCCCACCGCTCGATTATCGAGGACCGGCAACTTATGCCGTCCTTACGCGCGCCTTCGGCTCGTTCCACGGGCTGGCACGGCGCACGCCCGAGCGTCGCTGGCATCATGTCTTCGCGGAAGACGTGCTGTTCGACGTCGAGACGCTTGCGCGCCAGGGTGGCAGTGCCGCCTACAACCCTGAAGCCGTCTACCGCCTGACTGCGCGCCCGTATTCCGCGACGAGGCGCACGGAATTTATCGATGAAATCGCGGCGCACTACGCCGCGATCATCGCGATGATCCGCGACGGTCATACCGGGATACCCAGCGCCGAACGGATCCCGGCGGTCGCGGTGTTCCAGTCTTGGGCGGAAATGAACAGGAAATATCTGGCTGCGCGTTCGCTTGATCCCGGTTTGGCATATCAACGCTTCGTTGCGGTATCGCAGCGCGATACCAATTTGGCATAACTAATTTTATGAACTACTTTACCGTGAAAGGTGATGCAGGGTTGCGGCGCGCTTGTCATAGTGCGTAACCGCCGGTTGCTGCCAGCTCCTGCGTATGACCAAGGTGCCGACAAGGCCCACTGCAGCGCCGCCCATATTGATCAGCCGTCCGCGGCCGATGGCCGTGAAGAAGGCGGCACTAAATCGAGGAGAGAAACTGATGGTGCGTAAGCGAAAGTCCTCCGGCCGCATGGCGAGCAAGGGGTTCCCGAATCCGATCGACGTGCATGTCGGGAATCGCATCCGCCTGCGCCGCACGCTGCTCGGCATGAGCCAGGAGCGGCTGGCCGAGCAGATTGGTCTGACCTTTCAGCAGGTGCAGAAGTACGAGCGGGGGACCAATCGTGTGAGCTCGAGCCGTCTGTTCGATCTTTCCCGAGTCCTCGACGTGCCGATCCGCTACTTCTTCGAGGAGATGAGTGCCGGGGTGGAGAGCCAGAGCCCGGGCCAGCTGCACGGCGCCGCGCCCTCGCTGCCCGGCGAAGAGCACGACCCGATGGCGCGCCGCGAGACGCTGGAGCTGGTGCGCGCCTACTACCGGATCCAGGACCAGAACGTCCGCAAGCGCATCACCGATCTCGCCCGCGCGCTGGCCCGCTCGGCCTAGCGCGGCGCGTTCCCTCCAACACCCGGCGCGGCCCGTCGGCGGAGCTTCGGTGCCACCGATTGCCGCATGCTGTGACTTCGCCGCCGGCCCCGTGATATATCAGGGGCGGCGCGCGTGGCGTGCGCGCCGACGATAGCAGGGCGGCCATGGATTTCACAGGAAGCGGGCCCAGGCGGGCCAAGGCGTTCGACGGCGTCTCGGATATCGACCCCGCGCGGGAGGCCGGCCTCAACACCGCGCAGAGCATCGCGCGCGATCTGCGTGAGCAGATTCTGACGGGCAAGCTCGCGCCGAGCACCCGGGTCACCCAGCGCAACCTCGCCGCCCGGTTCGGCCGCAGCCCGATGCCGGCGCGCGACGCGGTGAAGATCCTGCTGGCCGAGGGCCTGGTGATCCAGGAGGGCAGCAAGACCATCGTCGTGGCGCCGGTGACGCTCGACGACTTCATCGAGATCATGGATCTCCGCGCGGCGCTGGAGCCGCGCGCGCTGGAGCTTTCGATCCCGCGCCTCTCCACCGGGCATTTCGAGCAGGCCCGCGCGGCGCTGGCGCGCTCCGGCACGACCGACGACGAGCGCGAGATGGTGGAGAACCATTGGGCGTTCCACCGGGCGCTCTATTCCGCCGCCGGCCGGCCGCGCCTGCTGGCCCTGATCGAGCAGCAGCACAACCTGCTGAAGCGCTATCTGCTGCCGGATTGGGCGATGCTGGGCGTGATGAAGGAATGGGGCGAGGACGAGCTCGAGCTGATGGAGCTCGTCGAGCAGCGCCGCGTTGCCGAGGCGGCGGAATGGCTGCGCCGCGACCTGCGCCTGGCCGCCGACCGGGTGGTCCGTCCGTCGCGCTAGTTTTCCAGCGGCCGGAGCAGCGCCCGCGAGATGATGTGGCGCTGGATCTCGGACGTGCCGTCCCAGATGCGCTCGACCCGGGCGTCGCGCCACAGGCGCTCGACGCCGGTCTCTTCCATCAGGCCCATGCCGCCGAAGATCTGCACCGCCTGGTCGGTGACCCGCGCCAGCATCTCGGTCGCATAGAGCTTGGCCATCGCATAGTCCTGGTCCTGGGCGGCGCCCTGCACGGTCTTCCAGGCCGCGCGCAGGGTCATCAGGTCGGCGCATTCGATCTCGGTCGCCATGTCGGCGAGCTTGAACGAAACGCCCTGGAACTTGCCGATGGTCTGGCCGAACTGCTTGCGGGTGGCGGCCCACTGGGTCGCCATCTCGAGCGCCCGCTGCGCGCGGCCGACGCATTGCGCGGCGACGGTCAGCCGCGTGGCGCCGAGCCAGGTATTGGCGACGTCGAAGCCGTGATGCACCTCGCCCAGCACCTGGCGCTTGTTGACCCGGCAGTTGTCGAAGGCGAGCTCGCAGTGATGGAAGCCCCGATGGCTGACCGAGCGCGAGCCCTTGGTGACCTTGAGGCCCGGCGTGTCCTTGTCGACCAGGAAGCTGGTGATCAGCTTCTTGGTGCCGCGCCTGGTTTCCTCGACGCCGGAAGCGGCGAACAGGATGATGTAGTCGGCGACGTCGGCGTAGGAGATGAAATGCTTGGTGCCGTTGATCACGAAGTCGTCGCCCTGCGCCTCGGCGCGGGTCTGCATCGAGCGCACGTCCGAGCCCGCATTGGGCTCGGTGATGCCCAGGCATTCGATGCGCTCGCCGCGGATGGTCGGCAGGAGATAGCGCTGCTTCTGCTCGTCGTTGCAGGCGCGCAGGATGTTGCTGGGCCGATGCACGGCATATTGCAGGGCGAAGCTGGTCCTGCCGAGCTCGCGCTCCATCAGCGTGAGGCCGAGATGGTCGAGCCCGCCGCCGCCCAGCTCCTCGGGCATGTTGGCGGCGTAGAATCCCGCCTTGATGGCGCGCTCGTGGATCTGGCGGATCAGCGCCGGACGCACCTCGTCGGTCTTCTCGACCTCGTTCTCGTAGGGCACGAGCTCCGCCTCGACGAAGGCCCGCACCGCCTCGACCAGCATCCGCTGCTCTTCGTTGAGGCCGAAATCCATCTCTCAGCTCGCTCTCGTCGGCAGGTTGATCGAACGCCCGGCATTCTTGTGGCGCGGCAGGCCGGCCTGGTCCTTGGCGATCGCCTCGATCCTGGCCGCGACGTCCGGCAGGAACGGCGCCGACCTCGGCCCGCGCATGTCGATGTTGAGCAGCATCTGCTCGTTGGTGGCGGCCGGCTCGGTCTCATCGCCGCGGTACATCGTGTGGAAGACGTGCAGCCGCTTGGCGTCGTGGCCCAGGAGCTGGGTCTCGACCCGCACCTCGGTCCCGCCCTTCACCTCGAGGAGGTAGTTGGTATGCATCTCGACGGTGAAGAGCGTGTTCCCGGTCGCCTCGCGTTCCGCCGGCCCCAGGCCGATATAGGCCATGAGGGCGGTGGTCGCGTCGCTGAAGATCACCGTGTAGTAGCCGTCGTTCAGGTGGTTGTTGTAATCCACCCAGCCCGGCTGCACGACGGCACGGTGCAGGATCAGCGGCGCCGCCACGTCAGTCCTCGTACTTCCAGCCGTGCCTGGCCTTGGCCTTGGTGATGGCGCCGATCACGTCGATGATGCAGTCGTCGCGCAGCCGCTCCAGCTCCTTGATCGAATGGGAGCCGGCCTGCTTCTCGGTGCCGTCGACGATCTTGTCGATGATCGAATCCGTGAGCGGCGGGGCCTTGAGATGGGTCCAGGGGAGCTCCAGCGCCGGGCCGAACTGCGCCAGGAAGTGGCGCATGCCCGCGTCGCCGCCGGCCATGTGATAGATCATGTACATGCCGAAGAACGACCAGCGGATGCCGAAGCCGAAGCGGATCGCATCGTCCAGCTCGCCGGTGGTGCAGTAGTCGTCGTTGATCATGTGCATGCCTTCGCGCCAGACCGCCTCCAGCAGGCGGTCGGCGAGGAAGCCCGGGACCTCCTTGCGCACATGCAGCGGCCGCATGCCGAGCGACTTGTAGAAGGCGATGGCGGTCTGCTTGGCCTCGTCCGAGGTCCATTTGCTGCCGCAGACCTCGACCAGCGGCAGGAGATAGACCGGGTTGAACGGATGCCCGACCAGGCAGCGCTCCGGGTTCTTCGCCTCCTTGTAGAAGTCCGACGGCAGCAGGCCCGAGGTGGAGGAGCCGAAGATGGCGCCGGGCTTCGCCGCCGCGGTCGCCTGGCGGTGCATCTTCACCTTGAGCTCTTCGTTCTCCGGGGCGCTCTCCTGGACGAAGTCGGCATCCTTGACCGCTTCCTCCATGGTCGAGACGAATTTCAGCCGGTCCTGCGAGGCGCCGGGCTTCAGCCCGACCTTGGTCAGCGCCGGCCAGGCATTGGCGACGTTGGCGCGGAGCGTCTTCTCGCCGTTCTTGCCGGGATCCCAGGCGATGACGTCGAGGCCGTTGGCGAGGCAGCGCGATGCCCAGCCGCTGCCGATGACGCCGGCGCCCAGGATGGCGACGGTCTTGATCTTGTCTGCTGCAATCAGAGCCATGATGGGGAACCTCGTTGCGGGCCTTAGTTGCGCGCCTTCAGGCCCAGCTTCTTGCGGCCTTCGGCCGGGGTGAGCGGGCGGGCGCCGAGCCGCGTGATGATCTCGCAGGCGCGCTCGGTCAGCGAGCCGTTGGAGGCATGGACGCCCTTGTCGAGCCAGATGTTGTCCTCCAGGCCGACCCGGACGTTGCCGCCGAGGAGCATGGCCTGCGCCACCATCGGCATCTGCATGCGGCCGATGCCGAAGCCGGCCCAGAGCGCGCCTTCCGGCAGGTTGTCGACCATCGCCTTCATGGTCGTGGTGTTGGCTTCGGCGCCCCAGGGAATGCCGAGGCAGAGCTGGAAGAGGGGAGCGCCCTCGAACAGGCCTTCCTTCACCATCTGCTTGGCGAACCAGAGGTGGCCGGTGTCGAAGATCTCGAGCTCGGGCTTCACGCCGAGCTCCTTCACGCGCTGGGCGCCGGCCCGCAGCATGTTCGGCGTCGAGACGTAGGTGTAGTTGCCGTCGCCGAAATTGAGCGTGCCGCAATCGAGCGTGCACATCTCGGGCAGCAGCTCCTCGACATGGGCGAGGCGGGTGAGGGGACCCACCAGGTCCGTGGCCTTGCCGAACTTGAACGGCTCCTCGCCGGCGCCGATCTCCAGGTCGCCGCCCATGCCGGCGGTGAGGTTGATGATGATGTCGGTGCCCGAGGAGCGGATCCGATCGACCACCTCCTTGTAGAGGTGGACGTCGCGGGTGCCCTTGCCGGTCTCCGGATCGCGCACATGGCAATGCGCGACGGTGGCGCCGGCCTTGGCGGCCTCGATCGCGGCGTCGGCGATCTGCTTCGGCGTCACCGGAATGGCCGGGTGCTTGCCCACGGTGTCGCCCGCGCCGGTCACGGCGCAGGTGACGATGACTTCGTAATTCATGGAATCCCTCCCAACAGAATCTGGCCGGATGCTCTGCCTCGGAATCCCGCACGGCGTGAGGAATCCCGACAGGCCATTGTCGGTTTCCGCCGGCCTCACCCCCGGTGCGGCCGGCGGCCGGGCCTCTTCTGCTTCGCAGCTGCGGAAGGTTGCCGGGTCGCATTGCGGTAGCGCCGCTCGCTCTGGCCCGCGCCGCGCCCGGAAAGCGGATCGCTTGCCAGCAGCAGATCGGCGCCGGCTTCCAGCACGGCGCTGCGGGTGAGGCCGCGGCGTTCCGCGTAGGCGTCGATCGCGCGGAGCCGGTTGGAATCCAGGCTCACATTGACCCGCTCCGGCCGGCCGAGCGGCGGGCGGGCCGCGACCACGGCGACGATCGCGTCGCGCCAGCTCACGTCGTTTTCCCGGGCGAAGGCCTTGTCCGAGCGGATCGCGTCCAGCGGACGCGGCGCCGGAATCGGGTCGCCATGCGCCAGCGCGGAGGCGATCCAGCCGGAGAGCGCTTCGCCGGCCATGGCCTGCGCTTCCGCCAGGTCGTCGCCCTGGGTCACGCAGCCCGGCAGGTCCGGGAAGAAGACGGCATAGCCTCCGGCATCCGGATCGGGCGCGAGGATCGCGAGGTAGCTCGGTATCGGCTTCATCGCCATGGCTGACCCTATGACGGCAGGCCGGCCTGCTTGGGAATGGCGCGCCGGGTTCCGCGCTTCAGGCTCCTGCGGGGATGCGGCACCACGATCGGGCCGCGCTTGGCCGGGTGGCGAAAGATGTGGTGGTTGCCCGAGACGTGGTCCAGCACCCAGCCGTCGGCTTCGAGCCGCCGGATCAGGTCGCGGCTGCTGAGGATCCTGCTCATCCGTCGATCTCTCGCTCCGATACGCGCCGGGTCCGCGGGGCCGATATACCGGTGCGACTCGGTCGCCGGCAAGATGTGTATGAAAATACACATCGGCTCGGGGCCGTCGCGCGGCCGGCGAGGGCGCCGCGGCCGGCGCGTTCCCGGGGCGGCGCGGCGCGCCCGCTGCAGCGGTGCTCTTGGGGGCTGGCCTGGGCGATGTGTATAAAACTACACACACTGCGTCGGCATCTACCGGAGCGCCGGCATGATCCCGGCCTCGACCCGGCGGCGTTCGCCGGACGGCGCCTTGCCGGTCCAGGCGTGGTAGGAGCGGGAGAAATGCGCGGCCGAGCCGAAGCCGCAGGCGACGGCGATCTCCACCACCGGCAGGTCGGTGTATTGCAGCAGGGCGCGCGCCCGCTGCAGGCGGAGATCGAGGTAATAGCGCCGCGGCGTCATGCCGAAATGCTTGTGGAACAGCCGCTCGAGCTGGCGCAGCGAAAGCCCCGCCGCCTCCGCCAGGCGCTCGGCGTCGAGCGGATCCTCGAGGTTGCTTTCCATCAGGCCGATGGCGCGCGCCAGGCCGGCATGGCTGATGCCCTGGCGCACCCGCGGCTCCATGCGCTGGGCGTTCTGCGGGTCGCGGATCTGGGCGTGGATGAACTGCTCGGAGACCGCGGTCGCCAGGCGGTGGCCGTGCTGCACCGAGATCAGGTGCAGCATCATGTCGAGCGCCGCGGTGCCGCCCGCGCAGGTCAGCCGGTTGCGGTCGATGATGAAGAGCGCGTTCTCGACCTCGACCTTGGGGAAGGCCTCGCGAAAGCTGTCGAGGCTCTCCCAATGGGTGGTCGCGCGATAGCCGTCCAACAGGCCGGCGCGGGCCAGGATGAAGCTGCCGGTATCCATGGCGCCGAGATCGGCGCCGGCGCCGCTGAGCTTCAGCAGCCAGGACTTGATGCGGCGATCGTAATGATGCTCGGGCTCGAAGCCGGCGCAGATCACGACCATCGGATAGAGCGGGCCGTCCTCGATCGAGCGCGCGGCGACCAGCGACATGCCGTTCGAGGCTTCGACCGACTGTCCGTCGCGCGAGACGATCTCCCAGCGGTAGAGCTCGCGTCCGGCCAGCCGGTTGGCCACCCTGAGCGGCTCCACCGCCGAGACGAAAGCCATCATCGAGAATTGCGGCAGCAGCAGGAAACCCAGCGTTTGCGGGGCTTCGATGGCAGGGCTGGCGAGCATGGCTGTGCCCTAAGAAATCCTTGTCGCGGCGGTGTTTACATCTTGATGATCTGTCGCACAGTGTAATGTCGATGTCGTAATCATGCAAATGTCCCTGCCGGAACGAGCGTATCCGGTTGGGCCAATGGCGGGCTCGTCCTGGGGTTTGGGCGGCCCGCCGAGGTCCATCTAGGGGAAGGGATGGCACTCGATCCGGAAATCGTCGCTTTCGCCGAGGAATCCGACCGCCTGTTCGGTCCGGATTACGACCGGCTGCCGATCGGCGAGCAGCGTCGACTCTACGATGCGTGGTGCCGACATTTCTCGGCGCCCTTCCCGGCGGATGTCGACCAGAGCGACCTGCAGTTTCCAGGCCCGGACGGCAGCGTCCGGGCCAAGTTGTTTCGGCCGGCCGGGACGCGCGGCACGCTGCCGGTCGTCGTCTTCTATCACGGCGGCGGCTGGATCCTGGGCTCGCCGGAGACCCATGCGATGGCGACCGGCGAGATGGCGCGCCGGACCGGCGCAGCGGTCTTGAGCGTCGACTATCGGCTGGCCCCGGAGCACGCCTTTCCGGCGGCGTTCGACGATGCATATGCCGCGCTGACATGGGTCTCGCGGGCGGGCGGGACGCTCGGCCTCGACCCCGGGCGTATCGCGGTCGCCGGCGACAGCGCCGGCGGCAATCTCGCGGCCGCGGTCGCCCTCGCGGCGCGCGACCGCAACGGGCCGAAGATCGCGCTGCAGGCGCTGATCTATCCGGCGCTGAAGGCGACGCGGCGCAGCCCGGTGCTCAAGGACGGCGGCGGCGGGAGCGAAGCGGGGATCGGCGCCTATGTCCGCGCCTATTCGGGCGGCAAGGATATCAGCCGCATCCCCTACGCGATGCCGCTCTCGGCCGACGGGTTCGGCGGCCTGCCGCCAGCTTTCATCGCGGCAGCCGGCGTCGATGCCGTGCTGGAGGATGCCGAGGATTACGCCGCGGCGCTCGCGGCCGCCGGCGTGCCGGTCACCTATCGCTGCGCCGAGACGCTGCCGCACGCCTACCTGCGGACCATCTACTTCTGCCGACAGGCCGCCGTCGAGTTCGGCGCCGTCTGCGATGCCCTCGCGCGCGCCCTCGGGTCGAGCGCGGCGGGGTCGAGCGCGGCGGGGGCGACCGCGGGCGCGACTGCTTCCGCCATGGCATCCACCACCCTCATGGCGGGCTGAGTATTTGGAATGTGGTGGATGAACGATTGCGGGGAGTAGGGTCTTTTGGGCATAGTACCCGAAACCGGCAGTAAATAGCTGGGCAAATCTTAGCCGCAGTTCCGGGCATGGTGCCACGGGGCGCGGCGAACAGGAGGGAGAGCATGGATCGCTGGGAAGAACTTCAACAAGCCGCGCTGAACGGCCGCCTGAGCCGACGCCAGTTCATGGCGCGCGCGGCGGCTCTGGGCGTCACGACCTCGCTGGCGACCGGCGTGCTGGCCAAGGCCGGCTACGCCGACGACACGCCGAAGCAGGGCGGCACGCTGAACATCGGCATCGCCGGCGGCAGCACCACTGACAGTCTCGATCCGACCACCTACACGGATTCGATGGCGTTCAACGTCGCGTTCGCGATCATGAACCAGCTGGTCGAGACCGATCCGAACAACAAGCAGATCCCGTCGCTGTTCAAGAGCTGGGAAGCCAGCGACGGCGCGACCAAGTGGGTGTTCAAGGTCCAGGAAGCGACCTTCCACAACGGCAAGTCGCTCGATGCGGAAGACATCGTCTACTCGATCAACCTGCATCGCGGCGAAGGCTCGAAGTCGGGCGCGGCCTCGGGCCTCAAGCCGATCACCGACGTGAAGGCGACGGACAAGATGGAGGTCACCATCACCCTCTCCGAGGGCGACGCGGACTTCCTGTATCCGATCTCGGACTACCACGTCCTGGTCGTGCCGAAGGACTTCAAGGACTGGTCGCATCCGATCGGCACCGGCGCCTACACCTTCGACTCCTACCAGCCCGGCGTCAGCGCTTCGGTGAAGCGCTATGCCGATCACTGGAACAAGGAGCGCGGCCATGTCGATGAGGTGAACTTCACCTGCATCAACGACACCGCGCAGCGCATGAACGCGATCGTGTCCGGCCAGGTCGACATCATCCACCGTGTCGACACCGCGACCATCGATCTCATCAAGGCGGTGCCGACGCTGGCGCTCGTGATGGCGCATGGCGGCTACCACGCCATCTACGCGGCGCGCTGCGACATGGATCCGTTCAAGGACCCGAACCTCAGGAAGGCGGTGAAGTACGCGATCGACCGCGAGCAGCTCCTGAAGGCGCTGTTCAACGGCTATGGCGCGATCGGCAATGACAGCCCGATCCCGCCCTCGGATCCGTACTTCAACAAGGATCTCGAGCAGACCAAGTACGATCCGGACAAGGCCAAGTTCTATCTGAAGAAGGCCACCGGCACGACCAAGATCGTGCTGTCGGCCTCCGACGCGGCCTTCAACGGCGCGGTCGATGCGGCGCTGCTGTTCCAGGCGAATGCCAAGGCGGCGGGCCTCGACTTCGACGTGAAGAAGGAGCCGGCCGACGGCTTCTGGGACAACGTCTGGCTGAAGGCGCCGTTCTGCGAGTCCTATTGGGGCGGCCGTCCGGCGGCGACCCAGATGTTCACCACCGCCTACAAGTCGGACGCGGCCTGGAACGAGACCGGCTACAAGGTCGAGGCGTTCGACAAGCTGCTCGCCGAGGCCAAGAAGACGGTCGAGGAAGACAAGCGCGCGCCGATGATCAAAGAGCTCCAGAAGATGGTGCACGACGACGGCGGCGCGATCATCCCGGCCTTCAAGGACTGGGTGGACGCGACGGCGACCAAGGTGAAGGGCTACAAGCCGCACTCGATGTTCGACCTGTGCAACGGCCGCGCGGCCGAAAAGGTCTGGATCGACGAAGCTTAAGTCCGGCCGGGCAGGCCCCGACGTGCTCAAGCTCATCGGTCAGCGGCTGGCTCTCGGGCTGGTCACCCTGCTGCTGGCGTCGGCGTTGATCTTCTTCACGACGACGTTGCTGCCGGGTGACTTCGCCTCGGCCATGCTGGGCCAGCAAGCGACCGCGGAGAACACGGCGGCGATCCGGGCCGAGCTCGGCCTGGATCGTCCCGTGCTCGTCCGCTACCTGGACTGGCTGTCGGGCGCCGCGCACGGCGATTTCGGCAACTCTCTGGCCAGCCATCGCCCGGTGATGGAAGAGATCAGGCCGCGGCTGGCCAACACGTTCTTCCTCGCGATCTACGCCGCGCTGGTCGCGGTGCCCTTGTCGGTCTTCCTCGGCATCATGGCCGCGATCCGGCAGGGCACGGTCTTCGACCGCGGGGTCAATGTCGGCGCCTTGCTGACGATCTCGGTGCCGGAGTTCTTCCTCGGCTACCTGCTGCTGATGTTCCTCGCGGCGCATTACCGGATCTTCCCCGTCCTCTCGGTGGTCAATCCGTCGATGCCGCTCTACACCCGGCTCTACGTCACTTTCCTGCCGATGATCACCCTGGTCCTGGTGATCGTGGCGCACATGATGCGCATGACCCGCGCCTCGGTGCTGCAGGTGATGGCCAGCCCCTATATCGAGATGGCCTATCTCAAGGGCCTGCCGAAATGGCGCGTGGTGGTGCAGCACGCGCTGCCCAACGCGCTGGCGCCGATCGTCAACGTGATCGCGCTCAACCTCGCCTATCTGGTGGTCGGCGTGGTCGTCGTGGAGCGCGTCTTCGTCTATCCGGGCATGGGCCAGATGCTGGTGGACGCGGTCGCCAAGCGCAACATTCCGACGGTGCTGGCCTGCGGCCTGATCTTCGCGGTCGTGTTCATCGCGCTCAACATCCTCGCGGACGTGCTCTCGATCATGAGCAACCCGCGCCTGCGGCATCCGCGGTGACGCCATGGCAGCCGTAGACGTCAAATCGCCCGTGAAGAAGTCCCGCGGCATCCGGCTGTTCGGCCACCGCATGCCCTTGAGCGCCCAGATCGGCTTCCTGATCATCTTCATCAATCTCTTCCTGATGATCTTCGCGCCGGTGCTGGCGCCCTATGGCGAAGGCATCGTGCCGACCGACATGACGAAATGGGCGCCGCCTTCGGCCGAGCACTGGCTCGGCACCGACGCCATCGGCCGCGACATCCTGAGCCAGCTGCTCTACGGCGCGCGGCTTTCGATCGGCCTCTCGCTGCTGACCACGATCATCGCCTTCGTCATCGGCATCATCACCGGCTTCACCGCGGCGATCATGGGGCGCTGGGTGGACGTGACGCTCTCGCGCTTCGCCGACCTCATCCTGTCGATGCCGACCCTGATCTTCTGCCTGGTGATCATCACCGTGGTCATGGCGCGCGAGCAGGGCTTCGTCGATGCGACCGGGGTCAGCAACGCCTTCTTCGAGGGCATGGTGATCGTGCTGGTGATCGGCTTCCTCTACGCGGTGCCGGTCTTCCGCCTGGCGCGCGCGGTCTCGATGAACATCGTCGCGCTGGAATACGTCGAGGCGGCCAGGCTGCGGGGCGAGAACATCTGGTGGGTGATCCGCCGCGAGGTGCTGCCCAACGCGGTGCCGCCGCTGGTCGCCGAGTTCGGCCTGCGCTTCTGCTTCACCTTCCTGCTGATCGCCAGCCTTTCCTTCCTCGGCCTCGGCATCCAGCCGCCCTACCAGGACTGGGGCAGCATGGTGAACCAGAACGCCCAGGCGATCTTCATCGGCAAGCCGCAACCGCTCTTCGCCGCGGGCGCGATCGCCATCCTGACCATCGGCGTGAACCTGGTGGTGGACTGGCTGCTCTCGATCTACAGCCGCGCCCATGGCGAGAATGCGTAGTAGGGAAGGGAAGGCCGTATGAGCACGACCGCCACCGCACGCAGTTTCGGCGACCAGGTCCTCGACGTCGAGGATCTCCGGATCGAGGTCCATACCGATGCCGGCCCCGGCCCGGTGCTGGTCGACAATGTCAGCCTGAAGCTGCGCCAGGGCGAGGTCCTGGGCCTGATCGGCGAGAGCGGCGCCGGCAAGTCCACGATCGGCCTCGCCACCATGGGCTATTCGCGCTCCGGCTGCTTCATCACCGGCGGCAAGATCGTCTTCCGCGGCAAGGACATCCGCCAGATGAACCGCGAGCAGCGGCAGGATCTGCGCGGCCACGGCGTCGCCTATATCGCCCAGAGCGCCGCCGCCTCGTTCAACCCGGCGCTGACGCTCTACGAGCAGATCTGCGAGATCGCGCTGCGCCGCGGCCTGATGAAGGAGGAGGAGGCGAAGGCCGACGCAGTCCGCCTGTTCAAGGAGCTGGAGCTTCCCAACCCGGAGAGCTTCGGCGAGCGCTATCCGCACCAGGTCTCGGGCGGCCAGCTGCAGCGCGCCATGGCGGCGATGGCGATGATCACCAAGCCTTCGATCCTGATCTTCGACGAGCCGACCACGGCGCTCGACGTGACGACGCAGGTCGAGGTGCTGGCCTCGTTCCGCAAGCTGATCCGCGAGCACGGCACGGCCGCGCTCTACATCACCCATGACCTCGCCGTGGTCGCACAGATCGCCGACCGCATCATGGTGCTCCGCCACGGCAAGATGATCGAGGTCGGCGATGCGACGCAGATCCTGCAGGCGCCGCGCGAGGAATACACCCGCCGCCTGGTCGCCGAGCGCACGGTCGCCAACCAGAACCTGCACCAGGAGCGCGCCGCCGAGAACAAGCCGATCCTGGAAGTGACCAATGTCGTCGCCAGCTATCGCTCGCTGACCAAGGTCATCAACGACGTCTCGATCGACATCAAGCGCGGCGACACGCTGGCGGTGGTGGGCGAGAGCGGCTCGGGCAAATCGACCCTGGCGCGCGTGGTGGTCGGCCTGCTGCCGCGCAGCTCCGGCGACGTCAGGTTCCAGGGCGAGAGCCTGCCGCCGCGGCTGCAGGACCGTACCCGCGACCAGCTCCGGCGCATCCAGATGATCTACCAGATGCCGGACGTGGCGCTCAATCCGCGCCAGACGCTGCTGGAGATCATCGGCCGGCCGATGGAGTTCTACTTCGGCCGCTCCAAGGCCGAGGTGAAGGTAAAGGTCGCCGAGATGCTCAGGCATATCGACCTGCCCGAGAGCTTCATCAACCGCCGTCCCGGCGAGCTTTCCGGCGGCCAGAAGCAGCGCGTCTGCATCGCCCGCGCGCTCGCCGCCGAGCCCGAGCTCATCATCTGCGACGAGGTCACCAGCGCGCTCGACCAGCTCGTGGGCGAGGAGATCCTGCGCCTGCTGAACCGCCTGCAGGAGGAGCTGGGCGTGGCCTACATGTTCATCACCCACGACCTCGGCACGGTGCGCCGCATCGCCAACAAGGTGGCGGTGATGCTGAAGGGCCAGCTCGTCGCCTATGGCGAGACCGCGAAGATCTTCAACCCGCCATTCCATCCCTATACCGAGCTCTTGCTCTCCTCGGTCCCCGAGATGCGCGCCGACTGGCTCGACGAGGTCCTCTCCAAGCGAGACCGGAAGGCGCGGTAGCGTTTTCCTGCGGGCGCATTGTCGCTTGCGCGGCCGGAACAAAGAGCGTACAATTCCTCGCTAATTACGGCTCCGGCCGGCCTTTACCCAGCCTTTACAGAATCAAGAATCCAGGGGGTGGCCGCGCGGGGTATTTAATCTCGTATTGTCAGCGGCTTAGGTCGTTTTGACGGCAGGGAGAAAGGGTCGGGGCCGTAAAGGCTCGGCGCGCCGCTCGGGGCCCTGGCGGATGGCTGGCGGATGGCAGGCGGATGTAGCGCCCCATGAACCCGGCGCCGCATTCAATACCACCGCGGTGGGCGTGGGCGTGCGCGATGGCGCGGGCGCGTGCGGCAATGCCGCAGCGTGCTGTTACTCCGCCGACGGGGCGCGCTAGTCTGCGCCCGTCGATCAAATCAAGCAGCCTCAAGAAACGCCCATGACCGTCGTCACCCGCTTCTCCAATTCGGTCCGCCGGATCGAGCATTTCTGGATCACGCTCAAGGATGGCTGCCGGCTCGCGGCGCGCATGTGGCTGCCCGAGGACGCCGAGGCCAACCCGGTGCCGGCGATCCTGGAATACATCCCCTACCGCAAGCGCGACGGCACGCGCGGCCGCGACGAGCCGATGCACCATTATTTCGCCGGCCACGGCTATGCCGCGATCCGGGTCGATCTGCGCGGCTCGGGGGAGTCCGACGGATTGCTGGAGGACGAGTACCTGCAGCGCGAGCTCGATGACGGCGTCGAGGTCATCGACTGGATCGCCGCGCAGAAATGGTGCAACGGCAGCGTCGGCATGATGGGGAAGTCCTGGGGCGGCTTCAACTGCCTGCAGGTTGCGGCGCTGCGGCCGAAGCCGCTGAAGGCGATCCTCTCGGTCTGCTCGACCGACGACCGCTACAACGACGACATCCATTACATGGGCGGCTGCCTGCTCAACGACAATCTGTGGTGGGGCGCGATCATGCTGGCCTATCAGGCGCGCCCGGCCGATCCCGAGCTCTATGGCCCCGGCTGGCGCGACAACTGGAAGACCCGGCTGGAGAACATGCCGTTCTGGCCGGCGCTCTGGCTGAGGCATCAGCGCCGCGACGCCTATTGGCAACATGGCTCGATCTGCGAGGACTGGTCGGCGATTGAGGTGCCGGTCTTCCTGGTCGGCGGCTGGGTCGATGCCTACACCAACGCGATCCCGCGCATGCTGGAGCACCTGAAGGTGCCGCGGAAGGCGGTGATCGGGCCCTGGGCGCATCTCTACCCGCAGGACGGCACGCCGGAGCCCGCGATCGGCTTTCTCCAGGAGGCGGTCAAGTGGTGGGACCGCTGGCTGAAGGGCGTCGAGAACGGCGTCGACCGGGAGCCGATGCTGCGCGCCTGGATGCAGGACTGGACGCCGCCGGTCGGCACGCGCCCGGCGCATCCCGGCCGTTGGGTCGCCGAGGCGCAATGGCCAGGCGCCGATATCGGCCGCAAGATCTACTATCTCAACGGCGACCACGGACTGGCCCCTGGAGCCGGGGCGGCACGCGATCTCGCGATCCGCTCGCCGGCCTATGTCGGCCAGGCCTGCGGCGAATGGATGGCGGCCGGCTGCCCGGGCGAGCTGCCGACCGATCAGCGGATCGACGACGCGTTGTCCCTGGTCTTCGACACGCCGACCCTCGCCGCCGATTGCGCGATCCTCGGCGCGCCGGAGCTCGACCTGCTGCTCAGCTCCGACAAGCCGGTGGCGCAGATCGCCGTGCGGCTGATGGACGTGGCGCCCGACGGCGCGGCGCTCAGGGTCAGCTACCAGGTGCTGAACCTGACCCATCGCGACAGCCACGCCGATCCGAAGCCGATGGAGCCCGGCAAGAGGACGCGGGTGCGCGTGAGGTTCAACGACTGCGCCCATCGCTTCGCCGCCGGGCATCGCATCAGGGTCGCGATCTCCACCGGCTATTGGCCGCTGATCTGGCCGGCGCCGGAGGCTGCGACCCTCACCATCGCCGCCGGCGACAGCCGGCTGCTGCTGCCGGCGCGCAAGCCGCAGCCGGGTGACGGCGCCGATCCGTTCGCGGCGCCGGAAATGGCGCCGCGGGCACCGACCAGCCTGGTCTCGGAGGGACGGATCGCGCGGCGCTTCTCCTACGATCCGGTGGGCGGGCAGGCGCTCTACGTCACCGATGCCGATGGCGGCGTCTTCGGCGAGGGCATGCGCCGCTTCGACGAGATCGGGACGGCGCAGAACCACGCGCTGAAGCGGGAGCTCTCGATCGGCCCGGACGATCCGCTGACGGCGCGCTACGACCTCACCGAGAGCTACGTCCTGCAGCGCCCGGCCAGGGACGGAAAGGACTGGGACATCCGCGCCGAGATCCGCTGCGGCATGACGTCGACCCGCGAGAGCTTCGTCCTCTGGGGCGAGCTCGAGGCCTTCGAGGACGGCAAGAGCTTCGTTCGCCGGGAATGGCGCGAGGAGATCCCGCGCGATCTGATCTAGAGTCTCGGACGGGGGCGAAAACGCTTCCCCGCCTGGGGAACGCTCCGGCCGGTGCACGGTTGTTCCACCGACTTGAGCCGGAACAGCCGAGTGCGCCATGCCGCGTGATCTGCCACCCACCTATCCCGGCGAGCGGGCGATCGTCCGGGCCGAACAGCGCCGGGAAGGCTGGGCCGGGTTCGGCGCGGCGGCGGTGATCGCCGGGGTCGCGGTGGCGTCCTGGCTGGTGTTGTCGGCGCCGCAGAGCGCATCCTCCCTGGCGGAATCCGTGGTGCCGGCGGCCGATGCAGCGACGCTCTTCACGACGCAGCAGGCCGTGGAAGACGGCAAGAACGTCGTCCTGACCGCGGCGGATGAGACGGCGAGGCTGCCCCTGACGACCGACGATGTCGTCAAGGTCCAGAAGCGGCTGAAATCGCTCGGCTTCAATCCGGGCAAGGCGGACGGCATGGCCGGGCCGCACACGATGAAGGCGCTGAACGACTACCGGAAGTCCTTGGGCCTGCAGCCGGTCGCCGAGATCGACCGGCCGGCCGTGGCCCCGCTGCTGCCCTGAACGGGCATCCCCGATCCGCTCTCCAGTCCGTAACGCAGAGGAGCCCTCCGAATGGGCCACGTCTATATCGTCCAGCCGCTGATCGCGCTGATCGCCGGCATCCTGATCCTGATCATGCCGCGGCTGCTGAACTATGTCGTGGCGCTCTACCTGATCGTCGTCGGCATCCTCGGCCTGGTCACCGTTCTCGGCGTCTCGCCCTAGAGTCCGAGGCTGGTCGGACTCCGAGGCGCTAGTCGTGCGCGCTGGCCCGGTCGAGCTTCTCGATCGCCGCCGGCGAAAGCTTCAGCGCCATCGCGCCCACGATCTGCTGGGCCTGCTCCAGCCGGGTCGCGCTGACGATCGGCGCCGTGACGCTGGGGCGTGCGGCTTCCCAGGCGATTGCCACCTGCGCCGGCGTCGCCTTCGCTTCGGCGGCCACCTCGTCCAATGCCTTCAGGATGCGGAAGCCGCGCGGATTCATGTACTTGCCCATGTCCTCGCCGCGCGGGCTCTTCGTGAAATCGGCTTCCGAACGGTACTTGCCCGAAAGAAATCCGCTCGCCAGCGCGAAATAGCCGATGACGCCGAGATGCTCGGCCTTGCAGACCGGCTCCAGTTCCGCTTCGTAGCCTTCGCGGTCGTAGAGGTTGTATTCCGGCTGCAGGCATTCATAGCGCGGCAGGCCGTTCTTCCGGCTCGCCTCCAGCGCCGATTTGAGGCGCGCGGCGGTGAAGTTCGAGGCGCCGATGGTGCGCACCTTGCCGGCCTTGATCAGCCGGTCATAGGCGCCGAGCGTCTCTTCCTGCGGCGTATCCGCGTCGTCGCGATGGGATTGATAGAGGTCGATGTAGTCGGTCTGCAGCCGCTTCAGGGAATCCTCGACCGCCTGGGCGATGTAGGCCGCCTTGAGGCCCTTCCTGCCGTTGCCCATGTCGGAGCCGACCTTGGTGGCGATGACGACCTTGCCGCGGTTGCCGCGGGCCTTGAGCCAGTTGCCGATGACGGTTTCGGACTCGCCGCCCTTATGGCCGGCTCCCCAGGTCGAATAGACGTCGGCGGTGTCGATGAAGTTGCCGCCGCCCGCGACGAAGGCGTCGAGCACGGCGAAGGAGGCCTTCTCGTCGGCGGTCCAGCCGAACACATTGCCGCCGAGGCAGACCGGCGAGACCTTGATCCCGCTGCGGCCGATTTCGCGCCTTTCCATGGGCTAGCCCTTCTTGGCGGCCTTCCTGGCCTTCGGTTTGGTCTTGGTCTTGGCTTTCGCTTTCGCCTTGGATTTCGGTGCGGCCGCCTTGCGGGCCGGCCGCCGGGGCTTGGCGGGTGCGCCCAGCGCGGCGTTCATCGCGCGCTGCGCCGCCTCGACGAACTGCGCCTGCAGTTTGGTCGGCAGGTCGATCCACCGCGCGACGGTTTCGTTCTGCAGGAGCTTGGCACCGAGCAGCTCGTCCCAGAGATGGGTGAAGAAGGGATCGTGTTTGCGCTTGGCCATATGGTTCCCCCCGAAGGTCCTGTGCTGGTGCGGCCAGGGTTGCCCAGAGCGCGCGTCCGCGCAAGGGGCGGCCGGCGACCCCCCGGCGGTGCAATCAGGGGGGCGCGATCAGAGGGACGACCAGGGGGAGCGACAGGTTCAGCGCAGGGTGGTCTGCGGAATGGCGCGGGGCGGCAGCTCGGCCCAGATCTCCGGTGTCGGCGAATGAAAGGCGAAACCCAGTTTCAGGCTCTCGGCGATCCGCTTGGCCTTCTCGACGAAGGCGGCGGCGAGGGCCGGGCCGAACAGCTCGAGGGCGGTCGCTTCGAACAGCGCCAGCCATTCGGCGAAATGCGCGGGCGCGATCCCGGTGATCTTCACATGGGCGGGGATCGGCCGTCCCTTGTACCGGCCGGTGGTCAGCATCACCGAGGACCAGAAATCGCACATCAGCTTCAGATGCGGCCCCCAATCCGGACCGATCACCCGCTCGAAGATCGGGCCGAGGGTCGGATGCCGGCGGATCCGGGCGTAGAAGGTGGCGACCAGATCCTCGATCTGGCTTTCGGTCGGGAACACGGCTTCGGTCATGGCGTCCACGCTGCTTCTGCCGCCCCCAATGAAGCCACCGGCGCGCGGCAATGCAAGGTACGGGCGCGCCGCTGCGACAACCGGCAGCACGATCGGACGGGCTTGCCCATGTGCCCGTCGCGGGTACTAACTGTCCGATCGCATCCACGACCGACGGCGCATGGCGAGGCCCACGAAGTTGTCCTTTGCGCGACCCCGGACGCGGCAAGGCCTGGGCCTTGGCCTGCGGCCGGCCGTGCGCGAGGTGTTGCGCCTCGCCATTTTCGACCTGGCGATCCTGGCCGGACTGCAGCTTCTCGCGGTCTTCTATCCGTCGCTGGAGATCCTGACCAACGCGGCGCCGCAGCTCGCCGTTCTGAACGCCGTTCTGGCGCTCGCGGCGCTGCTGCTTCGGCTGCGCGTCTGGGCCGCGATCGCGCTCCTGGTTGCGTCCGGCAACGCGCTCGTGGTCGCGCCGCATCTCAACTACGGCGAGGACCCGGTGGGCGACGGCAGCCCGCCGCTGCGGGTGATGGCCTGGAACGTCTGGAACCGCAACGAGGACTATGCGCGGGCCGCGGACTATCTGCGGACGACCCATCCCGACGTGGTCGGCCTGGTCGAGGCGACGCCGGACTGGAACCACGAACTCTCGCAGCGGATCGGCGATCTCTATCCCTATCGGATCGAGGACGTGGACGCCTATCGCGACGGCCAGATCATGATCCTCTCGCGCCTGCCGATCGAGCGGTCATGGATCGGCCCGCTGGCGCCGGCGACCCAGCAGATCGGTTGGATCGCGCTCGACTGGCAGGGGCGTCCGCTGGTCATCGTCGTCACCCACCTGAAGTCGCCGAACTATGCGGCGAGCCGGAGCGAGCTGGCCGCCTTGGGCGTGCAGGGTGCCGATACCCGGTCGGCCGGCAATTTCGGCCGCGCCCAGGAGGTGAACGCGGTCTTGCTGCAGCATGCCCTGGCCGGGCTGTCGGGCGATCTGGTGGTGATGGGCGACTTCAACGGCGCGCCCTGGAGCCGGGTCTATCGCCAGCTCGCCGCATCCGCCGGGCTCGACGGCCGGCGGCAGTTCCGGCTGACCTATCCGGCCTGGCTGCCGGCGCTGTTGCGCGCCCCGATCGACCACATCCTCGGCCGCGGTGAAATCGCCGTGACGCATTTCGCGACCGGACCCGCGCTCGGATCCGATCATCTGCCGGTGCTGGCCGACCTGGTCTGGCGAAGTAAAGGGAATGGTGCTGCCGAGAGGAATTGAACCTCCGACCCCGTCCTTACCAAGGACGTGCTCTACCCCTGAGCTACGGCAGCAACCTGGGCGACCCCGGCCAATCTTGGGGGTGCCCGAAAGCGCGCGGAACATGCCACGCGACCCCCCAAGCTGCAAGACCTATGACAAGGCGGTTATCCGACGCCCCGATCCCGGTTTTGCCCGGGGATTTCATGCCCTTGCCAAGCTTCGGTCATGCTTTCGTCACGGCCCGGGGATACCAGAACGAAGCTGTGGGAGTGGGGTGAGTCGCCATGTCCAAGTTCAAGTCCTGGCTTCGTCAGCGCCGCTGGCGCAAGCAGCACAAGGCCGATATCCGGGCCTTCATGCGCTTCCAGGCCGAGCGCCTGCAGCGCCGCCAAGCCGCCCAGCTCTGGCGCTGAAGCTGGGCCGGCCATAGGGAATCGTTGAAGATCAATGCGTTGACAGCGCCGCCTGAAGGGGCGACCCTGGCCGTCAGGGAAACCTGACGCGACGGAGTCGACGCTGCCCGAGAAGAACCCGAAAGAGCCTCCCGCATCCGACCGGGCCGGCAAGACGCCGCCCAAGCCCGGATCCGAGCAGGATCGGCGCCGGCGCGAGGCCGAGGCGTTGCGCCAGAACCTGCTGCGCCGGAAGGCCCAGCAGCGGCAGCGCGCCTCCCGCGAGCCCTGAAACGGCCGTAAACCTTGAGCATCCTGGGCTCCTTGAGTAAAACCCGCCCAATCCCGGCCGCTGCGGGGCGGCCTTCAGCCCGATTCGAAACGGAACCCGATGGACAGGATCAGGATTCGCGGCGGCCGGCCGCTTAACGGCTCCATTCAGATCAGCGGTGCCAAGAACGCGGCGCTGCCGCTGATGGCGACCTGCCTGCTGACCGACCAGGAAGTGCGGCTCGACAATGTGCCGGATCTGGCCGACATCACGACCATGTCGAACCTGCTGGTGCAGCACGGCGCCGAGGTCACGACGCGCCAGACCGCCAAGCAGCGCTCGATCATCCTCAACGGCGCCGGCGTCAACGACACCACCGCGCCCTACGACCTGGTGCGCAAGATGCGCGCCTCGGTGCTGGTGCTGGGTCCGCTGGTCGCCCGCCACGGCAAGGCGCGGGTCTCGCTCCCGGGCGGCTGCGCCATCGGCACGCGTCCGGTCGATCTCCACATCAAGGGCCTGCAAACGCTCGGCGCCGAGATCGAATTGAAGGACGGCTATGTCGTCGCCACCGCGCCCGCCGGCCTGGTCGGCGCCGAGGTCACCTTCCCGAAAGTCTCGGTCGGCGCCACCGAGAACCTGCTGATGGCGGCCACGCTCGCCAAGGGCGAGACCGTCCTCATCAACGCCGCGCGCGAGCCGGAGATCACCGACCTCGCCGAGTGCCTGGTTGCCATGGGCGCCAGGATCGAAGGCATCGGCAGCAACACGCTCCGCATCTTCGGGGCCGATCGCCTCGGCGGTTGCACCCACCGCGTGGTCGCCGACCGGATCGAGGCCGGCACCTATGCCATGGCGGCGGCGATCACCGGCGGCGAGATCGATCTCGTCGGCGTGCACCACGACCTCATCGCGGCGGCGGCGGCGAGCCTCGGCCAGGCCGGCGTGGACATCAAGGAGACCTCGGAGGGCCTTCATGTCAGCCGCGCCAACCGGCCGCTGACCGGCGTCGATGTGATGACCGAGCCCTATCCCGGTTTTCCGACCGATCTGCAGGCGCAGATGATGGCGCTGATGACCACCGCGGAGGGTGCCTCGATGATCACCGAGACCATCTTCGAGAACCGCTTCATGCACGTTCCCGAGCTGACGCGCATGGGCGCCAGCATCAACGTGCACGGCGCCTCGGCCATGGTGCGCGGCGTGAAGAAGCTGACCGGCGCGCCGGTCATGGCGACCGATCTCCGCGCCAGCGTGTCGCTCGTGCTGGCGGGCCTCGCCGCCGAGGGCGATACGATCCTCAACCGCGTCTATCACCTCGACCGCGGCTACGAGCGCCTGACGCACAAGCTCGCGGCCTGCGGCGCGGAGATCGAACGTCTGGCCGACGCGGCAGCCGAATAGGGCGGGGGCGGGGGCAGGGATGACCGATCGGCCGATCCGGCTGATGGCCAAGGATGCCGAGGACCTGGCGGTCATCGCCTCGTGCCTGCAGGACGCGCTCGTGCCGCTTTCCGAGATGCAGTACCTGAAGGACGAGCAGCGCTTCGTCATGCTGCTCAACCGCTTCCGCTGGGAGAGCGCGTCGGAGAGCGACCTTATCCAGGCCAAGGGCCGGCCGGTCGATGCCAGCTTCGCCGACGCCGCTTCGGGCAACGAGCGGGTCAACAGCGGCCTCTGCATCGACCGCGTGACCGCCGTCCGCACCCGCAACATCGACCGCGCCCGGCCCGGCAAGTTCCTCTCGCTGCTGACCCTCGGCCTCGACGGGCCGAACCGGCTCAACCTGCTGTTCTCCGGCGACGGCGCGATCCAGCTCGATATCGCGGCCCTGAGCCTTTTCCTGCAGGATTTCGGCGAGGCCTGGCCGACGCAATGGCGGCCCGATCATCTCGAAGGAGTCCGGCGATGAGCGGCGCCAACGAGCTCTTCGTCCTGGCGCTGCCCAAGGGACGCATCCTCAGCGAGGCCATGCCGCTCCTGAAGCGCGCCGGCATCGAGCCGGAGCCGGATTTCGCCAACGACAATTCCCGGGCGCTGCGCTTCAGGACCAACCGGCCGGAGCTGGAGATCATCCGGGTCCGGAGCTTCGACGTCGCCACCTTCGTGGCCTTCGGCGCGGCCCATCTCGGCATCGCCGGCAACGACGTGCTGATGGAGTTCGACTATCCGGAGATCTATGCGCCGGTCGATCTCGGCATCGGCCGCTGCCGGCTCTCGGTCGCCGAGCCCGCAGAGCTCTCCGCCACCGACGATCCCAGCCGCTGGTCGCATATCCGCGTCGCCACCAAGTACCCGAACATCACCCGCGCGCATTTCGCCGCCCGCGGCGTGCAGGCGGAGTGCATCAAGCTGCAGGGCGCCATGGAGCTGGCCCCGACGCTGGGCCTCTGCCGCCGCATCGTCGATCTCGTCTCCTCCGGCGCCACCCTGAAGGCGAACAACCTGGTCGAGATCGAGACCATCGCCCCGGTGACCTCGCGGCTGATCGTGAACCGCAGCGCCATGAAGACCTATCCCGGCGAGATCGGCGACTGGGTCGAGCGGTTCCGCGCCGCCGCCGAAGCCGCTTGAGCGGGACGCCGCCGAAACCGTCCGACACGCGGAAGATCGTCAAGATCGAGCTTGACGAGGACAGCGCCGGCCGGCGCTCGCCGGAGATCGAGCAGGAACGGGCGATCGCGATCTTCGATCTCGTGGAGGAGAACAGCTTCGCCCCGGCGATCGACCATCCCGGACCCTACCACCTGCGCCTCGGCATCGAGGAATCGCGCCTGGTGGTCGATATCCGCGACACCGAGGACCGCGAGCTGCACCGCTTCGTCCTGTCGCTGACGCCGTTCCGGCGCATCGTGAAAGACTATTTCGAGGTCTGCGACAGCTACTACCGCGCCATCCGCACCGCCTCGCCCTCGCAGATCGAGGCGATCGACATGGGGCGCCGCGGTCTCCACAACGAAGGCTCGGAGGTCCTGCGGGAGCGCCTCAAGGGCAAGGTCGAGATCGACCACAACACCGCGCGTCGGCTGTTCACGCTGATCTGCGCGCTCCACATCCGCGGCTAGGCGATGGCGGAAGCGCTGCCCGGTGCCGTGCTGTTCTGCTGCACGCAGAACGCCATCCGCTCGCCGATGGCGGCGGCGATGCTGCGCCAGCTCCACGGCCAGCGCATCTTCGTGGATTCCGTCGGCGTCCGCGCGGGCGAGCTCGATCCCTTCGCCATCGCCGCGATGGACGAGATCGGCCTCGACATCACCAGGCACAAGCCCCGGACCTTCGAGGACCTCGAGGATTCCTCCTTCGACCTCATCATCTCCTTGTCGCCGGAGGCGCAGCACAAGGCGGTGGACATGACCCGCACCATGGCCTGCGAGATCGAGTTCTGGAACACCTTCGATCCCTCGATCGTCGAAGGCTCCCGCGAGCAGCGCCTGGACGCCTATCGCGAGGTCCGCGACGGCCTGATGCGCCGCATCCGCGAGCGCTTCCCGGTCCTGGGCGCGCCGACGATCTAACCCTTGGACGGCCGAGCATTGCGGCGGAAGCAAGGCAGCCTCACGCGCTGTTGATGGGGATTCGGGCTTGGTCGGCGCAGTGGGACTCGGGGTTCATCCGTTGGATGGAGGCGAAGAACCGCATCTCCGACGGGGATATCAATGTCCGCCTTTCGTAAGCTTGCCGCCGCCGCTCTCCTTTCCGTGATCCTTCCTTCCGCCGCGCCCGTTTTCGCCCAGGACGCGGGCGATCCGCCCGACAGCGTCGCGCGCATCGCCGAGATTTCGGGAACCGTGTCCTTCCACGCCGCGGGCTCCCAGGAATGGCAGGCGGCCTCGCCGAACTATCCGGTGACCGCCGGCAGCGGGGTCTGGGCCGAGCCGCGCTCCCATGCCGCCGTCGATATCAACGGCGCCCGTATCCATCTCGACGGCGCCAGCGACCTCGAGATCGCCGCGATCGACCCCCAGGCGGTGCAGCTTTCGGTGTCCCAGGGCGCCGTCTTCGTCCATGTCTATCCGGGCGCCACCGGGCAGACCTATACGGTGGACACGCCGCGCGGCGAGGCGCGGATCGCGCAGCCCGGCCAGTACGAGATCGAGGCCGGCGACGACCAGCACCCGATGACCCTCTCGGTCTATGAAGGCGCCGCCCAGCTCGTGGGCCAGAGCGCCAACCTCGTGCTCCAGCCGGGCCAGCGCGGCCTGATCAATCCCGACAACTCGTCGGGCACGGCGGCCGCGCAGCCGGACGATTTCGTGCGCATGGTCCAGGCCGCCGAGCAGCCTTATGCGAATGCCGCGCAGACCGCGCAATACGTCTCGCCGGCGGAAACCGGCTACCAGGATCTCGCCCGCTACGGCACGTGGCAGAGCGCGCCGCAATACGGCGCCGTCTGGTATCCGCAGCAGGTCGCGGCCGGCTGGGCGCCCTATCGCTACGGCCATTGGGCCTATGTGGCACCCTGGGGCTGGACCTGGGTCGATGATGCGGCCTGGGGCTTCACCCCGTTCCATTACGGCCGCTGGGTGCAGATCGGCGGGCGCTGGGGCTGGGTGCCCGGCGAGCGCGTCGTGCGCCCGGTCTACGCGCCGGCCCTGGTGACCTTCTTCGGCAATATCGGCGGCATCAGCATCGACCTCTCGGTCGGCTGGGTCCCGCTGGCGCCGGAGGAGGTCTATGTGCCGCCCTACCGCCACACGCCGCGCTATGTCCGCGACATCAACATCGTGAACGTCCACAACGAGACCAAGATCGTCAACGTCGTGAACAACGTCACCGTGGTCAATTACAACAGCTACGCCAACCGCCGCGCGGCGACCGTGGTCGATCGCCAGACCATGGCCGGCTCGCGTCCGGTCGCGGCGGCCTTCCGCAGCCAGCCGCAGGGCAACGACCCGCGCTGGAACAACGCCCGGCCGGTGGCCCAGGTCGCGGTGCAGCCGCAGGTGCAGAGCCGTCCGGGCAACGCGCCGAAGTTCAACCAGCACCAGACCAGCAACGCGCAATTCGCCGCGCAGGCCGGCCAGGGCAGGCCGAAGAGCTGGAACGGCAATGGCCAGTTCACGTCCCAGCCGCAGCAGAGCCAGCCGAAGCCCAGCGGGCAGCGTCCCAAGAATGCCGCGCCCGGCCCGGTGATCGTGCCGCAGGTGAATGCGAGTGCGGGCGCGAATGCGCCGGCCAAGCAGCAGCAGGCCAAGCCGCAGTGGCAGGGCCAGCAACAGCAGCAGGGCCAGACCGCGAAGAAGTCCAAGAACGCGGCGCCGGGTCCGGTGATCCTGCCGCAGAACGCGAACGGGCAGCCGAACGGCCAGGCCGCGTCGCAGTCGCAATGGAAGCAGAAGCCCTGGCAGAACGGCCAGGCGCCGGGGTCGACGGCCGCTTCCGGAAGCGCCGCGCCGAGTTGGAAGCAGAGCCAGCAGGCCAAGCCGTCCACGTCGCCGGCGGTCGTGCCGAACCAGCTTCCGGTCTCGATCCAGAGCAATGCCGCGCCATCGCAGCAGGGCAGCCAGAAGCACAAGCAGAAGGACACGAGCCGCAACACGCAGCAGCCGCAGGCCGCCCAGCCGCTGCCGCAATTCACCCAGCCCGTGACCCAGCCGGGCCAGAAGCCGAGCGGCAAGCCCTGGCAGCCGCCGAGCGGTGGCTCCCAGAATGGGGGCTGGCAGAACCAGAGCAAGCAGAGCCAGGCCCATGGCCAGCAGCAGCCTCAGGGCCAGCCGCAATGGCAGGGCAAGCAGCAGAACCGCGAGCAGGGCAAGGCCCTGAACAAGCCGCAGAACCCGGCCTGCAACGCGCAGACCGGTGCCTGCACTCAGTAGAGGAGCCGTGACGGGCCCCACATCTCTCACGGATTGTTGAGAGTGATGCGGCCCCGGCGGGTGCAGAATGCCCGCCGGGGCTGCGTCGCTTGTGGAGGGCGGATGCTCGGCTTCCGTTGGCTTCCCCTCGTCGCCGGACTGCTGCTCGGCTCTCTGGTCCCGGGTCCCGCCGGCCGTGCCGAGCCGCTGTCGCCCGGGGCGGGCGATCCGCCCGCCGCCGTGGGGCGCATCGCCATCGTGTCCGGAACCGTGCTGTTCCGCGCCGACCCGGCCCAGGCCGCCGTGCCGGCGGTGCTGAACTATCCGCTCTCGCTCGGCAATGTCGTGGAGACCGCGCCCCGTGCGCACGCGACCATCGACATCGCCGCCGGCCGCTTCTATCTCGACGGTCGCACCCGGCTGCGGATCGGCGCGCTCGCGGATGGATCCTCGGTCGTGGCGTTGGACCAGGGGGCGCTGGTGCTGCATGTGCTGCGCGGCGGCGACGGCCAGGTCTTCACGATCGAGACGGGGCGAGGGGCGCTGCGGGTCGATCAGCCCGGCTATTTCGAGGTCGAGGCCGGCGAGGGCGACCAGCCGATGACGGTCTCCGCCTTCGAGGGCGGCGCGCAGCTCCGCATGGCCGATCGGGGCGAGCAGGTGCTGCATCCCGGCGAGCGCCTTTCCCGCGCCGGCGGTCCGATCGAGCGCGCCGCCGCCGTGAGGGACGATCTTGTCCGGCGGGTTGCCGCCGAGATCGAGGCGATCGGCGAGAACGCCGCCGCGGCGCCGGAGCACGTCTCGCCGCAGGTCACCGGCTTCCAGGATCTCGCCCGCTACGGCATCTGGGAGCTGACCGGCAGCTACGGCCCGGTCTGGAAGCCCGAGGTGAGCTCCGACTGGACGCCCTACAGCCGGGGCCGATGGGTCGACATCGCGCCTTGGGGCAAGACCTGGATCGACGAGGCGCCCTGGGGCTTCGCGCCGTTCCATTACGGCCGCTGGGTCAGGCTCAACGAGCGCTGGGCCTGGCTGCCCGGCGAGACCGCGGCGCCGCCGGTCTATGCGCCGGCATTGGTCGGCTTCTTCGATGCTCCCCCGGACCAGGGCGGCGCGCGGCGCTGGATTCCGCTCGGCCCGGAGGAGCCTTACCTCCCGCCCTATCGCACGAGCGTCGTCTATTTCCGGCAGATCAACCGGCCGGCATTGCCGGCGGTGGTGAAGATCACGAACATCATCAACATCGTGGAGATCACCAATGTCGTGAAGATCGTGAAGCAGCGCCCCGTGCTGGTCTTCAGCCGGCTGGTCAACCGGCCGGGCGCGCCGCCGCCGAAGCCGCGCCCGCCGGCCGGCACGATGAGCCATTGGGTGCCGGCGCTCGTCGTGACCCAGCCGGGTCTGCCGCCGCCGCAATTCCGGACCGGATCGGGCTTGCGGCCCGTCGTGTCCGAGACGCGGGTGCAGACCGGGCCGGTGGTCATCGTCAATCCGGCGCCATCGCCATCGACGACATGGAGCGAACCCGGCTTCCTCGTGCAGCCGGTTCAGCCGCAGCAGCCGATCGTCGTCATCCGGAACAATCCGCCCGCCGTTGCCCCCGGCGGCGGAGGCGGCGGGGCCACGCCGCCGTCCGCGCCCGTCGTCGTCAACCGGAACACGCCAGCCGCCTCAAATCCGACGCTCGGCACGGGCGTCGGCCTCGGCACCCAGGCGACGGCGCCGGCGCGGCCGACGGTGACGTTCGGCGCTTCGCCCGGTCCCAACAGCGTGACGTTTCCTTGAGCGCCGGGCTCAGCCGTGGCCCGGCACCTTCACCCGGATGCGGTAGAGCGAGGTCGAGGCGGTGATGAACAGGCTCTTCAGGTCCGCATCGCCCCAGGTGAAGTTGGCGGTATATTCCGGCACGCGGACCACCCCCAGGCATTTGCCGGCCGGGTCGAACAAGTGGATGCCGCCCGGCCCGCAGCAATAGAGGTTGCCGGCACTGTCGATCTTCATCCCATCCGGGGCGCCGGCACCTTCACCGACCGTCTCGGCCCAGATCCGGCTGTTCGCCAGCGTGCCGTCGGGCCTCACGTCGAACACCCGGATATGCTTGCGCTCGGTGTCGTTGACGAAGAGGCGTTTCTCGTCCGCCGAGAAGCAGAGGCCGTTCGGCTGGCGGAAATCGTCCGCCAGCAGGGCCAGCGACCCGCGTTCCGGATCGGCGCGATAGACGCCCTGGAATTCCAGCACCGGCTCGCGCGGCAATCCATAGAACTCGACGCGGCCGTAGGTCGGGTCGGTGAAGTAGATGCCGCCGTCACTCCTGGTCACGATGTCGTTGGGGCTGTTGAGCTCCCGCCCGTCGAGATGGCTGGCGATCACCGTCAGGCTGCCGTCGGCCTCGGTGCGGGTGACGCGGCTGGTCGCGTGCTCGCAGACGAGCAGCCGGCCCTGCCGGTCCCAGGCGAGGCCGTTCGCCATGTTCGACGGCTTGCGGAACACCTCGATGCCCGCCGCCGACCAGCGCCGGATCTGATTGCCGGGCATGTCGCTGAACAGCAGATAGCGGCCCGCGGCGTGCCAGAGCGGACCCTCGGTGAAGAGGAAGCCGGAGCCGAGCTGCTCGAACGTCACCTGCTCGCCGATGACGGCGGCGAATTTCGGATCGCGGATCTCGACCCCGCGCGGGGAGGCCATGGCGGCGGACTCACTGCGCGGCTTTGGGCCCGGTGGATTTCGCCCGGGCCGCCCGGATGTCCCTCACCGAATCGCCGCCGACATACCAGTCCTCGGCCTCGACGTCCTCGAAGACGACCCAGACCGCTTCCTTCGGCAGCTGCGCCACCTCGGCGATGGTCTCGGTGACCCGGCGCGAGATTTCGTCCTTCCGCTGCTTCGAGTGACCCTTGAGGATGCGGATGTTGACGAACGGCATGGTGCCTCCCTTCTTCCCGTTTCCCGATCTTTGCCTGCAGTATGGGACGCTCCGCCGGATGCCGCCAGTGCGATTTATCGTGCAAGCTCAATCGCTTGGCGCGAAATTCTTCATCCAGGCGGCATCATCCGCGGAGAAAGGCCGCTATGCCGTTCCGACAATTGAGCTTTCGCTGGGTTGGAGTATTATCCGCGCCGATTCCGCGGGGCTACAGGGGACAACCGGACCGGGGATGGCCCGCGCGACAACCAGGAGATTTGATGGCGAAAGAAGATCTGATCGAGTTCTCGGGGACGGTCACGGAACTGCTGCCCAACGCGATGTTCCGGGTGAAGCTCGACAATGAGCACGAAGTTCTGGCGCACACCTCCGGCAAGATGCGCAAGAACCGGATTCGCGTCCTGGCCGGAGACCGCGTGAATGTGGAGATGACGCCCTACGACCTCACCAAGGGCCGCATCACATTCCGCTTCAAGTAACGCACCCGCCAAAGCCGACGGCGGGGATGAGCCGCCAATCCGACGATCCAGGGCAGGTGCTGGTCTTGGCTTCGGCCTCGCCGCGCCGGCTCGATCTCTTGCGCCAGATCGGCATCGTGCCGGCCCTGGTCGATCCCGCCGAGATCGACGAGACGCCGCTGAAGGCCGAGCTGCCCGCCGCCTATGCCCGGCGCATCGCCGCGCTGAAGCTGGAGACGGTGGCGGCGCGTCATCCCGGCAGCTTCGTGCTCGCTGCGGACACCGTCGTCGCCTGCGGCCGCCGCATCCTGCCCAAGGCCGAGGATGAGGCAACCGCCGAGCGCTGCCTGGCGTTGCTGAGCGGGAGGCGTCATCACGTGATCGGTGGGATAGTCATTGCGACACCCGACGGCCGCCGCGCCGCGCGCCTGGTCGATACCGCGGTCGTCTTCAAGCGCCTCTCCGCCGGGGAGGTCGCCGCCTATCTGCGCTCCGGCGAATGGCGCGGCAAGGCGGGCGGCTACGCCGTGCAGGGCCGCGCCGCCGTCTTCGTCCGCGCGCTTTCGGGCTCCTACAGCAACGTCGTCGGCCTCTCGCTCTATGACACGGCGGCGATGCTGACCGGCCTCGGCTTCCGGCATGGCTGAGCAGATCTTCATCTCGCTCGGCCCCGACCGCGCCGAGCTGTTCCGCTGGGCGCCCGGCGTGGCAGGAGGCGCAGCCGGCGACCGCCTGGTCCAGGCGACCGCCGAGCGGGAAGGCGAGGGGAGCCTGATCGGCGCCGTCTATCTCGGCCGCGTGGTGCGCCTCGAGCGCAGCCTGAACGCGGCCTTCGTCGAGCTCGGCCTGGAGAAGCCCGGCCTGCTGCCGCTGAAGAAGCACGACAGAATCTCGGAAGGCGATGCCATCGCCGTGGTGGTGAAGCGCGAGGCGCGCGAGGACAAGGGCGTGCGCCTCGGCCGCGCCTTCCCGAGCGCCCGCGATCCGGCCGCCGGCAGCCAGCGGACGCCGCCCGCGCTGCTGATGCCGGCGCCGACGCTCTGGCAGAACGCGCTGAAGGTGCTGGCGCCGGACCGGGTCACCGCCATTCACTGCGACCGGCGCGCCGATGCCGACCGCGTCGTCGCCTGGTGCCGCGCGGAGGCGCCGGGCCTCGCCGACAAGGTGCGGCACCAGCCGCGCCGCGACTGGGCGCTGAACGATGCCGCGGCCAAGGAGGAGATCGCGGTCGCCCTGCAGGAGGAGGTGCACCTGCCGGGCGGCGGGCATCTGTTGCTCGAGCCGGTGCGCACCTTGACCGCGATCGACGTCAACAGCAGCGATGCCGGCGGGCGGCGCGGCGACGATCGCGGCGGCATCGCCGAGACCGCGCTGGCCGTCAATCTCGCCGCCGCCCATGAGATCCCGGTGCAGCTCGCCTTGCGCAACATCGGCGGCATCATCGTCATCGACTTCATCGACATCGAGAACCGCAACAAGCGCGAGCAGGTCATCGAGACCCTGCGCGAGGCGGTGATCGTCGATCCGGCGATCGACTGGGTCGGCAACATGTCGCGCCTCGGCCTGGTGGAGCTGCGTCGCCGCCGCGCCGGCCCGGGCCTTGCCGCCATGTGGAGCACCGCCGTCGGGGGGATCGCTTGAGCGCCAGATGCCCGATCTGCGGCAAGCCCGTGGCGGCGGCGTTCCGCCCGTTCTGCTCGGCGCGCTGCAAGCAGATCGACCTCAACCGCTGGCTGAGCGAGGCCTACCGGGTTCCCGACCGCCCGGGCGCCGATGACGACGAGGCGGCGGTCCCGCCGCGCCCAGGGGCCCGTCCCGACCCGGAGGACGAACCCTAACCCGCTGTTTTTGCATCATCCGCCGGCCTGCGGCCGAGGCTGGACAAGCCCCGGCGGATTCACTAAAAAGCGCGGTCCGCGTCGGGAGCACAAAGCGCCAGCCAACCCCCGACCTCTTCCCGGACGCCCAGGTAGCTCAGTTGGTAGAGCACATGACTGAAAATCATGGTGTCGGTGGTTCGATTCCGCCCCTGGGCACCATTCATTTCCCCATCAATTCTCCGGCCACGAACTCTGTGCGAGCCGAAGCACGCGGATAAATCAGAACACCCAATCGCCATCAGATCTCGCTCAGGGGTGTCGGCCGCGCGGTGAAGGATTGCTAATTACTGGCGGCAATCGCCCGTGACCCTGCAGGTTTGTTCGCCTGGAGGCGCCAGTT
>DASZSL010000080.1:0-37246 GCA_035548715.1 Dongiaceae bacterium
CAACGTGCGGGTCGGGCTGGAGGATTCGCTCTGGGGCGGTCCCGGCCGCCTGGCGCAGTCCAACGCCGAGCAGGTCACCACCGCGCGCAAGATGATCGAGGGCCTCGGCATGGAAGTGGCGACGCCCGACGAAGCGCGCGAAATCCTCGGCCTCAAGGGCGCGGACAGGGTCGCGTTCTGACGGCGACGCATTCGACGCCGTCATGCCGGGGCCAAGTCCCGGCATGACGACCGAATTTCCGCGTGCGAGCGAGACAGATCGAGGAGAGACACGATGCGGATCGAAGTGCTGGTCGATGTGAAGACCATCCTGGGCGAGGGACCGCTCTGGGACGTGGAGCAGCAGCGGCTCTATTTCATCGACAGCTTCGGCGCCAACATCTTCCGCTGCACCCATGACGGCCGCGAGATCCGGGCCTGGGACCTGCCGGCGAAGATCGGCTCGATGGCGCTGCGCAAGGACGGCAACGGCGCGCTGCTGTCCCTGGCCAACGGCTTCCACGTCATCGACTTCAAGACCGGCGAGGTGTCGCTGGTCAACAACCCGCTGGGCGACAACCCGGCGATCCGCCTCAACGACGGCAAGGTCGACCGCCGCGGCCGCTTCATCTCCGGCTCGATGGACACGATGGAATCCGGGCCGAACGGCACGCTCTACCGGGTCGATCCGGACTTCAAGGTCAGCAGGCTCGACAGCGGCATCATCGTCTCCAACGGGCCCTGCTTCTCGCCCGACGACAAGACCTTCTATTTCGCGGATTCCTGGTCCGGCGAGATCTGGGCCTACGACTACGACATCAAGACCGGCGCCGTCTCCAACCGCCGTACCTTCACCAAGATCGACACGTCGCGCGGCGGCGCCGCCGACGGCTCGACGGTCGATGCCGAAGGCTGCCTGTGGAACGCCCAGGTCTATGACGGCAAGGTCATCCGCTACACGCCCGACGGCAAGGTCGAGCGGGTGATCGAGATGCCGGTGAAGAAGGTGACCTCGGTGATGTTCGGCGGGCCGAACCTCGACGTCCTCTACGTGACCTCGATGGCCAAGCCGCCGCTGCCGCGCTTCCCCGGCGACGGCGTGCTGCGCGGCAGCCTGTTCGCGATCTACGACCTCGGCATCAAGGGCGTGCCGGAGCCGCGCTTCGGCGCCTAGCCGCTTGCGCCGGTCCGCTTCGGGCAAGGGGCTCCTGCTCGCCGAAAGCGGCGTCCTTGCGGCGCTGCTCCTGGCCTGGGCGCTGCTCGCTCACGGGAGACTGACGGCGGCGGATTGGGCCGGCTTCCTGCTGGCGGCGACGCCGCTGGCGATCGCCGCCATGGTGCAGACGGTGCCGATCCTGGCCGGCGGGCAGGGCCTCGCCGCGGGCGCGACGGCCTTGCTGGTCGATGCGGTGCTCGCCGTCGCGCCGATCGACGGGCCGGGAAGCGCGCTGCTCTGGATCGCCATCGGGCTGGCGATCGGCGGCGCGGTCGGGCTCGGCAACGGCCTGCTCATCGGCTACCTGCGCGTCCCCTCGACCGCGGTCACCTATGCGACCGGCGCCGGCGTCGGCGCGCTCGCCTTCATGCTCGCGGGCGACGGCGGCACGGGACAGACGGCGGTGCTCTCGAGACTGCTGCTCGACGCCCAGATCTTCGGCCTGCCGGCGGTGCCGATCGCGCTGGTGGCCGCGATGGCGATCGCCGGCATGGCCCTGCAGCGCTCGCGCTTCGGCCGGGCGCTGCGCGTCACCGGTGCAAGGCTGACTCTGGCGGAGCGCAAGCTGCCGGCGCCGCGGTTGCGCTGCCTCGCTTATGCGATCGCCGGCCTCGGCTATGCCCTGGCCGGAATCGTGCTGGCGGGGCAGGTGGGCATGCTGGATTCCATGCTCGCCATGCCGGTGCTGCTGCAGATCTTCGCCGCCGCCGCCCTGGGGGGAAGCTGCCCCGGCCTGCGCGCGGGCAGCACGGCCGGCGCCCTGCTCGGCGCCGCGATCGTGACGGCGACCGCCAACCTCTTCATTCCGCTCGGCATGCCCGACGTGCTGTCATCCGCGGTCGATGCCGGCTGGCTGCTGCTGGGACTTGCCGCCTGCCTCCGCTTCGCCGACCGTGCGCCGCACATCCGGCATCCCGAAACGACGGAGATGGCACCGGCACGGGCGCGGGCGATCGCGGCCGCCGGCATGGTCCTTCTGGCGGCGCTGGCCCTGCTGCGGCCCGAGGCCGGGACGATCGCGACCGTCGGGACCGGGATCGGGCTGCTCGCCCTGGGGCAGGGCGCCGCCATCCGCAGCAGCGGCTTCGACCTGGCCATGCCGGTGCTCATCTCGTTTTCCGGCGTGGCGACGGTCGCGCTCAGCCAGGGATCATGGCTCCGCTTCGGCCTCGCCGCGGCGGCGCTGCTGCTGGCGGCGACGCTGCTTGGCCTCTGGCATGCGATGCTCGCCCGGCGGCTGGGGCGGGGCATCGTGCTGGCGACCCTGGCCAGTGCCGGCGTGCTGCAGGCCGTCGCCGCCGGCATGGACGTCTGGATGCCGACCGGTTTCGTGCCGCTCGGCCTCACGGCCTTCGTCTCGCGCGGCATGCTCGGCCTGCCGGCGTCGGCCTGGCTGGTGCTGGCGCTCGGCGTGGCGGCCGCCCTGGCGCTGGACCGCGCCTGGCGGCAGGGCCGCCGCGACCCGCGCCTCGCCTATGTCGCGAGCGCGCTCGCCGCGGCGCTGTTCGGCATCCTGATGGCCTGCCTCGGCGGCACGTTCCGGCTCGGGATCGTGGACACCTATCTCGTGCCGGCGGTGGCCGGCGCCGTCATCGGCGGCGTGCGCTTCGCGCGCGGCGACGGGTCGCTGCTGGCCGCACTCGGCGCCGCGCTGGTCGTGCAGGGGGCGGACACGCTGCTGGTCGCCCTCGGCCTCTCCTACGAGGCGCGGCTGATGGCGATGGCGGCGGCCATGCTGGCGGCAGCGACGCTGCCGCAGCTCAGGCGGTCATAGCGGCGTCACTGCGAAGCGCTCTCGGTGGAGTGATAGAGGGTGATCAGCTTCTGCACCGAGCCGTCGTCGCAGCCCGCGCTCTTCACCATGGATCGCGCCTCGTCCTTGGCGTCCTCGATCGCCTTCAGCGATTCGCCGGCCGTCATCGAGAACTTGGTCTGGCTGGCGATGAAGGCCGAGATCTTCTGCATGGTCGCCTTGTCGGGCGCGCCGGAATCCTCGCACAGCGTCTTCACCTCGATCGCCTCGTAGTATTTCTCGTACATGTCCGTGGCATCGTCCGCGCTCGCCGCGCGAATGCCGAAGGCGAGGGAAGCCGCCGCGATCGCGCCCAGCGCCGCGCTGCGCTTGAAGTCATGGCTGGTCATGCTGTTCTCCACCGTTGACGTTGAATCCGCTCGAGCCGGTCCCTGCGGACCGGGCGATCCACGCCCCTTCTTCTTCCGACCCTGGCCTCAGTCCCCTTCCGAAGCCAGGGGTACGCCCGTATCGGTCAGCACGCGCAAGGCCGTGGCCGGCAAATGGACCGCGACCTCGCTGCCTTCGCGATAGGGAATCTCCTCGCCGCTGTTCTGCATCAGCGCCTGGATCTTGTCGCCGGTGGCGAGCCCGACGATGAGCTGCACCGCGTTGCCGAGATAGACCCAGCGCTGCACCGTGCCCGGAATCCGGTTCTCGCCGCCGCTGCCCTTGGGCTCGAGGCGGACGCGCTCCGGGCGGATGGTGATCTTGGTCTTGCCCGAGGCGGCGGCGCTGCCGCGGCCGGCGGCCAGCTCGAACGTGCCGCCGAGCTTCACCTTGCAGCGGCCGCCGGTATCGGCGCCGGAGGCGATCCCGTCCATCAGGTTCGAGACGCCGAGGAAGTCCGCGACGAACACCGTCGCCGGGTTCTCGTACATCTCCTCGGGCGTCGCGATCTGCTCGATCCTGCCCTGGGACATGATCGCGATCCGGTCGCTCATGGTGAGCGCCTCCTCTTGATCATGCGTCACGTAGACGAAGGTGATGCCGACCTGCTGCTGCAGGGTCTTCAGCTCGACCTGGAGCTGCTTGCGGAGCCGCGCGTCGAGCGCGCCGAGCGGCTCGTCGAGCAGCAGCACCGCCGGCTTCAGCACGAGCGCGCGGGCCAGCGCCACGCGCTGCTGCTGGCCGCCCGACATCTGCGCCGGCTTGCGCTTCTCGAAGCCGGTCAGCTGCACCAGCTCCAGCGCCTCGCCGACCCGGCGGGTCACGTTCTCCGGCGTCTCCTTCTGGCGGCGCAGGCCGAAGGCGACGTTGTCGAAGACGTTCAAATGCGGGAACAGGGCGTAGCTCTGGAACACGGTGTTGACGTGCCGCTTGTGCGGCGGCGTCTCGGTCATGTCGACGCCGTCGAGGATGATGTGGCCGCTGGTCGGCTGCTCGAAGCCGGCGATCATCCGCAGCGTCGTCGTCTTGCCGCAGCCCGAGGAGCCGAGCAGCGAGAAGAACTCGCCGCCCGGGATGTGCAGGTTGATGTTGTCCACGGCGCGCATGGTGCCGTAGAGCTTGTTGAGGTCGATCAGTTCGACAGCGCCGCCAGCCACAATCCCCCCATCGTCACATATCGAAGCCGCCCATGTTCTGCATCATGCCGCCGCGGCCCTCGGGTCGCTCGCCCCGGGTCATGAACTTGTGCACCAGCCAGGCGACGCCGATCGCCGACAGCGTCATGTAGACCATGATCGCCGCCAGCGCGTTGATCGAGGGCAGCGGCGCGCCGCGGGTCGAGCTGTAGACCCGGATCGGCACGGTGTCGCAATCCGAGCCGCAGGACAGCCACTGGCTGATCACGAAATCGTCGATCGAGATGGCGAACACCATCATCAGGCTGGAGAAGATCGCGGGGAGCAGCAGCGGCAGCAGGACCAGGCGCAGGCACTCCCAGGGCGTCGCGCCCAGATCCGCCGCCGCCTCCTCATACTGCTTGCCGATCGAGAACAACCGGCCGCGCACGATGACCACGACATAGGAGAGCGAGAAGGTGACGTGGCCCAGTACCTGCGCCGTCGTGCTCGGCGGGATGAACTTGAAGAGGTTGAGGAACACCAGGAACAGCGCGACGCCCATCATCAGCTCCGGCGTCACCAGCGGGAACAGCATGATGAAGTTGGAGGCGCTGGCCAGCGGCCCGCGCCAGCGCGCCAGGCCGATCGCCAGCAGCACGCCGAGCGGCGTCGCGATCAGCATGTCCAGCCCGGCCAGCTTCAGGCTCTGGAACAGGGCGTGCTGCAGCCGGGGATCGTGCCAGACCGAATAGGCGGGCTCGCTGAAATACCACTTGGTCAGGTCGAAGCCCTGCCAGACCGTCACCGAGCGCCCCGCGTTGAACGAGAACTGGACGGCGACGATCACCGGCACGATCGAGATCAGCACATAGGCCCAGGCGACGATCACCAGGAAGCGCGGGTGGCCCCAGGGATTGGCGATCCAGACCTTCAGGCGATGGCTGAAGGTCCGCTCGGCGATCCGGCCGCGGCCGCCCGTCCCGTTTTCGCCCGTCCCGCTCTTGCCCGTCCCGCTCTTGGCTGCCCGGCTCCCGCTGGCGGCGCTCATGCCTGCAGCTCCTTCTGCGCCCTGGCGATGGTGATCATGTAATAGGCCATCAGCACCGCCAGGAACAGCGAGAGCAGCATGGTGAGCGACGCGCCGACCGAAGGCTGCGGCCCGCCGTGGAAATAGATGTCGATCTGGTTGCCGAGCATGGTGGTCTTCGGCGAGCCGGAGACGATGTTGGGCGTGTAATAGTCGCCGAACATCGGCAGCGCGATGATGACGCTGGCGCCGAGGATGCCGGGCTTCGAGAGCGGCAGGGTCACGTGATAGAACGCCTCGGCCGGGCTGGCGCCGAGGTCACGCGCCGCTTCCAGCACGCTGCGGTCGATCCGGTCGAGCGCGGCCAGCAGCGGCAGGATGAGATAGGGCACGTAGCCGTAGATCAGCCCCAGCACCACCGAGGTCGGGTTGCCGTTCAGCCAGTCCGGCGGCGTGGTGACGAGATGGGTCCATACCAGGAACTTGTTGATGTAGCCGTTGGGCGAGAACAGGTTCACCCAGGCCAGCATCCGCATCATGTAGCTGACCCAGAAGGGCAGCACGAGCAGGGCGAGCAGCACGCCCTTGCTGCGCTTGGCATGGCGCGAGATGTAATAGGCGACCGGGTAGCCGATCGCCAGCGAGCCGGCGAGGGCGAGCGCCACGTAGATCGTGGTCCTGACCAGCACGGTCCAGTAGGAATTGCCGGGCAGGAACCCCTTCAACGTGGCGATCATGGAATCGTATTGCCAGTCGGCGGGGTTCCAGCTCGGGACCGGGTTCATGAAGATGGGATCGATGCCGCCGAAGGCGACACCGATCACCGCATAGAACGGCACCAGGAAAAGCAGGATGAGCCAGAGCACGCCGGGAACGGCGAAGACCGGCCATAGCCACTTCGGATACACGACGCCCGCCCCCCGCTGCGTCCGCTCTCCGGCGCCCTAGGCGCCGGAGCTGAATCGCGCGTAGGCGTTCTGCCAGAGCGCCGTGCCCTTGGCGGTGAGCTGGCAGTATTGCAGCGAACCGGGGCCCAGATCCTCTTCGGTCAGGATCAGGTTCTTCAGGTTCGCCGGCAGGATGCCGTCCTTGATGAGCTGGTCGGCATCGATCGGCTGCGCCGGCTGGTAGCCGGTGAAGGTCGTGAAGTTGTTGTAGGCGACCTCGTGATCGAGCAGGTGGTTGAGCCACAGGTGGCCGAGCACCGGCTTCTTGCTCTTGGCCAGCAGCGCCCAGGCGTCGCCCTGCACCGCGCCCTTGCCCTTGCCCGGCCACCAGAAGCTGAGCACGTCGGGCTTGGTCCCTTCCGGCATGTAGAAGATCGCCGCGCCGAGCAGGTCGCCCGACCAGCTCTGGTGCATCCAGGTGGTGCCTTCGGCGAGGTCCTTGTACTCGGTGATGTTGACCTTCGGGTTGGAGATCGGAACCGCCGCCTTCAGGTCGGCCAGGGCCTTCTCGATCTCGTCCGGATCCTCGGTGTTCAGGTCGGTGAAGCCCTTGTAGAGCATCGCCATGCCCAGCGATTCGCGCGGGTCGTCGAGGATGCCGGTATAGCCGGTATAGTCCTTGGTCTTGGGATCCCAGAACACCGACCACGGATTGTCGCGCTTGCTGATGTCTTCCTTGATCTTGTCGTTGCGCCAGCCGATGCCGGTCGAATAGAGGTTGTAGGGCACGGTGTATTGCGCGCCCTGGTCATAGAACGGGTTCTGCGCCGACTTGAAGGCGTTCTTCAGGTTCGGGATGTAGTCGTGGTTCAACGGCGCCAGCAGCTTGCCGGCCACCGCCTGGGCGATGCGGTCCGGCGTGATGTTGGTGGCGTCGATGTCGACCGCGCCGCTGGCCAGGCGCGTGATCGCCTGGTCCATGGTGTCGAAGGTCGTGAGCTGGACCTCGACATTGTACTTCTTGGCGAAGGTGTCGATCACCGACTTCTGGTCGACATAGTCCTGGTAGTTGAAGATCTGGAAGGTGCCGCTTTCCGGCTGCATGCCGCTGGCGATCGGCGAGCCGTTCAGCGGCAGGGTCACCGGCTTGTCGGGGCGCGAGAGCGGGATGCCGCCGGGACCCGCCTGCTTGCCGGCCTCGTCCGCGATCGCCTGGAAGTCGAGCAGCCGCCCCGCGCCCGCGATCAGGCCGACCGCGCCCAGGGCGCGCAGAGCCTCGCGGCGCGAGAGGTCGCCCCGGCGGAAATGGCCGAGGATGCGCTCGATGCGTGAATCCCGATTGTTCATGACTTTCTCCCTGTTTCTTAATGCTTATCGGCGGTGTGGTTTGAACCGGCGTTCAAACCGCGGGCGCAAGGAAGGCCGCGGCTCGACCGGGTCTATGGACCGACCGGCTGCGCAACCCATGCGCGGCGCGCGTCGATCAGGAATGCTGGCGAGGAAGCCGGTCTGGAAGAGTGGGTGGTCAGGATGCGGCACTCCGCCCAATGCTGTGAAAGCCCGCAGCAAAATCGTAGACATGCACACAATCGTGCACAAGCCGGATTCTGTAACGATCTGTATCGATCGGGCGCGCGGCGAACCGGGGGCGCTAAGTCGCCCCCGCGGCGGGGAAAATTCGGGCCGCCGGTCGGAAAGGACCGGCGGCCTATGGTCGACCGGCGATGCGGCGGCGGACTACTTCAACAGCGCGACGGCGATGTAGCCCTCGGACTTATCGACCTTCACATGGGCCCACTTGCCGCCCGCGACCTTCTCGATCACGTCGACCTTGGTGCCTTTCTTCAGGGTGGCAAGGATGCCGCTCTTGGTGTTCGGCTCCTTGCGCAGATGGGCGTAGCTGTGACTGACCACCATCGTCACGTCCGCGGCGCGGACCACGTCGACGGCGGCGGTGGCCGGCGCCGATTGCGGCGCGGCTGCGTCGGCGGCGCCGGCGAGCAGCACCGCGCTCAATGCCAGTGCCGATGCGGCCGTTGCGGAAAGCGAAACGAGCTTGCGCATGGAAGACGATCTCCTCGGTTGAACGCGCGGGAAGTGTGCGGCCGACACGCGAGTCGGTCCAGCGCGAACACGCCGCGCCGCCGAAGTTTCGTGTATCAGCCGTTACAGGCCCGTCAGCTTCCCGACAGGCGCGTGACGCGGCGTCAGTCGGCCAGCACTTCCTTGATCTTCCGCACGTAGGCGTCGTGATCCTCGGCATAGCTGATGATGCCGTGGAACTCGCCGTGGCGGTCGATCAGATAGAGGACCGCCGTGTGGTCCATCGAGTAGCCGCCGTCGGAGGTCGGCACCTTCTTGTAATAGACACGGAACTCCTTCGCCGCCGCCGCGACCTCGTCCGGCGTGCCCGTGAGTCCGATCGCCTTGGTGGTGAAGTTCGACATGTACTCCTTCAGCACCGCCGCGGTGTCGCGCTCCGGATCGACGGTGACGAACAGGGTCGTGAAGTCCTTGGCCTTGTCGCCGATCTCGGCGGTCGCCTGCGCGATGTCCGACAACGTGGTCGGGCAGACGTCCGGGCAATGGGTGTAGCCGAAGAACACGGCATAGGGCTTCCCGGCGAGACTGGCCGAGTCGAACTTCCGCCCGTCCTGGTCGGTGAGATGGATCGGACCGCCGATGGCGATGCCGCCGGGCGCGTCCGGTCCCGGGCGGTTCAGGTAGAGATAGCCGAGCCCGGTGGCGGCAATGACCGCCGCCGCGATCAGGATGGTGAGGAGCCTGCGGACCACCATCGCCCCCTCCTTACATGTTGTCCATGGAATGGTCGGTGCCGGCGGGCTGGATCATGAACTCGACCTTGATCTTGCCGGCCTTCTCGAAGGTGAGCTCGCCCGGGACCATCTCGTCGGGGGCCAGTTCCTCCTTCAGGCCCATGAACATGACATGCGTGGCCTTGGGCTTCAGCTCGACGGTCGCCCCGGCCGGAATCTCCAGCCCGTCCTTCAGCTCGATCATCTGCATGGTCGTGCCGTCCATCTTCATGTCATGGATCTGGGTGGTCTTGGCGAAGTCCACGGTGACCGCGAGCAGCCGGTCCGGGGTCGATCCGTGGTTGATGATCTTCATGAAGCCATCGGCGACGTCGCTGCCTTTGAGCTGCGCGCGGGCCCAGGGATGGACGATCTCGAGATCGCCGACCTTGTATTCGTGGGCCGTCGCGGCCGAGTTGAGACCGAAGATGAAGAGTGCGAAAAAGAGCAGCAAATTCAATGGGCGCATGGGCGTTTCTCATGAATTGAATGAAGCGGGAAAGCGGTCCGCTCAGGGATGATGCGGGTGGCGGCGCGGTATCAGGCCGCCGGCGGTCCCTGGGAATCCGCGTCCGAGGCGTAGAGCCTGCGCCCGTCGGTTGCTTCGTCGCGCTGCCGGTCGGCCGAGCCGAGGACGATTTCCCGCGGCGCCGGAACGGCGGGCAAGTCGATTCCGCCCTGCAGCGGGGTGGACCCGGCCATCGGGCAGGCCGGGCCGCAGAGCGGGCAGGTCTGCTGATGGTCGGCGGGGGCATGGCGGGGACTGGCCGGCGCCGGGTCGCCCGGGCTGCAGAGCGAGGCGGCGGCCGCGGCCGACAGCGGATCGTTGCGGGCGGCGGCCATCGCCCCCTCGACCGAGGTGCCGAGCAGGGCGTTGAGCAGCAGGGCATAGCCGAAGGCCAGGCCGAGCGCCCATCGGCACCGCCGAAGCCCTCCGAAGATGCCGGTCTTGCCGATCATGGGCCAGCTATCGCACGGGCCGAACGGCCGCCGCAAGCCGGCCGATCGTCACGCCGCCGTGACGCAGCTATGCCCCGCAGGCGACCATGGGCACTCCCGCCTCCCGGAGCGGCGGCAGGTCGCTGACCGGGTCCACGCCCTTGGCGATCAGCCGGCATTGCCGGGCCTTCAGCAGCTCGACCAGGCGTTCGGCGCCCGGAATGAACGCGCCGTGGGATTCGCGCAGCAGGCCGATCGGGATGGTGGCGAGCCGCGTGGACATCGGCAGGCCCATTGCGAAGGCCTGATCCGTGGTCGGCAGCTCGAAGGCGATGGCGCGGACCAGCGGCGCGAACCGCATCGCCATGTCGGCCAGGCGGGAGCGGATGATCTCGCGGGGCACCTCGGTGATCTCGATGGCGATCTGGCCCTTTCCGGCATCGCCGATGGAGCGCGCGGTCTTGACGATGGCCTCGATGTCGCGCCGGGTGGCGAGGTTGCAGAAGCGGACCGGGACCAGGATCAGCGGCAGCGTTCCCCGCGCCAGGTTGGCGAGCACATGGGCGCCGGCGCCCGCCAGGGTGAACGCGTCGGCCTCGACCGAATAGGCCGGCTGGCCGAGCGACGAAAGCGTCGCGATCGCCTCCCGCAATTCGCCGGGCAGGCGCGCCATCACCAGCGGCGCCGGCTGGCGGTCGGTGGTCTCGATGCGCTGGAACGCCGGCTTCGCCGATTCCAGGAGCTGGCGCACGGTCTGTATCGCGTTCGCTTCCTGGCGCTGGCGCTCGTGCTCCAGGCGCTGGCTGAAGGCGGCGAGCAGGCTCTGCTCGCTCTGGTTCTCGCCGGCGGGCACCGAGACGCGCGCGGCATAGGCGGCGATCTGCATCTCGACGCCTTCGGGCAACTCGCCCATCAGGCGGCGCCGGACCTCCTCGCCGATCAGCACCGCCTTGGCCTGCGCGTCGGTCTCGTCGAGCTGGTCGAAGAACACCAGGAATCCGTCGGAGCCCGAGCGCTGGCAGATGTCGTGGGGCTGGAGATGCTTGCGGATCACCTGGTCGGCGATGGCGAAGACGCGCTCGTTGAGCTCCGTCCAGCGCGGCCCCAGCTCCTCCCGCAGCGCGCTGAACCCGACGAGCTGCAGCTTGCCGGCGACGACGGGGCGGTTCGTATGCCGCCGCAGCGAATCGGCCTCGGCGTTCGCGCCGCCGGTCTCGATCTTGGCGACGAGATAGCTCTGCCGGTTGGGCGACTTCACCCGGGTGATCTGCACCTTGCCCTGCACCTGGACGCCGGAGCGGTGCTGGAGCAGGACCTGCTCCGTCTGCGGCTGCGGCGTCGCGCCCTTGAGCAGGGCGTCGAGCCGCGGCCGATCCTCGGGGGCGACCAGGTTGGCGAGCGGCTTGCCGGTGGTGTCGAGCAGGCTCCAGCCGAGCGCGTTCTGCAGCGCGACGTTGCTCATCATGACGGTGCCGCCCTCGCCGACGACGATCAGCGGCACGTCGATGGCGCCGAACAGCGAGGCCAGCAGGTCCTGGGTCATCTCGCGCTGCTGCTCGGCGACCTTGCGCGGCGTGACGTCCCGGCCGATGCGCGCCAGGTACTCGAGCGCGCCGTTCTCGTCGTAGATCGGCAGGGTGGAGATCTCCATCCAGTATTCCTTGCCGGCGTGGTCCTTGGCGCGCAGCTCGGTCTGGCCGGCCTCGCCGCGCTCGGCCACCTGCCGGAGCTGCGCGATGACGTTGGGCCACATGTCGGGCAGCACGATGCGCTTGAACGGCGCGCCGATCAGTTCGGCGGCGGGATGACCGATCCGCTTCGCGGCGGCGGCGTTGACGAACAGGATGGTGGGTCCGGGGTCGGATTCGATCTGCGCGTCGGTGACCACGATGGTCTCGTGGGCGCGGGCGACCACGATCTCGAACAGCCGTTCCAAGGACTTGTTCTGGACCCGGTCCCGATCGCTCAGCATGGCATCCCCCGTCCGGCGCGCGATTTCTTCCGAACCGCCTCGGCAAACGGATGTTAGCTAGCTGAGGCTTAAAGGAATCTTAGCCCATAAGGCACGATCAGAATCAAGAGCGGCGGTGGTTAAAAAACCGCCGCCGCGAGGATTTAGAACCGGGAAAAGCCGGGCGCTAGAACGCCTTACACTTTCCGGTGCCCTTGTTATAGGTGCCGATCAGCGCGTCGCCGAAATAGTCCTTCTTGGCGGCGCACTGGCTGCGACAGGACATCAAACCGCAGATGGCGAAGGAATCGCCCGAGGACTTGCCGGGGGAGCCGTCGGTGTTGGTGATGTGACACTGGCACACGCCGTCCTGGTCCGGAACGTCGCCGGCATTGGAGGCCCAGACCAGGGTCTTCGCCGGATCGGAGAGGGTCGTACCCTTGTAGACTTCGAGGCGGCCCTTCGGATCGATCTGGACGAAGTAGTCGCCGATGCCGGCCGCCGCCGAGCTGGTCCACAGGTCCTTGCCCGACGGATCGATCACGGCGAGGCTGCCGGTATTGCGGAGCACGGCCTTGCTGCCGGGCTGCGGCGCGCCGTCCATCTTCGCCTGCCAGATCAGCACATGGCCGGGATGGCGGTTGTCATAGAGCGCCAGCGTGCCTTCCTTCTGCATGTGCAGCTCGTAGCGCCCGTCCGAGGAGCGGATGCAATCGTCGGAGCTGCCCGGTGTCAGCGTGTATTCGGCCTTCGACGCCGACACATGCTCGACACTGCTGCAGGCCAGGGTTGCGGTGGAGACGGAGACGGTCGCGGACAGAAGTGCGGCCGCGAACCAGAGAACGCGCATGGGTATCCCCCAGATTGTAAATGCCACGAGGGCGGAAACGACTGCTCAGCCCTTGCGTTGCAACTCGGGGCCCGCTTGATCGCCGTCGGGAAGCCATAACGACGGCCTAAGCCGCCGTCAACACAACGCAATGTGACCGTCCGCATATTTGCGGATCGGCCTGTGGATAATTAGCCGCGCTTGCGAATCTGCATGAAGCAATGGACGTAATCCATGCCGTGGCCTTGCGGATTCGCCGCCACCGCCGACTCATAGGAATCGTAGAACCGGTCGATGATCGCGGCCCGTTCGGCGGCCGGGCGCGCCGGGTCGAGGGCGCCGGCGAACGTGCTCTCGCTCCAGGATCGCAGCGTCGGGATATAGGCCTTGGCGAACGCGGCCGCGTCGCCGTGGCGCTGGAAGTCCTGGGCGTAAGGGCAGGGGGTGACGCGGGTGAAGACCTTCACCAGCTCGAGCCCGGCCCGCGACACCGCCGAGTTGGAATCGCGGAAAGGGGCGGCGCATTCCTCCGGCGTGCGGTAGTGCTGCTGGAAGGTGGCGCGGTCGTATTCCGCGCGGCCGATGACGCCGGCCTCGTGCAGGGCGCGCCAGTGCTTCTCGTACTGGTCGAACATGCTCTGGCCGCCGGTATGGCCGAGATAGCGGCCCTGCTCGTCGATGCAGAAATTCGCCAGCACCAGCCAGCCGCCCGGGCGGAGCTCGGCGGCGCGGTGCAGCAGGATGGTCTCCCAGTCCTTCAGCGACTGGGCGCGGAAGGCGGCGAGCTCCTCGCCCTTGGCCCCGACCGAATGCACATGGCCGGTGATGTTGCCGGGCCGCGCGCTCATCCAATGCATCGCCGTCGCCGAGAAGCCGAGCGACAGCGTCCCCGCCGGCACGATCTGGCGATAGAACGTGGTGCCGCTGGCGAACGGATAGACCCGCTCGAAATTCGTGAAGCCGACGGGATCGATCGGCAGCAGGCCCTGCAGGCGCTTGAACAGCGCCGAATAGTCGTTGCCGGGAAGGTCGGTGTAATAGAGCGCGACCGGCCGCGCCGCCTCGCGCTTGCGGATCTCGGCGATCAGCGCGCGATGGAGATCGATCGAGGTGCCGCCGTCGGCGCAGCCGTAATCGGCGACCGCGAAGGGCGTCGCCGCATCGGCGAGCGCGATCGCGCGTGCCGCTTCGAGCACCAGATCGGTCGCGGCGTCGATCACCGTCTTCGCGCCGATCGTGTGAACGCTGTAATAGCCCGCGCCGCGCATCGCGATTCCGGCGCTGGATTTCGCTTCGACTGCCGCCATCTGCTGCCCTGTGATGCTTCCGTTTCTTCGCGCCATACTAGGACGGTCTTGCGGCGCTTGGATATTCCTTGTCGCAAGGCACGCCGCCGGATTCGATATTCCTATTTGAATACATCGCCTTATCCTTGATTTGCCGCGTCGCCTTCGCCAGACTTTACGGCAAGGACCTGCCGCAGCTTCACATCAGAGAGCCAGAACCAACCGGACGGCAGGCCGACGGGACGGAGATGCTCTTTTCTTACGACCCGATGCTGGTGGGTGCGTCGGTGCTGGTCGCCATCATGGCGTCCTTCACCGGGTTGCGGCTGGCGGGCGATCTGGGCTCGCTGCCCCTGCCTGCCCGGCGGATCCGGATCGCCGAGTCCGCCTGCGCGCTGGGCGGCGGGATCTGGTCCATGCATTTCGTCGGCATGCTGGCGCTCAGGCTGCCGGTCTCGATCAGCTACGACGCGTTGCACACGTTGAGCTCGGTGCTGGTCTCGATCCTGATCACCGGTCTCGGACTCTCTTTCGTCCACATGGGCGAGAAGCAGCTCTGGCGCACGGTCGTCACCGGCACGCTGATCGGGCTCGGCATCGTGACCATGCATTACATCGGCATGCAGGCGATCGGCGGGAACTGCCTGGTCTCCTACGCGCCGGCGGGGATCTTCCTCTCCACCGGCATCGCGATCCTCTCCTCGATCGCGGTGGTGCAGATCGCCTATCGCCGCCGCACCGTGCTGCAGCTCTCGCTGGCGGCGGTGCTGCTCGGGATCACCATCTCCAGCATGCATTACACCGCGATGGCCTTCACCCGCTTCATCCCCGCGAGCGAGCTGATCGCGCTCGCCCAGCCGGTGATCAAGGACGGCTATCTCGCGCTGATCGTGGCGCTCGCGGCCTTCGTGGTCTGCGGCCTGTTCCTGCTGACCGCGCTGCCCTTGCCGAATGCCGGCCTGGTCGCGGCGGGGGCGCCGCTCCCGGTGATGGACGCGCCGGCCTTGCCCGAGCCGGAGACCGACATTCAGCTCGCGGTCCAGCCGGCGAAGCCGGCCGAGCCGGAGCGCATCCGACTGCCCTATGAGCAGAACGGCCTGACCTTCTTCGTCGATGCGACGCGCGTGACGGCGGTCCAGGCCGAGGGCCATTACACGCGGCTCTACCAGGGCCAGGAGAACCACTTCTGTCCCTGGTCGATCTCCAAGGTCGAGGAGCACGTGGTGGGCCGCAGCTTCATGCGCACCCATCGCAGCTTCCTGGTCAACCTGGAGCACGCGCGGGCCTTCCAGCGCAAGCACGACAAGGTCTATCTCGTCGTGCCCGGGCCGGAGGAGAACCTCGTCCCCGTCAGCCGCGGCCACGTGGCCGAGGTCCGGAAGGCGCTGGGGATCTAGGCTCTAACCGCCGAAATATTGCGGCCGGTCGATATCGGCGATGAGGCCGGGCTGCGTCGGCGCCCAGCCCGTCGCCTTGCGCGTCTGCTCGCTGGAGGCGAGGTTGTCCATCGCCGCGAAATGCGCGAACCAGGTGAAGTGCTGCGCCGCCTCTTCCTTCGACTTCGAGACCACCGGGATGCCGAGCCGCCGGCCGATCACCGTCGCGATCTCCTTGAACGGCACGCCGGTCTCGGCGACGGCGTGATAGCGCCGCGGGCCCGGATTCTGCTCCAGCGCCAGCCGGTAGAGGCGGGCCGCGTCGAGCCGGTGCACCGCGGGCCAGACATTGCCTCCCTCGCCGATATAGGCCGAGGCGCCCTTCTCGCGGGCCATGGCGATCAGCATCGGGACGAAGCCGTGATCGCCGACGCCGTGCACCGAGGGCGGCAGGCGCATCACCGAGACGTTGACGCCGCGTGCCTTGATCGCATCGGCGGATTCCTCCGAGGCGACGCGCGGAACCGCGTTCGGGCCGGACGGGGACGTGTCGTCCTCGGTCACGGCCCGGTCGCCGCGCAGCAGGCCGGTGCCGCTGGTGACGATCAGCGGCTTCGACGATCCTTCGAGCGCCGAGCCCAGCGCGGCGATCGCGTGCCGGTCGATCTCGCAATTCTCCTTGAACTTGGAGAAGTCGTGGATGAAGGCGGTGTGGATGACGGCATCCGCCTGCGCGGCGCCCCGGCGCAGGCTGTCGAGATCCTGGACGTCGCCGCGATGCACCTCGGCGCCGGTGGCGGCGAGCGATCTGGCGCCTGAATCCGAGCGGGCCAGGCCGAGCACCTGGTGGCCCGCGCCGAGCAGTTCCTGGACGACGGCGGAGCCGACGAAGCCGGTGGCGCCGGTGACGAAAACGCGCATGGCAGTTCCTCATCGCTGGATGGAATGGCCTATGTTTAGGCCGTTGTGCCCGGACGATCCATGCGTCAAAGTCCATATTATCTTCGCGATCGTCCGGATGCCGCCCATGGACCCGCTCTCCGATGTCCTGTCGCTGCTGAAACCCCAGAGCCATGTCTCGGCCGGCTTCGATGCCGGCGGGGACTGGTCGATCGCCTTCCCGCGCAACGGCGGCATCAAGTGCTACGCCGTGGTCTCCGGCGGGTGCTGGCTGGTGGTGGAGGGCGTCGACGCGCCCGTGCGGGTTTCCGCCGGCGACTGCTTCCTGCTGCCGAGCGGACGGCCGTTCCGCACCTGCAGCCATCCCGACGTGCCGCCGGTCGCGTCGAGCGCCGTCTTTCCGCCGCCGCGCGCGGGCGGCGTCGTCACCTATAATGGCGGCGGCGACGTGTTCCTGGTCGGCAGCCGCTTCGTGCTGAGCGGCGCCCATGCCGACATCCTGCTGAAGATGCTGCCGCCGATCGTGCACATCCGGAAGGAAACCGATCAGGCCGCCTTGCGCTGGTCGGTCGAGCGGATGATGCACGAGCTGCAGAACCCGCAGCCCGGCAACTATCTCGTCGCCCAGCATCTCGCCCATATGATGATGATCCAGGCGCTGCGCATCCATCTCGCCGAGGGGATGGAGGGGGGCGTGGGCTGGCTGTTCGCGCTCGCCGACAAGCAGATGGGGGCGGCGATCGGCGCCATCCACGCCGACCCGGCCCATCGCTGGACCCTGCAGGGCCTGGCCGGGCGGGCCGGCATGTCGCGCTCGAGCTTCGCCGAGAGGTTCAAGGCCATGGTCGGCAGCGCGCCGATGGAATACCTGACGCGCTGGCGGATGCTGCTGGCCGGGGACCGGCTGGCCAATACCGGGGAGCCGGTCTCGGTCATCGCGCGGTCGCTGGGCTACGAATCCGAGAGCGCCTTCAGCACCGCCTTCAAGCGCGTGATGGGCCGCTCGCCCCGGCAATATGGCCGCCGCGCCGTCCTCGCCGAGGAGGCGGAGGCCGCCGAATAGTCTCGCCGCCCACCGGCTCGGCCCCGGCTCTCCCGCGGGATTCGCGCGCGCCGATGCTGCGCTGCACCAGAATCACGGCGCGGATTGTGGCGGAATCGCGGCGGCCGTTCGTGCAGACGGGCTGCATTTCGTGCAGGGCGCGGGGTTCTGGTCACTTGGCGCTCACGCTGTCTTCCCCACGGGATCAAGGTGTTGGCAACCGCCAAGGGCTGAACAGCCCCCATCACTCTTGGGAGGGAGCGATGATACCTGCCGCTTTCGAATACCACCGGCCGTCGAGCCTCGACGATGCCGTCAAGCTGCTGGCCGAGTTCGGCGATGAGGCGCGCGTGGTGGCCGGCGGCCACAGCCTGATCCCGATGATGAAGCTGCGCCTCGCGCAGCCCGGCCACCTGGTCGATCTCCAGGACATCGGCGCGCTGAAGGGCATCAAGGATGCCGGGGCCGCCTTCGAGATCGGCGCCATGACCACCCAGCGGGAGATCATCCTGTCCAAGGAGCTCGCCGCGGCGGTGCCGATCCTCAAGGAGACCGCCGAGCAGATCGCCGACCCCCAGGTCCGCTATTGCGGGACGCTCGGCGGCAACGTCGCCAACGGCGATCCCGGCAACGACATGCCCGCCGTCATGATGGCGCTCGACGCCGTCTACCTGGTGAAGGGTGCCGGCGGCACCCGCGAGGTGAAGGCGCGCGGCTTCTACGAGGGCGCCTATGCGACGGCGCTGAAGGACGGCGAGATCCTGACCGCGATCCGCATCCCGAAGCCGCCCGCGGGGCACGGCAGCGCCTATGTGAAGCAGAAGCGCAAGATCGGCGACTACGCGACGGCCGCCGCCGCCGTGATCCTGACGGTCGGCGGCGGCAAATGCAGCGCGGCCGCGATCACGCTGACCAATGTCGGCGACATGGCGATCCTGGCCGAGGCCGCGGCCCGCGCCCTGGTCGGCACCGCCCTCGACGCCGCCGCGATCGCCAAGGCGGCGCAGGCGGCGACCGAGGCGGCGCAGCCCGCGCCCAAGGATGCGCGCGGCCCGGCCGATTTCCGCAAGTCCGTGGCCGGCGTCATGGCGCGGCGCGCGATCGAAGCCGCCGCCAAGCGCGCGCGCTGAAGGGAGGGGACCATGGCGAAGATGCATGTGAAGATGACGGTCAACGGCAGCGAGGTCGAAGCCCTCGCCGAGCCGCGGACCCTGCTGATCCACTTCCTGCGCGAGACCCTGTCGCTGACCGGCCCGCATGTCGGCTGCGACACCAGCCATTGCGGCGCCTGCACCGTCGATCTCAACGGCAAGTCGGTGAAGTCCTGCACCGTCTTCGTGGCGCAGGCCAACGGCGCCTCGGTCAAGACCATCGAGGGCATGGCCAATGCCGACGGCTCGCTGCATGTGCTGCAGGAGATGTTCCGCGAGCATCACGGCCTGCAATGCGGCTTCTGCACGCCGGGCATGATCACCCGCGCCTATCGGCTGCTGCAGGAGAATCCCAATCCCAGCGAGACCGAGATCCGCGCCGGGATCGCCGGCAATCTTTGCCGTTGCACCGGCTACCAGAACATCGTCAAGGCGATCCGCGCCGCCGCGGATCAGCTCTCCGCCAAGAAGGAGGCCGCAGAATGAGCGCCGCCGATGGAACCTCGGTGCAGGAACGCGCCGCGAAACTCGAAGGCCTGGGCTCCAAGCGCAAGCGGGTCGAGGACGTCCGCTTCACCCAGGGCAAGGGCAACTATGTCGACGACATGAAGCTGCCGGGCATGGTGTTCGGCGATTTCGTGCGCTCGCCCTACGGCCATGCCAGGATCAAGAAGATCGACAAGTCCAAGGCGCTGGCGCTGCCCGGCGTCAAGGCGGTGCTGACCGCCGACGACCTGAAGCCCTTGAACCTGCATTACATGCCGACGCTGGCCGGCGACGTGCAGGCGGTGCTCGCCGTCGACAAGGTGCTGTTCCAGAACCAGGAGGTCGCCTTCGTCGTCGCCACCGACCGCTACGTCGCGGCCGACGCCGTCGAGCTGATCGAGGTCGAGTACGAGGAGCTGCCGGCCCTGGTCGATCCGTTGCACGCCATGGACGCCGATGCGCCGGTGCTGCGCCACGATCTCGAGGGCAAGACGACCGGCGCCCATGGCCCGCGCCGTCACCCCAACCACATCTTCACCTGGGAGGTCGGCGACCAGGCCGGCACCGACAAGGCGCTGGGCGGCGCCGAGGTGGTGGCCAGGGAGTTCATCTCCTATCAGCGCGTCCATCCCTGTCCGCTGGAGACCTGCGGCTGCGTCGCCTCGATGGACAAGATCAATTCGCACCTCACCGTCTGGGGCACCTTCCAGGCGCCGCATGCGGTCAGGACCGTCGCCTCGCTGATCTCCGGCATCCCGGAGCACAAGATCCGCATCATCTCGCCGGATATCGGCGGCGGCTTCGGCAACAAGGTCGGGGTCTATCCCGGCTACATCTGCTCGATCGTCGCCTCGATCGTGCTCGGCGTGCCGGTGAAGTGGATCGAGGACCGGATCGAGAACCTGACCGCGACCGCCTTCGCCCGCGACTACCACATGACCGGCGAGATCGCCGCCACCAGGGACGGCCGCATCACGGCGCTGAAATGCCACGTCGTGGCCGATCACGGCGCCTTCGACGCCTGCGCCGATCCGACCAAGTTCCCGGCCGGCTTCTTCAACATCTGCACCGGCTCCTACGACATCCCGACCGCGCATCTGACGGTCGATGGCGTCTACACCAACAAGGCGCCGGGCGGCGTCGCCTATCGCTGCTCGTTCCGCGTGACCGAGGCCAGCTATTTCATCGAGCGCATGATGGACGTGCTGGCGCGCAAGCTGAACATGGACCCGGCGGAAGTGCGGCGGAAGAACTTCGTCCGCAAGGAGCAGTTCCCCTACAAGTCGGCGCTCGGCTGGGAGTATGACAGCGGCGACTACGAGACCGCGCTCGACAAGGCGCTGGCGGCGGTGAACTACAAGGGCCTGCGCGAGGAGCAGAAGAAGAACCGGGAGGCTTTCGCGCGCGGCGAGACCCGCAGCCTGATGGGGATCGGCGTCACCTTCTTCACCGAGATCGTCGGCGCCGGGCCGATCAAGAACTGCGACATCCTCGGCCTCGGCATGTTCGATTCCTGCGAGATCCGCATCCATCCGACCGGGAGCGCGATCGCGCGGCTGGGCACGATCAGCCAGGGCCAGGGCCACGCCACGACCTTCGCCCAGATCCTGGCGACCGAGATCGGCCTGCCGGCCTCGGACATCACGGTCGAGGAGGGCGATACCGACACCGCGCCCTACGGCCTCGGCACCTACGGCTCGCGCTCGACGCCGGTCGCGGGTGCGGCGACGGCGATGGCCGGGCGCAAGATCCGCGCCAAGGCGCAGATGATCGCCGCCTATCTGCTCGAGGTCCACGAGAGCGATCTCGAATGGGACGTCGATCGCTTCGTGGTGAAGGGCGCGCCCGACCGCGTCAAGACCATGAAGGAGATCGCCTTCGCCGCCTATAACAAGGTGCCGCCGGGCATGGAGCCGGGCCTCGAGGCCGTCAGCTACTACGATCCGCCGAACATGACCTATCCGTTCGGCGCCTATATCTGCGTCGCCGACATCGACGTCGATACCGGCGTCACGCATATCCGGCGCTTCTATGCGCTGGACGATTGCGGCACCCGGATCAACCCGATGATCATCGAGGGGCAGGTCCATGGCGGCCTCACGGAGGCGCTGGCGATCGCCATGGGCCAGGAGATCGCCTATGACGAGACCGGCAACGTCTCGGGCGGCAGCCTGATGGACTTCTTCCTGCCGACCGCGGTCGAGACGCCGGTCTGGGAGACCGACTTCACGGTCACGCCCTCGCCGCATCACCCGATCGGCGCCAAGGGCGTCGGCGAATCGCCCAATGTCGGCGGCGTATCCTGCTTCTCGAATGCCGTGTGCGACGCCTTCGCCCATCTCGGCCTCACGCATACCCAGATGCCGCACGATCACTGGCGCGTCTGGAAGACGGCGCAGAAGCTGGGTCTGGTGAAGTGATCGAGGCGGGCGTAAACCATGCTCCGTCATCCCGCGAATAGGTCGCGGGATCCACGCCTTGGGTGCCGCGGGATGGAAAGGCGTGGATGCCGTGACCAAGTCACGGCATGACGACCGGGTTTTGGTGTCGGTGGAGTCATGACCTTCGATTACCGCGCGCTGCAGCAGAGGCTGGACGCGGCGGGCTATATCGCCGAGGACAGCCTGGCGATGGCGCTGACCCTCGCGATCGACCTGCAGCGGCCGCTGCTGCTCGAAGGCGAGGCCGGCGTCGGCAAGACCGAGGTCGGCAAGGCGCTGGCGCGGCTGCTCGGCACGCGCCTCATCCGGCTGCAATGCTACGAGGGGCTCGACGCCGCGGCGGCGATCTACGAATGGAACTACCAGCGCCAGCTCCTCGCCATCCGCGCCCATGAGGGCGAGGGCATGAAGGCGACGGCCCTGGAGAAGCACGTCTTCACCGAGGACTATCTGCTGCGCCGGCCGCTGCTGGAGGCGATCTCGCAGCCCAAGCCCCCGGTATTGCTGATCGACGAGATCGATCGCGCCGACGAGGAGTTCGAGGCCTATCTGCTGGAAGTGCTCTCGGATTTCCAGATCACCATCCCGGAGCTCGGCACCATCGAGGCGGTTTCGATCCCCCATGTCGTGCTGACCTCGAACGGCACCCGGGCCTTGTCCGACGCGCTGCGGCGGCGCTGCCTCTATGCCTATGTCGAGTTCCCCGGCGAGGCGAAGGAGCTGCGCATCCTCCATGCGCACCTGCCGGACGCCGACGCGCGCATCCTCGGCCAGATCGTGCGCTTCGTGCAGGCGCTGCGCCGCGAGGACCTGCAGAAGAAGCCGGGCGTCGCCGAGACCATCGACTGGGCGCGCGCCCTGACCGGCATGCAGCTCGGCGCCATCGACCGCGATCCCGCGGCCTTGCAGGCGAGCCTGGCCTGCCTGCTGAAGACCGACGCCGACCTGAAGGCGGTCACGCCCGAGGTGACGGCCCGCCTGGTCGGCAAGGTGGCCTGACATGTGCTGCTGCGGCTGTGCCCTCTGGATGCAGGTGCTGGCGGAGGAGAAGGCCCTACAGGCTTCACTCGCCTCGCAACCCCGAACCCCGTCGTGCCAAGGCCTGGCCCTGGCATCGACGAGTCTGCCTGCAACGCCGATTGCCGGCCCCACGAAACTCGTGGATCCCAAGGCCAGGCCTTGGCATGACGATCGAGTGTGGAAGAGCGTGCGTGCGCTGCTTGCATGGATCGCCCCGCAACCATCATGACGCCCACGCTCCCCTCCGAACGCGTCGCCGGCTTCGTCGCGCATCTTCGGCGCAGCGGCTATCGGATCGGGCCCGGCGAAGCGATGTCGGCGCTGAGCCTGATCGCCGGCACGGTCGCCGATCCGGTGGCCGCGCGGCTCGGCATGAAGGTGCTGCTCTCCGGCAGCCGCGACCAGTGGGAGGGATTCGACGAATTGTTCGATGCCTACTGGTCGGGGCGCGGCTTGAAGCGCGTGACACCGGCGAACGACGCCTCGGCCGACCATCGCGAGCTCCGCCCGCCGCCGATCTGGGACCGCGTGCTGCCGAGCAAGGCCGACCAGCGGGCGACGGCGCCACAGGCGCAGCTCGTCGAGGGCGACGAACCGACCGCGCATCGCGACGGCGCCGGACGGCTGGTGGCCAGCCGCCGCGAGCAGCTCATGCGCGCCGGCCTCGACAAGCTTGCTGATCCGGAAGAGCAGGCGGAGGCCGCGCGTCTTGCCGAGCGGCTGGCCCAGGCGATGCGCTACCGCCTCAGCCGCCGGCGCCGAGCGTCGCGCCGCGGCCGAGCCATCGATCTCCGCCGCACGCTGCGGCGCAATCTCGTCCACGGCATGGAGCCGCTGGAGCTGCTGCACCGCAAGCGCCCGGATCGCCCGGTCAATCTCATCCTGCTGCTCGACGTCTCCGGATCGATGAAGCCCTATGCGCGTGCGTTCCTGGCCTTCGCCCGCGGCCTCGCCGGCTCCACGATCGCGGTCGAGGTGTTCCTGTTCCACACCCGCCTCGCCCGGATCAGCGACGCCCTCCAGGACCCCGACCCGGTCCGCGCCGTCGACCGCCTGACCCTGCTGAGCCAGGGCTTCGGCGGCGGGACGCGCATCGCCGAGTGCCTCGCCGCCTTCAACGCGCGCTACGCCAAGTCCACGATCGATTCCCGCAGCGTCGTCATCGTCATGAGCGACGGCTACGACACCGACGCGCCGGAACGCCTCGCCGCCGAGCTCGCGACGCTCAAACAGCGGGCGCCGCGCCTGATCTGGCTCAACCCGCTGATCGGCTGGCGCGACTACGCGCCGGTCGCGCGCGGCATGCAGGCGAGCCTGCCCTATATCGATCTTTTCGCGCCGGCGGCGACGCTCGCCGACCTCGCGGCCCTCGAGCCGCAGCTGGCGCTGCTTTAGGAAGGAGGCCGACATGAACCGGCCGGATCTCGACGTCATTCCCCTGATCGCCCGCCTGAAGGAGGCCGGCGAGAGCTTCTGCGTCGCCACCGTCGTGCGCACGGAGCACGCGACCTCGGCCAAGGCTGGCGCCAAGGCGGTCGTGCTGAAGGACGGCGCGATCCGCGGCTTCATGGGCGGCGGCTGCGTGCAGCGCTCGATCCGCGAGACGGCGGCGGTCGTGCTGCGCGAGGGCAAGCCGCGGCTCATCCGCGTGAAGCCGAAGGACGAGGTGGTGAGCGCCGTCGATGTCGACGGCACCGAGCTGCACAAGAGCTCCTGCCCGAGCGGCGGCACGGTCGACATCTTCGTCGAGCCGATGCGGCCCAGCCCGCGGCTCGTCGTCTGCGGCGCCTCGCCGGTCGCGATCGCGGTCGCCGATCTCGGCCGCCGCATGGGCTATCGCATCGTCGCCGCCGCGGTCGCCGACGATCTCGCGGCCTATGACGCCGACGATCAGAAGATCGCCGGCTTCGATCTCTCGGGCGCCGGCGTCGAGCCCGACGACTACGTGGTGGTCGCGACCCAGGGCAAGCGCGACCGCGAGGCGCTGACGGCGGCGCTCTCGACCGAAGCGCGCTACGTCGCCTTCGTCGGCAGCCGGCGCAAGGCCGACACGCTGCGCGGCCAGATCGCCACCCAGGGTCTGGCGGCGGCCAGGATCGCGCGCCTGAAGGCGCCCGCCGGCCTCGACATCCACGGCATCGAGCCCGAGGAGATCGCGCTCTCCATCCTGGCCGAGATCGTCGCCTGCCGCCGCGCCGCGGTGAAGGACGAGGCGGCGCCCGTCGAAGCGGCAAGGTCGCTGGCCTGAGCCGGCGGCCGACGATCACAATCCTGCGCTCTGCATACGATTGTGATGGTTTGGCACCAGGCCCCGCCTATATAGGCGGGAGGGTGCGGTGCTAGCTTTTTCCCGACACGCGGGGGCGGTGTTCGAGCGGCGATTCGTCGCCAGGAGTTTGATGATGACGCAACGCATGACCGCGCAGCTCGGCGGCCTCGCCCTGTTGGTGGGTTCCGGCCTGCTGCTTCTCTCCGTCTCCGCCTGCGAGATCGTCCCGCCGCCGGTGCCGGGCCAGCCGATGACCGCCGAGCAGAAGGCCCTGGCCAACCAGGAGGCCCAGCGTGAGATGCACGACCGGCGCCGCCAGGAGCGTCCCTGCGGCCCGAACGACTGCATGAACCGCTGAGCCCCGGTCAAAACAGCTTCGCCCGAAGGCTCTGTGCGACGGCGTCGATCATGTTCGATGCCGTCGCCGGCCGTCTCGACGAGGTCCAAGGCGCTTTTACGGCCCCGCGCGTTTCAGGACCGCGTCAAAGCGCACCAAGTCCTTGGCAATAAAAGCAGAGTCCGGTCATCCGGGGCCAACCGGCTTTTTCGTTCCGTATAAGCCCGGTCAAAGCTAGGAAGCGCGCGCGGCTTGTCGGCACGGGCCCAAGGCGAACATCCCGGAGCGGAAGCCGCCGATACCGTTACGCCGATCAGGTGGGATTCGATCCGCTTTCCGCCGCTTCGAGCGGAGGCTGATTTCGAACCGGATTATAGTTCATTTTCCGTTCCGACACCAGCCGTGGTGCAATCGAGCCGTGGGCGCTCGCGGAGACTGGGTGCGCTCCCGTCGCTATTTGCCCAGCAACCCGTCGCGGATCTCGCTGACCGCGTTGGCGTGGCCGTCGAAGCCTTCGTAGGTCGCCAGGATGCGCGCCTTCGCCGCCAGCGGCGGGTAGCCGGCTGCGGTCACGTAGCCGACCGAGGAGCGCTTCATGTAGTCGAAGACCGAGAGCGGCGACGCCGTCTTGGCCTGGCCGTTGGTCGGGAGCACCGCGTTGGGGCCGAGCACGAAGTTGCCGAGCGTGCAGGGCGTGTGGTTGCCGAGCAGGATCTCGCCGGCATTCTGGATCTTGCCGAGATGCACGAAGGGCTCGGCGGAGAGGATCTCCAGATGCTCCGGCGCGAAATCGTTGACGAAGGCGAGCGCCTCGTCCCAGCTCGGCGCCAGCACGATGCCGCCGGACGGACCGCCCAGCACGGTGGAGGAGAAGCCGACCCGCTGCTCGCCCATCTTCGCCCAGAAGCCGGGGATCGCGTCCATCGCCTCCCGCGCCACCCGCGGGCTGTTGGTCACGATATAGGCGGCGGAATCCGGGCCGTGCTCGGATTCGATGAGGAGGTCGAGCGCCGCGACCCGGCCGTCCGCGGTCTCGTCGGCGAGGATGATGGACTCACTCGGTCCCGCCGGCGTGCCGGGATCGATCACGTCGGCGAGCAGCTTCTTCGCCGCGACCACCCAGGGGCTGCCGGGGCCGACGATCTTCGCGCATTTCTTCACCGTCTGCGTGCCGTAGGCGACGGCGGCGACGGCCTGGGCGCCGCCGCATTTGTAGATCTTGTCGACGCCGATCAGGCGCGCGGCGACCAAGGTCGCGTCGTCGATCTTGCCGTCCGGGCCCGGCGGGGTGACGATGCAGACGTCCTTCACGCCGGCGACGACGGCGGGGATCGTGGTCATCATCACCACGCTGGGGAAGGCGCCCTTGCCGCGCGGGACGTAGCAGGCGACCGACGGGATCGGGATGAAGCGGTCGCCGGCGAAGGCGCCCGGCCGGATCTCGTGCAGCCACATCTCCTCGGGCTTCTGGTCGGTATGGAACTTCCGGATGGATTCGACGGCGAATTCCAGCGCCTTCAGCACGTCCTGGTCGAGCCTGACCAGCGCATCGTCGAAATCCGACGGCCTGGCGGCGATCGCATCGGGATTGACCGGCGACTTGTCGAACTCCCGGGCGAAGCGCGCGAGCGCCACGTCGCCCTCGTTCTTCACCGCCTCGATGATCGGCCGGACCTTCTCCAGGAAGGGCTCGATATCGGCCTCGGCGCGCTTCATCAGGCCGGCGCGCGCCGTGGCGTCGAGCTTGGAGAGGTCGTGCAGGTTGATCTTGCGGGTCATCCGATCGGGTCCGTCATTTACAGGGAGGCCAGGTTAGAGGGAGTCCAGGTTAGAGGGAGGCCAGGGTGCCGCCGTCCACGCCGAGGCACTGCCCGGTTATATAGGCCGAGGCGTCGGACGCAAGGAAGATCGCGGCGCCCACGAGGTCGCGGAGCTTGCCGAACCGTCCCTGCGGCACCTTGCCCAGCATGGCCTCCTGCCAGGCGGGGCTCTGGTAGAAGACCTCCGTCAATTCGGTGCGGAAGTAGCCCGGGGCCAACCCGTTGACCCGGATCCTGAGCGGCGCCCATTCCGCCGCCAGCGCCCGGGTCATGCCGAGAAGGCCGCTCTTCGAGGACGTGTAGGGCACCGCCGTGGGAATGCCGCGGTAGGAGGTCAGCGAGCAGATGTTGACGATGCTGCCGCCGGTCCCCGCGGCGCGCATCGCCGCCGCCGCACCCTGGGCGCAGAAGAACGCGCCCTTGAGGTTGGTGTCGAGAATGCGGTCCCAGATCTCTTCATCGACCTCGAGCGAGGGCTTCACCTGCTCGACGCCGGCATTGTTGACCAGGATGTCGAGCCCGCCCAGCGCCTCGGCCGCGGTCTCCAGGCCGGCGCGGCAATCCGAGACCTGCGCCACGTCCTGGCGGATCGCCGCCGTGGCGCCGATCTCCCGCGCGACCTTGACGAGCCCGGTTTCATTCCGTCCGGAGATCGCCACCGCGGCGCCCGCCGCGATCAGGCCTTCGGCGATGGCGCGGCCGATGCCGCTGCGGGCGCCCGTCACCAGCGCCTTGCGGCCCTTCAGGCTGAACTGCTCCAATGGATTCTGTTCCAAGCGGCGTCCCCCGCGCTATAACCCGCGCCGTTAAACCGCGCTGTCAGGCCATGGGCCCAGTTTGGCCGGGTTCCCGCAGGATGCCAACCGAGATCGACCCATCGGAAGAGACGCCGACCGCCCGGGCGAGGACGCTGGCCCGCGCCGGCCGGAGCACGGAGGCGGCGGCGATCATCGCCGACCTGATCGCCGCCGAGTTCGGCCGAAGGGTGCGCTCGGTCGCGATCAACGCCGACGCCTACAGCCTCAATTCGCTGAACGGCTTCGTCGAGACCGACACGGGCCCGTTCTTCTTCAAGTTCCACCAGGAGGAGGGCGAGGGCCGCATGGCGGGCGAATACTATCGCGCCCGCATCCTGGCCGAGGCGGGATTGCCGGTCGATCTGCCGCTCCATGCCAGCACCACGCCCGGCCGGCAGATCCTGCTCTATCGGCTGCGCAAGGACCGCCGCCTCGCGGAGGTCGCGCGCGATCTCGACACGGTCGAGGACGGCGCGCGCCTGGCGCCGGTGATCGCCGCGCAGCAGGAACTCGATCGCGCCGTCGCCCGGGTCGCTCTCGGCACGCTGCATCCGATCTCGGCGGCGCAGTCCCGGGCCGAGCCGATCCACCGCCTGTTCCACGAGCGCCTGCGCGACTTCGATCACCCCGAAAGGCTCGGCGGCCGCTTCGCGGCCTTCTATGAGGATCGGGACTTCGTCCTGCCCGGGCTCACGCTGCCCTGGCGCGTGCTCGCCGACCTCACCATCGCCTTCAACGGCGTCGCCTATCGCGAGACGCTGCGCGGCCTGTTCGAGGCTTCGTTCCGCGCGCTCGACCCGCGGCACTTCGCCGGCCTCGGCGTCACCGCCCATGGCGACGCGCACAACGCCAATGTCTGGTTCGAGGCGCCAAGGACCGCGGGCGAACAGCCGCCGCGCCTCACCATGTTCGATCCCGCCTTCGCCGGCGAACACGTGCCGGCGCTGCTGGCCGAGGTGAAGGCGACCTTCCACAACATCTTCGCCCATCCCTTCTGGCTCTATGAGCCGCAGGTCGCGGCGGAACGCTTCACCGCCCGCGTCCAGCGCCGCGGCGATACCCTCTCGATCGAGACCGACTGGACGCTCTCGCCGCTGCGCCGGGCCTTCCTCGCGGCGAAGCGCGACCTGCTCTGGCGCCCGCTGCTCGCGGAGATGCACAGGCGCGGCGCCTTGCCGCCGGATTGGCGCCGCCTGGTGAAGCTCGCGCTGTTCTGCTGTCCCACGCTGGTCATGAACCTCAGGGCGAGCCCGGGGGCCGGCGCGGGGCCGCACAACCCGGTCTCCTCCGCGATCGGCCTCGGCATTGCCGTGATGATGGGCAGCGCGCCCAAGGACGGGGCAGGGGACCTGCTCTCGACTTTCCTGGACGCGGTCGAACCAATTGGTTCCACGCCTGCAACCATGACGGATCGTTGACGGGACCGGCGGCAATAAGGACACTCCACCATCACTCCCAGCCAGAAACCGAAGACAGAGGGGCTTCCCATGACCAATCGCACAGCGACCTTTTCGCTCAACCGCCGCCGCATGATGGCCGGCGCCGCCGCGCTCGGCGCCGCCGCGGCGTTCCGTCCCGCCTTCGCCCAGGACATTCCCGCGAAGCCCGAAGCCGGCGGCATCAAGATGGGCCTCGAGCCCTGGCTCGGCTACGGCCAGTGGCACGTCGCCAGCAAGAAGGGCCTGTTCAAGGCGCAGGGCCTGGATTCCGTCGAGCTGGTGAACTTCACCCAGGACGCCGACCTGAACGCGGCGCTCGCCAGCGGCCAGCTCGACTGCGCCAATGTCGCGACGCATACCGCGATGGCCTTCGCGGCGGCCGGCCTGCCGATCAAGATCGTGCTGCTGCTCGACGTCAGCATGACCGCCGACGCGATGCTCTCCGACGGTTCGGTCGGCTCGATCCCGGAGCTGAAGGGCAAGCAGGTCGCCTATGAGGAAGGCACGACCAGCGACCTGCTGCTGAACTATGCGCTGGCCGCGAACGGGATGACCGTCGCCGACATCCAGAAGGTGCCGATGCCCGCCGCCGATGCCGGCAGCGCGCTGATCGCCGGCAAGGTGCCGGTCGCGGTCACCTACGAGCCCTATCTCACCACCGCGGAGAAGCAGAACCCGAAGGTGAAGATGATCTACTCGGCCAGCGTCGAGCCCGGCCTCATCTCCGACGTGCTGGTGGTCAACGAGAAGTTCCTGCAGGAGAAGCCGGGCCAGATCCTGGCGCTGGTGAAGACCTGGGGTGCGGCCGAGGCCGACTACGAGGCCAACGCCCAGGAGGATCGCGGCATCATCGCCGAGGCGGTCGGCGACACCGCCGAGAACCTCGCCACCGCGTTCGACGGCGTGAAGTACTACTCGCTGGCGGAGAACAAGACCGCGATCGGCGGCGACTTCCCGAAGAAGGTGATGGCCTCGGTCAAGGACGCCGCGACCAAGGCCGGCATCCTCACCAAGGACGTCGACGTGAACGCCCTGCTCGACCCGCGCTTCGTCGCCGCGGCGTGAGGCGCGCCGGAACCACCCGTCGACCCCTCACCCAACTCCGGCTAAGCTCGGCTTGCGCCTCGCCAAGCCTGCGTGACCCTTGCCCTCAGGGGGAGAGGGAAGCAGGTTCCGGTTTCGCGCTGACGCAGAAGCGAACTGGTTGGACTCCCTCTCCCCTTGACGGAGAGGGCAGGGGTGAGGGGTCGACGGGTCTATCCGACGAGCAAATCGCAAGATGCCGACCAAGCGTTCCAATTCCCTGTTCCGGCTGACCGCGACCATCACCCGCGGGCAGTTCGTCGGCATTTCCATCGTCGTCTTCGCCGTGCTGCTCGCCGCCTGGTGGATCGCGACCGCCACCGGCGAGGTGCGGCCGATCTTCCTCCCCGGCCCGCCGCAGGTCCTGGAGCGGCTCTGGGGCCTCGCGCGGTCCGGCCAGCTCTGGCAGGACGCCTCGATCAGCATCTGGCGCATCACCGTCGGCTTCCTGATCTCGACGGCCTTCGCGGTGCCGATCGGCGTGCTGATCGGCTGCTACAAGTCCTGGGAGGCGATCGTCGAGCCGGTCGTCGATTTCATCCGCTACATGCCGGTCGTCGCCTTCGTGCCGCTGACCATCCTGTGGACCGGCACCGGCGACACGCAGAAATACCTGATCATCTGGATCGGCACGTTCTTCCAGCAGGTGCTGCTGATCATGGACAACGTGAAGGGCGTGCCCTGGGACTTCATCAATCTCGGCCGCACCCTGCAGATGCGCGAGAGCCGGATCCTGATGCGCATCGTCGTGCCCTCGGCGATGCCCGGCATCTGGGACTCGCTGCGCATCTCGCTCGGCTGGGCCTGGACGTGGCTGGTGGTCGCCGAGCTGGTCGCCGCGACCTCCGGCATGGGCTACCGCATCACCACGGCGCAGCGCTTCTTCCAGACCGATCTCATCATCGGCTACATCCTGCTGCTCGGCTGCTTCGGCCTCGCCACCGACCAGGCGATGAAGGCGATCGGCCGCCGCATGTTCCGCTACATCGGGGCGCGGTGATGGCCGGGATTGGCTCTTTTCTTATCGTCATCCCGGGGCCGGGCCCCGGGATCCACGCCTTGGGTGCCGCAGGATGCAAAGGCGTGGATCCTCGGACCAGGTCCGAGGATGACGACCGAGTGGGAAGTTGGCGGCGGTGAATCCTCCCAAGCTCTCCATCACCAACCTCGCCAAGACCTTCGGCGAAGGGCCGCGGGCGGTGAAGGCGCTGGACGGGGTCGATCTTGCGATCGGCGAGAACGAGTTCCTCTCGCTGGTCGGCACGTCGGGCTGCGGCAAGAGCACCTTGCTCTCGATCGTCGCCGGCCTCGAATCCCACGACACCGGCCGGGTCCTGGTGGACGGTCAGCCGGTCGAGGGGCCGGGCCTCGACCGCGGCGTGGTGTTCCAGAGCTACACGCTGTTCCCCTGGCTGACCGCGCGCGGCAATGTCGAGTTCGCCTTGAAGGCCGCCGGCATGAAAGGCGCCGAGGCCACCGCCGTCGCGCGCCAGCATCTGGCGCTGGTCGGCCTCGACGGGTTCGAGAACGCCTATCCCCGCGAGCTCTCCGGCGGCATGAAGCAGCGCGTCGCCATCGCGCGGGCGCTGTCCTATCGGCCGAAGATGCTGCTGATGGACGAGCCGTTCGGCGCGCTCGACGCGCTCACGCGCCATCACATGCAGGAGCTGCTGACCCGCATCTGGGAGAAGCACCGGCTGACGGTGCTGTTCATCACCCACGACGTGGAGGAGGCGGTCTACATGTCCGACCGCGTCGCCGTCATGAGCAACCGCCCGGGCCGCATCAAGGAAGTGATCGACATCGACCTCGAGCGCCCGCGCCATTACGACATGGTGGCGACCCCGCGCTTCCAGCAGCTCCACCGCGCCGTGCTGGATTCGATCCGCGCCGAATCCATCGCCGTCGCCCAGCTCGGGGCCGCGCTGGGCTGACGCCGGATCACATATGGCCGTGACCGCCGCCGCCGCCGCCGCCGGATTTCTCGCGTGTGGGCGTGCTCTTGGCGGGAGGCGAGGGCGCGGCCGGGTTCGACGGCGTCTCGTCCGGGGCGGTGGCGGGTGCGGTCGTCGCCGGAGGCGCCGTTTCCGGCGCGGCATTGGCGCTGGCCACGTCGGTGGCGTCCAGCACCTGCCTCATCAGGTCGGGCGGGATCGGCTGGACCGTCGACATGGCGCCTTGCGCATCGACCGACACCGACTGGCCGGCATCGACGACCACGCGGCTGCCGCCGCCGGTGCCGACCTCGACCAGGCCGTCGAGCACGTAGAACGACGACCCGGCCGCGAGGCTCCCGACGATCCAGTTGGTGCCGCGCACCGCGGAATAGGCGCCCGACGTGCGGACCTGGTAGTTGAAGCTGGGCTCGCCCGATTTCGCCGCGACCACGTTCGCCATTCCGGACAGCAGCGTCAGCGCGATGTTGCGGGAGGCGCCGCTGCTGACGGCATAGCGCGTGATCTCGATCGCGGTATTCTCGGCGAGCGTGAGCGTCGAGCCGTCGCGAAAGGCGATCTTCAGCCTCGCCCCGGCTCCGGTCTGCACGCGGTCGCGCAGCTCGAATGGCGTGCCGACGGCGACCGGCAGGTCGGCGCCCGCACGCTGGATATGCGCCTCGCCGCGCAGCTTCTCCGCCTGGCCGACCGCATCCGCCGCGACGGCCGGTCCGGACAGGAACAGAAGGAATCCCGCGCAGGCCGAGAGATGCAGGCGCGAGTTGAGCCGGATGGCCATCTGCACCCCCGAGGACGATCCTCACCCCATTGCAGTGACGGCATCGATGCTATGCCGCACCCGCCGGGCGTGTAAATCGGATTGAGGGTAAACGCGGCCCGGATCCGGCTGCGCATATCATTGTGTGCCGGCCGGAAGGCGCCACGTCTCGCCGGCGCGGCATGCCGCGCCCGGCCTGCCTCAGAGGTCGATCCGCCAGAGCAGCTCTTCGGCGTCGCCGTAGGCGGAGTATTTCCGCCGCGGGCCCATGAGGCGGCCGCCATTGGCCAGGATCACCTTCTGCGACGGCTCGTTCTTCAGGTCGGTCGTGAGCTGCACGGAATCGAGCCCGACCTTGCGCGCCTCGTCCAGCACCAGCGCGAGCGCCGCCGTCGCATAGCCGCGCCGCCGCTTCCACGGCACGATCGAATAGCCGATATGGCCGAGGCAGTAGTCCGGCAGTTCCGAGGTGCCGTTCACCCAGCGCAGGCTGAAGCTGCCGCAGAAGGCGCCGTCCCAGACCCAGAGGAACCGGCCGGGCAGCCGCGGCCGCGTGGTGCCGTCGGGCATCGCGATGGGCGCGCCCTTGGCCTCGATATCGGTCAGGCCGGCGACGAAGGCGGCGGCGTCCTGCGCGATCGCCGCGAGATGCGCCTGCGCGGTCTTCTCCGGATTCACGTTGTCCGGCGACCAGCCGCGCTCCAGCGCCTGCCGGTATTCCGGCAGGCGCTCGAGGGTGGGCGTGACGATTGCGCAGCTTCGGGCACCGGGCACTGAATCTCGGGCTCCCCCACGAACCTCCCCCGAAGGCGGGGGAGGCGATCCTTCCGTTCACGGCACCTGCGCGCCGGTCGCGGCGACGTAGACCGAGTAGAGCGACTTGGTCGCGGTGATGAAGAGCCGGTTCCGCCTCGGCCCGCCGAAGGTCAGGTTCGCGACCATCTGCGGCACCTTGATCTTGCCCAGCGGCTTGCCCTTGGGGTCGATGCAGATCACGCCGTTCTGGCACGAGGTCCAGACGTTGCCGTCGGTATCGACCCGGAAACCGTCGGGGATGCCGGGCTTGATCTCGGCGAAGACCTTGCCGCGGGAGAGCTTGCCGCCCTCGCCGACGGGGAGCGCGCGGATGTGGTGCGGGCCTTTCGGGTCGTGGGTCATGCCGGAATCCGCGACATAGAGGATCTTCTCGTCGGGCGAGAAGGCGAGGCCGTTGGGCTTCACGAAATCGTCGGCGACGATGCGGATCTCGCCTTTCTTCGGATCGACGCGGTAGACGAAGCAGCCCTTCTGCTCGCGCTCGCCCTTATGGCCCTCGTAATCCGACAGGATGCCGTAATCGGGATCGGTGAACCAGATCGTGCCGTCGGACTTCACCACCACGTCGTTCGGCGAGTTGAGCTTCTTGCCCGCGTGGCGGTCGGCGATCACGGTGACCTTGCCGTCGGGCTCCAGCCGCGTCACCCGGCGCTTGCCGTGCTCGCAGGAAATCAGCCGCCCCTGGCGGTCGCGGGTATGGCCGTTGGAGAAGTTGCTGTCCGGGTTGAACACGCTGACGCCGAGCTCCGGCAGCCAGCGGAGCTTGCGGTTGTTGGGGATGTCGCTCCAGACCAGATAGCCGCCGTCGTTGAACCAGACCGGGCCTTCCGCCCAGCGGCAGCCGCCGTGGAGCTCCTCGAGCTCCGCCGTCGGCACGGTGAGCTGGTAGAAGCGCTTGTCGTAATACTCGTAGGAATCCCCGACCAGAGCCATGAGCCGACCTCCCCGTCGCCGCCGGGCCGCGTCCGCGCATGCGGACATCCGTTTCGCGCCCCGCGATCTCTTGACTATCCGGACGGGATGCGCCGATCAAGCCCGCGCCCCGGATCGACCGGCTGCGCTGCGGCCGGGACCCGGTCAGCCGATATACGGAACCGGCGCGCGCTTGAACGAGCGGCGGAACGCCGCCAGCCGCTCGACCACCTTGGGGCGCGAGGTCTTCAGATGGCCGAGCATGCGCTTGGCGACCGCCGCGGCGTCGCCGGCCTGCATGGCGCGGGCGATCGCCAGATGCTCGGCCATGAAGGGGTCCTGCGCCGGATAGGAGACTTGCGCGCCCAGCATGTGCTTGGCCGTGACGAACAGGCAGCGCGTCCGCTTCAAGGCCTCGACCAGCTCGCGGTTGTCGCAATAGCCGACGCAGGTCACGTGCAGCGCATGCTCCAGCCCGTCCATCTCGGCGACGCCGATCCTGGGATAGCCGGCCAGCGCCGCTTCGAGGCGCCGGACCATCTCGGCGAGCAATGCCGGCGGCACGCGCCCGACGCTGGCGGCCAGCGCCTTGGGCTCCAGGTATTCGCGCAGGTCGTAGAGGTCGCAGACCCGTTTCTCGTCCAGCGGCACGACGTACCAGCGCAGCCGCTCGTCCTTGGCGACCAGCCCGATCGACTGCGCCTGGACCAGCACGTCATGCGCGACCGTCCGCCCGACCTTGTAGCAGCGCGCGAGCTCGAGCTCGTTCACCCGGAAGCGCCCGAGCGCCGAGTGGAACATCAATTGCCGCTCGACCTCGTTGTAGATCCGCTGCCAGGCCCAGACCCGCGGCAGCTCCGGCCTCTCGGCGTCGAGGCCCAGGAGATGCGGCGTGAGGCGGATGCGCCGCGGCGATTTCGCCGAGCCGACGACGAAGCCGCGCCCGTCATGCCGGCGGATGACGCCGCGGTCGGAGAGCGCATCCAGCGCCTGCTTGACCGGCGTGCGGCTGGAGCCGAACAAGGCCGCGAGCGAGCCCTCCATCAGGATCGTCCCCGGCGCGAGCCGCCCGGCCTTGATGCTGTCGTGCAGGATCGCCGCGATCTTGCGATAGACCGGCAGCCCCTCGGCGATTCTCCCCCCGGGAGTCCGGGATGGCGTCGTGCGATCCATGGGCCTTCTCTAGCGCAATCCGCCGCGGAAAGCGAACCCGGCTCCTACGGGCGGCCGGCCGCGACCGCCCGCTCGGCATCGGCGCGGGTGTAGTCGCGGCTGTAGAAGCCGCCGGCCGGCGTGGCCGCCAGCGCATGGTCGAGATCGCCCTCCTCGATGGCGAGGAGCGGCACGGTCACGTCATGCGGCACCGCCGCGCCGTCCAGGATCATCTGCGCGACCCAGAAGGCGAGGCTGGCGATCCCGGGCGCCGGCGCGATCGAGAAGGTGCGGTAGCCCCCGGCATCGCGCCGCGCCTTCCACCAGGACAGCTCCTCGGCGCGGTTGCCGAGGATGATGGCCGGCATCGGGCGCCCGGCCGCGGCCAGGGCGTCGGCGACGCCGAGCCCGTCGCCGCCCTGGGTGATGACGCCGTCGATCCGCGGCATCACGGGCAGCACCGCGGCCGTCGTCCGCGCGGCCTCGCCGCGCCGCCAGCCGCCGCGCACGGCGACGACGATGCGCAGCCCGGGATGCGCCGCGAGCGCCTCCACCGCGCCCTCGTGGATCGCGTCGTCGAGATCCGAGTTGTTGACGCCGCGCACCTCCAGCAGGTTGCCGCCCGACGGCAGCAGCCCGGCCAGCGCGTCGACCTCGGCGGCGCCCAGCCTGCGGAAGTCGTATTGCAGCCGGTAGGCGCAGGGCTCGGTCACGATGCCGTCGAACGACACGACGACGATGCCCGCATCGCAGGCCTGGCGGACGACGTCGTTCAGCGCCTGCGGCGAGCCGGCATCGACGACGATCGCCGCCGGGCGCTCGGCGATCAGCGCCCTGAGCTGCGCCGCCTCGGCCGGGATCGCGTTGGCCGCGGCGATCCTGACCGGCGCCGCGGCGACCGTGCCGTCCCGGACGGCGCCCTCGGCGGTCCGCCGCCAGCTCTCGAGCATCGCGCCGCGCCAGGCATTGCCGACCGGCGCCACCGCCAGCGCCACGGTGCGCGCCGGGGTTTCGGCGGCACCCGCCATGCCGGCCGGCGCCCACAGCGCCAGCAGCAGAACGGTCACACCCCGCCATTGCTTCAACACCGACCCCTCCCGGCACAGCCGCGCTCTTCGTCTCCTAACCACCCTCTATCCCAGCGTTTTTCGTCTGCCAACCCGCGCGCTCTTTACGAATAATTTGCTTTCGGAATGCCAGCCTGCGGTTGGAAATCGCCGCCGCAATGGTTAATAATGCGGCGGGATCGCCATCCGGCGCGGA
>DASZSL010000081.1:0-123655 GCA_035548715.1 Dongiaceae bacterium
TGCCGCTCGGGCGCGGCCAGCAGGGCTGCGATCAGGAAGAGAAAGCTGGGCAGGCGAAAACGGAAGATGCGAGTCGAACAGGCCCTGTCGGTCATCGCTTGGAGACTTCGCTACGTCGTACCCGGCTCGGCTTCTCGCCGCCTTGCAGATGAAGTCGTAATTCCAGTGCCGCCGATTTGGTTCCGTCCATCTCGAGTCAGGATGCTGCGGCGTCGGCAACGAAGCTCGCCGGCCGCCGGCTGCCACCCAGCACGTGACCGATGATCTCCACGAAGTAGCGCGCGCCGGTCGCGGCGTCGATATGGCTGGAGGCCCAGCGGCTGCGCAGGGCCCGGTGCCGGGCGTCGGTTTCCTGCGCCGCGACGATGCTGTCGACCGCCGCGGCGATCTGCCGTGCGTCGCCGAACCTCACGACCCGTCCCTGTTCGTTGCCGACGACGCACATGGAGGCGCCGACGCGGTCGGAGGCGACCACCGCGGCGCCGGCGAACAGCGCCTCGCTGACCACCGCGCCCCAGCCGTCGTTCTTGGTGATCGACGGCAGCACCAGGATGTCGATGCCGGAGAGGAAGCCGGGAATCTCGGCGATCGGCAGCACGCCGTGGTGCTGGTGACCGCCGCCGAGCGCCTGCAGCCGGCGCGCGACCTCGCCTTCCAGCGAGCCGGTCCCGACGAAATGCATCTCCGCGCCGGATTTCATCAGCGGGATCGCGTCCAGCAGCACATCGACGCCCTTCATCCGCTCCAGCCGCCCGATGAATGCCACCTTGGCGGGCGCCCCTGCAGCGGGCGCGCCATTCGCCGCTGCACCGTGCGCCGGGAGGAAATACGCGAAGTTGAAGACCCGATCCCTGCCGTAGCCCGCCGCCCGGAACCAGGCCGGCCCGTGGCGCCCGATCGCCAGGACGAATTTCGCGTGGCGGCGGAGCAGCGATTCCGTCGCCCAGGAATGGAGCAGACGGCCGATGCCTTTCGCGCCCTCCAGCACCCGAGGCTCGCTCATGATGCCGAAATGGCGCCCGTGCCTCGCCGCCGCGCGCTGGCCCTGGACGATGACCGGATACTTCATGCCGAGGAAGATGTGCACGCTGTCGGGATCGGATTCCCGGATCAGCCGTTCGACCTCGTCGAGCTCCGGCGCATTGATGCTCTCCACGCCGTCGTCGGCCGTGGACACCGTCCACCCCATGCTGCGCCGCATGGTTCCGATCTCGCGCCGCTGGGTGATCGAGACCACCCTTCCGATCTCGTTCCGCTTCGCCAGTTCGCGATAGAGCGGGCGCGTATGGGGATTGATCTCGGGTTCCCAGAAATACAGGTCTCGCTTCTTCATCGCACCTCGGTCTCGGCCGTTCGCATCATCGGTTCGCGCCGACCGCCGCCGATGCCGCGCGTGCCGGCGACGCGGCCGGTCCACCCTCGGCGCGCCGACAGTCGGTCCCGGTCAATTCGGAATGTATCTCTCGAGCTGCGGCGCGATCTCGCCGATGAAGCGCTGCATGCGGGCATCAGCCGCCGCCAAGCCGTCGGGACCGGACGCGATCGGCGTGACGAAGCGCACCAGCGAGCCGTCGGTCCGCTGGTAGAGGACGCTGTCGCGCACGATGTTGAGCTTGATCCCGTAGACGTCCGTCTCGAAGCGGCCGCGGCTTTGGAACCAGTAGTAGACGAGCTGCCGGTCGTTGCCCTGGCTGATCACGATCCGCGTCAGCTCGAACGGACGCCCCTGGTGCAGGGAAGGAGACTGGAAGGTCCGCTGCTCGATCTTGTCCATGGTCCAGCCGCCGGCCGGGATGCAGAGCTCCGGCGGGTGGGCCGCCGAGCCGTCGCGCTGCGACGCATAATAGGGAATCCAGACGTTCACCGGCTGCAGGTCGGTCGGCTCGCTGAAATTGAGGCTGAGATAGTCGCTGGGATGCAGTGCCGCCAGCTGCTCCGGATCGACCGCGACGTCCACGCCCTGCCACGCGTCGATCTGCCGGGGAAAGGTGTCGAACGCGGCGCGCTGCGGGATGAGCTCGGATCGGTGACCGACCATGATCGCGAACACCGCGCCGACCATGGTCAGGCCGACGGCGGTGAGCATCGGCGCGCGCGCCGCGAAGCCGCCGCGCGGCGTCAGCGTGGCGAGCGGCGGCATCGTCAGGTCGAGGCGCCGGACCAGCGAGCGGCCCCTGCCGTCGAGCAGGCACAGGAGCTTCATCCCCGCGAACAGCCAGATCAGGCAGACGACGAAGATGACCCAGCCCTCGAAGGCATGCAGGAAGCCCTCGGCGATCTCGAGCCCGATCCAGTTGGCGATGATGCCGGTGATCGCGATGCGGAAGCTGTTCATCAGGATCGCGATCGGCGCCGCCGCGAGGACGATCAGCGCCTTCTGCCAGCGCGCGCCCTGGAACAAGTAGGCGCACAGGAAGGCGAAGCTCGCCATCGGGAAGAGATACCGCAGGCCGCTGCAGGCCTCGGCGACCTGCAGCTTGAACGTGCCGAAGTCGAGGACGTTGCCCTCGAGGAACACCGGCACGTCGAACACCTGCACGATCTCCACCCCGATCCTGGAGGAGAGGAGCTGCATGAAACTCTGCAGGCTGCGGAAGAAGAAGATCGAGAGCGGCAGCGCGAAGGCGAGATAGACCAGCCCGGGCCAGGCGGCCAGGATGCGCCGCTCGCCTTCGCTGGCGATCACGAAGCCGCAGATCCAGATATAAAGGCCGACCTGCGCCGGAAAGGTCGAGGGCCCGACGACGTTGATCGCGCCGAGCGCCAGGGCGAGGACGATCAGGGGGATGGCGGCGTATCCGCCGGTGCGCGGCCGGTCGGTCCGGCTGAAATCGCGCCACAGCATGAAGGCGGCGATGAACGGGATGATCGGGCAATGGTTGTATTCGGGGAAGAACAGCCAGGCGTCGAAGACCAGCGCGACCATCGCCTTCCAGAAGAAGATGGCGGCACCCGCCACCCCGAGCGCGCCGACGATCCAGGGCCGCCACGAAGCCTTGCTCGGCAGGCCCGACCAGCCCTGACGCTCCTGACTGAGGGAGGTGTCCATCCTGACTTCCCGACCGTGAATCGCCGCCGCTCGACCGGGCGACGCGCCCCGTCCGGCCGTGCCCGCAGTTTACCAGCCCCGATGCAGGGAAGGCTATCCCGGCCGGTGTTACAAACCCGTCATCCAGGCTGCACCCGGGCCCGTCCTGCTCGGACGGCGGGCGCTTACTCCGTGCTGCTGTTCCGGTAGATCTGCGAGCGCGTCGTGCGGAGGCCGTAAAGGCCGTGGCGCTCGAACGAGCGCTGCCAGGACCGGAATTCCTCCAGCGAGACCGAATAACGGCTGCAGACCTCCTCGACGGTCAGCATCCCGGCCTGGACGGCCTCCACCACCTGGGCCTTGCGGCGGATCACCCAGCGCGTGACGCCCGGCGGGGGCAGCTCTTCGGTCTGCGCGGCCTTCCGGCGCCGGGGCAGCCGGCGATCGGCCGCCTCTCCAGCGGCGCTGGAGGGTTCGATATCCTTCGGGCCGAGCTTCGTCGGCTCCGGAGCGCAGACCCGCGCTCCCGGCATGGTTTCGGGATCCATCATGTTCCAACACTTCCTGGGCTGCGCGCCGGGCACCAGCGATCTTAAAACCGCCGAGGAGGGCTATTATTCCGTCCGAATGCGCTGCGCGTCGCCATGTCCAGTGGCGAGGATCATGTCACGATTCCGGCAGCAACGGTGTGTCAGGCCCTCAGATTCCCTGCACCCGGAAGACCGCCTATTACCATTATCGTGTAAGATTTATCGGAACTATTCCCACGCCCAGGACGGCCCCGGAATGCACGGAAAAAGCCTGGGAAATGCGGTTCCCAGGCAGCGGCCGGGGCCCAGCCTAGGCCTTGACGATCCGCGCCCCGCGGACGCCCGCGCGGGCCAAGGCGTTGCGCGTATCGACCACGAGCCGGGCGTGGCGAGCCACCTCCCGATAGTCGATCCGGTCGTGGTCGGTGACGATCAGGACGGCATCCGCCGCGGCGATCCGTGCCCTGGTCAGCGGCACCGAACGGCGGTCGGTCAGCGCGCCGTGCTCCCGCGACGGCTTGATCCGCGAAATGAAGGGGTCGTGGTAGGAGACCGCGGCGCCCAGCCCCTCGAGCATCTCGATCAGGGTCAGCGCCGGGCTCTCGCGCATGTCATCGACGTTCTTCTTGTAGGCGAGGCCGAGCATCAGGATCTTGGCCCCGCGCAGCGCCTTGCCGGACTTCCGGCTCAGGGCCTCGGTCAGCCGCGTCACCACGTAGCGCGGCATCTGGGTGTTGATCTCGCCCGCGAGCTCGATGAAACGGGTGTTGATGTTGTGCGCCCGCGCCTTCCAGGTCAAATAGAAGGGATCGATCGGGATGCAGTGCCCGCCGAGCCCCGGCCCCGGGTAGAACGGCATGTAGCCGAAGGGCTTGGTCTTCGCCGCCTCGATCACCTCCCAGATGTCGATCCCCATGGCGTCGAAGATCACCTTGAGCTCGTTCACCATGGCGATGTTGACGGCGCGGAAGATGTTCTCGGTGAGCTTGATCGCCTCGGCCGCTTCCGGCGAACTCACCGGCACGGTCTTCACGACCGCGCCGTCATAGAGCTTCCTCGCCACGTCGAGCGCCGCGGCGCCGTCGCCGCCGATCACTTTGGGGATCGACGCCGTGCCGTAGGTCTCGTTGCCGGGATCCTCGCGCTCCGGCGAGTAGGCGAGCAGGAAGTCGCGGCCCGACTTCAGGCCGCCGCGCTCCAGGATCGGCTTCAGGAGCTCCGTCGTGGTGCCGGGATAGGTGCTCGATTCCAACACCACGAGCTGGCCCGGCCGCAGCGTGTTCGCCACCGTCTCCGCCGTCGCGACCACGAAGCGCATGTCGGGCTCGCGGAACTTGGTAAGCGGCGTCGGCACGCAGATGATGACAGCGTCCATCTTGCGCAGCTCGCGGAACTCGCCCGAGCCGGTGAGATGCCCGGCGCGCACCAGCGGGCCGATGCGCTTGCTCGCGATGTGCTTGATGTAGCTCCTGCCGGCATTGAGGCTGTCGATCTTCTTCGGATCGACGTCGAAGCCGGTGACCGGGAAGCCCTTCTCGGCGAACAGGCAGGCGAGCGGCAGTCCGACATAGCCGAGGCCGATGACGCCGATCTTCGCCTTCCGCCCGGCGATGCGCCGAACGAGCGTCGCGGCGATTCCGCGCGCCGGTGAGCCTGCCACTCGCTTCACCGGGCCGCGTCTCACAGGTAGCCGCCGCTGCGCAGATAGGCGAGGATCGCCGTGGCATGGGTCGTCGGATCGCCGTCAACGGTCTTCAGCGTCAGCTCGGGATTCTCCGGCGCCTCATAGGGGCTGTCGATGCCGGTGAAATGCTTGATCGCCCCCGACTGCGCCTTCTTGTAGAGGCCCTTCGGATCGCGCTGGATGCAGACCTCGATCGGCGTATCGACGAAGACCTCGATGAACTCGCCGGCCTGCAGGAGCTCCCGCGCCATGCGCCGCTCGGAGCGGAACGGCGAGATGAACGAGACCAGCACGATCAGGCCCGCATCGACGAACAGCTTCGCCGTCTCGGCGACGCGGCGGATGTTCTCGACCCGGTCGGCGTCGGTGAAGCCCAGGTCGCGGTTGAGGCCGTGGCGCACGTTGTCGCCGTCAAGCATGTAGGTGTGCTTGCCCTCGGCATGCAGCGCCCGCTCGACCAGGTTGGCGATGGTGGACTTGCCCGAGCCCGAGAGGCCGGTGAACCACAGCACCGCCGGCTTCTGGCCCTTGAGCGAGGCCCGCGCATCCTTGGTGACGTCGAGCGCCTGCCAATGCACGTTGGTCGCCCGACGGAGGCCGAAATCGATCATGCCGGCGCCGACCGTGGCATTGCTGAACCGGTCGATCAGGATGAAGCCGCCGGTGTCGCGGTTCTCGCGATACGGGTCGAAGGCGATCGGCTGGCTCAGCGACAGGTTGGCATAGCCCACCTCGTTCAGGTGCAGCGTCTTGCCCGCCGCATGGGACAAGGTGTTGACGTCGGTCTTGTACTTGAGGTCGGTGATCTGCGCCGGGATCGTCGCCGCCCCGATCTTCAGCATGTAGGGGCGGCCGGGGAGCATCTCCTCCTCCGCCATCCAGAGCAGGTTGGCGGCGAACTGGTCGCTGACCTCCGGCCTGGCGCCCGCCGCGCAGATGACGTCGCCGCGCGAGGCGTCGATCTCGTCGGCCAGCGTCAGGGTCACCGCTTCGCCCGCGACCGCCTCGGGCGCGTCGCCGTCCAGCGTCACGATCCGTGTCACGCTGCTGGTGCGGCCGGAACGCGCGATCGCGACGGTGTCGCCCGGCCGCACGCGCCCGCTGACGATCGTGCCGGAGAAGCCGCGGAAGTCCAGATTGGGCCGGTTCACCCATTGCACCGGCATGCGGAACGGCTTCTCGGCCAAGGCGCTCGAGACGTCGATGGTCTCGAGATGGGAAAGCAGGCTCGGCCCGGCATACCAGGGCGTGCTGGCGCTCCGCGCGATCACGTTGTCGCCGAATCGCGCCGAGAGCGGAATCGGCGTCACGCTGGCAAACCCCAGCCCGCCGGCAAAGGCGGTGAAGTCCTTGACGATCTCGCGGAACACCGGCTCGGAGAAGCCCACCAGATCGATCTTGTTGACCGCCAGCACGACGTGCCGGATGCCGAGCAGCGCGGCGATGTAGGCATGCCGCCGGGTCTGGGTCAGCACGCCCTTGCGCGCGTCGATCAGGATCACGGCGAGGTCCGAGTTGGAGGCGCCGGTCGCCATGTTGCGGGTGTACTGCTCGTGGCCCGGCGTGTCGGCGACGATGAACTTGCGCTTGTCGGTGGCGAAGAAACGGTCGGCGACGTCGATGGTGATGCCCTGCTCGCGCTCGGCCTCCAGCCCGTCCACCAGCAGCGCGAAGTCGATGTCGTCGCCGGTCGTGCCGTGCTTCTTCGAATCCTTCTCCAGCGCCGCGAGCTGGTCCTCGAACAGCAGCTTCGTGTCGTAGAGCAGCCGGCCGATCAGGGTCGACTTGCCGTCATCGACGCTGCCGCAGGTGAGGAACCTCAGCAGCGACTTCTGCTCCTGGGCGGCGAGATAGCTCTTCAGGTCCTCGATCTTGTCGGGCGCGCTCATCAGAAGTACCCCTCGCGCTTCTTCTTCTCCATCGAAGCGCTCTCGTCATGGTCGATCACGCGGCCCTGGCGCTCCGAGGTGGTCGCGGCGAACATCTCGGCGACGATCTCCTCGAGCGTCGCCGCCGAGGATTCGATGGCGCCGGTCAGCGGATAGCAGCCCAAGGTCCGGAAGCGCACCAGGCGATGCTCGATCTTCTCATGCGGGTGCAGCTTCATCCGGTCGTCATCGACCATGATCATCGCCCCGTCGCGCTCGACGATCGGCCGCCGCGCGGCGAAATAGAGCGGCACGATCGGGATCTGCTCCTTCAGGATGTACTGCCAGATGTCGAGCTCGGTCCAGTTGGAGAGCGGGAAGACGCGGATCGATTCGTCCTTCTTGACCCGCGTGTTGTAGACCCGCCAGAGCTCCGGCCGCTGGTTCTTCGGGTCCCAGGCATGGCTGGCGGTGCGGAAGGAGAAGATGCGCTCCTTGGCCCGCGACTTCTCCTCGTCGCGGCGCGCGCCGCCGAACGCCGCGTCGAACCTGTACTTGTCGAGCGCCTGTTTCAGCCCCTCGGTCTTCATCACCTGGGTATGGACCGCCGAGCCGGAATCGAACGGGTTGACGCCGCGCTTCACGCCCTCCTCGTTGACATGGACGATGAGGTCGAGCCCGAGGCGCCTGGCCGTCTCGTCGCGAAAGGCGATCATTTCCCGGAACTTCCAGGTCGTATCGACGTGGAGCAGCGGGAAAGGCGGCTTCGACGGATAGAACGCCTTCATGGCGAGATGCAGCATGACCGACGAATCCTTGCCGATCGAATAGAGCATCACCGGGTTGCGGAACTCGGCCGCGACCTCGCGCATGATGTGAATGCTCTCCGCCTCCAGCCGGCGGAGATGGGACATGGTGGTCTGTCGGTTGGACAAGGCTCGGAAATCCTTGATTCGGAACGCCCGCAGATAGCCTAACATGGTGACGGCCGCAAACGGGAACAGGGCCGGCCCTGCATATTGGTGAAAAATACAATCTGGACAATCGCTTAGGAGACAGGCAGGGTCTCGCCGAGAGGCGCGGATCGCGGCGATCCCGGACCATCCGCCCTGACCCCGAGGAGCGACCCTGAGGAACGATGACGATCGGCGAGCCTAATTCCGACCGGTTCGACGGACCCCTCCGCTTCCGGCGCAGCCCCGGGCCGCGCCCCGAGGCGCGGCGCGGCCCACCCGAAGCACAGCGTTCCGCCATCGGCGCCGCCCTGGAATGGGCCGCCCTGATCTACGCCATCCTGATCTTCTCGGGCATGGCGCTGTTCGGACGGAATCCCGACCCGAACATGCTCCAGGAGAGCAACCCGATCGCCTTCTACTCCAACATCTTCATCCTGCTGACCTTCGGCCTGCTGGTCTTCGTCAATCGCGCGAAGACGGCGGACTTCCTGCCGTTCAGCCATCTTCTGATGGTGTTCCTGGCGATCGCACTCTTCTCCGCCCTGTGGTCGCTGATGCCGGGCGTGACGCTGCGCCGGTTCGGCACGCTGATGACCACCATCCTGGCCGCGGCTTACGTCGTGATGCGCTTCGACCTGCAGAAAGGCGTGACCGTCATCGGGCATGGGGTCCTGATCGTGGTCGCCCTATCGATCCTGACCGTGATCTTCCTGCCGCATATCGGGATCACCCAGCCGCAGGCCGGCGGCACCGACATCGACATCATCGGCACCTGGAAGGGCGTACTGCCGCACAAGAACTCGCTGGGCTGGATCTGCACCGCCGGCGTGCAGATCTACGCCTGGCGCTTCCTGGTGGAACGCGACCGGCGGCTGCGCCACGCGGCCTGCGTCCTGCTCTTCGTGTTCGTCGCGGGGGAGACCCGTTCCTCGACCGCGATCATCACCATCGTCATCAGCCTCGCTTTGGTGGCCGTGCTCAGCACCCGCAGCCGGCGGGGCATCGGGCAGGCGGCGCTCGAATGGGGCGTGGTCGCCGGCATCGTGCTGCTGCTCGCCGTGGTCCTGCTCAACCCGGCCGACGTGATGGCCCTGATCGGCAAGAGCGCCGACATGACCGGCCGCTTTCCGCTGTGGCGCGACCTCATGGTCTCGATCGAGAAGCGGCCCCTGCTCGGCTACGGCTACGGCGCGTTCTGGGTCGACCTGAACGACGAGCGGGTCCGCATCTGGGCGCTGAATCCGTGGCAGCCCCCCGACGCGCACAACGCCTATATCGAGATCGCGCTGCAGCTCGGGATCGTCGGCGCCGTGGCCGCGACACTGCTGCTGCTGGTCGCCACCAAGCGGGCGATCGACTGGTGCAAGGACGCCCAGGCGCAATGGGCGATCTACGTCGCCACCTTCCTCATCGTCTACGTCGTGACCAATGTGGACGAGACCCAGCTCTTCCGGGGCGGCGACTTCCACTGCTTCATGCTGGCCTTCTGCTATTTCACGCTGATCCGGGCGAAGCAGCGCGCGGCGATGGCCGCCTCGGCCCAGCCGCGCCGGACGGCGCCCGAGCCGGCCGCCGCCGCGCAACCCGGCCGGTTCTAATCTCGATCCCGGGCGGCGCGGCGCGGGGGCACACGCGCAGGTCCTGCCCCCATGTGTTTTCCACATCGCTAAGCCCTGGCATTCCTGGACTTTTCCTGTTCTAGTGCGTGCAATGCCAGCCGGGATCACCGGCGGCGCAAGTGGGGTCACGCCCCCAGGCCGAGGCACAGGGAGTTCCGTCGCTCAGATGCTCGCTTTCTTGGGCAAGCGATTGTTATCGCTCATCTTCACCATGCTGGCCGTGTCCATCCTGGTCTTCGCGGCCTTCGAGTTCACGCCGGGCCAGGTGGCCAGGAAGGTGCTGGGGCCGTTCGCCACCCAGGACCAGGTCGACAAGCTCACCGAGCAGATGGGCCTCAACCGTCCGGTGTTCGAGCGCTATTGGGAATGGCTGACCAACATCCTCTCCGGCGATCTCGGCTATTCGACGCTCTACAAGACCGACGTCAACAACATCATCTGGGACCGCCTGGGCAACACGCTGCTCCTGGCCGCGGTCGCCTTCGTGATCATCGTCGTGTTCTCGATCGTCTTCGGCATCGCCGCCGGCATGCGCGAAGGCTCGAAGCTCGACCGCGTCATCTCGATCGCTTCCATCGTGACGACCTCGGTGCCGGAATTCGCCTCGGGCGTGTTCCTGGCCTCGGTCTTCGTCATCTGGCTCGACATCCTGCCCGGCACGTCGCCGCTCGATCCCGACAGCGACTGGTCGATCCCGGCCCAGCTCGTCCTCCCCGTCGCGGTGATGGTGCTCTACGACCTGGGCTATGTGGTGCGCATGGTCAGGGCCTCGATGGTCGAGGTGATGACCAAGCCCTATATCCGCACCGCCGTGCTCAAAGGGCTGTCCTTCCGGCAGGTCATCGTCAAGCACGCCTTCCGCAACGCCATGATCGCGCCCTTCACCGTGATCCTGCTGCAGATCAACTACCTCATCACCGGCGTCGTGGTCGTGGAGGCGGTCTTCGCCTATCCGGGCTTCGGCCGCATGCTGCTGGAATCGGCGCTCGCCCAGGACGTGGCGACGGTCGAGGCGGCCTCGCTCTTCGCCGTCTTCGTGACCGTCACGACCCAGATCCTCGGCGATCTCGGCTACATGTACCTCAATCCGAGGATCCGCTTCGCATGACCGCCGCGGCACCCGGCCGGCCCCGCCCCGGCTTCCTCGCCCGCTCCTGGTCCAGGATCCGGCTGCTCAAGGAATCGCCGGTGGGAATGGTCGGCGCTTTCCTGGTGGTCTTCTGGATCGCGGTCGCGGTCCTCGCGCCGCTGATCGCGCCGCACGATCCCAACGAGAGCAACATGGACGCTCTCGCCGATCCTTCGCCCAGCGCCGTCAACTGGCTCGGCACCGACAACCAGGGCCGCGACATCCTCTCGCGCATCATCTGGGGCTCGCGCACCGTGCTCGCGGTGGCGCCGGTCGCCGTGCTGGTCGCCTATGCGATCGGCTGCTTCTTCGGCCTCCTGGCCGGCTTCTACCGCGGCTGGGTCGACCAGTTGATCAACCGGATCGCCGACATCATCCTCTCTTTCCCGGCGATCGTGCTCTATATCATCGTGATCATGCGGCTGGGACCCTCGGCCTTCAACATCGTGATGGCGGTGGTCTTCATCGCCTCGCCGCAGATCATCCGCATCGTGCGCGGGATGACCTTGGAGCTGCGCGAGCAGGACTACGTCTCGGCGGCGAAGATGCGGGGCGAATCCGCGCTCTACATCATGCTGGCGGAGATCCTGCCCAATGCCCGCGGGCCGCTGATCGTCGATGCCTGCCTCCGGATGGGCTACACCACGATCACCATCGGCGTGCTGGGCTTCCTCGGCCTCGGCCTGCCGCCGCCGGACCCCGATTGGGGCGGCATGGTGAAGGACACCTATGCGATGATGACCATCTATCCGACCATGTCGCTGTTCCCGGCGCTGGCAATCAGCTCGCTCGTCGTCGGCTTCAGCCTGCTGGCGGACGGCATCCGCGAAATCAGCTTGAGGGACTAGCAGAGCGATGACGGCAACGGCGGCGACCCAAGCGACGACGGCCGGCGCGGCAAGGCCCGCCAAGCCCAGGCCGATCCTCGAGCTGAAGAACGTCGGCATCTCCTACATGGTGCGCGCCGGCGAGCTCAAGGTCGTCCCCGATGTCAGCCTGACCCTCAACGAGGGCGAGGCGCTCGGCCTGGTCGGCGAATCCGGCTGCGGCAAGTCGACGCTCGCCTATGCGATCATGCGCTACCTCGGCGGCGCCGGAAGGCTGGCCAAGGGCCAGATCCTGTTCGAAGGCCGCGACATGGGCAAGATGTCGGATTCCGAGCTGCGCTCGATCCGCGGCAGCCGCATGGCCATGGTTTACCAGGATCCGATGAGCAGCCTGAACCCGGTCATCCCGATCGGCCGGCAGCTCATGGAAGTGCCGATGGTGCATGCCGGCGCGAGCGAAGCCGAGGCCAAGGCGCGCGCCCTGCAGATGCTGCACGAGGTGAAGCTCCCCGACCCGGAGACGCTGTTCAGCCGCTACCCGCACCAGCTCTCCGGCGGCCAGCAGCAGCGCGTGGTGATCGCCATGGCGCTGATGTCGGAGCCATCGCTGCTGGTGATGGACGAGCCCACGACCGGCCTCGACGTGACCGTCGAAGCGGCGGTGCTCGACCTCGTGGCGACGCTGCGGCACAAGCACAACACCGCGATCGTCTTCATCAGCCACAATCTCGGCACCGTGGTGCGGATCTGCGACCGGATCGGCGTCATGTACGCCGGCGAGCTGGTCGAGGAAGGGCCGATCACCGAGGTCTTCCGCGACCCCTGCCATCCCTATACCCGCGGCCTGCTGAACGCGATTCCCAGCCTCAACGCCGACAAGCATACGCGGCCGCTCGCGGCGATCCCGGGCCAGGTGCCGCCGATCCTGGCGCGGCCCAAGGGCTGCGTGTTCGCGCCGCGCTGCATCTATGTCGAGCCCGGCCGCTGCACCGCCAAGCCGATCGCGACCGACCTCTACGGCGAGACCGGCCGGCATCGGGTGAAATGCGCGCGCGTGCGCGAGCTGCCCGGCCATGCGCGCGCCGTCGCCGCCAACGGCAACGCACCGCATGACGCCGCCGCCGAGGCCGAGCCCCTGCTCTCGGTCGGCGGGCTGGAGAAGGCCTACAAGCAGTCGGCCAGCGTCTTCGGCGGCGGCGGCTACGAGGTCCATGCGGTGGACGGCATCGATCTCGTCGCCGGCCGCGGCACGACGCTGGCGATCGTCGGCGAATCCGGCTGCGGCAAGTCCACCTTCGCCAAGGTGCTGACCGGCATCGAGCAGGCGACCGGCGGCAGCGTGCGCCTGGCGGGCGCCGAGATCGGCCAGACCAGGGTCGAAGCGCGCGACGACACGATGAAGCGCGCCATCCAGATGGTGTTCCAGAACCCGGACAGCACCCTCAACCCCAGCCACAGCATCGGCTACGTGCTCTCCCGCGCGATCCGCAAGCTGCGCGGCGTCAGCGGCCGGGAAGCCCGCGCCGAAACCGAGGCGCTGCTCGATACCGTGAATCTCCCGACCGAGTTCGCCAGCCGCAAGCCGCGCCAGCTTTCCGGCGGGCAGAAGCAGCGCGTCGCGATCGCCCGCGCGCTTGCCGGCGAGCCGGAGCTGATCCTCGCCGACGAACCGGTCTCCGCGCTCGATGTCTCGGTGCAGGCGGCGATCGTCAACCTGCTGGTCGAGATCCAGCAGAAGCGCGGCGCCACCTTGCTCTTCATCTCCCACGACCTCTCGGTCGTGCGTTATCTCGCGGACCACGTGGCGGTCATGTATCTCGGCAAGGTCATGGAGTTCGGCAAGGTAACTGACGTCTTCGCGCCGCCCTACCATCCCTATACCGAGGCGCTGATGTCTGCGGTGCCCATCGCCGATCCGGACGTGAAGCGCGACCGCATCATCCTGGAAGGCGCCATCCCCAGCCCCACCGACCGGCCGAAAGGCTGCCCCTTCGCGACCCGCTGCCACCGCAAGCTGGGCGCCATCTGCGACCAGCAAATGCCGCCCGAGCAGCACACCGCCAGCGGCCACCGCATCGCCTGTCACATTCCGCTCGACGAGCTGAGGAACAGCGAGCACTTCGCCTTCTGATCTCTCGCATCTGCGAGAGATCGGGGCGAGACGGGCCTGCTCCGACTTAGACTTTAGTCGTAGGCGGGGCCATTCCGCGCAATTTCGGATTGCCGGGTACGGAATCCGCAAAATACAGTTCCCGCCGACGGAACCGCGGAACTCTGCTTCCTGTCGTCGTCTCCCTGCGGTCCGGTCCAAACGCGCCGAAACAGGCCAGCACCGTCCATTTGGGAGGACACATCATGAGCAGAGCATCCGTCGCCGGCGGCATCCGCCGGCGCACCCTCATCAAGACCGCAGCCGCAGCCGGCATCCTGCAGGTCTCGTCACCCTTCATCCTGAAGGCCAGGGCCGCCGATACCGTGAAGATCGGCCTCTGCAATCCGCTGACCGGCACCTATGCCGCGGTCGGCAAGAACGAGCTCGCCGGCTGCAAGCTGGCGATCGAGCAGATCAACGCCAAGGGCGGCATCCTCGGCAAGCAGGCCGAGCTTCTGGTCGAGGATTCGACCAGCGGCGATGCCGGCACCGCCGTGCAGAAGGCGCGCAAGCTGATCGACCGAGACGGCATCAGCTTCCTGCTCGGCAACATCAACTCGGCGCTCGCCTTGGCCCAGGCGCAGGTCAGCAACGAGAAGGGCATCCTGCACATCGTGCCCGGCGGCCATACCGACGCCATCACCGGCGCGACCTGCCACTGGAACGTCTTTCGCGTCTGCAATACGACGCAGATGGAGGCCAATGCCGTCGCCGGCCAGCTCATCAGCAGCGCCGGCAAGAAGTGGTACTACATCACACCCGACTACGCCTTCGGCCACACCTTGCAGGCCGGCCTCGAGAAGGCCTGCACCAAGCTCGGCGGCGAGAAGGTCGGCGCCGACCTGACGCCGCTCGGCACCACCGACTTCTCCTCCTACCTGATCAAGGCGCAGGCCGCCAATCCGGACATCATCATCTTCCTGGTCCAGGGCGACGACATGATCAATGCCCTGAAGCAGGCGGTGCAGTTCGGCCTCAACCAGAAGGTCCACCTGGCCGGCGCGCAGCAGGAGCTGGAACCGCTGGAGGGCCTGCCGCCCGAGGCGCGGATCGGCACCTGGGTGTTCGAATGGTACTGGAACCAGCCGAACGTGCCCCATGTGGCCGAGTTCGTCGACGCGATCAAGAAGGAGACCGGGCGCGTGCCGACCGCCCGCACCTGGTTCGGCTTCACCTCGACCTGGAGCTGCGCGCTCGCCGCGCAGGCGGCCGGCGCGCTCGACGCGGTGAAGATGGCCAAGGCGCTCGAAGGCATGAAGCTGCCGCCGGAGATCGGGCTGATGCCCGACCAGCCCTTCTTCCGCGCGGAAGACCATCAGCTGATCGGCGATCTCTACGTCGGCACCGCCCAGGCCCAGGGCACCGCCGAGGACGATCTCTTCAAGGTGACGCAGGTCGTGAAGGGGACCGACGCCGCGCCGCCGCCGGCGGAAACCGGCTGCAAGCTCACCTGGCCGGCCTGAGCGCGCGGCTGCGCGATGCGTGACGAATCCCGGGCGTCGGCGATCGACGCCCGGGATTTCGCGACCCGGGGGAAGGACGGCGCGGCGCGATGACCCAGCTCATCGTCTTCAACATCTTCAACGGCCTGATCGTCGGCGCCTTCTATGCATTGATGGCGCTCGGCCTCTCGCTGATCCTCAACCTGTCGGGCGTGATCAATTTCGCCCATGGCGGGTTCCTGGCGATCGGCGCCTACATCGCCTACACGCTGATGCCCTATATCGGCTTCTGGGGCGGCTTGATCGTCGCGCCGTTCCTGACCGCGATCCTGGGATTGATCGTCGAGCGCCTGCTGATCCGCCGACTCTACGGGCGCGACCCGCTCTACTCCCTGCTCCTGACCTTCGGCCTTGCCTATATCTTCGAGGACGTGACCCGCCTCATCTGGGGCGCGCAGAGCGTGCCCTTCCAGGTGCCGGCGATCCTCACAACGCCGCTCAGCACCGACCTCTTCTTCCTGACCGGCTATCGCCTGTTCATGGTGGCGCTGGTGGCTGTCGCGGTCGCGGCCTTGTTCGTGATCCTGCGCAAGACCCGTCTCGGCATGCGGATCCGCGCCGGCACCCACGATCTCGAGACGGTCTCGGCCCTCGGCGTCAACGTGCGGGTCCTCCGGAATCTCAACTTCGGCCTCGGCATCTACCTCGCCGGCCTCGCCGGCGTGCTCGCGGCGGGGCAGCTCGGGCTGCAGCCGACCATCGGCACGTCGCTGATCATGCCGAGCTTCGTCGCGATCATCGTCGGCGGGCTGGGCAGCCTGACCGGCACGCTGCTCGGCGGCCTGCTGATCGGCGTCGCCTCGGGGATCGCCACGATCTACGTGCCATCGGCGACCGAGGCGATCATGTACGTGATCATGGGCCTCGTGCTCCTGGTGCGGCCGCGCGGCCTGCTCGGCGAGGAAGGAAGGTTGCATTGACCGAGCGCGCCAACAAGGCCGCGGCCCTCGCCCTCATCTGGGTGATCCTGCTGCTGATGCCCTACTGGCTGCCCTATGTCGGCGGCTATACCGAGCTCGGCACCCGCGTGCTGGTGATGGCGCTGGCCGCCATGGCCCTCAATTTCCTGCTCGGCTTCACCGGCGTGCTCTCCTTCGGCCACGCCGCCTATTTCGGCCTCGGCGCCTATGGCGCCGGCATGACCATCAAGTACCTCTTCCCCAGCACCATGCTCGGCATCCTGGTCGGCGTGGCGGTCGGCACCGCCGCGGCCGCCATCATCGGCGCGCTGATCGCGCGGCTGCGCGGCGTCTACTTCGCCATGGTCACCATCGCCTTCGGCCAGACCTTCTACTTCATCACCTTCCGCTGGAACAACGTGACCGGCGGCGATGACGGCCTGACCGGCTGGCAGCGCCAGCCGATCGATCTCGGCTTCACCACGGTCGACATCCTGGGCAATGACAAGGCGTTCTACTACCTGGTGCTGATCTGCTTCGCGCTGGCCGCCGGCGCCATGGCGCTGATCCTGCGCTCGCCCTTCGGACGCACGCTGCTGGCGATCCGCGAGAACGAGCGCCGCGCCCGCTTCCTCGGCATCCCGGTCGAGCGCCACATCTGGATGTCCTTCATCGTCTCCTGCTTCTTCGTGAGCCTCGCGGGCACGCTCTACGCGCTCCTCAACAACTTCACCGATCCCCGCGCGCTGCGCTGGGACCAGTCCGGCAATTTCGTGATCATGGCCGTGCTGGGCGGCATGCGCTCGTTCTGGGGACCGCTGATCGGCGCCGCGATCTTCGTGGCGCTGCAGGACTACGTCTCCAGCCATACCGAGAACTGGATGTCGATCATCGGCCTGTTCTTCGTGCTGGTCGTGCTGTTCTTTCCGCGCGGCATCCTCGGCATCCGGCGGCGGAGGAAAGAGGCATGACCCTGCTCCGCGTCGAGGCCGTGAGCTGCCGCTTCGGCAGCCTGGTGGCGGTCGATCAGGTGTCGATGACGGTGCAGCCCGGCGAGCTCCGCGCCGTGATCGGCCCGAACGGCGCCGGCAAGACCACCTTCTTCAACCTGATCAGCGGCTATCTCACCCCGACCTCGGGCAAGATCTTCCTCGACGACCGCGACATCACGCGCATGCCGCCCCATGCACGGATCGCGCATGGCATGGCCCGCACCTTCCAGATCACCGAGATCTTCCCCGAGCTCAGCGTGCGGGAGAACCTGCGCATCCCGGTGGAGCTCGCCGCCGGCCACCGCCTGAAGCCCTGGCTCTCGCGCCCGCATGCCGCGGCCGTCGCCGAGACGGTGGACCAGTTCCTCGCCATGAGCGGCCTCGCCGCCAAGGCGGACCGACTGGTGGGCGAGCTCTCCCACGGCGACCAGCGCGCCACCGAGATCATGATGGCGCTCGCCCTGAAACCGCGCCTGTTGCTGCTCGACGAGCCGACCGCCGGCATGGGCGACCAGGAGACCTACGACATCACCCAGCTGATCCGCCGCCTGCACAAGGACCAGAAGCTCTCGATCGTGCTGATCGAGCACGACATGCGCGTGGTCTTCCACCTGGCCGACCGGATCATGGTGCTGGCCGAGGGCCGCATGCTGGCCGAGGGCACGCCGCCGGAGATCGCCGCCAACGCCGCGGTGCAGGCGGCCTATCTGGGGGCCGCGGCATGAACGCGCTCGAAGCCGCAGACCTCCACACCTTCTACGGCAAGAGCCACATCCTGCACGGCGTCTCGCTGGAGGTGCACGAAGGCGAGATCGTCACCCTGCTCGGCCGCAACGGCGCGGGCAAGACCACCACCCTGCGGAGCCTGGTCGGCTTGACGCCGCCGCGCCAGGGCCGCGTCAGCGTCTTCGGCAAGGTGACGACCGGGCTCCCCGCATACCGCGTCGCCGCGGCCGGGGTGGGCTACGTGCCGGAAGGCCGCAGGATCTTCCCGAACCTCACGGTCGAGGAGAACCTCAAGGTTCCGATCGAGCGCGAAGGTCCCTGGACCATCCAGCGGGTCTACCAGCTCTTCCCGCGCCTGGAGCAGCGCAAGGACAACAAGGGCCGCCAGCTCTCCGGCGGCGAGCAGGAGATGCTGGCGATCAGCCGCGCGCTGCTGCTCAACCCGAAGGTGCTGCTGCTCGACGAGCCCTCCCAGGGCCTGGCGCCGCTGGTCGTCCAGGACGTCTTCAAAGTCGTGGCATCGATGCGGGAAAGCGGCATCTCCGTCCTGCTGGTCGAGCAGAACGTCCGCGCCGCCGTCGCCATTGCCGATCGCGCCTACGTGCTCGACGACGGCAAGGTGGTCTACAGCGGCTCGGCCGCCGAGTTCGCGGCCGACGAGGAACGCGTCCGCGCATTGGCCGGCGCCAGCGCGGAGAGCTGGGACGAGCACCGCGCCTAGGCCGGCCGCCGCGGCAATTTGCCCGGCGCGCTGGGTGGAATTGACGAGGCCGCAGCGGTAGTCTGTCGCGATACTGTGCCAACAGATCGGACCCCTGCGGATCGGACCGATGCAGCCGTTTGCACCTCCGGCCTTCGGGCCGCGCGCGGAGCGGGCGCGCCTTCGCAAGGAAATCGCCTGGCTGCTGGCGCTAAAGACCCTGGCGCTAGTAGTGCTTTTCCTCATCCTGAATGCAGGCCCGGCGCGCCATGAGCCGACGCCCGAGTTCGTCGGGGCGCATCTCGCCGCCCCGGCCGACGCACAATAACGGAGCCGATCATGCCCGATATCGATGTCGTGACGCTCTCGCGCATCCAGTTCGGCATGACGGCGCTCTATCACTTCCTGTTCGTGCCTTTGACGCTCGGCCTCTCGCTGCTGCTCGCCATCATGGAGAGCGTCTATGTCATGACCGGCCGGCCGATCTGGCGGGACATGACGAAGTTCTGGGGCCTGCTCTTCGGCATCAACTTCGCCATGGGCGTCGCCACCGGCATCACCATGGAATTCCAGTTCGGCACGAACTGGGCCTATTACAGCCACTATGTCGGCGACATCTTCGGCGCGCCGCTGGCGATCGAGGGCCTGATGGCCTTCTTCCTCGAAGCGACCTTCCTCGGCCTGTTCTTCTTCGGCTGGAACCGCCTGACGCGCATCGGGCATCTGATCGTCACCTGGCTGGTGGCGATCGGCTCCAACCTCTCGGCGCTCTGGATCCTGGTCGCCAATGCCTGGATGCAGAATCCGGTCGGCGCCAGGTTCAACTTCGAGACCATGCGCATGGAGCTGACCTCGTTCCGCGACGTGTTCTTCAATCCCGTCGCCCAGGCGAAGTTCGTCCACACCGTGTCGGCGGGCTATGTCACGGGCTCGGTCTTCGTCCTGGCGATCAGCGCGCTCTACCTGCTGCGTAACCGGCATACCGAGTTCGCCAAGCGGTCGATGACCGTCGCCGCCAGCTTCGGCCTGGCCTCGGCCCTGTCGGTGGTCGTGCTCGGCGACGAGAGCGGCTATACCGCGAGCCAGCAGCAGAAGATGAAGATCGCCGCCATCGAGGCGATGTGGGAGACCGAGCCCGCGCCCGCGTCCTTCACCATCGTCGGCATTCCCGATGCCGCGGCGCAGGAGACGCATTACGCGGTCAAGGTCCCCTGGATGCTGGGGTTGATCGCGACGCGCGACTATCAGACCCAATTGCCAGGCATCAAGGACCTGGTGACCAAGGCCGAGCAGCGCATCCGCAACGGGATCCCGGCTTACGCCGCGCTGCAGACCCTGCAGAAGAACAAGGACGACGCCGCGGCGCGGACGGCGCTGGAGCAGCATATCGGCGATCTCGGCTATGCGCTGCTGCTGAAGCGCTACACGGCGGCGATCGTCGATGCGACCGACGACCAGATCCACCAGGCCGCGCTGGATACCATTCCCTCCGTCGGCCTCCTGTTCTGGAGCTTCCGGATCATGGTCGGCATCGGCTTCTTCTTCATCGCGCTCTTCGCCTTCACCTTCTGGCTTTCGGCGCGGCGCGAGCTCGACCGCTACCGCTGGTTCATCCGCCTTGCGCCCTGGTGCCTGCCACTGCCATGGATCTCCTCCGAGCTCGGCTGGTTCGTCGCCGAGCATGGCCGGCAGCCCTGGGCGATCGAGGGCGTGCTCCCGACCTATCTCGCCAGCTCCTCAGTCGGCGCCGGCAGCGTCTGGTTCTCGCTGATCGGCTTCATCGTCTTCTACACCACCCTCGCCGTGTTCGACGTCTACCTGATGCAGCGCACCGTCCGCATCGGCCCGAGCATCGTCGGCGACGACCACCCGGTGCCCTCGCCCGGCCCTGGCGATCCGGCGGCGCGGCGTGCCGGCGTCGGCGCCGCCTGGCCGGCGCGATAGGAGGCGGCGATGGACTACGACACGCTTCGCGTCATCTGGTGGCTGCTGCTCGGCGTGCTGCTGATCGGCTTTGCCGTGATGGACGGCTTCGATCTCGGCGTCGCCGTGCTGCTGCCCTTCGCCGGCCGCACCGACCTCGAGCGCCGGGTCGTCATCAACACGATCGGCCCGGTCTGGGAAGGCAACCAGGTCTGGCTGATCCTCGGCGGCGGCGCGATCTTCGCCGCCTGGCCGCCGCTCTATGCGATCAGCTTCTCCGGCTTCTACATCGCGATGTTCCTGGTGCTGGCGAGCCTGATCCTGCGTCCGGTCAGCATCGTGTTCCGCTCGAAGATCGAGAACCCCCGCTGGCGCGCCGCCTGGGATCTCGGCCTGTTCGTCTCCGGCGTCGTTCCGGCGCTGGTCTTCGGCGTTGCGGTCGGCAACGCGCTCGAAGGCGTTTCCTTCTCCTTCGACCCCGATCTCCGCGCCAGCTACGACATCACGCTCTGGTCGCTGCTCAACCCGTTCGCCCTGCTCTGCGGCCTGGTGAGCCTGGCGATGATGATCATGCACGGCGCCGCCTGGCTCGCGCTGAAGAGCGGCGAGCCGGTCGCCGGCCGCGCCCGGGGCATCGGCCAGGTGGCGGCGGTCGCGACGATCCTGCTCTTCGCCCTGGCCGGCATCCTCACCGCGACCACGATCGACGGCTACCGCATCACTTCCGCCTTCATCGCCAACGCCCCTTCCAACCCGCTGGCCAAGACGGTGGTGAAAGAGGCCGGCGCCTGGCTCGCCAATTACGGCGCGCATCCCTGGATGCTGCTGGCCCCGGCGCTGGGCCTCCTGGGCGCGGTGGTGGCGATCCCGTTGCTGCGCGGCAGGCGAAGCATCTCCGCTTTCGCCGCGACCTCGGCTTCCGCTTTCGGCATCGTCTCGACCGCGGGGGTCAGCATGTTCCCGTTCCTGCTTCCCTCCTCGACCGAGCCCAATGCGAGCCTCACCGTCTGGGACTCCTCCAGCAGCGCCTTCACGCTCGGGCTGATGCTGGTGGCGGCGCTGGTCTTCGTGCCGCTGATCCTCGCCTATACCGGCTGGGTCTTCCGGGTGCTGCGCGGCCCGGTGACGGTCGAGGACCTCGCGCGCGATTCGCACGGCAACTACTGAGGAACCGGCCATGTGGTATTTTTCCTGGATACTCGGCCTCGGCCTGGCCTCGGCCTTTGCGATCCTCAACGCCCTCTGGTTCGAGCTCGACGCGGACCGCCGCGCCATGAAGCAGCCGGCCGACGAGCGCGGCATCCCCTAGGCGCGGGCAGGCATCGCCTCCCGGCTGAAGCTCGCCGCCACGCGCATGTTTCGCTTGGCCGACGCTAAAGTTTCAGGTCGACCTTGATATTCTGATCGCGCGGACTGGTCCCGCGCCGGGGATCCTGGTGAAAGTTCGGATCGTCGGCGGGAACGGCGATGCCCTTGGCCGTCAGTTCCGCCAGCGTCCATTCGCGGATCGCGTTGCTCTTCTTGAGGTCGCCGTAACTGTCCTGTCCATCCACCGGCGGGATCATCCAGACCTCGCCTTTCGGAACGAGCAGGATCAGCTTGGCGCCCGCCGGCATGCGGTTCTGCACCTCGCGCAGATGCGCGTCGCGCTCCTCGGGGCTCGATCGATTCCAGACGCTGTCGTCGATCATCTTCATGCCGTGGGCGTCGTTGACCTGCTTCCGGTCGGGGCCGCTGAGGTCATGGACGGGCTGCGGCAGCGGGACCTTGTCCTGGCCCGGAACGCTCGTCTCGGTCCTGGTGATGTTGTCGTAGTCGTTCTGGGTCATATTGGTCTCGGTGATCTTGCCGTCGGCTTTCGCCCCGGGCTTCGGCACCAGCCAGGCGACCGCCAGGCCAGAGATCAACGCCGTCGAGACCAAGCGTCTTGAGATGCGCATCGATGCCTCCCCACCGGTCGCTCGCCCTGAGCGCGAAGTTGGGATTCAGCGACGCGACGCGCCGTGGCCGCAATAATGCGAATGGACTATGCGCGCGGCCGGCCGGTTCCGCGCCCCGACGAAAACGGCGGCCCGGTTTCCCGGGCCGCCGCTCGAAGTCGCAGCCTGAAAGGAGATCAGGCGTCCTCGTAGTAGTATTCTTCGCAGAAGTAATACTCGGTCGGATGCGGCTTGAAGTTCTTCAGCCGCTTGTCGAACGGCTGGAAGATCGCACGCCAGAGCGGGAGGGCGATCGGGCCGTCCTCGTCCATCAGCTCCTCGATCTCCTTCATCACGACCTTGCGCTTCTCGACGTCGAGAATGCCCTCGGCCTTGGTCAGGAGCTCGTCGAACTTCGGATTGGAGTAGTTGCTCTCGTTCCAGGGCACCCCGGTCCGGTACGCGAGGCCCAGCACCATGATGCCGAGCGGGCGGTGCGTCCAGGTGGTGAAACCGAACGGCACGGTGGTCCAGACGTCCCAGTACTGGGCCGAAGGCAGCACGTCGAGCTTCACCTTGATCCCAGCCTTGGCCCATTGCTGGACCATCGCCTGGCAGGCGGTCGGCTCCCAGTCGGGGTCCTTCTTGCACTGCAGGGTGACCTCGATGCCGTCCGGATGGCCGGCCTCGGCGAGCAGCTTCTTCGCGCCCTCGGGATCGTTGTACTTGAAGTCCACCTTCACGTATTCCGGATGGACCGTGCACACGTGGTGGCTCTCGCCGGCCGCACCGAGGCCGCGATGCGCGATCTTCAGCACCGCTTCCGGGTTGATCGCCATGCGGACCGCCTTGCGAACCCTCGGATCCGTGAACGGGTCCTTGTCGCAGTGCATGCGGGCGACCGCGGTCTGCGCGGTCGTGACCTCGTGCACCTCGATGTGCTTCAGCTTCTTGCACTGCTCGTAAATCTTGATGTCCGGATCGTACAGCCCGTCCACCTGCTTCGACGAGAGCGCATTGAGCTTGGTCGCCGGATCATCGCCGAGGTCGATGAACTGCACCTCCTCGAGATACGGGCCGTCGCCCCAGTAGCTCTTGCGGGCCTTCACCACGGCCTTCTTGCCGACCTCGATCTCGACCGGCTCGAAGGCGCCGGTGCCGATCGATCCCACGCCCCACTTGCCGTCGTCCTTCGGATGCAGGACCAGGGCCGGGTAGTGGAACAGGTTCTCCGGCATCGCCAGCACGGCGCTCTGGCCGTGCAGGACGATGGTGTGGTCGTCCTTCTTCTCGATCGCGTTGGCATCCCAGAGCTCGGTGGTCATCTTGGGGTTGCCCTTGTCGTCCTTCTCGCCGGTATCCTTGTCCTTGAGCATGAAGCCCTTGAACAGGCCGAGCACCGAGGAGCCGACATCCGGGTTGAGCCAGCGCTGGATGTTCCAGATCACATGATCGGCCACCAGGTCGTCGCCGTTCGACCACTTCACGCCCTGACGCAGATGCAGGGTCCAGGTCTTCAGGTCGTCGCTGGCCTCCCACTTCTCGCAGAGCGCCGGGCGGGTGACGTTGTCGCCGCCGGTGCGGGTCAGGTACTCGTTGCACTGGCGGACGATGTTGGAGTCATAGATCCAGGAGAACGTCGCCGGATTGTCGAGCGCCGGGACGCGGGCGCCGATCTTCAGCACGCCGCCTTTCTTCGGCGTCGCGGCCCTGGCCTCGCCGATGAGCGATTCACCGGTGACCTTCGCGGCGATGGAATACGCGACCGGCGCCGACATGCCGAGCAGCGTGACAGTGCGCAGGAACTCGCGGCGGTCGAGCTTCCTCTGCTCGAGCTGCTCGACGAGTCCGGGAATGGCCGGATGCACGCGATCCGGATCTCTACGATAACCCATTTTATTGAACCTCCCTCTGTGATGAGCCCCGGGGCTTGCGAAGTTCTCATGCCTCGCCCCGGCCCACGCGCACAGCTTAATCCCTTGGACCGCCGCCACAAAGCGGCGAAAATGACATGACAAAATGACATATCATTGATGAGTACCATTTAAGGCCGGCATGAAACCCGCCGGCCTTATCGATCAGTCGCTTATAGATCAGTCGTTGTCCGTGAGGCCGGCGCCGGCGCCGGCCAGGCGCGATTCCGCGCTCGCGGGCACGTAGGTGCGGTGCACCCAGCGCTCCAATGCCGCTTCCGCGGCTTCCGGCACGACCGCGTGCCGCGCGCCGCCGGCGATAGTGCGAACCAAGTCGGGAATGGTTCCCTGCCCGGCCGAGAGGCTGACATCGGCGACCGCAGGCGGCGGCTCGGTGCGGGCGGCCGCGCGCAGTTCAGAACGCAAACAAGAATAGCTCGCGCCATCCCAAGCCAGGATGAAGTCGCGGCCAAGATCCGCCGCAGCGCGCGCGGCGAATGGCAGGATCAGCAAAGGCTGGGCGACCCGGCGCAGGCGGAACGGCGCGTCGGGCGCAACCTCACACGCAAGATCGGAGAGCAGGGGGCCCGCCAGAGCAGGACTCATGGCCGCGGCACCCGCGGGCGGCACCCAGGCGCCCTCGCACAGGACCGGGACCGGGAGCCGCCCCGCGCAGCTTTCGACCGCGGCGAGGCAGGCGACCATCGGCTCGGCCCAGGCGAAGCCGCGATCGGCCAGCCAGCGCGCGGCCTGCGCCATCTCTTCCGCCAGGCCCCAGGAGAGACCGGCACCGCGCGCCGCCTTCCAGACCGTCATCTCGATCTCGTTGAGCGAGGTCAGCATGGGGCCGCCTCCGCGAAGGCGGCGTAGATCCAGTCGTCCTCCGGCTGGCCCGCGAGCTCTTCGGGGAAGGGCGCGCCGGGAAACAAGGAGATCCTGAGCCAGCGGTCCGAGCGCGGATCGAAACGCGTCGCACCGAAGAAGGCGAGCTTGCAGCGCAGCAGGTCGATCGGCCGCAAGGCGGCGTCGATCAGGTTGTCGCGGATCTCGGCATAGGGATGCCGCGCCACGACCTGGACCCGGCGGACGGCATGGCGATGCTCCGGATGCGCCAGCAGGAAGGCGGCAACCGTCGTCTCGGGTGCCGCTTCCTTGAGATCGCGGTAAAGCGCCGCCACGTCCCGCCCGATCGCCAGCGGATGTTCCAGCTCGCCGCCCGGCTCGCTCGCGCGCTCGCCGAGCCGGGGCTCCAGCTTCTCCTCCGAAACGTACCAGAACCGCGCCTGCGCCCGCGCATCGGCGAAATCGAGGTCGATCGCCCAACGATAGTCGCGGGCGATCTCGGCGGCGAGCGCGTCGCAGCGCATCGACCCGTCGATGCGGAAAGACCCGGCTTCGTCGGCCCACATGCGGTCGGCGAGGAAATCGACCTCGGCGCCGTGCGGCTCGAGGAGCAGGGTCACCAGATATTCCTGGCCTTCCAGCGTGAGATGGGCCTCGCCCCAGCGCATCAGCGCGTCCCAGGGAAGCGGCCGTTCCAGCGCGCCGGGCTGCGCGGCCTCCGCCGCGAGCCTGCCGAGATCGGCCAGCAGCTCGGCGATATGCGCGTTCTGGATCGCATCGACGGTGCGCCATTCGCCGAGGCTGAGCCGCGCGCGGGCGAGCACATCCTTGAAACGCCTGTGCGTCTCGGGCGTCGAGGCCGGCAGCGCCCGCACGATCGCCAGCGCCTCCTCCCGCGCCGCGATCCAGCGGTCGAGCAAGGCCGGATGGCGCACCAGGAACGGCGCCATGCCGAGGCCGGTCGAATTGCCGACACCGAAACGACGCCGCAGTTTCGGCTCGATGGCGACCGCCCCGGGCGAGCGCAGCCGCGCGAGATGCTCCACCAGATCCAGGGTGAAGGTGCGGATCAGCCAGACGGTCAGCATCTCCGCGCGGAAGGAATTGACGAAGCCGTCGCGCCCGGCGATGCGGTCGCGGTCGGCCATGCCGAACTTGCCGTTGCCATAGACCGCGGTGGTCCGCATCAGGTAGCCGACCTCCTCGACCTTCCGCCGGTCCGGCTGCCGCCCGGCGGCAAGCGCCGCCACCACATGCTCGAACAGGCGCACCGAACGGTTGGCGCGGGAGAGCACGAGATCGGTCGGCTGATAGCGCCCGGCCTCCTGCTTGGGCGCATTGGCAAGGAGCCGCGCGATTTCCGCCTCGCCCGGCACGCCGTCATAGAGGACGAAGGTCGCGTCCCAGGCCTCGGCGATCACGCGGTCGCTGCGCAGCGCGTCGGGCAGGTCATGGCCGAAGCAGACGAGACTGTAGGTGTGCTCCGGCGTCTCCACCGCGTAGACCGCGACTCCGACGCCGCGCGCATCGATGCGCCAGACCGGCCTGGCGAAGCGCCAGCCCTCGCGCCTGGCCGCGCGCAGCATCGCGCGCAGGAAGGAGAGCCGCGTCTGATGGAAGGCGCCGAGCCGCGCCAGGCGCATCACCTGCTCGGGCGGACGCAGCGTCAGCCTGGTTCCGGCGTCGATCACGGGGTGAAGCGCGGCCTGGCCGGCGCGAAGGATTGGGCGAAGAAGCGGTGCCAGTTGCCGCCGAGGATGCCGTCGATCTCGGCCGGCGAGAATCCCGCCTGGCGCAGCGGCTGGCGGAGGCCCGGGAAGTCGCGGTTGTCGCGGAACCAGGAGGGCTGGGGCGGGAAGGTCGCCTTGGGCGCGCAGCCGGGGGCGCTCCCCTCCTTGGTCCAGCGGCCGCTGCGCATCCATTCGACCACGCTGTCCGGCTGGTCCTGGCAGAGGTCGGAGCCGATCGCGACCTGCGACGCGCCGATCTTGTCGGCGAGCTGCCTGGCCATGGCCGCAAAATCGGCGGCCGCGCAATTGCTGCCGCCCTTCAGGTGATGCGGATAGAGCGAGAGGCCGATCATGCCGCCGGATTCCTTCAGGGCGTCGAGCACCGCGTCGGACTTGTTGCGCGGTGCCGGGTGCCAGAAGCTAGGATTGGCATGGGTGATGGCGATGGGCCGCGTGGAGTGCCGGATCGCCTCGAGCGTCGAGCGCTCCCCGGAATGGGACATGTCGATCACCAGACCGAGGCGGTTCATCTCGCGGATGACCTCCTTGCCCATGCGGGTGACGCCGCCATCGACCGGCTCGTAGCAGCCCGACGCGAGCAGCGACTGGTTGTTGTAGGTCAATTGCATGAAGCGGACGCCGAGGTCGTAGAGCACTTCCACCAGCCCGATATCGTCCTCGATCGCCGAGCAGTTCTGCAGGCCGAAGAAGATCGCCGTGCGGCCGCTCGCCTTCGCGGCCTCGACATCCGCCGCCGAGCGGCCGGGCACGATGAGATCGGCATGGTCCTCGAACAGGCGGTTCCAGGTCGCAATGTTGCCGGCGGTCTCGCGGAAGGTCTCGTGGTAGCAGATGGTGACGTGGACCGCGTCCATCCTGCCTTCGCGCATCTGCTCGAAGATGCGCCGGGTCCAGTTGCAGTATTGCAGGCCGTCGATCTGGAACATGGTCAGCCTGCGACCGAGAATCCGCCATCGACCGGGATGGCGGTGCCGGTGACGAAATCGGATGCCTGGCTGGCGAGAAACACGGCGATGCCGGCGAACTCCTCGGGCCGGCCCCAGCGCCCGACCGGCGTGCGCGCCAGCACCTTCTCGTTCAGGCCCTCGATCTGCTCGCGCGCGGCGACGGTGAGATCGGTATCGATCCAGCCCGGCAGGATGGCGTTGATCTGGATATTGTCCTTGGCCCAGGCGACCGCCATCGAGCGCGTGAGCTGCACCACGGCGCCCTTGCTCGCCGCATAGGGCGCCACCAGCGTCGCGCCGAAGATCGACATCATCGACCCGATGTTGATGATCTTGCCGCCGCCCTGGCTCTTCATATGCGGGTAGACCGCCTGGGAGCAGATGAAGGTGCCGGTCAGGTTGACGTTGAGCACGGTCAGCCATTCCGCCTCGGTATAGGCCTCCGGCCGCTTGCGGATCGACATGCCGGCGCAGTTCACCAGGATGTCGATGCGGCCGAGCTTCGCCGCGACATCGGCGATCATCCGGCGGCAGTCGCCTTCCTTCGCGACATCGACCGGGAAGAACGCCGCATCCTTGCCCAGCGCCTGCATCGCCTCCTTGGCCTTGCCGGCGTTGCGCGCGGCGACGGCAATCCGGGCTCCGGCATCGGCCAGGCCCTTGGCCATGCCGAGGCCGATGCCGCCGTTGCCGCCGGTGACGACGGCGACCTTGCCGGAAAGATCGAAGAGCGGATTGGTCATGATATCCCTACCTTAGCCTGAAGCGGCAGCGGAATGCAGACGGCGCGGTGTCGCGTCCCGGGCGACGATGTCGCCCACATGATCGGCGATGGCGAGGCACGAGGTCAGGCCCGGCGATTCCATGCCGAACAGGTTGACGAGGCCCGGCACGCCATGCTGCTCCGGCCCGTCGATGCGGAAATCCGCATTGGGCGAGCCCGCCGGCCCGAGCTTGGGACGGATGCCGGCATAGTCCGGCTCGAGCGCGCCGTCGGGCAGGTCCGGCCAGTACCGGCGGATGTCGGCATAGAAGGACTCGCCGCGCGCGGGATCGACCGCATAGTCGATCTTGTCGAGCCATTCGACGTCGGGGCCGAACCGCGCCCGGCCGCCGAGATCGAGGGTCATATGCGTCCCCGCCCCGCCCGGCACCGGCATCGGATAGACGAGGCGGCTGAACGGCGCGCGGCGCGCCAAGCGGAAGTAGTTGCCCTTGGCCATGTGCCTGGGCGCCACGTTCTCGGGCGCCAGGCCCTTCAAGGCACGGCCGAGATCGACGGCGCCGAGCCCGGCGGCGTTGATCACCGTGCCCGCGTGGAGTCGCATCGGCTCGGCACCGCCGACCACGAGCACGATCCCGTCATTGTGCACCGCGCCGGATTCGACCGGCGCGTTCAAGACGACCATGCCGCCCGCCTGCTCGATGTCTCCTTCGAGGGCGAGCATCAGCTGGTGGCTGTCGATGATGCCGGTCGAGGGCGAGAGGATCGCCGCGGTGCAGACGAGCGCAGGCTCGAGCGCCATGGCCTGGTCGCCGCCGAGCCAATGCAGGTCATCGACGCCGTTGGCCTCGCCCTGGACCTTCAGCCTGGCCAGCGCCGCGATTTCGCCCTCGGCGACGGCGACGATCAGCTTGCCCAGCCGGCTGTGCGGCACGCCGTGCTCCTCGGCATAGCGGTAGAGCATCGGCCTTCCGGCGACGCAGAGCGTCGATTTCAGCCGGCCGGGCGCGTGATAGATGCCGGCGTGGATCACTTCGGAATTGCGGGAGCTGGTCTCGCTGCCGACCGCATCGTTCCGTTCGAGGACGACGACTTCGCGGCCGTCCTGCGCCAGACGGCGGGCGATCGCGAGGCCGATGACGCCGGCCCCGACCACGACGGCATCGACATGCTCGGTCATCCCAGGAGCTGCCGGTGCACCAGGTTCTTCATCAGGGCGTTGGCGCCGAAGGTCCAGGGCGCGATCTTGTCCGAGTGATCGACCCGGTTCCAGAGCGTTCCCAGCTTCGGCGAGGCGATGCGCACCTGGTCGCCGACATGGTGGGTGAAGCCCATCCCCGGCTTCTCGCGGTCCTTGACCGGCGCGAACATGGTGCCGAGGAACAGCATGAAGCCGTCGGGATATTGATGGGTCGCGTTCAACGCCTGCCCCGCGATGTCCAGCGGGTCGCGGCTGATCTTCGCCATGCTGGATGAGCCTTCCATGACGAAGCCGTCGGCGCCGGTGACATTCACGGTGATCACCGCCTGGCGCACGTCGTCGATGGTGAAGCCGCCATCGAACAGACGGATGAAGGGGCCGATCGAGGACGAGGCGTTGTTGTCCTTGGCCTTGCCGAGCAGCAGGGCGCTGCGGCCCTCGAAGTCGCGGAGATTGACGTCGTTGCCGAGCGTGGCGCCCACGACCTCGCCCTTGCTGTTGCCCGCGAGCACGACCTCGGGCTCCGGGTTGCTCCAGTGCGATTTCGGATGGAGGCCGATATCGGCGCCGAGGCCGACCGAGGCCATCGGCGGGCACTTGGTGAAGATCTCCGCATCGGGGCCGATGCCGACCTCCAGATACTGCGACCAGGCGCCCGCGGCGAGCAGCACGTCCTTGATCTTCTGCGCGCCTTCGGAGCCCGGCTTCACCGTCGAGAGGTTGTCGCCGATGATGCCGGTGATGCGCTTGCGGATGTCCTCGGCCTTGGTGTAGTCGCCGCGCGCCTGCTCCTCGATCACGCGCTCCAGCATGCTGGCGACGAAGGTGACGCCCGCCGCCTTCACCGCCTGCAGGTCGCAGGGCGCGAGCAGCCAGGGCCGCATCGGGTCGCGGCGGCGCTCGTCGCTATTGGCGATCAGGGCCTCGACCGGCGCGATGGCGGGCAGCCCCGCCGCCTGCTGCAGCACCACGGCGACTCGCTCGATCTCCAGCAGCGCGCTGACGGTCGGCGCCACGCGGCTGATGTCGATCGCCTGGCCGCGGCGGATCAGGACCGGCGTGGGTCCCCCGACCGCGGGGTCCCAGATGCGGCCGACCAGGGTCGCGCGATCGGCATCCTCCGGCAGGATGGCCGCGGCGGAGAGGCCGCCGAAAGGTGCGTCAGACATGGATCAATGGTCCTTTTATTCAGCGAAACGGCCGGCCCCTTTGGCTTTTTGGGGCTTCGGCCTTGCTATCCGGCGGCAAACCTTTTCATATTGTGCGACGATTGTCAGGGCGAGAAATTCCGGAAAGCAACAATGGGCGTCTTCGAGAGCCGGCCGGTCGGCCGCACCAAGCTCAAGGTCTCCGTATTCGGTCAGGGCGGCGCGCCGCTGGGCGGCAACCTGGCCCCGACGCCATGGCCCCAGGCCGAGGCGACCCTCGATTTCGCCTGGGACAACGGCATCCGCTTCTACGACACGGCGCCGTTCTACGGCTACGGCCTCAGCGAGCATTATTTCGGGAACGGATTGCGCAAGCATGACCGCGACGACTACGTGCTCTCGACCAAGGTCGGGCGGCTGTTGAAGCCGCGCTTCAAGCCGCAGGCGCCGAACGATCCCTGGCAGCAGCCGCTGCCCTTCGAGCCGGTGTTCGACTATTCCTACGACGCGGTCATGCGCTCCTTCGAGGACAGCCTGCAGCGCCTGGGCCTCAACCGGATCGACATCCTGCTGATCCACGACATCGGCAAGACCACGCATTTCGAGAACCACGCCCGCACCATGAAGGACGCCATGGAGGGGGGCTACAAGGCGCTGAAGAAGCTGCGCGACGAAGGCCTGATCGGCGCGCTCGGCATGGGCGTCAATGAATGGGAAGTCTGCATGGAGGCCATGCAGCACGGCGATTTCGACACCTTCCTGCTGGCCGGCCGCTACACCCTGCTGGAGCAGGAGGCCTTGAACGTCTTCCTGCCGGAATGCCAGAAGCGCGGTACGACGATCATCATCGGCGGCCCGTTCAACTCCGGCATCCTGGCGGTCGGCGCCAAGCCCGGCATCACCTACAACTACGAGCCGGCGCCCAAGGAGATCCTGGACAAGGTGGCGAAGATCGAGAAGGTCTGCGCCGACCACAAGGTGCCGCTGCCGGCGGCGGCGCTGCAATTCCCCCTCACCCATCCCAGCGTGTGCTCGGTGATCCCCGGCTCGCGCAACGTCGAGGAGCTGAAGCGCAACCTCGACCTCTTCCGCTTCAAGATCCCGACAGCGCTGTGGAGCGACCTGAAGAGCGCCGGTCTGATGCGGCAGGACGCCCCCACACCTAAGTAACCGGAGAGAGAATGGACAGGCTGAAGGGTAAGCGCGCGGTCATCACCGCGGCGGCACAGGGCATCGGGCGGGCGAGCGCCCTCGCCTTCGCCCGCGAGGGCGCCGAGGTGATCGCGACCGACATCAAGACCGATGCACTGGAGACGCTGAAGAAAGAAGCGCCCGGCATCAAGACCGCGAAGCTCGACGTGCTCGACGCCGAGGCGATCGCCGCCTTCGGCAAGGCGACCGGCACGATCGACGTGCTGTTCAACTGCGCCGGCTTCGTGCATGCCGGCACCATCCTGGAGGCGACCGAGTCCGACTGGGACTTCGCCTTCAACCTGAACGCCCGGGCGGCCTTCCGCATGATCCGCGCCTTCCTGCCCGCCATGCTGGAGGCGGGCGGAGGCTCGATCATCAACATGGCGTCGGTGGCCTCCAGCGTGAAGGGCGTGCCGAACCGCTTCGTTTACGGCGCCAGCAAGGCGGCGATGATCGGCCTCACGAAATCGGTGGCGGCGGATTACGTCGCCAAGGGCATCCGCTGCAATGCGATCTGTCCCGGCACCGTTCAGTCGCCGTCGCTCGACGAGCGCCTGGCGGCGCAGGGCAAGGTTCAGGGCATGTCGACCGAGGACGTGCGCAAGGCCTTCACCGCGCGCCAGCCGATCGGCCGCGTCGGCACGCCCGAGGAGATCGCGGCCCTGGCGCTCTATCTCGCTTCCGACGAATCCGCCTACACCACCGGCCAGGTCCACGTGATCGACGGCGGCTGGGTGAATTGACGGCGCGGTGCACAGCTCCGGGTCTTCACCCCGCGACCAGGCCGCGGGATCCACGCCTTGGGGCTCGAAGAAAGTAAGGCATAGATCCCGGGACCAGGTCCCGGGATGACGACCGAGCGGTTGATAGATCGAGACCAACAACACCCATCGAGTTAAGGAGAATCGACGTGAAACTCGTGCGCTACGGACCCAAGGGCAAGGAGAAGCCGGGCCTGATCGACAACAACGGCAAGATCCGCGACCTCTCAAAGCAGGTCGACGATATCTCGGGCGCGACGCTCTCCCCCGCCTCGCTGAGGAAGCTGGCGAAGCTCAACGCGGCGAAGCTGCCGCTGGTCAAGGGCAACCCGCGCATCGGGCCCTGCGTCGGCGATATCGGCAAGTTCCTCTGCATCGGCCTCAACTACGCCGATCATGCGGCGGAATCCGGCCTCCAGGTACCGCCGGAGCCGGTGCTGTTCATGAAGCCGAACAGCGCGATTTGCGGTCCCAACGACAATGTCGAGATCCCCAGGAAGTCGAAGAAGACCGACTGGGAGGTCGAGCTCGGCGTCGTGATCGGCACCGCGGCCAAGTACGTCTCCGAGAAGGACGCGATGCGGCACGTCGCCGGCTTCTGCGTGATCAACGACGTCTCCGAGCGCGAGTTCCAGATCGAGCGCGCCGGCACCTGGGACAAGGGCAAGGGCTGCGACACGTTCGGCCCGATCGGCCCATGGCTCGTCACCAAGGACGAGGTCAAGGACTTCAACAACCTCGCCATGTGGCTGGAGGTCGACGGCAAGCGCTATCAGAACGGCAGCACGAGGACCATGGTCTACAAGGTGCCGTTCCTGGTCTCCTATCTCTCGCAGTTCATGAGCCTGCAGCCGGGCGACGTGATCTCGACCGGCACGCCGCCGGGCGTCGGCATGGGGCAGAAGCCGAACCCGGTCTACCTGAAAGCGGGGCAGGTCATGCGCCTCGGCATCGAAGGGCTGGGCGAGCAGAAGCAGAAGACCGTCGCCGCACGGTAACGCGGCGCGATTGAGGAAAGATCGAGCAACCCCTCACCCAACTGCGGGCAAGCTCGGCTTCCCTCGCCAACCCTCCGTCTCCCTCTCCCCCAAAGGGAGAGGGAGACGAAAGCAGAACTCGGTGGACTCCCTCTCCCCTGAGGGAGAGGGCCGGGGTGAGGGGTCGACGGGTCTCTCACATTTGCTCTCGGTTCCGGGAGAGGCACGATGACCACGATCACCGGCTGGACCTGCCGCGACATCCGGTTTCCGACATCGAGGCAGGCGGACGGCTCGGATGCGATGAATCCGGATCCGGACTATTCGGCCGCCTATGTCGTGCTGACCACCGACGGCGGGCTCGAGGGTCATGGCCTCACCTTCACGCTCGGCAAGGGGACGGAGCTCTGCGTCGCGGCGGTCAACGCGCTGGCGCCGAACGTCGTCGGCCAGCGGCTCGACGACATCACGGCGCATATGGGCCAGTGGTGGCAGCGCTTCGCCAATCCGGACCAGCTCCGCTGGGTGGGGCCGGAGAAGGGCGTGCTGCATCTCGCGGTCGCAGCCCTGGTGAACGCGGTCTGGGACCTCTGGGGCAAGCGGGAGAAGAAGCCGGTCTGGCGGCTGGTGGCCGACCTCGCGCCGGAGCAGTTCGCCGATCTGATCGACTGGCGGTACCTGAGCGACGCGCTCACCAGGGACGAGGCGCTGGCAATCCTGAAGAAGAGCGCGCCGGCCAAAGCGGAGCGCATCGCCGAGCTGGAGCGCGTGGGCTTCCCCGCCTACACCACTTCGGCGGGCTGGCTCGGCTATCCGGAAGACAAGGTGCGGCGCCTCACCCGCGAGGCGGTGGGCCAGGGCCTCACGCATATCAAGATCAAGGTCGGGCGCGACCTCGCCGACGACCGGAAACGCTGCGCGATCGTGCGCGAGGAAATCGGGCCCGACCGCTTCCTGATGATCGACGCCAACCAGATCTGGGACGTCGGCCAGGCGATCGAATGGGTGAAGCAGCTCGCCCCTTATAAGCCGCTCTGGATCGAGGAGCCGACCAGCCCGGACGACATACTCGGGCATGCAGCCGTGCGCAAGGCGCTGAAACCCTATGGCATCGGCGTCGCGACCGGCGAGCAGTGCCAGAACCGGGTGATCTTCAAGCAGCTCTTCGAGGCCGAAGCGATCGACTTCTGCCAGATCGATTCATGCCGGATGGGCGGGGTGAACGAGATCCTCTCGGTCATCCTGATGGCGAAGAAGTTCGGCGTCCCGGTCTGCCCCCATGCGGGCGGCGTGGGCCTCTGCGAATACGTGCAGCACCTCGCCATGATCGACTATGTCTGCGTCTCGGGCACGTTCGAGAGCCGGGTGCTGGAATATGTCGATCATCTGCACGAGCACTTCATCGACCCGGTCGTCATGAAGAACGGGCGCTACATGCCGCCCGCGCGTCCCGGCTACAGCATCGAGATGAAACCGGCGAGCCTCGATCGCTATGCGTTCCCCGGCGGGGCCGAGTGGCGGGCCGACGCTTAGGTCAACGAGGCTGCCGGAATTATTGGGGTATAGACCGGCCGGCTTCCGTTCAAAGCGTGGATTCCAGTTCCGCCTTGGTCGGCGGATTGGCGCCAGCGCGGTTGCAGGTGATGGCGGCCGCGGCGGTCGCCCGGTTCAGCAGGGTCCGCACCGCCTCCAGGTCCAGCTTCGCGAGGCCGTCCAGGGTCAACGACCCGCGGTCGTGGAGTCCGGCCACCAGGGCCGAATGGAAGCTGTCCCCCGCCCCCACCGTATCGACCACTTTCACCTTGCGGCCGGGCACCGCGACCTTCCCGCCGCCCATCAGGGCCATGGCCCCGTCGGCGCCCAGAGTCACGACGACCAGGCGGGGACCCAGGCCGCGCCAGGCTTCGGCCGAGGCCTCGATCGCGCGCTCGGGATAGAGCCATTCGAGGTCGGCGCGGCTGACCTTCACCAGGTCGCAGACGCCGATCAGCGATTCCACCCGCCGGCAATAGGCGGCGCGGTCCGGGATCAGGCCGGCGCGGATGTTGGGATCGAACACGATCACCCGGCGCTTGGCCTCGCGGCGGAGCAGCGCCTCGAACGTGCCGGCGGCGGGCTCGGTCATCAGGGTGATGGCGCCGAGGCTCAAGTGCAGCGCCGCCACCGCGTCGTCGAAGGCCGGCGGCAGGTCGTGCCCGGTGATGCAGCGGTCGGCGGCACCGATGGAGAAGAAGGCGTATTGCGGCTCGCCGCTGCCCGGCTGGCTGACGAAAGCCAGCGTCGAAGGATCGGCCGTGCGCTTCACATGGCGGCAATCGACGCCGTTGCGGACCAGGGTCTCGACCAGCAGGTCGCCGAAGAAATCGGTCGAGAGGCGGCTGAGGAAGCCGGCCGGCGCGCCGAGCCGGCCGAGGCCGACCGCGACGTTGAACGGCGAGCCGCCCGGCAGCGGCCGATAGGCCGGCGCGCCGTCCGCCAAGACCGGCACGAAGTCGATCAGGGCCTCGCCGCAGCAGATGATCATCGCTCCCCCGGTTCGGACGGCATTCCCGGCACTTCCTTAACAGGAACCGGGCGGGTTGACCATGCGGCGGAGCCGTGTTCGGATCGCCCATCACCCTGGAAGGCCGCGGGGGCAGACTGCACGCTTGAGGGCAGGGTATGCGTTGTCCGGGCTGTAATGCCGACAATCGTCCGGGGCGGCGGTTCTGCGCCGCCTGCGGGCAGCCGTTGCCGGCGGCCTGCCCCGCTTGCGGCTTCGAGAACGCATCCGAGGACCGGTTCTGCGGCGGCTGCGGCAAGCCGGTGAATGCTTCGGCGGCGGCGCCCCAGCCAGCCCCGCCCCCGGCCCCGACGTCACCGGAATCGAGCGCGGCCGACGCCGTCCACGGCGAGATTCGGCCGGTCACCGTCATGTTCGTCGATATCAGCGGCTATACGGCGCTCTCCGGCCGGCTGGATGCCGAGGACACGCACCGCCTGCTGGCGCGCTTCTTCGAGACGGTCGATGCGATCGTGGTGCGGTTCGGCGGCAAGATCGACAAGCACATCGGCGATTCCGTCATGGCGCTGTTCGGCGCGCCGATCTCCCACGGCAACGATCCCGAACGGGCGATGCTGGCCGCGACCGCGATCCATGCGGCGATGCCGGCGCTCTCGCGCAGCATCGGCGAGACGCTGAAGGTGCATATCGGGATCGCCACCGGCGAGGTGATCGCCAGCGGCCTCGGCAGCAGCGCCCACAGCGCCTATACGGTGATCGGCGACGCGGTCAATCTCGCAGCGCGGCTGATGGAGCACGCCGAGTCCGACGAGACGCTGGCCTCGGCCTCGGTCTGGGAGGCGGCCGCCGGCGCCGCGACCGCGGCGGGGCTCGGGGCCCAGCCGCTGGGCGCGGTCACCTATCGCGGGATCGCGCGGCCGGTCGAGACCTGCCGCATCGTCGCCACGGCCGCGCCCAAGGCGGTCGGCGCACGGCCGCTGGTCGGGCGCGGCGCCGAGCTGGCGCTGCTGGCCTCGCTGATGGATTCGGCGCTGCGCGGCACGCATGGCGCCGCCGTCGTCCTCCGCGGCGAGCCGGGGATCGGCAAGACCCGGCTCGCGGACGCCTTGTTCGATCTGGCGGCGGAGCGCGGCTTCGGGGCGCTCAAGGCCCTGGTGCTGGATTTCGGCACCGGGCGGGTCGGCAGCGTCGAGCGCTCGCTGGCCAACGGCCTGCTGGCCGCACGCAGCTTCGAGCAGGCGCTACTCGGCGGCCTGTCCCAGCCCGCTTCGGGCGGCGAGGCGGAGACCGCCATCGAGCATGCGGCTCTCGATCCCGCCGAGCAGCCCTACCTCTGGGACCTCCTCGACCTGCCGCAGCCGGAGGCGAGCCGCGCCACCTACCAGGCGATGAGCAACGCCGCGCGCAACGCCGGCAAGAGCGCGACCTTGGCCAAGCTGGTCGCCGGCACGGCGGCGTCGCGGCCGCTGCTGCTGCTGATCGAGGACGTGCACTGGAGCGACCCCGTGCTCCGCGGCCACATCGCCGCCATGGCGGAAGCCACGGCGCGCTGCCGGGCGATGCTGGTGATGACGACGCGGATCGAAGGCGATCCGTTCGACGCCGGGTTCCGCGCCGGGCTGAAGCAGGCGCGCCTGACCGTGCTCGATCTCGCGCCGCTCGGGCCCGAGGAAGCGGCGAAGCTGGCGCAGAGCCTGCGCAGCGAATTCGACGACTTCGCCCGGCGCTGCATCCTGCGCGCCGAAGGCAACCCGCTGTTCCTGGAACAGCTCCTGCGCAATGCGGCCGGCCAGGACCGGCTGCCCGAGACGGTCCAGTCGGTGGTCCTGGCGCGGCTGGACCAGCTTCCGCCGCTCGACCGCCAGGCCCTGCAGGCAGCCTCGGTGCTCGGCCAGCATTTCGATCTCGCCGACCTCGGCGCTCTCATCAACCGCCGCGACTACGATCCCGCCGAGCTGCTGCGCCGCCAGCTGGTCCGTCCGCAGGAGCACGGCCTGCTGTTCTCCCATGCGCTGATCCGCGACGGCGCCTATGCGTCGCTGACGCGGGAGCGCCGGGCGGCGCTGCACCGCGCCGCGGCGGCCCTCTTCCGGGAGCGCGACCTGCCGCTGCACGCCGAGCATCTCGACCGGGCCGACGATGCCGGCACCGCGCAGGCCTATCTCGCCGCCGCCAACGGCGAGGCCGCGGCCTATCGGCTGGATCGCGCGCTCAGCCTCGCCGAGCGCGGCCTCGCGGTGGCGAAGTCGGCCGAGGACCGCGCGGCGCTCGGCCTCGCGGCGGGCCGCCTCGCCCTGGACATCGGCCTCGCCAAGCCCGCGCGCGCCGCCTTCGCGGTCGCGGCGGCGGCGGAGACGCCGCGGGAGCGCTGCCGCGGGCTGATCGGCCTTGCCGCCGCCGACCGCATGCAGGCTGACATCGCGCGGGCCATGACGACGCTCGCCGAGGCCGAGCCGATCGCCGCGGCGCTCGACGATCCAGCGCTGCTGGCGGAGATCGGCTATCTCCGCGGCAATCTCCATTTCGCCCTCGGCAAGGCGGACGAGTGCCTGCAAGAGCACCGCCGCGCGCTGGCGGCCGCCAAGCGTGCCGATGCCGCCGAGTGGAAGGCGCGGGCGCGCAGCGGCATCGGCGACGCCTATTACATGCAGGGCCGCTTCAGGAGCTCGGCGCGGGAATTCCTGCGGGCGGTCGAGATCGCCAAGGCCAACAACCTGCTGCGGATCGTCGGCGTCAACCTGGCGATGGCGGGCAATACCGCGTTCTACTCGATGGAGTTCACGCGCGCCTTCGACCTGGTCGCGGAATCCGGCCGGATCGCGATCGAGATCGGCGACCGGTTCGGCGACATGTTCGCCCAGGAATGCCGCTCGATCGCGCTGCTGCTGCTTGGCCGCTGGGCCGAGATGGGGCCGGTCGCACGGACCGCGCTGGAGAAGGCGCGGGCGCTGGGCGCGCGGCGCTACGAATCGATCCTGCTGCCGCTGATCGCGATCGAGCACTTCATGCTCGGACGGCACGATGCGGCGGAGGAGACCGTGCGGGAGGCAATGACGATCGCCGAAGAGACCGGCCCGGGCTTCTGCGGCGCCATCATCTGCGGCATCGCCGCGCGGGTCGAACGCACGGCGGAGCGCCGCGCCGCCGCCATCGCCCGCGGCGAGGAGCTGCTGCGCCAGACCGGCCTCTCGCACAACCACATCTGGTTCCGCTTCTATGCGATCGACTGGGCGCTGGAGAATCGCGACTGGGCGGAGGCCGAGCGGCAGATCGGGCGCCTCGCGCAATACACCGCGGCGGAGCCCCTGGCCTTCGTCGACCTGATGATCGACCGGGCGCGGACCCTGATCCGCCTCGCCCGCGATCCGGAGGACAAGGCGGCGCTGGCCGAGCTGGATCGGCTGAAGGCGACGGCGGAGCAATCCGGGGTCAGCCTCGATCTCAAGATACCTGAGCCCAACCTGACGAGGGCGTGACCCAGCGCAGGGACGGCTTGCCCGTTCCGTAAGATTTGCCAGGACGGCGCCCCAGTTCAGCCGAAAAGGGCGGCAACGCGGCCTCGGCCGGCCGTCAATTCTTCCCGGAGTGACGCCATTGCCCGCCGATCGCAGCATCGGAACCCGCATCCAGCCCCTTCCCGGCCCCCAGGTCGGACCCGAACCCGGCGCGGAGCGCCCGGAACCCTCGCCCGGGCCGGGACAACCCGAGACCCGTCGCGGCGGCCGGCGCCGGGTGCTGTGGCTGTCGCTGGGCCTGATCCTGGCAATCGCCGCGGCCGCCGGCGCCTGGGAATGGCGCCGGATCTCCGCGGCACCCGCCGCTCGCTGGGTGACGGCGCCGGTCACCACCGGCGACATCGAGGACACGGTGACGGCCCTCGGCAACCTGCAGCCGAAGAATTTCGTCGATGTCGGTGCCCAGGTCTCGGGCCAGCTCACCAAGATCGACGTCGCGGTCGGCGACAAGGTGAAGCAAGGCGACCTGCTCGCGGAGATCGATCCGACCGTGGCCGAGGCCAAGGTGACGGCCGACCAGGCGGCGCTCGCCAGCCTGCAGGCGCAGGTGATCGATCGCACGGCGCAGCTCGATCTCGCGAGCAAGCAGCTCACGCGGCAGCAGAACCTGATGAAGGACGAGGCGACCAGCCAGGATGCGCTGCAGACCGCCGAGGCGACCCTGAAGTCCAACCGGGCCCAGCTTGCCGCGCTGCAGGCACAGGTGAAGCAGTCGCAATCGACGCTCGCCGCGGACCAGGCCAATCTCGGCTTCACCAAGATCTATGCGCCGATGAGCGGTACCGTGGTCTCGCTGAGCGCGCAGCAGGGCCAGACCATCAACGCCAACCAGTCGGCGCCGATCATCCTGCGGATCGCCGATCTCGACACCATGACCGTGTGGACCCAGGTCTCCGAGGCGGACGTGCCGCGGCTGAGCGTCGGCATGGAGGCGTATTTCACCACGCTCGGCGACCAGACCACGCGCTGGCAGGGCAAGCTGCAGCAGATCCAGCCGACGCCGACCGTGGTCAACAACGTCGTGCTCTATCCCGCGCTGTTCGACGTGGCCAATCCCGACGGCAAGCTGATGACCCAGATGAGCGCCCAGGTGTTCTTCGTCGTCGCCGGGGTCAAGAACGCGGTGACCGTGCCGGTCGCGGCGCTCCACCCCGCGGCGGAAGGCAGCGCCGCCGCGCCCGGCGACCAGCAGGACGCCAAGCCCTACGAGGTGCGCGTCATGGGCCCGAACGGCCGGCCGGAGCGGCGGCAGGTCTGGATCGGCGTCATGAACCGCGTCTCTGCGGAAGTCCTGAGCGGCCTCAACCCCGGCGACGTCGTGGTGATCGGCCGCAACAGCGACGGCGATACCGCGGCCCAGGGCGCCGGCAGCCGCAGCGGCGCAAACCGACCGGGGGCCGGCCCGCGGACCGGCGTGGGGCGGCTGCTGTGAACCGGCCGCTGGCCGCGAGCGCGGCGCTCGGTGGCCCACTGGGCCAGCCGCTGTTCGAGCTCGAGAACGTCACCAAGGTCTATAATCCCGGCGGCGAGCAGGAAGTCGAGGTGCTGCACGGCGTCTCGCTGCAGATTCGCCAGGGCGAGTTCGTGGCGATCATGGGCGCCTCGGGCTCCGGCAAGACTACGCTGATGAACATCCTGGGCTGCCTCGACCGGCCGACCGGCGGCCTCTATCGCCTGGCGGGCGTCGATGTCGCGGCGCTCGACCGCGGCGAACTCGCCTGGCTGCGGCGCACCATGTTCGGCTTCGTGTTCCAGAGCTACAACCTGATCGGCACGGCGAGTGCCCTGGAGAACGTCGAGATCCCGGCGATCTATGCCGGGCAGAAGACGGCGGAGCGCAAGCGTCGCGCCGCCGACCTGCTGGGCTTCCTCGGCCTCTCGGAGCGGCTCGACCATCGCCCGAACCAGCTCTCCGGCGGCCAGCAGCAACGCGTCTCGATCGCCCGCGCCCTGATGAACGGCGGCACCGCGATCCTGGCCGACGAGCCGACCGGCGCGCTCGACAGCAAGAGCGGCGCCGAGGTGCTGAAGTTCCTGGAGGAGCTGGCCGACCAGGGACACACCGTCATCATCATCACCCATGATGCCGAGGTCGCGCGCCATGCCCGGCGCAAGATCGAGATCAAGGACGGCGCCATCGTCTCCGATACCCTGCAGAACGGCGGCAACGTCCTCTCGATCGCGCCGATGGAGCCGCTTGACTTCGACGACCACGGCTTCCATCTCGGCGAGTTCGTCGAGACGCTCAGGATGTCGCTCAGGGCGCTGCGCGCCAACCTGCTGCGGACCGTGCTGACGCTGCTCGGCATCGTGATCGGGGTCGGCTCGGTGGTCGCCATGCTGGCGGTCGGCGAAGGCGCGCGGCAGGCGGTGCTCGACCGGATCGGCTCCATGGGCACCGATCTGCTGCTGGTGCGTCCCGGCGCTCCCAACCAGCGGGGCAATGGCGGCTCGATCGCGACCCTGGTGCCGGAGGACGCCGAGGCGATGCTGGGCCTGCCCAACGTGCTCGCCGCGGTGCCGGAGCTCAATGCCAGCGTCACCATCCGCTTCGGCGACAACGACTACCAGACCACGGCGACCGGCACCGGCGCCGACATGACCGTGATCCGGGACTGGCCGGTCGGCCGGGGCTCGTTCTTCACCCGGGCCGATGCGAGCCGCTATGCCGCGGTCACCGTGCTGGGCCAGACCGTGGTCAACAACCTCTTCCCGGAAGGCATCGATCCGGTCGGCAAGTTCGTGCTGATCAACAACGTGCCGTTCCAGGTGCTGGGCGTCATGTCGCCCAAGGGCGCCACCGCCAGCGGCTCCGACCAGGACGACGTGATCTTCGTGCCGCTCTCGACCGGGAGCCTGCGCCTGTTCGGACAGCGCAACGTCCGCACGATCACCGTCGCGGTCAAGGACGTCTCGAAGATCGACCAGACCCAGGACGCGGTCGCCGCCCTGCTCACCGAGCGGCACCATGCCGAGGACTTTCAGATCCGCAACATGGCGGCGATCCTGCAGACCGCGGAGGAGACGCAGAACACGCTGACCATCCTGCTGGGCTCGGTCGGCGCCATCTCGCTGATCGTCGGCGGCATCGGCGTCATGAACATCATGCTGGTCAGCGTCACCGAGCGCACGCGGGAGATCGGCATCCGCATGGCGACGGGCGCCAGGACGCGCAACATCCTGCAGCAATTCCTGACCGAGGCGGTCGTGGTCTCGATCTTCGGCGGCGTGCTCGGCATCGGCTGCGGCTTCGCCATGGCGGCCGGGTTTGCCCAGTTCGGGGTGCCCGTGCACGTGGCGCCGGACGTGGTGGCCTTGGCCTTCGGCTGCGCCGTCGCGGTCGGGCTGGTCTTCGGCTTCGCCCCCGCCCTGAAGGCGTCGCGGCTCGATCCCGTGGTCGCGCTGGCCAGCGAGTAAGCGGGAATGAGGGAAACCATGCGCAAGATCCTGCTCGGCCTGGCCCTGCCCGTGGTCCTGGCGGGGTGCGACCTGGGGCCGGGGCCGGTCAAGCCGACCATCCAGGTGCCGACCCAATGGGACGCGACGACCGCGCATGATTCGGCCGCGGTCTGGCCGGCGCCGGACTGGTGGAAGAGCTTCGGCAGCGCCGAGCTCGACGGGCTGATCGCCGAGGCCAAGGCGAACAACCTCGACCTCGCGGCGGCGGCGGCGCGGGTGCAGCAGGCGGAGGCGCAGCTCCGGGTCTCGGGGTCGAGCCTGTGGCCGATGGTGTCGCTCGGCACCGACCTGCGCCAGCGCGGGCCGGTCGATGACGGCACGCTGATCGAGGGCAGCAACAGGAAGAAGAGCTCCAGCCTGTCCAGCGACCTGAGCGGCGGCTCCAGCGGATCGACCAGCGGCGGCGGGGGCGGCTCGAGCACCAGCCAGCGCAGCAGCCTGGAAGTCTCGCTGACCGCATCCTACGAGCTCGATTTCTGGGGCAGGAACCACGACAACGTCGAGGCGGCGCGGCAGCAATTGAACGCCAGCACCTTCGACCGCGAGACCGTGGCGCTGACCGTCACCAGCGGCGTCGCCTCGACCTATCTGCAGGTCCTGACGCTGAAGGACCGCATCGCACTCGCCCAGCAGAACCTCGTCAACGCGCAGCAGGTGCTGAAAGTGGTCGAGGCGAAGGCGCGGGACGGCGCGGTCTCCGGCCTCGACCTCGCGCAGCAGCGGAGCCAGGTCGCCTCGCAGCAGGCGGCGATCCCGCCGCTCCAGCTCCAGGAAAAGCAGGCGATGAACGCGCTGGCCCTGCTGCTCGGGCGCAACCCGGAGGGATTTGCGGTCAAGGCGACCGGGCTCGGCGGCATCACCCTGCCCACGCCCGGCGCCGGCCTGCCCTCGGGCCTGCTGAGGCGGCGGCCGGACATCCAGGAGGCCGAGGCCAATCTCGCCGCCGCCAATGCCAATCTGCTGGCGGCACGGGCGGCGATGCTGCCCACGGTCGACCTCTCCAGCAGTCTCAACCTCGAGGCGATCGCCACCTCGCTGACCTTCGGCGGCGTGGGGGCGGCCTATTCGGCCGCGGCTTCGCTGGCGCAGCCGATCTTCGATGCCGGAAACCTGAAGGCACAGAAAGACGTCGCGCAGGGCAAGCAGCTCGAGCTGGTGCAGACCTATCGCAGCACCATCCTGACCGCGCTTTCCGACGTGGAGAACGCGCTGGCCTCGGTCGACAGTCTGATGACCCAGCAGCAGTTCCAGGCGGCACAGACCGAGCAGGCGCAGAAGGCGCTGACCATCGCCCAGGTGCAGTACAAGGCCGGCTCCACGGAATTGCTGCCGGTGCTGGACGCGCAACGGACCCTGTTCCAGGCGCAGGACCAGCAGGCGAGCCTGTCGCTCTCGCAGCTCCAGGCGGCGGTGGCGCTCTACAAGGCGCTAGGCGGCGGCTGGCAGGGCAGCAACGCGACCAAAGTGGCCACGATCGCGGCCACGACGGCGGACTGAGCCGGCATCTCTTCGGCTGGCATTCGGGGACCGGTTAGCATAGCTTGTGCACCGCAACATCGCGGAGGCGCCAGCATGTCCCACCAGTTCCACCCTACGATCCTGCGGGAATATGACATCCGCGGGATCGTCGGCGAGACCCTGAGCGCCGCCGACGCCGAAGCGATCGGACGCTCCTTCGCCGCCATGACCGCGGCCAGGAGCGGCAAGGCGGCGCCGCGGATCGCGGTGGGATGCGATGGGCGGCTAAGCTCGCCGGAGCTGGAAGCGGCGGTGACGGCGGGAATCCGCGCGACCGGCGCCGCGGCGGTACGGATCGGGCGCGGGCCGACGCCGATGCTCTACTACGCCGCCTTCGAGCTTCCGGTCGAGGCCGGGATCATGGTCACCGGCTCGCACAACCCGCCGACCCATAACGGCTTCAAGATGACCATCGGCGGCAAGCCGGTCTACGGCGACATGATCCGCGAGATCGGCCGCACGGCCGCGGACGGCGTCGCCGCCGGCAAGCCGGGCGGCGAGGAGCAGGTCGATGTGCGCGAGGCCTATACTGCGAAGCTGCTGGCGGCGCTGGACGGCACCGATATCGCCGAGATGAAGGTCGGCTGGGACGCCGGCAATGGTGCGGCCGGCGAGATCATGGCGCGGCTGACGGCGAGGCTGCCGGGAACGCACCGGCTGCTCAACGAGGAGATCGACGGCCGATTCCCGGCGCATCACCCGGACCCGACGGAGCCGGAGAACCTGCACCAGCTGCAGGAGCTGGTGGCACGGGAAAAACTCGATCTCGGCATTGCCTTCGACGGCGACGGCGACCGGATCGGCGCGGTCGATGCCAAGGGACGCATCGTCTGGGGCGACCAGCTCCTGGCGATCCTGGGGCGCGACGTGCTGAACAAGCGGCCGGGCGCCACCATCATCGCCGACGTGAAGGCGAGCCAGGCGCTGTTCGACGAGATCGCCAAGATGGGCGGCCAGCCGCTGATGTGGCGCACCGGCCATTCGCTGATCAAGGTGAAGATGGCCGAGACCAAGTCGCCGCTCGCCGGTGAGATGAGCGGGCACATCTTCTTTGCCGACGAGTATTACGGCTTCGACGACGCCCTCTACGGGGCGGTGCGGCTGCTGCGCGCGGTCGCCCGGTCGGGCAAGTCGCTGGCGGCCCTGCGCGACGGCCTGCCCAGCCTGATCAACACGCCGGAGATCCGCATCGCCTGCCCCGACGAGAGAAAGTTCGCCGTGGTGAAGGCGCTGGCCGCGGAGCTGAAGCAGGAAGGCGCCGACTTCAACGACATCGACGGCATCCGCATCAGCAGGCATGGCGGGTGGTGGCTGCTGCGCGCCTCGAACACGCAGGCCGTGCTGGTGGCGCGGGCCGAGGCGCCGGACGAGCGGGCGCTCGGCGCCTTGAAGCAGGATCTCGCCCAGCGCCTCGCCAGGCACGGGGTTGCCTTCGCCGGCTGAGATTCGCCCACCGCAAAGAAGAAGGGGCGCTCCCGCGGGAGCGCCCCTTTCGTTTTCTGGCCCGCCTGCGTCGCGCTTACGGCGCGACGGTGACGGTCAGGTCGTGCTCGACCGCGACCACCACGTTCGCATGCGCACCGGTGCCCTGGTAGAGGTCGTAGGTGTGCGCGGTGTTGGTGCCGGCGTCGGTGAAGGTGACGCTGGTGGCGATCGCCGTGCCCGAGAAGCCGTTGAGCGCGACCGAGTCCTTCGTGCCGCCGTCATGGTCGCCGGTCACGAACAGATCCACGTCCTTGCCGCCCAGGGTACCGGCGGTCTGCTGGAACACGTCGGCCGCGTTGATGGTGAGCTTGCCGGCCGAGCCGTCGTGCAGGTTCGCCATCTCGACGTTGGTGTAGCTGCTGCTCCAGGTCGCGTTGCCGGAGAGCACCACCTGGTCGAAGCCCTTGCCGCCATCGACCGTGTCGGTGCCGCCGCCGGTGACGATCACGTCGTCGCCGCTGCCGCCCTTCAGGGTCTCGTTGGCCGAGCTGCCGACCAGGATCACGTCGTGGGTGTTGGCGCTCTGGTCGATCGTGTGGCTCGACTCGAAGGTGATCGAGACGTGGCCGACGTCGGACTGACCCTTGCCGTCGGTGATCTTGTAGTCGTAGGACGCGTTCTCGCCCTGGCTGTTGGTGTTGCCGAACAGGCCGCTGAGCGAGGTCGAGTCGCCGCTGTGCGAGGCGTTGAGGTTGGTCTGGTTCACCACGCTGTTGAACGAGACCGCGCCGCCGTCGCCGACCTTGTCGTTGGCCAGGATCCAGGCGTCCTGGATCTTCGCCGTGTCGGTCTGCGTCGTGTAGACCACGTCGTCGACCGCGACCGGGAGCTCGGTCTTGTTGGTCACGGTCACGGCGATGTCCTGGCTGTCGGTGGCGCCGACATTGTCGGTCACCGTCACCACCACGTCGTAGACGTTGTTCTTGCCGGCATCCTGCGGGTTCTCGAAGTCCGGCGCGTTGACGAAGGTGAGGGCGCCGGTCTTGCTGTCGATCGCGAACAGCGACTTGTCCGCGCCGCCGGTGATGCTGAAGCTCAGCGTCGCACCGATGTCCTGATCGGTGGCATGGACCTGGGTGACGGACTTGGTGTTCTCCGCCACCGAGATCGCCGCCGTGTCGCCGCCGCCGTTGGAGTCGATCACCGGCGCGTGGTTGACCGGCACCAGGTGCAGCGTCGATGTGGCGGAGATGTCGCCGTCGCCGTCGATCATGTTGAAGGTGACGTTGAGGCCGTCCTGCGCCACGCCGGCCTTGGGCGTGTAGGTGTATTCGCCGGTCAGCATGTTGAGGACGAACGTGCCCTCGGAGGTGACCACGGTGACCGTCGGGTTGGCCGCGTCGAAGTTGTGCGCCGCGCCGCCGTCGACCGCGAAGCTGTTGATGTGGCCGGCACCGTCGGCGCCGTAGGTGCCGCCGACATCGCCGACCAGGTTGCCCGAGGCGCCCTGCGGAACGGTCGCGTTGATCACCGAGGAGAGCTGGTTGAGGTTGGTGACGATGACGGTGTTGCCGGCCGGATCGGTCGCCGGGTCGGTGGCACCGTCATAGGCGACCGGGGTGAGGGCAGAGGCGACCGCCGCACCGCCCACGCCGATGGCGTAGGAGTTGATGTTGTGGCTGTCGAGGAAGGTCTCCCAGGTGGTCTGCTGGTTGCCGGAGATGCCGTCCACGCCGTCGCTGCCCGGGCCGCCGTTCTCGTTCGGCATGCCGTCCGAGAAGAAGTAGGAGACGTTGGTCCCGTTGGCGATGTAGCCGGTGAGGTCGTTGAACGACTTCTCCGCCTCGTTGATGGCGACGTCGTAGTTGGTGTTGCCCTGGGCGATCAGGCCGTTGACGTAGGCGATCGCCTGGCTGACCGTCATCCAGCCGCCGTCATTGCTGCCGTAGCCCTGGTTGCCGGCGCTGCCGGAACCCGGGTCGTTGAACCACACGACATGGACGGCGACGTCGCCCTGGGTCGCGTAGGTGTTCAGCAGGTCGGCGATCGCCGCCTTCTCGAGCTCGAGCTTGGTGTAGGTGCCGCCGCCCGGCTTCGAAACGCCGGAGCTGTCGTTCATCGAGTTCGAGAGGTCGATGGTCAGCAGGATGTTGTAGTTGCCGCCCAGCGTCGTCATCGCCTTCGTGGAGTCGTGGGAGACCGGGATGTCGTCCACCACCTTGACGGTGAGGGAGCTGGACGCCTGGTCGCCGGACTTGTCGGTGGCGACGATCGAGTAGGTCGGCAGCGTGACCGCATTATGGCCGTCGCTGGTCGGCGTCGAGTCGATGATGTTGTCCTTCAGCGTGTACTCGTAGGACAGCGTGTAAGCGCCGTTCCCGTCATTGGTCACGCCGGTGATCACCATCTTGCCGGTGGCGTCGTCCTGGATGGTGACGGCGCCGCCCGCGAGGTCCACCTGGACGCCGCCGACGAGCAGCGAGTTGAAGCCCTCGCCGTGGCTGTCGATGGTGAAGCTGCCGCTCGCCGTGATGTCGGTCGGGCCGTCGCCCGAGCCGCCGGGAAGACCCGCCTCGTAGACGTCGACCTCGCCCGGATGAGCTCCCGGCTCGTTCTGCTGGATGTCCGGGCAATTGACGTCGATGGTCAGCGTGGTGGTCGAGGTGTCGCCGTCGGCGTCGGTGATCGTGTAGGTGAACGTGTCGGTCTCGCCCTGCTTCAGCGGGGTGTTGCCGACGGTATAGGTGTAGTTGCCGTTCTCGTCGATCACCAGGGTGCCGTGCTCGCCGGCGATGGTGAACTTGCCGCCGGCCTCGGCGACGCTGCCGCTCTTGGCGTTGGAGATGCCGGTGATGTGCGCGCCGTCGGCGCCCAGCGTGTCGGCCTGCAGATGGCTGTCCGCGTCGCCCTTGCCGGTGATCACGTTGCCCGACGTGGTCGAGGCGACCGCGACGTTCACCGTGTCGGTGTCGATCTTGGCGAACGGCACGTCGTCCACCACGTGGACCGAGAGGGCGCTGGTCGCCTGGTCGCCCGACTTGTCGGTCGCGACGACCGGCACGTCCGGCAGCACGACCGCGTTGTGGCCGTTATTGGCGTCCGTGCCGTCGATCGGCGCCTTCAGGTCGTACTCGTAGGTGATCTCGTAGGCGCCGTTGCCCTTGTCGGTGACCGCGGTGACCTTCAGCGTGCCGGTGGCGTCGTCGCTGATGACGACGCCGCCCGCGCCCAGCGGCGTGGTGAGCGGGATGTCCTTGCCGCCGACGGTCAGCGACTGGAAGCCCTCGCCATGACTGTCGACCAGGAAGGTGCCGGTCGCGGTGATGTCGGTCGGGCCGTCCTTCGAGCCGCCCGGCAGGCCGGCCTCGTAGACATCGACCTCGCCGGGATGCGAGCCCGGGGTCTCCTGGGTGATGTCCGGCTTGGTCGTGGTGCCGATGGTCAGCGTCGTGGTCGAGCTGTCGCCGTCGTCGTCCTGGATGGTGTAGGTGAAGACGTCGGTCTGGCCCTCGGCGATGCCCTTCGCGCCGACCGTGTAGGTGTACTGGCCGTTGGCGTCGATGTGCAGCGTGCCGTACTCGCCGGTCACGTCGAAGCCGCCCTTGCCGTCGGAGACGCCGGCGCCCACGCCGGTGATCGCCACGACGTTGGTCGGCGTGTCGGCGCCCTTGGTGTCGGCGGCCAGCGCGCTGTCGCCGTCGCCCACGCCGCTGACGACGTTGCCGCTGGTGGTCGAGCCGGCCTTGTAGGCGACCTTGTCGGCGTCGGCATGCGCAGTGGGCACGTCATCGACGATGGCGATGACGATGTCGCCCTGGCTCTTGTCGCCATCGGTATCGGTGGCGGTGACCTTGAAGTCCTCGCCGGTCAGATCGACGTTGTTGCCCGGGCCGCTGACCTGCTCGGAATCCTTCAGCGTGTAGCTGTAGTCGATCTCGCCGGTGGTGGAATCCCAGCCGGTGATGGTCAGGTCGCCATGCTTGCCGGTGATGACCTCGCCGACCTTGACGTCGTGCACGACGTTGTTGGCGTCGGTGATGGTGGCCGAGCCGATGCCGTCGGGCGCGGTGATCGTCACCTTGCCGCTGGTGGTCTCGGCGTTGGAGGACGGATCCGAGCCGGTCGACAGCGCGGATTCGAAGACCGCGGTGCCGCTGCTATTCAGCTTGATCGGGTCGTCGCCGCCACCCGGCGGCGGCGGCGGGATGATGATCACGCCGTGGTCGTTGATGTGGACGTTGAGCGTGGTCGAGGTCAGGTCGCCGTCATCGTCCTCGATCGTGTAGGTGAAGACGTCGTTCTGGTCGCCGTTGGTCGGGCCCGTGTCGTCGCGGGTATAGGTGAACGAGCCGTCCGCGTTGAGGTGCAGCGTGCCGAACTGGCCGTGCACGTCGGTGCCCTCGCCGCCGACATGGGTGGTCTTGGTGTCGCCGGCCTCGACGCCGACCACGCCGCCGGAGCCCGCATTGTCGAGCACCGAGCCGATCTTGCCGTCGGCGCCGAAATTGTCGTTGTGCTCGACGCCGGCCACCTGGTTGACCGTGATGCCGTCCAGGTTCTTCACGTCATAGGAGTCGGACGCAGCGATCGGGTTGTCGTCGAGGATGGTCTCGTCGATCGAGCCATTCCCGGTGCGGTCGTCGCTGGTCGTCACGTCGAAGCTGACCGAGAGGTCGATCTGCGTGCCGTTGCCACTGGTGTCGTCCAGGCGGTTCACCAGGTAGTAGTCGACCGGAAACTCCTGGGTCGTGCCGGAGCCCTGGGTCGGATCGCCGACATGCACCACCAGGACCAGTGCGCCGTCGCTGCCGCCGGTGCCGTCGCCGCGGAAGCCGAAGATGGTCTTGCCGTCGGCCGACATCTCATAGTGGAGCTCAATGCCGTCCGAGGTGAGATGCAGTGCTTCGAGCGCGCCGGTCGTCAGCGTGACGTCGACGGTCGCGTTGTTGGAGGGGTCGACGAAGATCGTGCCCGTTGCGTGCTCGTTCTCGGCGCCGGGCTTCGCCTCGGTGCCGTCGAAATCCGCCCAGCTGTTGTCGAAGCCCGCATGCGTCTCCGAGCCGCTGACGGTCCAGCCGTTGATGAACGAGGCGAAGTCGAGATGGCCGCTGAGGTCGTTGAGCGTGACCACCGGGTCGTGCAGGAAGGACTGGTGCAGCGGCTGCTGCGGGCCGATCACGCTGATGGTGAGCGGGCCCGCCGGGGTGTTGGGCGTGAGCCCCAGCTCCTGCCGGATGCTGTTGTCGATCAGCTTGTACTGCAGCTCGGTCGCGTCGAGCACGCCGACCGCGTTCAGGCCGCCAAGGCCCGGGCCGCCGGCCAGAGCCGCCAGGATGGCGCCGGTATTGTCAGCGCCCTGGGCGCCCGCCGCCGGACCGGCCGCGGTCTGGATGTCGAGGTTGGGGTCGGTCGAGGCGAGGACCACGGCGATGTCGATCACCTGGCCGTCGGAGCCGTCGATCGTCACCGGATGCTGCGGATCGTTCGCCGCGTCGATGTAGCCCTGGAGAATGACGGTGACGTCGCCGACCTTGATCGCCAGGTTGCCGTTGCCTTCCTTGGCCGCCAGGTCGTGCTGGGCGTCGAAGGGCGGCGGGAGAACCACGGTCTCGCCGGCCTCCACCGGAACCCGGACCACCGTTCCACCCTGCGGGATCTCGACCCGGACGACCTTGTCGCCGACGGGCGCGGAAGGCGGCGTGGCGTCGGTCGCCTCGGCCACCTGGACGGCGGCGTAGTCGCCGTCATGTGCGCCTGCGGCCATATCGGCCTCGTGGGAGCCTTGCGGGATCTGGGTGGTGGCGTCGTTGGCCATGGAAAACCCCTTTGAAAACTCGTCTATCCGCGCGCCACATCAACGAATCCCGGAAAGGGCGCGGACCCTGGTCTCGGCGGTAAGGAAATCACATCCCCTGAGTCCGGACAATGCGATGCCGCCTGGATTGCACTCACCCCAATGTGAGGTTTGTGCCATTTTCTGGCAAATTCGATGCAATTTGCAAAAGCCGCCCGGCCGCCGGCTTTCCTGGCCGCAGCTCCCTGCCGCTCGACCCCGCCGCCCGTGTCCGTGACGCCGCCATTCCCGGGCGACCCGTCGCCCGAGTGGAAGGCCCGGGGCGAGACCTGAAGGCCCGCCCCGGTACCAGCCATTAGGTGTTGATATGCGTGTCGGTGATGGTCTGGTCGATGCCGACGGTCACCGCATTGGCGCCGGTTCCGGCATGGTACACGTCGAAGGTGCGGCCGCTGATCGTCACCGTGCTTGCATCGTGAGTCCAGGTGCCGGCCGCGCCCTGGAGGTTGACGTGGTCCGCCGCATCGCCGGTGATGAGGAGGGCGTGGATCCCACCCACCTGCGTGACGCCGTAGACCACGTCGGCGCTCAGCGTGACCGTGGTGCCCACGCCGCCGTTGAGGTTGAGGGCCTCGATGTTCTCGACATGGGCGGCCTCGTCTTTGCCGAAGGTCGCCACCGCGCTGAGATCCACCACGTCGTTGCCGGCCCCGCCGTCGATGCTGTGCACGCCGTCCAAGGTGTTGGTGCCGTCGAGATCGGCGGCATCGACCGTGAAGGAGTCGTCGCCGGCGCCGCCCGACATGGCGTCGTGCCCGGCATCGCCGAACAGCGAGTCCTTGCCGTCGCCGCCGAACAGCGTGTCGTCGCCGTTGTTCCCGTGCAGCGTGTCGTCGCCGGTGCCGCCGTCGAGGATGTCGTGACCGCCATTGCCGTTGAGATGGTCGTTGCCGTCGTTGCCGCTCAGGTAATCGTTCTTGCTGCCGCCCGACAGGGTGTGGCCCAGGCCGAGGCCGTTGAAGTCGCTCAGCCTGACCGTATCGTTGTTGTGGAAGACGCTCGCGTCGTAGTCGGTGACGATGTTGCTCTTGGTGAAGTCGTAGCTGGACGCGGCGGTGTGGGTCGGTCCCGTGACCTCGACCGTCAGCGACGCCGACGTCTTGTCGCCGTCACCGTCGGTGATGGTGTAGGTGAAGACGTCGGTGCCGCCCTTGGAGGCCGGCGTCGGATCCGCGTGATAGGTCCAGCTCCCGTCCTCGCTGATCAGGAGCTGACCGTAGTTGCCGGCGACCGCCGTGTAGCCGCCGGTCTGGTCGACCGACGTGCTCGACTTCGACCCTTGCAACGCGATCGCAGTCACCGTCGCGCCGTCGGCGCCAACCATGTCGTTGCTCAGGACGTTGCCGGTGTAGTGATGGTGGGCATCGTCGTTCTTGGCCACCGGCGCGTCATCGTTCACCTGGATGTTGATGAACGCCTGCACCGGATCGCCGTCGCCGTCCGTCGTTCCGTTGGTGGCGACGAACTGCAGCATCAGGTCGTTCTCGCGCGGATCGTGGCTCGAGCCCGGCTTCTCGTCCATCGGCCCTTCGAGGGTGAAGGTGAAGGTGCCGTCGGAGTTGAGCACCAGGTCGAAGACCGGGACGGGCGTGCCGTTGTCGGTGCCGACCTGCAGATGGCCAGGCTCGGAGATCAGCACCACGAGCGGGACCCCATTCTGGGTCAGCGGCGTGTTGCTGGCGTCCTTGAAGGCGCTGCCTTGGGTGAACGTCTGCAGCGCAAAGCCGCCGTCCGTTCCGACCGGCCCGCCATCCGCGCCGAAGCTCGTCGCCCCGATCGCGCCGGTGACCGTCGTGTTGCCCCAGTCGTCGCCACGGCTCGAATCGCTGTCGGCCCAGCTCGGGCTGTTGTCCTTGTCCTTGTTGCCGCCCGCCAGGAAGTCCTCGTCGACCTGGCCGAAGGTCGCGCCGGGAACCGGGCAATCCAGGCCGTTGTTCAGGTGGTTGGTGTAGCTGACGGCGGTCTCGGGCAGATCGTCGTTGATCTTGATGTCGATGGTTCCCGTCGCGACGTCGTCGTCCCAGTCGGTGCCGGCGGACACGCCGAAGCTCAGCAGCAGGTTGTCCTCGGTACCGGCGATCGGGTGAGCGACCGACTCCTCGAGGGTGAAGGTGAAAGCGCCGCTGCCGGTATCGAGATCGAGCTTGAAGACCTCGGTCGAGGAGCCCTCGACGAAGCCGTCGCTGTCGTCGCTGTTGGCGTAGCCGATCAGCGTCTGCTGGCCCGCCACCGACGTGTCGATGTGCAGATGGACGGTATGGCCGTCGTCGGTCTTGAGGTCGATGGTGTTGCCGTTGTCATCCTTGGCCTGCACCACGTCGTCTTCGGCCCCGGCGATTTTGAACGGAAGGACGGTCCCCGGGCCGTCGCCGCCGTAGTTGATGTTGAGCTGTCCGTTGACGGTCACGTAGCCCGGCTGGTCGCCGTGCTGGCCATGATTGTCGTTGCCGAGCCCGTTCTGGTCGTGGTTGCCGTCGGCGAGCCAGTCCTCGTCGATCTGGCCGGCGCCGGTGTAGCCCCCGCCCGAGCTGGCGACCGCGACGGCGAAGGTGCCGCCGGAGCTGCCGCCCTCGCTCGGGATCTCGTTGTAGTACGTGATCCCCATCTCCGGCTTGTCGTCGTTGACCTGGATCTTGATGACCGCTTCCGCGGGGTCGTTGTCGTAGTCGGTGATCGAGCCGGCCTCGAAGCTCAGGAGGATATTGCTCTCCGGGCCGCCCAGCGCGTTGTCGTGATCGAGCGGCTCGAGGAGATTGAAATCGAACTTGCCGGTCGTGGTGTTGAGAGTCAGCGTGAAGACCGTGACGGCACCCTCGCCCTCGCCGTAGCCGACATAGAGATGCGACGCGTCGGAACCCTCGAGCACCTGCAGCAGGTTGCCGTGCGAGCTGACGGTGCTGCCATCTGCATTGTGGAACGTCTCGCCGACGACGTCGTTGCCCGTGAGGCCGAGGCTCTTGTCGCCCGGACCGTCGGCACCGTACTTCATGACGATGGTTCCGGAGACATGGGTGAAGCCCGTGTCGTCGCCGTCCAGGCCGGCATTGGACTTGCCGTCGCCGTCGCGATCCTGGTTGCCACCCTTCAGCCAGTCTTCGTCCACGTGGCCGAAGTCATGCGTGGTGCTGCTGCCGCCACCGCCACCGAAGCCCTCGGTCGTCACCAGGCTGTCCCGGGTGACCACCGAGTTGTCGTAGGTGATGTCGACGGTCGGCGCATCGTCGTTGACGTCGATCTTGATGTTGACCGGATCGACCGGATGGTCTCCGTCGTCGTCGGTGGCGATGATCGGGAAGATGAGCTGCAGATTGCTCTCGAGCGTGCTCTCGGTCGGATGGTCGAGCGGCTCGCAGAGCTCGAAGGCGAAGCCGCCGAAGAGCGGCAGATTGGGATTGGTCTGCAACAGCAGCGTGAAGACGACGACATCGTCCGAGCCGTAGCCGAACGAAGCGGGCGCAGCCTCTCCGCCGTCCTGATGATAGCCGACCTGGAGCACCTCGATCCCGCCGATCGTCTCGTGCTTCAGCACGACCAACTCGTGGCCCTGGGACGTCAGGTCGGGGACGGTGTCGCCCTCGTTGAAGCCGGCGATGGTCAGCGCCTGCGGATTGGCATCGGTGAACAGCGGGTTTTCCTTCGAGGGAAGGTCGCCGTTGGGGATGGCGCCCGACGCGCCGTCGGCACCGAAGTTGATGTTGAGCAGGCCGACGACGAACTTGTCGCCGATGTCGTCGCCGCGCGCCGGATCGCTGTCCGGGCCGCTCGCGTTGTCCTTGTCGTGGTTGCCGCCGAAGATGTAGTCCTCGTCCACGTGCCCGGCGTCATCGGTCACCAGGGTGCCCGAGAGCTTGCCGTGCACGAAGGCGTCGAAGCAGTCGAAGGCGTCCTTGTAACTCGTGGAGTGCAGGAAGTTGACGTAGACCGTGTCGCCGGCCACCGGGATGTCGTCGAGCACGTTGACGGTGGTCGAGCCTTCGATCGGCGGCACTTCGTCGCCTTCCGGAGCCTGCGGCTGGATCAGGTAGGGAATCTCGAGGCCGAGAACGTCCGCACCCTGCGCCGGGTGGTCGAGGCGGTCGATCAGGTAGGTGTCGATCTGATAGCTGCCGTCGCCGCTCGTGGCGTCCGGATCGCCGGTCACGTGCGCGTGGAAGACCAGGACCAGCGCATGGTCGGACTCGCGCACCACGAAGGCGGTGGCGCCGCCGTCCTCGATGATCACGCACAGCTTGCTGCCGTCCGAGGTGATCGGGTTGGCGCCGCCATGGGCCGCGTCGTCCAGGAAGTCCTGGAGCGCGCCCTGGTCGAGCATGATGAAGCCCGGGCTCGACGCGATGGTCGAGGTGAAGCTCGTATGCGAGAGATAGTCCGCGAAGTCGGTGTCGGTCGCCGCCGTGCCGGTGAAATCCGCCCAGGCCTGGCCCGGATGGGCGGTCACGTAGTCCTCGTACTTGTCGATGAAACTATCGAAGCTGACGAAGGCGCCGTGATGCACCGGGTCGCGCAGGAACGGCTCGGCGACGCCGACGAAGCCGAGGCCGAGCGTGCTGGTCACCGGGGTAAGGAAGCGGTCCTGGATGATCGAGTTGTCGATCAGGCTGTAGCTCAGCGCGGTCCCGTCCTGCGCGCCGACCGCGGTGAGGCCGCCGAGGCCGCCGCCGCCGGCAAGCTGCGCCAGGATGGCGCCGGTATTGTCGGCGCCCTGCCCGCCCTGCGGGCCCGCCGCCGGACCCGCGGCGGTCTGGATGTCGATCGCCGGATCGGTCTGGGCGATCACCGTCGCGATGTCGATCGGCTTGCCGTCGGCGGTCTCGACCACCACCGGCGCCGTGTTGTTGGCCTCGATGAAGCCTTCAAGGATGACGGTGACGTCGCCGACCTTGATCGCGAGATTGCCATTGGCTTCGCGCGCCGCCAGCACGGCATCGGGGGTGAAGGGCGGCGCCAGCTCCAGGACCTCGCCCGGCGTCACCTGAACGCGGATGACGTTCGTGCCCGGCTGGATCGGCACCTGCTGGACCGGCTGATTCTGCGCGTCCATCGGCTGGCCGGCGCTGAACGCGTCGTCGCCGTGGTCGTGGTGCGCGCTCGCGAAGAACACGTCCTGCGCCTGGTCATGCGCGCCGGATTCGGCTTCGAACCTGGACTCGCCGCGATCGCTGGTTTCACTGGCCATCGGAACCCCCTGCTGGAACGGGCCTGAACATCACCGCCTCAGGGGACCCACCCGACCGTCCCGGCCCCTTCGCGGTATAGCGCTTGGCACGAAACCACAGGAATCGACGCTCAAACAATCCAGCGGAATGATTAATCAGGATCCCCCGGTGTGAGTCACTGCTTTTTTCCGCGAAGTTGGGTCAATTATCCCTCAAATGCCGGATTTTTCGCTTGCGCAGCAGTTTTCGCCAGAAAAACAACGCCCGCCGGGTGAGGCGGGCGTCGTCGAGAGTCTTACAGGCCGTGATCGAATGGAGCGGCCGGCGCTATTTCCACTTGTTGCTGCCGGTCGAGCGGCTGCCGCCGTTATAGCCCTCCTTGCGGTTGCGCCGGCACAGATCCGAGTCTGACAGGGTGTCGTCGCGGATGGCGCACTTCTTGGCCGCGGCCGCCGCGGCGCTGGTGCTCTCGCTCGATGCATCTTCCGAGCTCGAGCCGCTGTCCGTGGTGGTGGTGGTGGTGGTCACCGGCTCGGCGGCCGGCGCGGAGGCCGGCTGCACGGCGGGCGCCGGCACCGTCTGCTCGCGGGCGACGCCGTCGCCGCCATACTGCGCGAGCCGACTCTTGGCGATGTTGGCGAAGATGCCGTTCGGATACTGGTCGAGATAGGCCCGGTAGTCGCTGGCGGCCTTGCTGTCCTTGATGCCGTCCCAGACCGCCTTGTCATTCTCCGCACTGTAGGCGGCGGTGGCCGGTTTCTGCGACGGCTGGCTGGCGGTGGTGAAGGTCTGCGACGCCGCGGCCGGCTTGAAGTAGAAAGGCGCCGTCAGCGACGAGGAATCCCAGGGGACCTGCTTGTTGTCGGTCACCTTCATGACGTTGGCGCGGACGTCGCGGAATGCTTCCTCGATGCCAAGGCCGGGCGTGGTGATGGTTTTCGCCAGCGCCTGGGTATAGGGGCTGTTCTGGCCGGAACCGTCGGCCGCGACCGAGCCCGGCGCGGTCGAATAGGCGATGAACGTGCCCTGCGCCGCGTCCATCGGCGCCAGGCCCCGGGTCACCGAGCGGAAGCCGCGCTGCAGCGGGTTGTTGCGGCAGGCGTCGAGCACCACGATGTTCACCCGGGCGCCGGCATATTCCATCTGCTGCAGCACGTCGTCGGCGGAGACGGCCTCGATGCCTACGTCGGATTCCTTGCTGATATCCGCCCCGATCGGCACCAGGTAGTTCATGCCTTTCACCTGGACGCCGTGGCCGGCATAGAAGAAGAGGCCCGTCGCGGTCGGGCCAGCGGCCGTGAGCTTGTCGCCGAAATCGATGATGGCGCGCTTCAGCTTCTTCTGGTCGGCGTCGATCACCTTGATGACGGTGAAACCGGTCTGCTGCAGCGCCTGGGCCATGAGCCCGGCATCGTTCACCGGATTGGGCAGCGAACCGATATCCGCGCCGTAATGCGAGTTGCCGATCACCAGGGCGATGCGCGGCTCCGCTTGAGCCGCTCCCCCGTTCAACCACTGGCCGAGAAGAAAGAGACCAGCGGCGACAATCCCGATCCTGCCGATCATGCTTATCCTCCTACCCCGAAGGCTCACCGTTGGGTGTAACCCGTCGCGCGCTTCCTGCGATGCGCGCCGTATGCAAGCAAAATTACGCTTGGCTGGCGGCGAAGTCGATGCACAGTCCTACATCTGTGCGCCCGGTCACCACACGTTCTTGTGTGCAGATCGTCATCTTCCTAAACAATGATGGTTAACGCAAGCCCGAGTGGATCAGAGGCTTTTCGGCAGCCGCAGGGCCAGGATCCCGCAGACGAGCAGGAACAGGCCGGTGGCGGCGAACACCGCCGGAAGCGGCATAAATCCCAGCAGGAGCGAGAAGAAGAGCGGCGGCACGACGCTGGCGGCATCGCGGTAGATGCTGAAGACGGTGGACATCTGCGGCCGCTCGAAGGGCCTGACCGCGCGGAGGAAGGTGACCGCCGCGACCGAATCCAGGGAGACCGCGCCCAGGGCCGAGCCCAGCAGCGCCAGCCACACCAGGCTGGGCGCGCCGCTGGCCAAGGCGGCGCAGATCGTGGCCGCCGCGACCAGCAGATAGGCGCCGGCCATGAACCGCCGCAGCCCGATCCGGCGCGCCACCCAGCCGAGCCCCAGGGTGAGAAACAGCATGGCGGTGCAGCTCGACTGCAGATCGCCGGCAGCGGTCTTGGGGAAGCCGGCATCCTCCAGGTACCACGGGCCGTAGTTGAAGATCGTCACCCACCAGGTCTCGCGGCCGAAATTGAGGATCCAGGCCAGCGTCAGGCGCGGCTGCGAGAAATAACGCCGGAGGTTCTGCAGCGGATTGCGGCTGGCGAGGCTGGTCGGGGCCTCGAGCCCGAGCCAGAGGAAGAAGATCAGCAGCGCCAAGGCGGTGCCGCCGGAGACGCCGAACACCAGCATCGGGTCGATCGTATAGAGCCGCACGCCGGCCCAGGGGCCGCCCACCCAGGCCAGGGCGGAGATGAAGGTCCTGAGCGGCTCCGAGCGCGCGAGCTGGCGCTTCGGAATGAAGGCGGCGATGTAGAGGTTGAGCATGGTCAGGAGGCTCGCCGCCGCGATCGAGCGCAAGAACCAGCCGGCGGAAAAGCCGAGCAGGCCGTCCGCCGCCATCGCCGCGGGCGCCACCGCCAGCAGCGCGATGGCGGCGAGATAGACCCGCCGCGCGCGCCACCGCTCGACCAGCGTCGGGATGGCGAAGGTGGCGACGACGCCCATGATGCCCGCGGCCGAGACCATGAGCCCCGCGCTCTGCTCCGAGCCGAAGAGGCGCAGCGCCTCGAGCGGAATGACCGGCGCCAGCAGCGCGCGGGCGATCGAATCCATCAGGAATAGGAAGGCCATGAGGCCGGCGCCGGGCTTGGGCCAGCGGCGGCGCGCGCCGATAATGGCTTCCCCTCGGGCGAGCGGGGAGGAAGGCTTCGACTGGACTTGCATGGAGGGGATTCGAGGACTGGGATCGACGCGGCCGGCAGCTTTATAGACCGAAGCGGGATCGCCTCACAAATCCGGCGCGCGATCGATCAGGTGCAGGAAGGATCCCATGACGCTGCCGCTGCGCCGGCCCGAAGCGCCGAGCGCGCGACCCTGGGCGTCGCGGGCGGCGAAAAGCCCGACATCGCCCGTCTCCTGCTCGACAGTGGCGTAATGGAATTCGTGGCCGGCGAAGGCCGCGCCCCGCGTGCCGAGCGGTCCCGTCTCCAGCAGGGCCGCACGGCGATAGCCGAGATGCAGCCGCGGCCGGGCGAAGCTGGTCGAGACCGGCAGCAGGCCAGCCATCGGATGCGCGACGCCCCCCGCATCGGTCAGGGTCTCGCCGAGCGCCATGTAGCCGCCGCATTCGCCGTAGACCAGGGCCCCGCGCGCGGCGGCGGCGCGCAGACCCTGTCGGTAGCGGCGGTTGGCCGCGAGCCGCCCGGCATGGAGCTCCGGATAGCCGCCCGGGAGGAACACGGCATCGGCGGTTTCGTCCGGCGCCTCGTCCGCCAGCGGCGAGAAGAAGGAGAGCGCCGCGCCGGCGCGGCGCCAGGCTTCAAGCTGGGCCGGATAGGCGAAGGCGAAGGCGACGTCGCGGGCGATCGCAATCCGCTGCCCAAGCGGTGGCAGGCCGATCGGCGGCAGGCCGGGCAGCGCCTCGCCGGCGGCGATCGGGGCGGCGATCTTCAGCAAGGCGGCGGGATCGAGATGCGGCGCGATCGCCTCGGCGGCGGCCGCGAGGAAGCCGTCGAGATCGGCGACCTCCGCCGCCTGGCGCAGACCGAGATGGCGCTCGGGCAAGGCCAGCGCCGGCAGGGCCGGGACATAGCCGAATACCGGGATATGCGCGGCCTCGGCCGCCGCGGCGAGGATCGCGCGATGCGCGGCACTGCCGACGCGGTTGAAGATGACGCCGGCGATGCGCACGTCGCCGCGGTGCCGTGCCAGGCCCTCGAGCACGGCGCCGGCGGTCGCCCCCTGCCCCTTCGCGTTCATCACCAGCACGACCGGAAGGCCGAGCGACGCGGCGAGATCGGCGGTCGATCCGGTGGCGCCGCCGGGCCCGGCCGATGCGCCGTCGAACAGGCCCATCACGCCTTCGACCAGCACGAAATCCGCAGCGCGCGCGGCCTCGGCGAGCACGCCGCGCAGGGTCTCGGGCCGCATCGCCCAGCCGTCGAGGTTGAAGCAGGACCGCCCGGTGGCGGCGGCGTGGAAGGCGGGATCGATGTAATCAGGCCCGACCTTGGCGCTGGAGATCGCCAGCCCCCGGCGCCGGGCGCGGGCGAGCAGAGCGAGCGTGATCGCGGTCTTGCCGCTGCCCGAAGCCGGCGCCGCGACGATGAGGCCGGCCGCCACGGAACTACGAGCCGGTGCGGTCGCGGTGCCGCACGCCGAGCGGATCCTCCGTGAGCATGCGTCCGCCGATGGCGCCCAGCCAGTCGAGTGCCGCGCGCAGACGCACCACCTCGCCGACCACGACCATGGCCGGCGGCTCGATGCCGCTGGCGGCGACGTCGGCGACGCAACGCGCGAGGGTGGTTTCGAGGACCTGCTGCTCGGCGGTGGTCGCCTTGCTGATGACCGCGACCGGCTCGTCCCCGCTCCGGCCGCCGGCGGTCAGGCGCTCGGCGATGCGCGCGATGTGCTTCAGCGCCATGTAGAGCACGATCACCGGCGCGCCCTTGGCGAGCGCCGCCCAGTCGACGGAGTCCGGCACCTCGCCGGTCGCGTCATGGCCGGTGACGAAGGCGACCGCGGAATTGACGTCGCGATGGGTGACCGGGATGCCGGCATAGGCGAGGCCGCCGATCCCGGCGCTGATGCCGGGGACGATGCGGAACGGAATCTTGGCCTCGACCAGGGACAAGGCCTCCTCGCCGCCGCGGCCGAAGACGAAGGGGTCGCCGCCCTTCAGGCGCAGCACGCGCTTGCCTTCGCGCGCGAGCCGGACGAGGCGCAGCGAGATGTCGGGCTGTCTGGCCGAAGGCTTCCCGCCGCGCTTGCCGGCATATTCGAGCTGCGCATCGGGCCGGGCGAGATCGAGGATCGACCGATCGACCAGCGCGTCATAGACCACGACATCGGCCTGGGAGAGCGCCTTGACCGCGAGCAGGGTCAGGAGACCGGGCTCGCCGGGGCCGGCCCCGGTGAGCCAGACCCAGCCCGGCTCGAGATCGGGCAAGTTGGCGAAAATCCGTTCCATGCGGCGATCATAGAGCCGAACCGGTCGGGTCCGGCTAGTCAGTTTTGGACACCAACGCCTACAATAACGTCATGGCTGAAGAGCTCGAAAACACCGCCGGCCGCGCGGCGAAGCCGGACCGGCCTCTGCGCCGCGGCTGGACCACCGGGGCCTGCGCGACCGCGGCCACCAAGGCGGCGTTCCAGGCGCTCCTGACCGGAGAATTCCCCGATCCGGTGGAGATCACGCTGCCCAAAGGCGAGCGGCCGGGTTTTGCCCTGGCGCGGGCGGAGCGGGAGAAGGACAGGGCGACGGCCGGCATCGTGAAGGATGCGGGGGACGATCCCGACGTGACGCATCTGGCGCTGGTGCTCTCGACGGTGCGGCGCCTGCCGGCGGGCAGCGGCGTCGTGTTCCGCGGCGGACCCGGCATCGGCACGGTGACGCGGCCCGGCCTGCCGATCCCGCCGGGCGAGCCGGCGATCAACCCGGTGCCGCGCAAGATGATGCAGGCGGTCGTGGCCGAGGTCGCGGCGCGGTTCGGCGCGACGCCGGATGTGGAGATCACGATCTCGATCCCGAACGGCGCGGCGCTGGCGAAGTACACCTGGAATCCGCGGCTCGGCATCGAGGGCGGGTTGTCGATCCTCGGCACGACCGGGATCGTGAACCCGTTCTCCTGCTCGGCCTGGATCGCCTCGATCCAGCGCGGCATCGACGTCATCCGCGCGGCGGGACTGGAACACGCCGCGGCCTGCACCGGATCGACCAGCGAAGCGGCGGTCGCCAAGCGCTATGCCCTGCCCGACTTCGCCTATATCGACATGGGCGACTTCGCCGGCGGCGTTCTGAAATACCTGCGGCATCATCCGATCCCGCGCCTGACGCTGGCCGGCGGCTTCGGCAAGATGAGCAAACTCGCCGAGGGCGCGCTCGACCTCCATTCCGGGCGCAGCCAGGTGAGCCTGGATTCGCTCGCGGCAGGCGCCGCCTCGCTCGGCGCCGACGAAACGTTGCAGGCGCGGATCCGCAGCGCGAACACCGCGATGGAGGCGCTGACGCTGGCGCAGCGCGCGGCGCTGCCGCTCGGCGATTGGGTCGCGACCAAGGCCCGCAAGATCGCCAGGGCCGAAGCGGACGGCGAGGTCGATATCGAGCTGATGGTGCTGGACCGCAACGGCGCGCTCGTGGGACATGCGGGGTTCGATGCGTCCTAGGCTGTTGATCCTCGGCGGCACCGGGGAAGCGCTGGCCCTGGCGCGCGCCGTCGCCGCCACGATGCCCGGACTCGACGTGACCACCTCGCTCGCCGGGCGCACCCGCGATCCGGTGATGCCACCGGGCGCGGTGCGGACAGGCGGCTTCGGCGGCGCCGACGGCCTCGTCCGCTATATCAAGGAGAACGAGGTCGGGCTGCTGGTGAACGCGGCGCATCCCTTCGCCGCGGAGATGAGCGCCCATGCCGTGGAGGCACATCGCCGGACGAACGTGCCGCTGCTCCGCCTGCTGAGGCCGGCCTGGAACAAGCAGCCGGGGGATTCCTGGATCCCGGTGGCGGACGTGAAGGCGGCAGCCGAGATCTGCCGCTGGCTCGGCAAGCGCATCTTCCTCTCGCTGGGTGCCAAGGACATCGGCTCTTTCGCCGGGCTTTCGAATGCCCATTTCCTGGTGCGCCTGGTCGATGCGCCCGAGGCGTTGCCGCTGGCGCATTATGACCTCGTCACCGCGCGGGGACCGTTTGCGCTCGCCAACGAGCGCGCCTTGATCGCGCAGCACGGGATCGACCTGATCGTCACCAAGAACAGCGGCGGCGAGGCGACCTACGCCAAGATCGTGGTGGCCCGGGAGCTGGGAATCCCGGTGGTGATGATCCGGCGCCCCGAGATCGCGCTCGAACCGGGCTGCGATGCGGTGGAATCGGTCGAGGCCGCGCTGGACTGGATCGCCGGTCAGACCGTGCGCAGCCGGCGCACCGGCGAGAGGAACGCCACGACCGGCGAGAAGGCATAGCCGGCGACCGCGATCCACAGCACCGCATCGACGCTGGTGGCCTGGGTCAGCAATCCCGCAATCAGCGCCCCCAAGGGCACCGGCCCGTCATTCACCACGGCGATGGTCGCGGCGACCCGGCCGAGCTGGTGGTTGGGCGTCAGCGTCTGGCGCAGGCTGCGCTCGTTGACGGCGAAATAGCCGGTGACGGCATCCTGCAGCACCTGCTGCAGCACGAGCAGCGCCAAGGTCCAGGCCGGCAGCACGCCCGCCAGCGGCAGCATGGCGAGACCGACCGTCTTGACGGCGAAGGCGCCGATCAGCCCCGGCCCGACCGGCAGGCGGGCGTTGAGCCAGGGCACCATCGCCGCGCCCGCCAGCGAGGCGATGCCGCCGCAGGCGATGATCAGCCCCATCACCGCCGGCGTGACGCCGAGATGCTGGATCACATAGAGCACATAGAACGGCCCGAACATGCCGCCGAAGAAGGTGCGGATCGCACGGGCAAAGAGCAGCGGCCGCAGGATCGGCTGATGCCAGAGCACGCCGAGGCCCTCGGCGATCTCTCTCAGCACGCGCCGCGACGCGGCCGGCGCCGGGGACGGAGTCTCGACGGGGCGGATGCGCAGCAGCAGACCGGCGGAGGCGAGATAGGAGAGCGCATCGATCAGCAGCGTCAGCGGCGCCGTAACGACCTGCACCAGCACGCCGCCGATCGGCGGGCCGATGACCTCGGCAGTGGAATCGATCGATTCCCGCGCCGCATTGGCGCGGACCAGGCGATCGCGGCCGACCAGGCTGGGAAGAAAGGCGGTGTCGGCGGCGTTGAACAGCAGCGACAGGGCCGCGACCGCGATCACGACGATCACAAGCTGTGCGGTCGTGAGCATGCCGAGCCAGGCCGCGACCGGCACGGAGCCGAGCGCGACGAAGCGGATGAGATCGGCGGCGATCATCAACGGCCGACGGCGGTGGCGATCGGCGAAGACTCCGGCGAAGAGGCCGAAGAGCAGGGCCGGCAAGGTCGCGGCGACGCCGAGCAGGCTCATAGCGCCGGGGCCGGCCTGCAGCACCAGCACGGCGGTCAGCGGCACCGCCTCGCGCGCGATCTTGGTGCCGAGGCTGGAAACCGCGAAAGCGGCGAGGACGCGGCGGAAGTCGGGTGACCAGCCGCCGAGCATGCGCGCCATCAGGACCGGGCGGCGGCGCTCTTCCGCTTCGGGCGGAGGATATGCCGGTGGTCGGCGTGGTAGAGCCGGCTGTCGCTGAACGCCGTGTTCTCGAACACGCGACCGACGAAGATCAGCGCGGTGCGGGTGATCCTGGTGTCCTTCACCTTCGCCTTGATGTCGGCAAGGGTGCCGCGGATCACATGCTGGTCCGGCCAGCCGACGCGATAGACGACGACCACCGGACAGTCGGCGCCGTAATGCGGCGTCAGCTCGGCGACCACCTTGTGGATGTTGCGCACCGAGAGATGGATCGCGAGGGTCGCCCGGCTGCGGCCGAGCTCCGCCAGGGTCTCCCCTTCCGGCATCGGCGAGGCCTCGCCCTCGGTGCGGGTCAGGATGATGGTCTGGCTGACCTCGGGCAGGGTCAGCTCGCTCTTCAGCACGGCCGCCGCCGCGGCGAAGGCGGGAACGCCGGGCGTGATGTCGTATACGATGCCGAGCGCATCGAGTCGGCGCATCTGCTCGGCGATGGCGCCATAGATCGAGGGGTCGCCGGAATGGACACGCGCCACGTCCTGGCCGGCAGCATGCGCCTGCTCGATCGCGGCGATGATTTCATCCAGGTGCAGCGGCGCGGTGTCGATCACCCGCGCATCGGGGCGTGCGAACGCCACCACCTCCTTCGGCACCAGCGAGCCGGCATAGAGCACGACCGGGCAGGTCTCGATCAGGCGCTTGGCCCGGACGGTGATCAGCTCCGGATCGCCAGGACCGGCGCCGATGAAATGGACGACGCTCACGACGCCTTCTCCAGATTCGTTTTTGCCGCATAGCCGCGGGGCGTGTAGACCCAGACGCCGCCATCGGGCCGCTCGACCGCCTTGGTCTCGCTGCTGCCGACGATGACCAGGGTCAGCATATCGACGGCATCGATGTCGAGCTTGCCGAGTTTGGTGACGGTGACGGTCTCGCCCTCGCGGCCGAGATTGCGGGCGAGGATGACCGGCGTTTCCGTCGGCCGATGCTGCAGCAGGATGTCCTTGGCCGCGGCGAGCTGCGTGCGGCGACGCTGCGAGACCGGATTGTAGAAGGCAATCACGAAATCGCCCTCGGCCGCGGCCTTCAGGCGCTGCTCGATCGCCGGCCAGGGTGTCAGCAGATCGGACAGCGAGATGGCGCAGAAATCGTGGCCCAGCGGCGCACCGATCCGCGCCGCCGCCACCTGCATCGCCGAGACGCCGGGCAGGCCGCGGATCTCGACCCGCGCCCAGTCCGTATTGTCGCCGCGATCGATCAGCTCGTAGACCAGCGTCGCCATGGCGTAGATGCCGGCATCGCCGGAACAGACCAGGGCGACGGCGCGACCTTGCGCCGCCAGGTCGAGCGCAATGCGCACGCGCTGCTCCTCCGCGCCGAGATCGTAGCCGTGCAGCCGCTTGCCGGCGGTCAAGGGCCCGAGCAGGTCGAGATAGAGCTTGTAGCCGACGAGGTCGGTGGCCGTGCGCAAGGCGGCATCGACCTCGATGGTGCGCCCGGCGGCGGCACCGGGGCCGATGCCGACGATGTCGAGCCTGCCGCGGGCGCGGCCGATGCGCGATGGGTCGAGCACGCCGGGCGCCCGGCCGATGGCACAGGTCGCCCGCGCCGAGCGGCTCTTGGCCACGACCAGCGTGCCCGCGGCGCCGACGCCCGCGAGTGCTGCGCCCTCGGCGACGCCGTGACAGCCGGTCTCGGCGAAGACGATGTCGGAGGGATTCTCGAGCCGCGGCGCCTCGCGCTCGAGCGCCGCCGCGGAGAAGAAGCGCGCCGGAACGCCGAGCGCCGCGGCCGCGGCATGGATCGCGGGCTCGGCGGCCTTGAGCGCGATCGAGGCGATGCAGGCGACCGACCGCTCGGAGAGATTCGCTTCCCGCAGGCAACGGCGCACCAAGGCGATGACCTCTTCCGGCGCGGTGAGGCGTTCGCAGCCGACGCCGATGACCAGCGAGGCCGGGTGATAGACCAGGTCCGCCGTCGCGTCGGCGCGATGCGAGATCAGGATGCCGAGATCGTCGCCGTCGATGACCGGTTTCAGCCAGGCCGGATTCGCGCCGGTTTCGTTGACCAGGCGCGCGCGCGCACCGACGAGCAGCCTGGCGGTCACCGCCTTCACCGCACCGGCGTCCTGGAGGCGCCAGCCCGGCGGCGGCTGGTCGAGGGCGACGCCGAGCTTCACGTCGCTGGCCGTCGTGACCGCGGCATGGCCGCCGATCGCCGCGGCGATCCGGCGCGCGAGATCGTTGGCGCCGTGATGGCCCCCCAGCAGCGGCACGACCGATGAACCGTCCTTGGCCACCGCGATCACCGGCGGATCGACCTGCTTGCCCTGGAGCGCCGTGCCCAGCGCGCGGATCAGGATGCCGGAGGCGCAGACGCCGATGATCGGCCGGCCCTCGGCGAAGAGCTCGGCCAGATGCGGGATGGTCTCGCTGAAGCTGGCATCGGTCCCCCCTTCCTGGGTCGGCCCGCGCGCGGCAAGGGCGTGGATCTCGGCCTCGCCGAGCGCCGCGCGGATCCTCTCCGCCAGCTTCAGCGCCGAGGAGCCGAGGATGACGATCGCCGGAACGCTCATGACCAGGCCTCGCCGCGTCTGTGCACCAGGAGCATGGAGAAATAGGGTGCGGTCTCGCCCGCGAAGTCCTTCAGCATCTTGACCTGCTGGCTGTCGAGGGTCGCGTGTTCGACGTAGCGCGCGCGATCGGCAAGGCCCAGCTCGGCCAGCACCTTGCGCACCTTGGGCAGGTGGCGGCCGAGCTTGATGATCGCCGCGGCTTCGCTCCCGGCCAGGCGGCGCTTCAGCTCGGCTTCCGGCAGCGGCGCCGGAACGACGGTCAGGACGTCGTTCTTCGCGGCAAGCGCGCCGCCGCTGGCCACGGCACAGGCCATCAGCGAGGAGACTCCCGGCACGACCCTGACCCGCACCCGGCTCGCCAGGCGCGCGTAGAGATACATGAACGAGCCGTAGAAGAATGGGTCGCCTTCGCACAGGACCACGACGAGGTCGCCGGCGGCTGCCGCCTGGAAGAGCCGGTCCGCCGCGGCGTCGTAGACGTCATCCTTCGGGAACTGACCGTCGCCGATCTTCATCCGGATGGGGAACTCGCGCTGCTCGGGGCGCATGTACCTGCCGGCGATGGCGCGGGCAAAGCTGTCGCCCTCCTCCGGCGCCGGATAGGCGACGAGATCCGCGTCGAAGATCAGGCGCGCCGCCTTCACCGTCACCAGCTCCGGATCGCCGGGCCCGACGCCCACGCCGTAGATCATGCCGCGCGGCATCTCGGTCATGGCTTCACCGCGCGCCATTGGGTGACCGGCATCAGCGGCTTCCATCCGTGATAGGCGCCGACCGGCTGCAGCCGCGCGACGCTGAGGCGCGTCACCTCCCCGCCATGGGCATGGAAGCCGGCAAAGAGGGCGAGCTCGCTCTCGACCGTGACGGCATGGGCGACCAGGCGGCCGCCCGGTCTCAGCGCCGCCCAGGCGGTGTCGATCATATGCGGCCGCCCGGCGCCGGCGCCAATGAAGACGGCGTCGGGATGCGGCAGGTCGGCGAGCGCGCCGGGTGCGTCGCCTTCGACGAGCTGCAGGTTCGGCGTGCCGAGGGCCGCGGCATTGTCGCGGATCATCGCCGCTCGATCGGGATCGCGCTCGACGGCGATGGCGCGCTGGCTGCGGTCGTGGCGCAGCCATTCGATGGCGACCGAGCCGCAACCGGCGCCGATGTCCCAGAGCAGCTCGCCGTGCAGCGGCGAAAGCGCGGAGAGCGCCGCGGCACGGATCTCGCGCTTGGTGAGCTGGCCGTCATGGCGGAAGGCCTCGTCCGGCAGGCCGAAGCCGCGATGCAGGATCTGGGCGCGCGGACCGGCGACGCAGTCGATGGCGATGGTGTTGAGGTCGGCGACGTCGTTCGCCCCCCAATCCTCGGCCTTCGACTCGCGCACGCGCTCCTTCGGGCCGCCCATATGCTCCAGCACGACGAAGCGGCTGGGCCCGTAGCCGAGCGCCGTCAGGCGCGCGGCGACCAGAGCCGGCGTCGTCGAATCGTGCGACAGGATCATCAGCTTCTGCCTCGGCGCGACGGCCGCGGTCAGCAGCTCGATCGGCCGGCCGTGGAAGGTGAGGCACTCGACCTCGGCCAGTGCCCAGGCGAGGCGGGCGGCGGCGAGGCTGAAGGCCGAGAGATGCGGATGGATGGCGATCTCGCCCTGGGCCACCTTCCTCGCCAGGGTGACGCCGATGCCGAAATGCATGGGATCGCCGGTCGCCAGCACCACGACGGGACGGCCGCGGCGCCTCAGGATCTCCTCGACGGTGCGCGAGAGCGGCGAGGCCCAGCTCTGGGTCTCGGCCTTGGTCTCGCCGAGCATCGCGAGATGGCGCTCGCCGCCGACGATCAGCTCCGCCGCGGCGATGCTGGCGCGGTGGATCGGCGGCAGGCCACCGATGCCGTCCTCGCCGATGCCGATGACGGTGAGCCAGGGCGCGGTCATTGCAACGAAACTCCCGCGGATAGAGTCATCGACCTCTCACCCCTGCCCTCTCCCTCAAGGGGAGAGGGAGACTCGATTCGCTGCTCGGCGTGACGGTCCGCGAAGGCCGGCGCCGCAGCGTCCCCTCTCCTCCTGGGGGAGAGGGACAGGGTTGGGGGTCGACAGGTGCTTCCGAGGACCCTCATTCCGCACCGTCCTGCAATGCATTGATCGCGGCCGCGGCGATGGCGCTGCCGCCGCGCCGGCCCCGCAGCGTCAGGAACGGCACGCCGAGACCGGCCGCGATCAGGTCTTCCTTGGATTCCTTGGCACCGACGAAGCCGACCGGAAAGGCGAAGATCGCCGCCGGCCGGGGCCCGCCGGTCTCGATCGCGTCGATCAGGTGATAGAGCGCGGTCGGCGCATTGCCGATGACGACCACAGCGCCCGCCAGACGGTCGCGCCAGAGCTCGATCTGCGCCGCGGAGCGCGTGGTGCCGAGATCCCGCGCGAGATCCGGCACCCGCGGGTCGCCGATCCGGCAGACGATCTCGTTGCCGTGAAAACGGTCGCGAATGATGCCGGCGGCGACCATCTGCGCGTCACACAGGATCGGCGCCGCCACAACCAGCGCCGCGTGCGCGGCGCCGACCGGATCGCCGTGCCAGGCGAGATCGGCCGGAAGGTCGGTCATGCCGCAGGCATGGATCATCCGCCGCGCGACCGGCTGCAGCGGCGCCGGCAGATGGGCGAGTTCCGCCTCCGCCTCGATGGTCGCGAAAGACTGGCGGTAGATTTCGGCCGGATCCTTGATGTAATCGCGCGCCATCACGTCTTCAGAGCCGCTCCGGATCGCGCTTGCCGGGCCCATGCGGGTGATCGGGATGCGGCGGCGGAAAATGGGTGTGGGTATGCGTATGGCCGTGGTCATGATCGTGGCTGTGGCCGTGATCGTGATCGTGATCGTGATCGTGATCGTGATCGTGATGATGGTCATGGTCATGATGATGGTGACCATGATCGTGGTCGTGGTTGTGCCCATGGCCATGATCGGCGTCGGTGCCGATGCCTTCGACGTGGTGGTGATGGCTTTCCTGCGGCCGGCCGACCTCCTTCTCGAAACCGAGGACCTGTTCGCGGTACTTGCACAGGCCGCAATTCATCTTGTTCTCGCCGGCCAGGATCTCCTGGACGCGCTCGGCGAAGGCGTCGAGCACCAGCGGGTGGTCGTTCAGGTACTGCGCCTTCAGGAACTCGATCTCGGGATGGCGCTCGGCCATCTCGGCGGTGATCGAATAGATCCGCTTCACCAGCACGCCGGTGAACAGGAAATACGGGAAGACGATGATGCGGCGATAGCCGAGCTTGGCCGCGTGCTCGAGGCCCGGGCCGACCAGCGGGAAGGTGACGCCGCTATAGGCGACCTCGCACCAGCCGAAGCCCATGCCTTCCCACAGCATGCGCGCGACCTTGGTGATGTTGGAATTGGCGTCCGGATCCGAGGTGCCGCGGCCGACCACCATCAGCAGGGTCTCGGCGCGGGGCACCTTGCGGGCGACGGCGCGCTCGGCGGCCTCGATCCGCTCGGCGGCGACGCGCAGCAGCTTCAGGTCGACGGCGAGGTCGCGGCCATAGTCGATGCGCAAGCCGCCATGCTGCGCCTGGTAGGTGTTCAGGACGGAGGGAATGTCGTCCTTGGCATGGCCGGCGGCGAACAGCATGCCGGGCACGGCCAGGATGCGCTCGACGCCGCGGCCACGCAGGCGGTCGAGCCCGTCGCGGATGATCGGCTTGGCGAATTCCAGGAAGCCGTAATCCGCCGGATAATGCGGCAGGCGCTGCGCGATCCCGGCGGCGACAGACCTGAATTCCTCGATCGCCTCCGGGTCGCGGCTGCCATGGCCGCAGACCATCACGCCGATCTTATGCATCTCAATCTCCACTCCACTTGACGCCGCGGGAGGTTCGGGCAGGATCGGTGCGACCTGCCCTCCTCGTTCCGGCGAACCACGCGAATCCATGCTCAAAGGCCTGCTCGCCCATTCCGCGCCCGCGGCCCTGCTGCTGGCCCTGGCGATCGATGCCTGGTTCGGCGATCCGCCGAGGCTCTATCGCCGGGTGCCGCATCCGGCGGCGCTGATCGGGTCCGTCATCGCCTGGGCCGACCGCGCCTTCAATCGCGAGAGCGACACGGCGAGGCGCCGCCGCGCCGCCGGGATCGCATCGGTGGCGGCGCTCGTGGCGGGTGCCGTCGTGCTCGGCTGGGCGGTTCAGGCATTGCTGCTGAGCCTGCCGCTCGGCTGGCTGTGGCTGGCGATCGCGATGAGCGTCTTCATCGCCCAGCAGAGCCTCTATCGCCATGTCGCCGACGTCGCCAAGGCGATCGAGGTCTCCGGCCTCGACGGCGGCCGGATCGCGGTGGCGCGCATCGTCGGGCGCGACCCGAACCGGCTCGATCGGGCGGGCGTGTGCCGCGCGGCGGTCGAATCCCTCGCCGAGAATTTCTCCGACGCGGTGGTGGCGCCGGTCTTCTGGGCGCTGATCTTCGGTCTGCCGGGGCTGATCGCCTACAAGGCGATCAACACCGCCGACAGCATGATCGGACACAAGTCGCCGCGGCACCGCGATTTCGGCTGGGCGGCGGCGCGGCTCGACGACCTGGTGAACTGGCCGGCGGCGCGGCTGTCCGCCCTGGCGATGATCCTCGGCGCATTCCTGATGCCGGGCGCCAATCCCGCCCAGGCGCTCGTCGTGACCCAGCGCGATGCGCGGCGGCACCGCTCGCCCAATGCCGGCTGGCCGGAAGCCGCGCTCGCCGGCGCGCTCGGCTTCGCGCTCAACGGCCCCAGGAGCTATCACGGCGTCGCGGCCGACGAGCCCTGGACCAACGAGAACGGACGCAAGGCGCTCGACGCGCCGGACATCTGGCTGGCACTCCGGCTCTATCTGCGCGCCTGCCTGCTGATCGCGGCGGGGGTCGCGGCGCTGGCTTTCATCGCGCACTAGCGATCTCCCAGATCCGCGGGAGGTCGACATGCCGCTCCAGGTGAGCGGCCAACGCGTCGAGCGTCGCATCGACTTGCGCGTCGAAGGCCAGCGTCGAGCGGTGATCCGGCCGCAGCGCCCTCAGGAAGGCGCCGCGGAACTCATCCGAGGCGAAGATTCCGTGCAGGTAGCAGCCCATCACCCGGCCGTCCGCCGACACGGCGCCATCGGCGCGGCCGGAAAGGTCGAGCATCGGCCGCGCGCAGTCGGCGCCTTCGGTGCGGCCGACATGCATCTCGTAGCCGCGCACCGGCGCACCCGTCCTGCGGTCGGTGCCTTTGGTCTCGATCAAAGTCTTGTCGGCTGTGAGACGCGTCGTGACGTCCAAGAAACCGAGGCCCTCGATCGCGGCGGTCTCGCCTTCGATCCCGTCGGGATCGGTGACCGCGTTGCCCAGCATCTGATAGCCGCCGCAAAGGCCCAGCACGCGGCCGCCGCGCCTGAGATGCGCCCGGAGGTCGATGTCCCAGCCATTGGCCCTCAGCGCGGCGAGATCCGCGATGGTCGCCTTCGATCCCGGCAGCACGACGAGGTCGGCGTCGCCGGGCAGCGCCCGGCCTTCGGCGACGAACTCGACGGAAACGCCGGGCTCGGCGCGCAACGGATCGAGATCGTCGAAATTGGAGATGCGCGGCAGATGCGGCACGACGACCCTGATCGCCGCGCCGTCGCGCGCGGCGTAGCCGTGATGCGCGCCGTCGAGGGCGACGCCGTCCTCGGCGGGAAGGTCGCCGGCGCGGTCGAACCAGGGGACGACGCCGAGGGAGGCGAAGCCGGTGCGTCGGGCGATCGCCTTCACGCCGTCGTCGAACAGCGCGAGATCGCCGCGGAACTTGTTGATCAGGAAGCCCTTCACCCGCGCGGCTTCGTCATCCGCGAGCAGCGCCTTGGTGCCGACCAGGCTGGCGATGACGCCGCCGCGGTCGATGTCGCCGATCAGGATCACCGGCAGATCGGCGGCAATGGCGAAGCCCATGTTGGCGATGTCGCCGGCGCGAAGGTTGACTTCCGCCGGCGAGCCCGCGCCTTCGACCAGGATGAGATCGGCATCGGCGCCGAGGATGCGATAGCTCTCCAGCACCTTCTCGATCAGCTGCGGCTTCAGCCGATGGTAGTCGGCGGCCCGGGCATTGCCGAAGATCCGGCCCTGTACGATCACCTGGGCGCCGACATCGCTCTGCGGCTTCAGCAGCACCGGGTTCATGTGCACGCTGGGTGCCACGCCGCAGGCCCGCGCCTGCAATGCCTGGGCGCGGCCGATCTCGCCGCCATCGGCCGTCACCGCCGCGTTGTTCGACATGTTCTGCGGCTTGAACGGACGCACGCGCCTGCCACGCCGCGTGAAGGCGCGGCAGAGCCCGGCGACGATCAGCGACTTGCCGACGTCGGATCCGGTGCCCTGGAACATGATCGCGGCAGGCTGCGTCACGTCAGAACTCGATTCCCTTCTGCGCCTTCACCCCGTCGCGGAACGGATGCTTCACCATCTCCATCTCGGTCACGAGGTCGGCGACCGCCACGATCTCGTCCTTGGCGTTGCGTCCGGTGAGGCAGACATGCAGGTCCGGCCGCTTCGCCTTCAGCGCGGCGACCACATCGGCGACCGGGAGGTAGTCGTAGCGGAGCGCGATGTTGATCTCGTCGGCCAGCACGAAGGCGAAGCTGGGATCGGCCATCATCCGCTTCACCTCGCCCCAGGCCTGCTCGGCATGGGCGATGTCGCGGGCGCGGTCCTGGGTATTCCAGGTGAATCCCTCGCCCAGCGCCTTGATCTCGCAGAGATCGGGGAACCGTTCCAGCACGGTCCGCTCTCCCGTCTCCCACTTGCCCTTGATGAACTGCACGACACCGGCCTTCATGCCATGGCCCACGCAGCGCATCACCATGCCGAAGGCCGCGGTCGATTTGCCCTTGCCCTTGCCGGTATGGACGATGATCAGGCCCTTCTCGCGGGTCTTGTCGGCCATCATCCGCGCGCGGACTTCCTGGCGGCGCGCGGATTTCTCATTGGCCTTCTTGTTGACGTCGGTCTCATCGAGACTCATGCGGCTTCTCCTTTCGCCCAGGCGGCAAGGCGCTGATGGGCGGAGTTGTGGCGCGACTTCCAGAGGCCGCGCGCCTGCGCCTCGGCGAGGCGGTCGGCGATCTCCTTCAGCGCGTTGGGATTATGGGTGGCGATGAAGTCGCGCACCGCGTCGTCCAGCAGATAGGCTTCGAACACCGCGTCGAAATGGTGATCGGCCACGCAATCCGCGGTCGCCGCGAAGGCGAAGAGATAATCGACCGTCGCCGCCATCTCGAAGGCGCCCTTGTAGCCGTGGCGCATCACCCCGGCGATCCATTTCGGGTTGACCACGCGGGCGCGCACGACGCGGGCGATCTCCTCGTCCAGGCTGCGGATCTTCGGCGTCTCCGGGCGGGAATGGTCGTTGTGCCAGACCGCCGCCTTGCGGCCGGTCAGGTGCTGCACTGCCGCGGCGAGGCCGCCTTCGAACTGGTAGTAGTCGTCGCTGTCGAGCAGGTCGTGCTCGCGGTTGTCCTGGTTGTGCAGCACCGCATCGACCTGGGCGAGGCGGGTCTCGAACATGCGGCCTTCGGCGGCGCCGGCGGCGCCCGCGCCATAGGCATAGCCGCCCCAGGCGAGATAGGCGCGGGCGAGGTCGGCGGTGTCGTTCCAGCCCTTCTCGTCGATCAGCGCCTGCAGGCCCGCGCCATAGGCGCCGGGCTTGGAGCCGAAGACGCGATAGCCGGCGCGGCGATCCGCATCGGCGTCGCTCTCGCCCTTCTCGATCAGCGCGGCGCGCTCGGCGCGATGCCGCGCGGCAAGCGGATTCTGCGATTCCGGCTCGTCGAGCGCCGCGACCGCGCGCGCCGCGGAATCGAACAGCTCGATCTGCGCCGGGAAGGCGTCGCGGAAGAAGCCGGAGACGCGGAGCGTCACATCGACCCGCGGCCGGTCGAGCAGCGAGAGCGGCAGGATCTCGAATCCCGCGACCCGCCCCGAGGCGCCGGCATCCCAGGTCGGCCGCACGCCCATCAGCGCCAGCGCCTGCGCGATGTCGTCGCCGCCGGTGCGCATGTTGGCCGTGCCCCAGGCGGAGAGCACAAGGGACTTCGGCCAGGCGCCGTGTTCCTGGCGATGCCGCTCCAGCAGCAGCGCCGCCGACTTCCAGCCCAAGGCCCAGGCGGTCGGCGTCGGCACCGCGCGGGTATCGACGGAATAGAAGTTGCGCCCGGTCGGCAGCACGTCTAGCCGGCCGCGGGTCGGCGCGCCGGAGGGGCCGGGCTGCACGAAGCGGCCGTCGAGGCCGGTGAGAATGCCGGCGATCTCGTTCTCGCCGCATTCGGCGATCGTCGGCAGCAGCATGTCGGCGATGAAGCCGAGCACGGCCCGGCTGCGGGTCCAGCCTGCTTCCGGCCGAAGGGCACCGGAGACCAGCTTGCCGGCGAGCGCCTCCAGCCGTTCCACCGTATCGCCGGCATTGCGCCAAGGGGTGTCGGTCGCCGCAGCGAGAATCGCGGGACGGGCGCCGGTCCAGCGCTCGGCCATCTTCGCGTCGAGCGGATCGAAATCCGCGAGGCCGAGATCGGCGGCCAGCGCGCGGATCAGCGACGCGTCGGCGCCGGCGCCGGTCTTGCGCGGCAGCCGGGTCAGCGCGACCAGCAGGTCGACGAGCTGCCCATCTCTCGGCGATTCGCCGAAGATGTGCAGGCCGTCGCGGATCTGCAGCTCCTTCAGCTCGCAGAGATGGTTGTCGAGCTTGCCGAGCGCGGTCTCGGTGTCGTCCTCGCGGACAATGCCGCAATCGGCGGCAAGGCCGCTGCCCTGGGCGAGATCGACGATCTTGCCCTTGAGCACGGCGCAGCGGCGCGGATCGACCTGCGACGCCTCGTAATATTCGTCGACCAGCGCTTCCAATTCGCGCAGCGGGCCGTAGCTCTCGGCACGGGTGAGCGGCGGGGTCAGATGATCGACGATGACGGCGGAGCTGCGGCGCTTGGCCTGGGTGCCTTCGCCGGGATCGTTGACGATGAAGGGATAGATCAGCGGCGTCGGCCCCATCACCGCTTCCGGGAAGCATGCGGCGGACAGCGCCAGCGACTTGCCGGGCAGCCATTCGAGATTGCCGTGCTTGCCCATGTTGACGATGACGTCGACATCGGCGATCCGCCGCAGATAGGCGTAGAAGGCAAAGTAGCCGTGCGGCGGCACGAGGTCGGGATCGTGATAGCTCGAGACCGGATCGATGTTGTAGCCGCGCGCCGGCTGGATGCCGATCAGCACCGAGCCGAAGCCGAGCAGCGGGAGACGAAAGCGCCCCTCGGCGAAGAACGGATCCTGCGCCGCCGTGCCCCAGCGCGCGGTCACGGCATGGCGCACCGCCTGCGGCAGCGTTGCGAAGAACGCCTCGTAATCCGCGCGGTCGAGATGGATCGAGGCGACATGTTCACGGCTGGCGGCAGCGTTGGTCTGTCCGCCGAGCAGGCGGTCGATCAGCACGTCGCCGTCCGCTGGGATATCGGCGACGGCGTAACCGGCCTCGCGGAGCGCGCGCAGGACGTTGATGGTGCCGGCCGGCGTGTCGAGACCCACGCCGTTGCCGATGCGGCCGTCGCGGTTCGGGTAGTTCGCCAGCACGATCGCGATGGTCCGCTCGCCCGCCGGCTTGCGGCGAAGACGGATCCAGCGCGCGGCGAGATCGGCGACGAAGTCGATGCGGTCGACCGCCGGCTCCGGCTCGACGATGTTGCACTGGGTCGCGGCGTCGAAGCGCGCGGCCGCCTTGAAGGAGATGGCGCGGCTCAGGATCCGGCCGTCGAGCTCCGGCAAGGCCGCCTGCATCGCGAGGTCGCGCGGGGAGAGGCCGCTTGTATTGTCCTGCCAGTCCTTGGCACCGCCGCTGGAAAGGACGACCTGCAGCACCGGGCAATCGGCGGCGTCGAACGGCGTCGCGAAATCACCGCCCGGCTGCGAGACGGCGAAACCGGTCGCGTTGAGGACGAGATCGGGTCTTGCCGCAGCGAACAGCTCCTCGATCAGCCCGGCGGCGACCTGATCCTTGAGGCTGTTGACGAAGATAGGCAGCGGGTTGAGGCCGCGCGCCCGCAGCGCCGCGATCAGCGCGTCGATCGGCTTCAACGTGCCGGCCTGCATCAGCGCGCGGTAGAAGACGACGGCCGCAACCGGCTGCTTCGGTGCCCAATGGCGCTGCAGGTCAGCGAGGTTGGCGGGCGCCGCATCGGGCCAGTAGAGCCCGGCCTTCAGCAGCGGGCGCGGCTCCAGCCATTCCGTCTTGCACCCGATCAGGCTGCCGGCGAAAAGCAGCGCCTGGCGCGCATTGTCGATGCCGCCTTCGGTGAAGTAGCGCCACAAGCGGTGCGCGTCGGCGGCGTCGAGCGCCGTGTAATCGGCGAGCTCCGGGTCCGGCTGGTCGTCGCCGGGCAGGCAGACCAGCTTCGCGCCGCCCGCCCTGCACGCGGCCGAGACTTCCTCGATGCCATAGGGCCAGTAACGCTTGCCGCCGAGCAGGCGCACGACGACCAGCTTCGCCTCGGCAACGACGCTTTCGACATAGGCGTCGACCGAGAGGTGGTGCTGCAGCAGCAGCAGGTTGGCGAGGCGCAGGCTCGGCTTCGGGTCGGGCAAGCCGACATAGGCCGCGGACAGGCAGGCGAGCTCGGAATCGGCGGCGGACAGGATGACGATCTCGCCCGGAGTCTGGCCGAGATCGATCGCCTCCGCGCCGTCGGAGATGATTCCGGGTTTGGCGGCGAGCAGGTGCATCAGCCGCGCCCCCGGCCCTGCCCTCCCCCGATTCGGGGGAGGGTAAAGCAAGAGGCGCGGCATGCCCTCCCCCGATTCGGGGGAGGGTTGAGAGGGGGGCTAGTCACACCGCGTGCCACGTTACCCGCGGACGGCCGCTTCGATCGCGGCGCGGTCTAGTCCTTTGAGGCCGATCACGACCAGGCGGCCGCGGCGATCCTCGTCGGCGGCCCAGGCACGGTCGTAGTAGTGCTGGAGACGGCCGCCGACGCCCTGCAGGACCAGGCGCATGTCGCGGCCGGCAATGTCGAGGAACCCTTTGACGCGCAGGATGTCATGCGCGGCGATGGCGGGCTTCAGCCGCTCCAGCAGTTCTTCCGGCGTCTTCAGCGACCCGATCTCGATCTGGAAGCTCTCGAACTCGTCGTGATCGTGGTCCTCGCCTTCCAGCTCGTGGTGCGAGAAGCGGGTGTCGAGATCGCTCTCGGCCGCCGCGCCGAGGCCGAGCAACACGTCGGGATCGATCGCGCCGAAGCTGGAAAGGACCAGCTTGGCCTTGCGCTTCATCTCGCGGTCGATCGCGTCCTTGGCCGCCTGGCGGTCGTCCGCCGACATCTGGTCGTTTTTGTTGAGAATGATGAGATCGGCGCTGTTGATCTGGTCCTCGAACAGCTCGGCCAGCGGGCTCTCATGGTCGAGCGAATCGTCGGCGGCACGCTGCTGCGCGACGGCATCCGGATTGTCGGCGAAGCGGCCCGCCGCGGCGGCCGGGCCGTCGACCACGGCGATCACGCCGTCGACCGTGACGCGCGTGCGCACCTCCGGCCAGTTGAAGGCGCGGATCAGCGGCTTGGGCAAAGCGAGGCCGGAGGTTTCGATGACGATATGCTCCGGCGGCTCCGGACGGTCGAGCAGCGCCGAGATGGTCGGCAGGAAATCGTCGGCGACGGTGCAGCAGATGCAGCCGTTGGCGAGCTCGACGATGTTCTCCTCCGGGCAGTCCTCGATGCCGCAGCCCTTGACGATCTCGCCGTCGACGCCGAGCTCGCCGAACTCGTTGATGATGAGCGCGATGCGCCGCCCGCGCGCGTTGCGGAGCAGGTTCTGGATCAGGCTGGTCTTGCCCGCACCGAGAAAGCCGGTGACGATGGTGGCTGGAATCTTCGTGCTCATCTCGCTCTCTTCACTTCAAGCTCATGGGGAGGCCTGCGACCACGAAGACGACGCGGTCTGCCTTCTCGGCGAGGCGCTGGTGCAGGATGCCGGCATGGTCGCGAAACTGCCGTGCCAGCGTGTTTTCCGGAACGATGCCGAGCCCCACCTCGTTCGACACGAACACGACCGGGCCGCCGAACTGGCCGATCGCGGCGATCAGCCCGTCGATCTCGGCCTCCACCTCCCGCGCCTCGCCCAGGAGATTGCCGAGCCAGAGGGTGAGGCAATCGACCAGGACCGCCGCTCCCTGTTCCGTTTCGGCCTTCAAGGTGGCGGCCAGAGCCAGCGGCTCCTCGACCGTCTTCCAGTCGGAATCGCGACGGTCGCGGTGCGCCTGCACCCGCGCCGCCATCTCGTCGTCCAGCACCTCGGCGGTGGCGAGATAGGTCCGACGGCCGGGATGGAGGTCGAGCAGGCCCTCGGCATAACGGCTCTTGCCCGAGCGGGCGCCGCCCAAGACCAGCGTGACCGGGGGAAGCGGCGTGACCAGGCCGGAGACGCCCATGGACAGAGGGGGCGAATAGCTTCGTGATTTAGACTTCGACACGCTGCGCTCCTCCCGCCGAGGCGCCGACCGTTGCAGAGGTTCGCCGAGGTCTCCTGGCTCGACCGCCGGTCCCCGCGCCTTCCCGGCCTCGCGGCCAGTGGCTTCGAACGGGGCCGTTGCCCAGGCGTGCGTCGAGAGGCGCTTCCGGGCCGCGGTCCTACAGTTGCGGGGGCAGCGCCGGCATCCGACCGGCTTCCCTCACTGCGAACGGACGGAACCTAGCAGGTCAACGGGGTGCGCGCAGCAACGCTTTTCTCATGAACAAAGCCGAAACCGGCTTGCGGCGACGAGCCGCGGCCAGGGCACCGTCGGCCACGATCTCCAGCAGGGCATCGGCCGCCCGGCTGCGATAACGCTCCTTGTGCCGCAGGATATGGAACGGCCGCTGCGGCATGTCGAAGTCCAGCCGCCGCAGGCTGCCGTAGCGCAGGCCGGGCGCCACCACCAGCTCGGAGATCGCCGTCGCCCCCGCTCCGGCCAGGACCGCCGAGCGCACCGCCTCGTTGGACGGCAGCTCGAGCACCACCTTGAGCGCTGCAGGATCGATCTTGCGGCGCTTGAGCTCGGCTTCGAATTCGGCACGGGTGCCGGAGCCCGGCTCGCGCAGCACCCAGTCCATGGCGAGGATATCGGCGGCCGTGACCTTCCCTCCCCTTGCCGGCGCTTCCGAGGTTGCGATCACCACGGCGAGCCGGTCGCCCTCGATCGCGCGGTCGGAGAGGGTCGGTTCGTCGATCTCGCCTTCGACGAAACCCAGCTCCGCCGTCCCGGCGATGACGGCGGCGGTCACTTGCGTGGTATTGCCGATGGCGAGGCGGATATCGATCGCCGGATAGGCCTTGCGGAATGCGGCGAGGCGCGCCGGCAGCCAATAGGTGCCGATGGTCTGGCTGGCATGGATCGACAGGGTGCCGCGCTTCAGGCCGCCCAAATCGGCGAGCGTCAGCTCCGCGGCGGCGGCGCGCGCCAGCACGGCGCGCGCCTCGTTGAGGAACACGCGCCCGGCCTCTGTCAGCTCGACCCGGCGCCCGACGCGATGGAAGAGATGCACGTCGTGCTCGGCCTCCAAGGCGGCGACCGCGGCGCTGACCGCCGATTGCACGAGGCCCAGAGCCTCGGCGGCCCGGGTCATGTGCTCGCGCTCGGCGACGGCGACGAAGATACGGAGCTGCTCCAGGGTCATGGCGCGGATGCTACCGCGCCCCTCTGCCGCTTACGAGGGCCGTCAATGCGCGAGCATCACCAGGGCGAGGCTGAAGCCGGAGATGAAGACCGATGCCGCGGCGCCCAGCAGCAGCGGCCTCGGCCCGGCCGCCACCAGCTTGCGGAAATCGGTGCCGAGGCCCATCGCCGCCAGCGCCATCGCCAGCAGGAAGTTGGTCGCGGCGACGATCGCGGCCCGCGCGGCGGGATCGACCGCGATCACGCTGTTGACACCGACGAGCGCCAGGAAGCCGAACACGAACCACGGCATCGGGAAGGCGGCGCGGCCACCCTCGGTCTTCGGATGATGGTGCACGCTGCGGCGCATGGCGCTCCAGCCGAGCGCCAGGATCATCGGCGCCAACATCATCACGCGGGTCAGCTTGGCGACGGTGCCGAACTGGCCGGCCTCGCTGCCGCGCTGGAAAGCGGCGGCGACCACCTGCGCGATCTCATGGATCGATGCGCCGGACCAGAGGCCGTAGTCATGCGCCGAGAGCTGCAAGGCGGCGCCGGCGAGCGGGTAAAGGAACATCGCGGCCGAGCCGAAGATGGTGACGCAAGCGACGGCATAGGCCACGTCCTCGTCATGCGCCTTGGTTACCGTGTTGGTGGCGATGACCGCCGAGGCGCCGCAGATCGAGGTGCCGGCGGCGATCAGCTCCGTGAGCTTGGCATCGACGCGCAGCCAGCGGCCGAGCGTCTTGGTGAAGACCATGGTGGCGACCAAGCTGCCGGCGATGATGGCGAGCCCGGTGACGCCCACGGCGGCGACCTGGGCGGCGGTCAGCTGCAGGCCGAGCAGGATGATGCCCAAACGCAGGATCCGGCGCAGCGAAAAGGCGATCCCGGCCCGCGCCCGATGCGGCGTGCCGATCACGTTGTGAAACACCATGCCGAGCAGGATCGAGAGAATGAGCGGGCTGAAGATCCCGATGACCGGCAAGGTGTGGAGCGCGGTCCCGAGCGCCGCCAGCATGGCGGTCAGCATCAGGCCGGGGATGAGCTCGAGAGCGGGATTGAGGCCGGCACGGGCCGGCAGGGCGGCTTGGAACGACATGGTGAACCGGTGCGCGAATCCTTGGTCTTGACGGACCTAAGATCGCCCCGCCGGATCAATCAATCCAATGAATTACTCTGTTTATTTCAATCTGAAATATGGATTGATTGTCAGACCGCCTCCCAGACCCGTTCCGGCGGGCGGCAGAGCACGGCACCCTTCGGCCCGACGACAATCGGCCGCTCGATCAGGATCGGGGTCTTGGCCATGGCCTTGATCAACGCCTCGTCGGTCGTCTTGTCGGTGAGCTTCAGCGCCTCGAATTCGTCGCCCTTGCGGCGCAGGATGTCGCGCGGGCCGACCTTCATCTTCCTGAGCAAGGCCTTGATTCCAGCTTCGTCCAGCGGGGTCTTCAGGTATTCGACGACCTTCGGCTCGGCGCCTTTTTCCTTCAGCCAGCCCAATACTTTTCGCGACGTGCTGCAGTTCGGGTTGTGGTAGATGGTGACGGACATCGTTACCTCCGGAACTCTGATTGGATCATGAAACTGCTCTATTTCGCCTGGCTCCGCCAGAAGATCGGCAAGGCCGAAGAAACGCTCGACGTCCCGCCCCATGTCAAAGAGGTGGGGCAGCTCCTGGACTGGCTGGAAAGCCTCGGCCCCAATTACGCGACCGCGCTCAAGGAACGCCGCGCGGTCAAGGTGGCCGTGAATCAGGACTATGTCGGCCTCACCCATCCGGTGAAGTCCGGCGACGAGGTCGCGCTGTTCCCGCCGGTCACCGGCGGCTAGCGCCGATGATCCGCGTCCAGCGGGAGGACTTCGACGTCGGCACCGAGCTGGCGAAGCTCGCGGCCGGCAATCACCAGGTCGGCGGCATCGCGAGCTTCGTCGGCCTGGTACGCGACATCGCGCCGAAAGACTCGGGCGCCGAGTCCGCGATGACCCTGGAGCACTATCCCGGGATGACCGAGAAGCGCCTGGCCGAGATCGAGGCCGAGGCGCATCGCCGCTGGCCGCTGGCCGCGACCGTCATCATCCACCGCTACGGCAGGCTCGAGCCCGGCGACCGCATCGTGCTGGTCGGCACCGCGTCCAGCCATCGCGAGGCGGCGCTCGAATCCTGCGCCTTCCTGATCGACTGGCTGAAGACCGAAGCGCCGTTCTGGAAGCTGGAGGAAGGCCCCGAAGGCGCCAAGTGGGTCGAAGCCCGGAGCAGCGACGACGCACGCAAAGAGGCGTGGAAGAAATAGCGCTCCAGGCTGTGCCGTCGTTTTCAATAACCCGGTCAGCTCGACAGACTCCGTCATGCCAAGGCTTGACCTTGGCATCCACCAGTTTTGCGGCCGGCGAACTCGTGGAGGCCCGGCCTAAAGCCAGGCATGACGACCGAATGAGGGGTGAAGCCGAGAACGACAAGGGCGCTTGAAATAATGCTGACAAGCGGCCATTTCTGAGAGCCCCCGAAACGGCCTGGAAAAGACCGCTTCCATGATCGATCTGCTGACCGATCCCTCCGTCATCCTCAGTTTCTTAACCCTCGCCGCCCTTGAGATCGTCCTTGGCATCGACAACCTGCTCTTCGTGCAGATCGTCGCCGGCCGCGTCTCGCCGAGCCAGCAACGCCTGGCCCGGCGGCTGGGCCTCAGCCTGGCTCTGGGCACGCGGCTCGCTTTGCTCGCCTCGATCGCCTGGGTCGCCGGCTTGACCGAGCCGATCTGGACCATGACCTGGTTCGGCCCGGAGCATGCCTACGACCTCTCCTGGCGCGACATCATCCTCTTGGGCGGCGGCCTCTTCCTGCTGGCCAAGTCGACGACCGAGATCCACCACAACATCGACGTCGAGGAGGAGCACGCCGAAGGCAAGCGCAGTTATATGGGGCTCGGCGCGGCGGTGGTGCAGATCGCGCTGCTCGACATCGTATTCTCGCTGGACAGCGTGATCACCGCCGTCGGCATGACCAATCACCTGCCGGTGATGGTCGCGGCGGTGGTCGCGGCGATGCTGGTGATGATCCTGGCCGCGAACGCGGTCGGCGATTTCGTCGACAAGCATCCCTCGGTGAAGATGCTCTGTCTCGCCTTCCTGCTGCTGATCGGCGTCGCCCTGCTCGGCGAAGGCCTGCACTTCCATATCCCGAAGGGATATCTCTACTTCGCCATCGCCTTCTCGGCCGGTGTCGAAGGCCTCAACCTCTGGGCGCGCGCCAGGCGGCAGGCGGCGAAGAAGGCCTGATCGCGGATAGAGTCTTCGACCCCTCACCCCTGCCCTCTCCCTCAGGGGGAGAGGGGGTGTTGCGGCCACTTGCTCGAAGGCCTGCGACACAGCGTCCCCTCTCCCCCTGAGGGAGAGGGACAGAGCGAGGGATCGTCGGGTCTCGCCGACGCGCAGCTTCTTACGCCGCCTTGCTGCTCTCGTGGGCGCGGACTTCCTTCAGGTAGTCCTCGCGCAGCTGGCGGGTCACCGGACCGACCTTGAAATTGTATTCGCCGACCTGGCCGACCGGCGTCACTTCCGCGGCGGTGCCGACCAGGAAGACCTCGTCGGTCTTCTTGAGCTCGTCCGGGAAGATCGCGCGCTCGACCACCTTCAGCTGGCGGCGGCGGGCGAGATCCATGACGGTCTGCCGGGTGATGCCGTTCAGGAAGCAATCCGGCGTCGGCGTGTGCACCTCGCCGTTCTGCACCAGGAAGACGTTGGCGCCGGTCGCCTCGGCGAGCTGGCCGCGATAATCGATCATCATCGCGTCCTGATAGCCCTCGGCCTCGGCCTCGTGCTTGGAGATCGTGCAGATCATATAGAGCCCGGCGGCCTTGCTCGCGGTCGGCGCGGTGTTCGGCGCCGGGCGCTGGTAGCGCGCCCATTTCAGCCGGATGCCCTTCTCCAGGAGGTCCGGCGAGAAATAGGACGGCCACTGCCAGATCGCGATCGCCGTGTGGATCGTGTTCTGCTGGGCGGCGACGCCCATCATCTCGCTGCCGCGCCAGGCGAGGGGGCGAACGTAGCAGTCGGTGAAGCCCATGCGCCGGATCAGCTCCGCCTTGGCATCCACCAGCTCCTTGACCGAATAGGGAATCTTGAAGCCGAGAATCTCCGCCGACTTGTGCAGACGCTCGCTATGCTCCTTCGACTTGAAGACTTGGCCGCCATAGGCGCGCTCGCCCTCGAACACGCACGAAGCATAGTGCAGGCCATGGGTCAGCACGTGGATCTTCGCTTCGCGCCACGGCACGAACTTGCCGTCGAACCAGATCTCGCCGTCGCGATCGTCATAAGGCACCAGGCTCATGGAAGGATTCCTCCGGTAGGCTTGTCGGGTTATAAAAGCATCGTATCTGGGCCGAAATTAAAAGCTTCGGAAAAATAAGTCAACAGTGCTGACATAAAATGGCCGACGTCAAAACGCCCGTGAATCCGCTGTTCCTTCGCGACGACGACCTGCGCCAGGGGATCGAGCTGCTTTTCTTCGCCTATCGCGATTTTACAGCGAAAGCCGATGAAACCCTGCTGCAATACGGTTTCGGACGGGCCCACCACCGGGTCATCTATTTCGTCGGCCGGAATCCGGGCATGACGGTGTCCGATCTGCTCGACATCCTGAAGATCACCAAGCAGAGCCTGTCGCGGGTGCTGGGGCAACTCGTGCGCCAGGGCTTCATCATCCAGCGCCACGGCGTCACCGACCGACGCCAGCGCCTGCTGCATCTGACCGACCGCGGCACCGATCTGGAGCGCAAGCTGACCGAGGACCAGCGCGCTTTGGTCGCACGGGCCTATCGCAGCGCCGGGGCCGAGGCGGTCGAGGGCTTCCGCAAGGTGCTGACCGGGATGATCAACGAGACCGACCGCGAGCGCTTCAAGCCGCAATCGCCGCGGTAAGGGGCGCGGCGATGAGCGACCAGCCGCATATCCTGGTGGTCGATGACGACCGCCGTATCCGCGACCTGACCGCGCGGTTCCTGACCGCGGAGGGCTTCAACGTGGTCACGGCGAACGACGCCGCCGATGCCCGGGACAAGATGAAGAGCCTGGCCTTCGACCTCCTGGTGCTCGACATCATGATGCCCGGGGAGAACGGGCTCGAGCTCACTGCGGGCCTGCGCCAGGAGAGCCAGGTGCCGATCCTGCTGCTGACCGCGCGTACCGAGGTCGAGGATCGCATCACCGGCTTCGAGCACGGCGCCGACGACTATCTCACCAAGCCGTTCGAGCCCAAGGAGCTGGTGCTGCGCATCCAGTCGATCCTGAAGCGCGCGCGGCCGAGCCAGGCCGCCGCACCCCAGCGCCGGGTGGTGAAGTTCGGCGTCTTCCTGTTCGAGCTCGACCGGCGGCGCCTGTTCCGCGGCGAGGAGCCGTTCTATCTGACCGAGGCGGAGACCGATCTGCTGGCGCAGCTCGCGGCGCGGGCCGGCGAGGCGCTGAGCCGCGAGGAGCTCTCGAGCGTGCCCGAGAACGGCGAGGCCGCCACCGGGCGGCAGGTCGACGTCCTGGTGACGCGTCTGCGCCGCAAGATCGAGGAAGATCCGCGCTTCCCGCGGTACCTGCAGACGGTGCGCGGGCGCGGCTACCTGCTGCAGCCGGATTGAGCGCAGTGCTGCAGGATCTCCGCGAATTCCTCACGGCGACCGAGCGCCTGCTGCCGCGCACGCTGCTCGGCCGCTCGATCATCATCATCGTGACGCCGATCGTGCTCCTCCAGGCGATCTCCGCCTGGGTGTTCTACACCAGCCACTGGAACACCGTGACACAGCGCCTGGCACAGAGCGTGGCCGGCGACGTCGCCTCGGTGATCCGCCTGCTGCCCGAGCCGGTCGATCCCAGGCGCAGCGAGGAGGTCTTCGCCATCGCCCACGACATGATGGACATCAAGCTCTCGTTCAAGCCGGGCGACATCCTGCCCAACGATCCCACCATCAGCCGGCAGAACGTGGTCGATGTGGCCCTCGCCCGGGCGCTGCAATCGACGGTGCAGCGGCCGTTCCTGATCGACAGCCGCTCGATCCGAAACTTCGTCGAGATCCATGTGCAGCTCCCGGACGGCGTGCTGCGCGCGGTGGTGCGGCGGCGCCGGCTCTTCACCTCGACCACCTACATCTTCCTGCTCTGGATGATCGGCACCTCGCTGGCGCTGCTGGCCTTCGCGACGGTCTTCATGCGGCGCCAGGTGCGGCCGATCCGGCGCCTGGCGCAGGCGGCGGACGATTTCGGCCGCGGCCGCGACGTGCTCGACTTCACGCCCAGCGGCGCGACCGAGGTGGAGCTCGCCGGCCACGCCTTCAACCTGATGCGCGACCGCATCCGCCGCCAGATCTCGCAGCGCACCGAGATGCTGGCCGGCGTCAGCCACGATCTCCGCACGCCCCTGACCCGGATGAAGCTGCAGCTCGCCCTCATGGGCGAGGGGCCGGAGACCGCGGACCTCAAGAAGGACGTCGAGGAGATGGAGCGCATGGTGGAAGGCTATCTCGCCTTCGCCCGCGGCGAGGGCACCGAGCGTGCCGTCGATACAGATCTCGTCGAGCTGGTGAACGACACGGTGGCCGACGCGCGCCGCGAGGGCGCCACCATCGTCTACATGGGCACCGACGAGCGCATCGTGCTCCCGCTCCGGCGCGACGCGCTGCGCCGGGCGCTGGCCAACATCGTCGGCAATGCCCGCCGGTATGCAAAGCGGATCGAGATCGCGGTCCAGCCCCGCGAGCATGTGGTCGACGTCCTGGTCGACGACGACGGGCCCGGCATACCGCCCGACCGCCGCGAGGACGTGTTCCGCCCGTTCTTCCGCCTGGAAGCCTCGCGCAACCCGGAGACCGGCGGCACGGGCCTGGGCCTGGCCATCGCCCGCGACATCGTGCGCGGCCATGGCGGCGATCTTACCCTGAGCGATTCCCCGCTCGGCGGCCTGCGCGCTGTCCTGAGATTGCCAAGCTGATTACAGCAGGAACGCCTGCTGCAGCGCCTTGGTGAGGTCATCGCCGAAGGCGCTGGTCTTGCGGATGATCGAGACCGCCTTCGGCAGCGCCTTGAGCTGCGGGTCGTCGGCGTCGAAGCTGGTGATGACCGCCAGCGGGATGTTGCGCGTCGCCGGGATCGCATTCAGCGCCAAAGCAAGATCGGCGCCGCCGAGATTCGGCATTACCGCCGAGATGATCATCATGTCGGGCTTGGTGCGGACCGCGTAGGCGAGCGCCTTCAACGTATCCGGCACGACGGTCGCGCGATAGCCGCAGGCGCGAAGCTCGCGCTCGACGAAGACCTGCTGCGTGCCGTGGCTCATCACCAGGACGACCTCGATGTCCCTGACCTCGGGCTTCTCGTCGATCTCGACGCCGAGGCGGTTCGGCAGGTCGCGCACCGTCTGGCGGATGTCGCCGTCGGCGGAGCGGTCTCCGTTCAGCAGCTCGAGGATGACGTCGAGATACCTGCCGAGGTCGTCGATCGCCTGGTCGTCCAGCTGGTCGATCCTGGTCAGGTAGTTCTGCGCCTGGTCGGCCACCGTCTCCAGCATGCCGAGGCCGAAATTCCGCGCCTGGCCGGCGAGATCGAAGATGAAGCGGCGGAGCTCCGGCAGGCCGTCGCCCTTCGGGATCCGCCGGATGAGGTCGGCGATCCGCTCCTGGGATTCGCCGACGAACTCCGCCAGCAGGCCGGCGACCATGTCCGCCGTCGCCCCGGCATAGGCTCCGTGTCCGAGCGCACGCATATTTCTTCCCATTCCGATTGCGGGAGCAGGCGTGCAGTGTGGCGGCGAGGCGTTAAGAAACCTTCTACCCGTCAGGGCGGATGCGTTCGAATTCACCCGAATCCGCAAGCTCGGCCGTCATGCGCGGCGTGGCGCCGGCTGATCCGCTAGAACAGCCGGCCGCCGTTCGGCACGGCCTGGTCGGGGCCGATCATGACGACTTCGTTCGCGCCATCGGGGAAGCCGAGGACCAGCACCTCGGACATGAACTTGCCGATCTGCTTGGGTGGGAAGTTGACCACGGCCGCGACCTGCCGCCCGACCAGCCGGTCGAGGGCATAGTGCCTGGTGATCTGCGCGGAGCTGCGCTTGATGCCGATCGCCGGGCCGAAATCGACGCTGAGCTTGAAGGCCGGGCGGCGCGCCTCGGGATAGGGCTCGACCGCAACGATGGTGCCGACCCGGATGTCGACCTTGCGAAAATCGTCGTAGGTGATGGGCGCCGCCGGCGCGGCATTGTCTTCGGCCATGTCCGTTATCCCCGTGCGAAAGCGCGGACCGTAACGGAGAACGCCCGGTCGGAAAAGCGGGGCCGGAAAAGCGGGGCCGGAAAAGATCGGGGCCGGAAAAGATCGGGGCCGCTCCCGATCGAGGAGCGGCCCCGGAACTCTGGACTTCGGATCGGGCGAGCGGCCCGCCCGATTACTTCTTCGCGCCCTTCACGAACGCGGTCTTCACTTCGTCGAAGCTGTCGGCGACGCGCTTGCCGATCACGTCGACCGCCTGGGCGTTCGACTTGCTGAGGGTCTCGACGGCCTCGCGCATGGTGGCGAGCGCCTGCTCGAAGGCGGCCTTGGCCACCTCGGCCTGCTTCACCAGCTTCTCCTCGGCGCTGGTCGGAACCGAAAGCTCCTTGGCGAGCTTCGAGAACTCCTCGACCGCCTCGCGGGCGAGCTCGGCCTGGCGCTGGGCAACGGCCTTCACGCCGTCGAACGCCAGCTGGTTGGCGCTGCTGAACGCTTCGAAATTCTTACGCTGAGCCGCGAACAGGCCCTCGAAATCGACGCTCGGCGTCTTGCCGTTGGTGAACGACTTCGAGAAGTCGCTGACCCAGCGGTTGAAGTCCGCCTGGTACTGGCCGAAATCGGGAACCTTGAAGAAGTCGGGCTTGTGGGTCTCGGCCTCGGCGGCCGTGCTCTTCGTCGCCATATGGGATCTCCTCCGGTGAGATTTCATGATTCACGCCTTCATTGTGCACTGCACAATTGAGCCTAAGATGGTGCAATGCAGCACAGAAATCAAGGGCTTTGTTGCGACGCAACACAGCCTAAAGAATAGCATGATATATCTGACACTTAGGTGAAACTTCCTGGTCGCTACCCGGTCACGGCCGGGGTCGACTCAGGATTTCCGGGTCACCATCCGGAAGAAGACGACCGTGAGGGCGAGGACCATCAGCAGCAGGAAGAAGGAGACCGCGGCCCCCTGGTTGGTGGTCAAGCCGAGAAAGGCCTGCCGATAGGCGAAATAGCTCAGCAGGTCGGTGGCGATCCCCGGACCGCCCCGGGTCAGCACATAGACGAGGTCGTAGGTCCGGGTCTCGTTGATGAGCTGGATGACGATGGCGATCGCCGCGACCGGCCTGAGCATCGGCAGCGTCAGGTGCCAGAACTGGGCGAGCTCGCCGGCGCCGTCCACCTGGGCGGCCTCGTAGGGCTCCTTCGGCAGCGAGGCGAGGCCGGCGGCCAGGATCAGGATGACGAACGAGACCTGCTGCCAGATATCGACGAAAACGACGGTCCAGAACGCAGGCTCCGGCGAGCCCAGCCAATCAATCCCGCCGATCCCGGACATGTCGAGGAGCCGGTTGACGATGCCGAGATTGGGCTGGAGCAGCATGTGCCAGACCAGGCCGACGCTGACCGGCGACATGGCCATGGGCACAGTGAGGATGGCAAAGTAGACGGCCTTCAGCCGCACCACGCGGTTCAGCACCAGCGCGACCAGGAGGCCGAGGATGAACTCGCCCGCCACCGTCACGGCGGAGTACTTCACCGTGATCCACACCGAATGCCAGAAATAGGGATCGTCGAAAACGATCCTGAAGTTCTCGAAGCCGACGAACGGCTTCAGCCTCGGATGCAGCAGGGTGAACGAGGAGAGGCTGAGCAGCACCGCATAGACCAGCGGGAAGCCCATCACGATGGCGATCATCGAGAGCCCGGGGGCGGCGAACTTCCAGCCGGTCGCGCGCCAGCGGTCGCGCTGCTTGCGGCGCGGCTTCGGCGCCTGGGCGGGCACGGTCGCGTCGGTCATGCCCGACGCGACACAGAAGGTGCCTCTCCCGAAAGCGAATAAACGCCGGCGGCATCCGTCGACCCCTCACCCTGTCCCTCTCCCTCAAGGGGAGGGGGAACGCTGCGGCACGAGCCTTCGCTCGTCATACCGTCACGTTCCGCAGCGAGAAATACCCCCCTCTCCCGCTGAGGGAGAGAGCTGGGGTGAGGGGCCGACGGGTCTGACCGGACTAGGCTCACTGCGACGTCTTCAGTTCTACTTCTTCAGCAGCTCGTCGAGGCCGTCGGCGGCCGCCTTGATGGCGTCCGCCGGCTTCACCTCGCCGGTCGCGGCGAGCGAGAGCTGGCGCCCGAGCACGTCCTCGTACTGCGCCGAGTAGGTGAAGATCGGGAAGGACATGCCGCTGGCGACCACGTCCAGCGCCTGCTTGTAGTAGGGATACTTGGCCAGCACCGCCGGATCCTCGAACGTGTCCGAGCGGGTCGGCGCATGGCCTTCGAGCGCGCGCTTCTGGGAGATCTCCTTGCTCTGCACCCAGCTGATGAACTTCCAAGCCGCGTCCTGCAGCTCGGGGCTCTCGTTCTTGGGAATGCCCCAGCCCCAGGCGCCGCTCTCGCCGTGGCCGCCCGGCATGACGCCGAGCGCCACCTTGCCGGAGGCCGCCGGGCAGCCCTTCGGGTCATCGACCTGCGGCAGCATCCACCAGTAGGTCACCATGCTCCAGGCCTGGCCCTGGCACATCACGTTGAAGGTGTCGGAGAGCGCCGCGGAAAGGGCGCCCTTCTGGCCGCCATGCTGGATGTTGTCGACATAGAGCTCGAGGGCCTTCAGGGCTTCGGGGCTGTTGAGGACCACCTTGCCGTTCTCGTCGAGATAGCGCCCGCCATTGGCGAACAGGTAGTTCGAGAACTCCATGCTGTTGGGATCGCCGCGCTGCGACTGCATGGCGGCGCCGGCGACACCGGCATTCTTGCTCATGAACTTGGAGATCTCGACGTATTCGGCGAGCGTCTTGGGATAGGCGAGCTCGTTGCCGGTCTCCTTCTTGTACTGCTCCTTGAGCTTGGGATCCTCGAGCAGGTCCTTCCGGTACACGATGCCCATGGAATAGTTGTACATCGGGATCGTATAGAGCTTGCCCTTGTGCATGCCGACCAGGTCCATCAGCGACGGGATGAAGGGCTTCAGGTCGAAGTTGGTCTTGTCCACGAAGGGCTGCAGGTCGGCCAGCCAGCCGGCCTCCGGGAACTCGCCGGCCCAGAGGAAATCGACCTCCAGCACGTTGTAGGCGCTCTGGTTGCTGATGAGCTGGGTCACCAGCTTCTGGTGCATGTCGGGATAGGCGAGCTTCTGGAACTCGACGGTGATGCCCGTCTCCTTCGTGAACTCCGGCAGCAGCGCCTCGATGATGTGCGTCTCCGGCACATCCTCCATCAAGGCGGTGAGCTTCAGGCCCTCGGCTGCGGCCGGCTGTAGACCGGCGAGCAAAGCGGCGACCGATGCGCCGGCGAGGGTGGTGGAAAGCCTATGCTTGGTCATCGATACCTCCCTTTTTGAATGATCGTGGTCCTTGAGGTTCACTTGATGGCCCCGAAAGTGAGGCCGCGCACGAGATAGTTCTGGATGAAGCGCGAGGCGATCAGCAACGGCACGACGCCCAGCACCACGCCGGCGGAGACCTCGGCGATCTGCACGCCGTTCTGGGACTGGAGGCTCGCGAGCACGACCGGAATCGTCGCCGTGTCCGGCCCGGTCAGCACCAGCGCGAAGAGGAACTCGTTCCAGGCGAGGATGAAGCCCAGGACCGCGGCGGCGGCGAGGCCCGGCAGCGAGACCGGGACGACGATCCTCCAGAAGGCGCGCCAGACCGTGGCTCCGTCCACCATCGCCGCCCATTCGAGCTCCACCGGGATCCCTTCGAAGAAACCCATCATGATCCAGGTGAGGAACGGCAGGTTGAGGGCGGCATAGGCGATCACCAGGCCGCTGACCGTGTTGGTGAGATCGACGTAGCGGAACAGGGTGAAGACCGGCAGCACGATGGCGACCGGCGGCAGCATCTGGGTGGCGAGGATGAAGAAACGGCTGACATTGCCGCCGGTCTGATAGCGCGCAAAGGCATAGCCCGCCATCGCCGCCAGCGGCAGCGCCAGGGCCGTGGAGACGGCGGCGGCGACCAGGCTGTCGGTATAGGCGAGCCAGAACTTGTCCTTGACCAGCAGCTTCACGTAGTTGTCGAGCGTGAATTCCGGCAGCAGCGTCACGGAATAGGCGCCGGATTCCGGGACGAAGCTGGTGCGCAGCACCCAGAGCGGCGGCAGCGCGATGTAGAGCGAGAACAGCGCCAGCACGGCGTGGCTCAACACGTTGCCGCCGCCGAATCGTCCTTTGGTACCCCGGGTCTTGCGTGCCTTCGCCATCGCCCTAGTCCATCGTCACGCCGCCGCTGGCATTGATCGCCTCGCCGGTCAGGAACCGCGATAGATCGCTGGCCAGGAACAGCACGATATCGGCCACGTCCTCCGCCTCTTCCAATCGGCCGAGCGGGGTCAGCGAGACGTATTCCTTCCGCACGGCGTCGGGCGTCATGCCGCGCAGCTTGCCTTCCCAGACCACCTCGCGCTCCTGCATCGACGTCCGGACGAAGCCCGGACAGACGCAGTTGACCCGGATGTTGTGCGGCCCCATCTCGCGCGCGAGCGCCTGGGTGAAGCCGAGCACCGCGAACTTACTGGCGGAGTAATGCGCGAGCAGCGGCGCGCCGAGCTTGGCCGCCAGCGAGGCCGTGTTCACGATGACGCCCGGCTGCTTCGCCGCGATCCAGCGCCGCACGATCGCCTGGTTGGTCAGGAACACGCCCTTGGCGTTGACGTTCATGTTGGCATCCCATTCGCTCTCGGTGAGATCGACCGTGGGGTGCATGCTGGAGATGCCGGCATTGGCGCAGACGACGTCGAGGCGGCCGAAACCCGCGATCGCCTGGTCAATCACCTTGGCCGTGGCGGCGGCATCGGTGACGTCGAGCGCCGCGGCGATGGCGCCGTTGCCGATCTCTTTCGCCAGCGCGGCGGCGGCCTCGGCGTTGACGTCGGTGACCGCCACCCGGGCGCCCGCGCCGGCCAAAGCCTTCACGATGGCCCGGCCGATGCCGGAAGCTGCACCCGTCACCAACGCGGCCTTGCCGCCGAGAAGCGCGTTGCTCATGCCGCATTCCCTCTGATTGCGCCGATGCCGCCGAGATCGAGCTTGGGGTAGAGCGTCTTCAGCCGCTCATAGATCTCACGATAATTCGCATAGGCTTTGTCATAGATCATGGTCCGCGCCGGATCGGGCCGGAACACGCGGCCTGCGGCAACGTAGCGGCTGATGCCCGCCAGATCCTTGAACGCCCCGACGCCGTAGCCCGCGACATAGGCCGCCCCCAGGCAGGAACCGGGGTGCTTGTCGATCCGCGTCACCGGCGCCGCCAGCGCGTCGGCGGCGATCTGGAGCCAGAGATTGCTGGCGGCCCCGCCGTCGCAGGCGAAGACCCGCTGCACCGAGAGCCCGATCTCGCGGAACACATCGACATGATGCCGGAAGCCGAAGATCACGCCCTCCAGCGCCGCGCGCCAGATGTGCGCGAGCCTGTGATGCAGGCCCAGGCCGACAATCGTGCCGCGCGCATGCGGATCGTGCAGCGGCGTCTTCTCACCGAGGAAATACGGCAGCAACACGACGCCCTCCGAGCCCGGTGAAACCTCCGACGCCAGGCGGTCGAGCCAGGCATGGATCGGCACGTGGTGTTCGTTGGCCTTCTCGATCTCGCCGCCGGCGAGCTCGCGCACGATCCAGTTCAGCAGGCTCCCGGTCGCGGCGGTGCAGCCATTGCTGAAATAGTGGTCGGGCAGGATGTGGTAGTCGATGAACAGCCTGGGGTCGGTCACCGCCTTCGCGGTCGAGAGCAGGATGTCCCCCGCCCCGCCGAATTTCAGGACCAGGTCGCCGTCCCGCGCGGCGCCCGCGACATAGGCCGAGGCGACGTGGTCGGCGCAGCCGGCGACGACCGGCGTCCCGGCGGCGAGTCCGGTCTCATGCGCGGCTTCCGGCGTGATCGGCCCCAGGATCGCATGCGAGGGCCGGATCGGCGGCAGCACCGACGCGGAAATCCCCGCCTCCTTCACCAGCGCGGCGTCGAACGCGCCGCTGGCGAAGTCCATCAGCCCGGATTCCAGCGCCCAATTGTGCTCGATCGAGCGCTGGCCGGTCAGGCGCCAGGCGATGTAGTCATACGACCCCAGTACGGTCGCGATCTTGCCGAACACCTCGGGCTCGTGGCGCTCCAGCCAGCGGAATTTCGGCGCTACCACCTGCTGGTTGATGCTGCCGCCGGTCAGCTTGAAGAAGCGCCCGGCGTCGAACCGCGCCCGCATCTCGTCGATCTCGACGGTCGCGCGTGCGTCGTTCTGCTGGATGCTCGGCCGCAGGATCCTGCCCTCGCCGTCGAGCAGCACCATCGCGGGCACCATCCCGGTCACGCCGACCGCGGCGATCTGCTCCGGTGCGACCCGCGCTTCCTGCATCAGTGCACGGGTCAGCGCGCGGCAGTTCGACCACCAGAGATAGGGATCCTCCTCGGCCCAGTTGGCGTGGCGCGACATCAGCTCGCTCGGCCGCTCGGCCGTGGCGAGGGTCTTGCCCTCGGCATCGATCAGGATGCCGGCGGTCGACGTGGTGCCGATGTCGAGGCCGAGGAAGGCGGCCATCAGCGCAGCTTCCGGACCTGGTCCATGAACCGCTTCACCCGGTCGCCGTCCACCGGCTTCCAGGTGTCGCCGCCCTGCTTGAAATGCGTACCGATGATACAGCCGTCCCCGACCGCCAGGATGTCCTTCACGTTGTCGATATTGACGCCGGTATTGGCGAAGACCGGGGTGTCGCCCAGCACGGCCTTCACCGCCTTCAGGTCGCTGGTCTCGACCGCCTGGCCGGTCATGATGCCGGAGACCAGCACCACGTCGGCCAAAGCCGAGAACACCGCGCTCTTGGCGCGCTGCGCGATGGTGCGCGTGCCGATCGGCGAGGCGAACTCCGCGTTCACGTTGTACATGAGCTTCAGATCGTCGCGGCCGAGATTGTGCCGCAGGCGAAGCGCCGCCGCGCAATCCGGCGCCCAGAGGCCCATGTCGGAATCATAGACGCCGGTCATGATCTCGCGCCCGAACCGGGCGCCGGTCGCCGCGGCGAGCCCGACGGTCGCGATCGGATCCCAGAGGTAGTCGACGCCGAACGGCACCTTGATCTCGCGCTTGAGCTGCCCGACCGCGAAGCCGAAGGCCGCCAGCGATTCCGGCGAGGCCTTCAGGATGTAGGGCCGGTCGCCCTCGTTGCCGAACATCACCGCATCGACCCCGCCCGCCTGCAGCTTCTCGATGTCGGCCGCGGCGGAATCGAGGATCGCGTTCATGCCCCGCTTGGCGTCATAGAGCGGCGCGCCAGGCAGCGGCGGGAAATGCACCATGGCGATGATCGGTTTGTTGCTGCCGAAAGTTTCCTTGAGCATGACTGACTCCATACGCCTTCAGATGTTCCGCGGGATCGCCATCGTGGTGTGCGGATCGAAGAGATGCATCTCCGCGAGGTCGACATAGAGCCGCTGCGTGCTGCCGATCGGCGCCCGATAGTTCCGATGCAGCCGCGCGGCAAACTCCTTGATCTGCATGCCCGGGACGCTGGCGATCAGCACGGTCTCCGCGCCCAGGGTCTCGAGCGCCACCACCTCGACGTCGATCGGCTGCCAGCCGGGATCGCTCTGCTCGGCGTGCACGTCCTCGGGACGGATGCCGAAATAGACCGGCTGGGTCGTATAGGTGCGATAGGCCGTCGTGTAGGGCGTGGGGATGCGCAGCCGCACCGATCCGCCGCCGCCTTCGACGAAGAGCGGCCCGTCCTCGCGCTTCCTGGCGTCGGAGGTCATGACATAGCAGGGCAGCAGGTTCATCGGCGGGCTGGCGAGGAAGCCCGCGACGAACATGTTGATGGGGCTGCGGTAGACCTCCAGCGGCTCGCCCACCTGCACCACCTTGCCGTCGCGCATGATGCAGATGCGCTGGCCCATGGTCATGGCCTCGACCTGGTCGTGGGTGACGTGGATGATGGTGCGCCCCAGCCGCCGGTGCAGCTTCACCAGCTCGAGGCGCATGTCGGCGCGCAGCTGGGCGTCGAGATTGGAGAGCGGCTCGTCGAACAGGAAGGCGACGGGGTCGCGCACCAGCGCGCGGCCCAGGGCCACGCGCTGCCGCTGGCCGCCGGAAAGCGCGGCCGGCTTGCGGTCCAGCAGCTTGTCGATGCCGAGCAGCGCCGCGGTCTCGTTGACGCGCTTCTCGATCTCGGCGTGCGGCATGTCGTGCATCTTGAGGCCGAAGGCCAGGTTCTGCCCGACCGACATGTGCGGATAGAGGGCGTAGGATTGGAAAACGACGGCGACGTTGCGGTCCTTCGGCGCCACGTCGTTGACCATCTCGTCGCCGATGAAGATCTCGCCTTCGGTCGCGCTTTCGAGCCCGGCGATCATGCGGAGCACGGTCGATTTCCCGCAGCCCGACGGACCCAGCAGGATCATGAACTCGCCGTCCTTGACCTCCAGGGTGACGTCGTCCGCGGCCCGGACCTTGCCGCCATAGATCTTGGAGACGTTCTGCAACGCAATCGACGCCATCGGCTTGGACACCCCCTTCCGGCGCGAAGCGACCGGTCGATCGCATCATGGCATCTGCAACGAGTGTGTGCAATATCGCACAAAATATGACACGATGTGTTCCAGCCTGTGCTATATCAAACGACCACCATGCTGGACGAACCGAAAGCCGCTGCCCTTGCCGAAGGAAAGCTGCCCGCCACCGCGCGGCAGGCCCGGCTCGCCGAACTGCTGCGGCGGAGCGGCTTCCTGTCGGTCGCGGAGACCGCGGAACGTCTGGGCGTCTCCAGCATGACCATCCGCCGCGACCTCGAGAGCCTGGAGGCCCGGGGCATCCTGACCCGGACCCATGGCGGCGCCATCGCCGCCGAGGGCGGGCGTGGCGAGGTGTTCGACGCGGTCGAGCCCGATTTCGACCAGCGGCGCCGGTACCAGGCGGCCGCCAAGGCAATGATCGCCGCCGCCGCCGCGCGGCTCGTCGGGCCGAACGAGACGGTGGCGCTCGATGTCGGCACCTCGGTGCTCGCTTTGGCCAAGGAGCTGGCGGTTCGCAGCGACCTCAAGTTCATCACCAACAACCTGCCGGCGGCGACGCTGCTGAGCGGGCGCGGCAGCCCGGTCTATCTGCTGGGCGGCCAGCTTCGCGCGCCGGAGATGGCGGTGATCGGCGCGGTCGCCCATGAGCAGGCGCGGAACTACAATGCCGACCATGCCTTCATCGGCGTCTCCGGCGTGATGGAAAGCGGCTGCTACGACTATTCGCCGGAGGACACCGAGGTGAAGCGCGCCTTCATCGAGCGCGCCCGCCGGGTCGTGGTCTTGTGCGATTCGTCGAAGTTCGACCACCGCGCCATGGCCCGCATCTGCGAGCTCCGGCAGTGCCATGTCGTGGTGACGGAGATTCAGCCGCCGGCACATCTCGCCCGGGCGCTCCGGGCCGCCGGGACGGAGCTGGTGGTCGCCGCCTAAGCGGCGGCGCGGCGGCGGTTCAGCATGTCGGAGAGACGCTCGGCCTGGCCGAGCCGCTTGTCGACCTCCGCCATGGTCTTCGAGAGATCCTCGCTCTCGTCGTTGACGAAGGCGCGCAGGCCCGCGGTGTAGACCGCGCCCAGTCCCTGCAGGCGCAGCTCGCCCTTGAGGCCGCTCGAGCTGAGCCCCGCCGCTTCCAGCATCAGGGAGAGCGACCGCCGCAAACGGCAGAGCAGCGCGGCGAACTCAGCCGGCGTCGCCGGGAGCTGGCGCATCAGCCGGCGATAGGCTGCGCGATCCGCCTTCAGGATGTCGAAGCGGCGCATCAAGAGATCGAACAACCGGTCCTTGGCCGAGCCTTCGAGCGGATCGGCATCGAGCCCGGCGATCAGCCGTTCGTCCAGCGCCTTGGCGAGCCCGACCAGGATCGCCGCCTTGGAGCGATAGGCGCGATACGCCTCGGCCATCGACAGGCCGGCACGCTCGGCGATATCGGCCATGGAAAGATCGGTCCAGCCCCGCTCCTCGACCAGGTCCAGCAGGGCCTGGCGCAATGCGGCCGCCGGGTCCGTGGCGGCGCTCGCGGGGCGCGCCGCGCGCTTGGTCTTGGCCGCGCTTTTCTTCGCTCCAGCCCGTTTGGCCATCGGTCGAGCCTCCTGAGTCGAGCAGTCTGACGCTGTTGCCCAGAATATCGCTCCGGCGCGTGGCCCCTTCAAGGGCCGAGCATCAGAGCTTCAGGTCGGCGACCTCGCCTTGCGTGATCCTGACCAGATCGTCCGGGGTCAGTCGGAACACGCTGTTGGGCGAGCCGGCCGCCGCCCAGATCACGTCGTATTGCAGCAGGTCCCGATCGATCAGCGTCCTCAGCCGCATGCCCCGCTTCCCGACGTCATGCCCGACCGGTGCCACGCCGCCGATCGCAAACCCGGTCTCTGCCCGGACGAAGCCCGCGTCGGCCTTGCCGATGTTCTCGCCCAGCCGCGCCGCGAGCTTCGCCTCGTCGACTCGGTTGGCGCCGCTCGCCATCACCAGGACCGCGCGGCCCGACGGCCTGGTGCGGAAGACCAGCGATTTCGCGATCTGGGCGACCGAACAGCCGATCGCCGCCGCCGCATCCGCCGAGGTCCTTGTCGAGGCCGAGAACTCCTTGATCTCCGCTTCCAGGCCGAGCTCGGCCAGCGCCTGGCGCACCCGCGTGACGCTCGACTTGCCGCTTTCTCCGGCGTCCTGGGCCATCAACCCCGGCGCTACTGCGCCAGTTCCCGCGAGCGGCGCGTCGCCGCCGCGATCGCCTTGGTCATCAGCGGCTGCAAGCCGTCCGGCGCCATCAGCACGTTCAGCGCTTCCAGCGTCGTGCCCTTCGGGCTGGTGACGTTCTGCCGGAGCTGCGCCGCGCTCTCGTCGGAGAGACGGGCGAGTTCGCCGCTCCCCGACACGGTTTCGCGCGCCAGCCGCATCGCGAGGTCGGCGGGCAGGCCCGCGGCGCGCCCCGCCTCCGCCAGCGTCTCGATCAGCAGGAAGACATAGGCCGGGCCGCCGCCCGAGACCGCGGTCACCGCGTTCAGCAGGTCCTCGGAATCGACCCATTCGACCTTGCCGACCGCGCTCAGCAGCGCACCGCAGAGATCGAGCCGGTCCGGGCGTACCGTGGGGTCGCGGTAGATCGCGGTGATGCCGCGGCCGACCGCCGCCGGCGTGTTCGGCATCGAGCGCACGATCTCGGCCGCGGGGCCCAGCCGGTCCTTGAAATAGGCCAGCGTCTTGCCGGCCGCGATCGAGAGGAAGGTCGCATCCGGTCCCACGAAGCGGCGATAATCCGGCAGCGCCTCGTCCATGAATTGCGGTTTCACTGCGAGCAGCAGCAGGGCCGGCTTCAAGCCGGCGGGCAGGTCGCCGCCTTTGGTGAGGACCTGCACGCCCTTGGCGGCGATGTCGTCGATGCCGGCAGGCTTGATATCGACGACGGTCACCAGCTTCGGATCGACGCCTCGGGCGAGCCAGCCACGCAGCAGCGCGCCGCCCATCTTGCCGCAGCCGACCAGGACCAGAGGCCCAGGCAGGCGCAGCCCTTGCTTCACGTCTTCGGACATGGGCTAGAGGCGTAGAGGATCGAGCCGGCTAGTTCAAGCTTCGCCGACCGTCTCCAGCATCGCGGCCTGCATCGCCTCCTCCGGCCGCTTGCCGCCCCAGATCACGAACTGGAAGGCCGGATAGTAACGCTCGCATTCGCACAAGGCCGCTTCCATCAGGTCCTCGAGCTGCTCGACGGTGACGCCCGCCGTGCCGCGCAGCAGGATCGTGTGCCGGAACATCGGCGCCGACTCTTCCGAGCAGAGATCGAAATGGCCAAGCCAGAGCCGCTCGTTGATCATGGAGAGCAGCTCCGCCGTCTCCTTCTTCTTCTGGACCGGCACCTTGAGGTCGAACAGGCTGGAGAAGTACATCGCGCCGAGATCGGCTTGCCAGACGAAGAACATCCGGTATTCGCACCACTGCCCGGCGATCTCGACGATCATCTCCTCCTCGTTGGAACGGTCGTAACGCCATTCATTGGCGCTGACGAGCTCTTCCATGACGTCGAGGGGATTTGAGGTCGGGGCCGGAGTCGACTCGGTTCGGAGCGTAACGGTCATCAGCGCGCCCTCCATGCGTCGGCCACCAGGAATCGGCGCAGGTGGGGCGCTCGACCCCAGGATTTGATGGTAAATTTCTTGTTTCCCACCACATTTAGAGTCTCAAACTTTAGAGTCCGGTGCAAGAGTCCTTTTAACGGAGCTTAACGCGCGGCGCCCGGAAGCCGCGTCTGGCGCGGCTCACAGCATTTCGCGGTTTGCCGGCATCCGCACATCCGGTTGCGCGTCGACTCGTCGGAAATTCGAACTGTCACGGTCGACGCGGCGTCGACGCGGAGCAGGCGGCGCGCGAGCGTATCGGCTTTGCGCCGGGCTTACGGCTGGGGCTGGTCGGGCGGGGTGCCGGCGTTAAGGCGCGCTTCGAGATCGGCGAGGCGCCGTTCGAGCTTGATCTGCTCCTCGCGGGCGGCCTGGGCGACCGCCTTCATCGCCTCGAACTCCTCGCGGCTGACGAGGTTCATGCGCCCGAGCAGGCGCTCCAATTGCTGCTGGACCCGGATCTCGATCTCGTGACGCAGGCCGGCAAAGGAGCCGAGCGCGCCGCTCGCGGCCTTGGCCATGTCGTCGAAGAAGCGGTTGTCGGTCTGCATCGTCGGTCTCCTCGGCCCCTGGGGTACCCGAGCGCGGCTTGCTCGATTCCGGGTGCCCCGATATAACCCCGGCGGCCATCATAGCGATCCCGATCCGCCGGGTCAGCCGCCGCGTCGATCTCTACCGCCGGGGGCGCCGGCGCAGGAATGCGACATGAACGCTTTCGTCTTCCCGAACTTCAATCCGGTCGCCTTCGAGCTGGGCCCGCTCGTCATCCGCTGGTACGCGCTCTCCTACATCGCCGGGATCGTGCTGGCCTGGCGCTATGTGCTCTGGCTCTCGGCCAAGCGGCCGAACCTGCTGACCCGGGACAATGTCGACGATCTCGTCACCTGGAGCACCATCGGCATCATCGTGGGCGGCCGGCTCGGCCAGGTGCTGCTCTGGGAGCCAGGCTATTATTTCTCCCATCCGGCCGAGATCGTCATGGTCTGGAAAGGCGGCATGGCCTTCCATGGCGGGCTCCTCGGCGTGATCCTCGCCATGCTGCTCTACGGCCGCAGCAAGAAGATCCCGTTCTTCGCCATCGCCGACCTGATCGCCGCCTCGACGCCGATCGGCCTGCTGCTCGGGCGCATCGCCAATTTCATCAACGGCGAGCTCTGGGGCCGCCCGACCGACGTGCCCTGGGCGATGATCTTCCCCAAGGTCGATCAGCTCCCGCGCCATCCGAGCCAGCTCTACGAGGCGGGGCTCGAAGGCGTCGTGCTGTTCCTGGTGCTGTATTTCTTCGCGCGCCAGGAGAAGGTCCGCTGCAAGCTCGGGATGCTGTCGGGCATCTTCCTGATCGGCTATGCGATCGCGCGCATGATCGGCGAGCAGTTCCGCGAGCCGGAAGTGGCGCTGCCCAGCGACGTCACCACCTGGGGCCAGTGGTTGAGCGTGCCGATGCTGCTCTATGGCATCTATCTCGTCTGGCGCGCCAAGCCGATCGCCCCGCGCCCGGCGGTGAACGCCGCCCCAAAGGCAACCGGAGGCGCCGCCAAGCCGTGAGCGAGACGCTCGCGGAGAGCTTGCGCGCACGCATCGCCGGACACGGCTTCGTCACCGTCGCCGAATACATGGAACTGGCGCTCGGCACCTACTATGCCGACCGTGATCCCCTGGGCCGCGCCGGCGACTTCATCACCGCGCCCGAAGTCAGCCAGATGTTCGGCGAGATGCTCGGCCTCTGGTGCGTCGATCTCTGGTCGCGCATGGGCAGGCCCGATCCCTTCCTCCTGGCCGAGCTCGGCCCCGGGAGAGGCACGCTGATGGCCGATGCCTTGCGCGCCGCACGGCGCGCGCCGGATTTCCTGCAGGCCGCGCAGATCCATCTGGTGGAAGTGAACGCGACGCTGGTCGCCGCGCAGAAAGCGGCGCTTGCCGGTTTCGCGCCGCGTTGGCACCGCACCTTCGACACCCTGCCGGCCGGCCCGATGCTGCTAATCGCGAACGAGTTCTGGGACGCGCTGCCGATCCACCAATTCGTCAGGACCGAACAAGGCTGGCTCGAACGCAGCGTGGAGCTGCACGAGGGTCGACTGGCCTTCGGCACCGCGGAACCGGGCGAGGCGCTCGATCTGCTGCGGCCCGCCCACCGCCGCGCGACTCCCGGCCGGATCGCCGAAGTGTCGCCCGTCGGCCAGCGGCTCGCCGCCGCGCTGGCACGGCGCCTCGCACGTCATCCCGGCGCCGCGCTGATTATCGATTATGGGCCGATGGAAAGCGGCCTCGGCGATTCGCTGCAGGCGCTCAAGAGCCACCGCCACCATGATCCGCTGCTGGAGCCCGGCGCCGCCGATCTCACGGCGCATGTCGACTTCGCGGCGCTGGCCGAGGCGGCGCGTGCCGCCGGCGCTGCGGTCTTCGGCCCGACCACGCAGGGCGCGTTCCTGCAGTCGCTCGGCATCGCGCTTCGCGCCGACGCCTTGAAGGCAAACCAGGATGCCGCAACCCGCGCCGAGATCGACGCGGCCCTGCAGCGCTTGATCGGCGATCAAGGAATGGGCAGTCTCTTCAAGGTCATGGCCATCGCCTCTCCCGACTCGCCGCATCCAGCCGGATTATGATCGAGCTGCCGAATCTCAAGGACCTGCCCGGCATCCGCCACGGCTTCATGACCCGCCATGGCGGCGTCAGCAAGGGCATCTACCGCTCGCTGAATTGCGGCCTGGGATCGAAGGACGATCACGACGCCGTGGTCGAGAACCGCGCAAGGGCGCTGCGCCAGGCCGGGCTCCAGCCGGAATCGCTGGCCACCGCCTATCAGGTGCACAGCGCCCGCGTCGGCGTGGTCGAGAGCGATTGGCCCAAGGACGATCGCCCCGAGGTCGACGGCCTCGTCACCAAGACCAGGGGCGTGACGCTCGGCATCCTGACCGCGGATTGCGTGCCGGTTCTCTTCGCCGATCCCGAGGCCGGCGTCATCGGCGCCGCGCATGCGGGCTGGAAGGGTGCCGTCACCGGCATCCTGCCGGAAACCGTGGAGGCCATGATCAAGCTCGGCGCGCGCCGTGATCGCATCCAGGCCGGCGTCGGTCCGGCGATCGCACAGAAGTCGTATGAGGTCGGCCCGGAATTCCCCAAGGCCTTCCTGGAGCTCGATCCGGCCAACGGACGCTATTTCACCACGTCGACGCGCTGCCGGCATTTCATGTTCGACCTCATCGGCTTCGTGCGCGACGAGCTCGAGCGCCTCGGTCTCGGCGCGGTGACGGTCGCCGGCAACGACACCTGCGCGGAGGCCGGCGACTTCTTCAGCTACCGCCGCACCACCCATGCCAAGGAGCCGGATTACGGCCGGCAGATCTCCATCATCGGATTGGAATAGAGATGGCCCTGCATTTCCCGAAGGAAGAGCTCGCCCAGCGCCGCGCGGCATCGATCAAGGCAATGCAGCAGCGCGGCCTCGACGGGCTGCTGATGTTCCGGCAGGAGAGCATGTACTACCTGACCGGCTACGACACGTTCGGCTACGTCTATTTCCAGTGCCTCTATCTCGGCGCCGACGGCCGCGTGATGCTGCTGACCCGGGCGCCCGACCTGCGGCAGGCGCAGCATACGTCGGACATCGGGGACATCCGCATCTGGGTCGACGGGCCTGAGGCCAGCCCCGCGACCGAGCTTCGCGAGATCCTCAAGGGCTTCGGCTGCAGCGGCAAGAAGCTCGGCGTCGAATGGGAGGCCTATGGCCTGACCGCGCGCAACGGCATGCGGCTGCAGGCGGCGTTCGACGGCTTCGCGACCCTGGTCGATGCCTCCGACCTCGTCAGCCGCCAGCGCCTGGTGAAGAGCCCCGGCGAACTGGTCTATGTGCGCAAGGCCGCCGAGCTCGCCGATCTCGCGCTCGACGAGGCGCATCGCCTCGCTGCGCCCGGTGTCTCCGAAGGCGACGTCCTCGCCGCCATGCAGTCCGTCATCATCCGCGGCGGCGGCGACGATCCGGCCAACGAGTTCATCATCGGCTCCGGCGACGACGCCCTGCTCTGCCGCTACAAGACCGGTCGACGGGCGCTGGAAGCCCAGGACCAGCTCACGCTGGAATTCGCCGGCGTCTACCGCCACTACCATTCCTGCCTGATGCGCACGATCCCGATCGGCAAGCCGCCGGCCAAGCAGGTCGAGATGCACAAGGTCGCGGTCGAGGCGCTGGAAGCCTGCAAGGCCGCGCTCAAACCCGGCCGCCCGATCGGCGAGGTGTTCGACGCCCATGCACGGGTGCTGGACAAGGCCGGCTACCAGGCCCATCGCATGAACGCGACCGGCTACAGCCTGGGCGCCGTCTTCGCCCCGAACTGGATGGATTGGCCGATGTTCTATCGCGGCAATCCCGAGCCCGCGGCGCCCGGCCAGGTCTATTTCATCCACCTGATCATCTTCGACAGCGCCGCCGGGCTGGCCATGACCTCCGGCCAGACCGTGCTGGTGACCGAAGGGGCGGCCGAAGTGCTGTCCAGGCGCACGACGGACCTGGTCGTGCGCTAGTTGCATGGCTACAATTTTTTGTAGATATTTCATGGTGTTAACAGACAAGTCCCGGCGATTCTTCGCGCTCGACAGTCTGTAACCTCGCTGTTAAATTCCGCGCGCTTTCGCCCCCCGTAGCTGAAGCTGGGTGCGCTCCGATCTTGCCCTCGAGTGGGCCACGGGGGCGGGAAGCGGATGCGGGTTCGGCGGCCGGCGCTTTAGAGGCAGAGATGAAGATCCTGACGGGCAACAGCAATCGGCCGCTGGCCGAGGCGATCTCTGCCTATCTCAATCTGCCGCTGGTCAATGCCAGCATCCGGCGCTTCTCCGACATGGAAGTCTTCGTCGAGATCCAGGAGAACGTGCGCGGCGAGGACATGTTCGTCGTCCAGCCCACCTCCTTCCCGACCAATGACAACCTGATGGAGCTGCTGGTCATCCTCGATGCGCTGAAGCGCAGCTCGGCCAAGCGCATCACCGCGGTCATCCCCTATTACGGCTATGCGCGCCAGGACCGGAAGTCCGGCCCGCGCACGCCGATCTCGGCCAAGCTGGTCGCCAACCTGATCACCACGGCCGGCGCCGACCGCGTCCTGACCGTCGATCTCCATGCCGGCCAGATCCAGGGATTCTTCGACATCCCGACCGACAACCTGTTCGCGGCACCCGTCCTGGTGAAGGACATCAAGGAGCGCTTCCCGGGCAACAACCTCACCATCGTCAGCCCGGATGTCGGCGGCGTGGTCCGCGCCCGCGCGATCGCCAAGCGCCTCGACGCCGATCTGGCCATCATCGACAAGCGCCGCGAGCGCGCCGGCGTCTCCGAAGTCATGCACATCATCGGCGAGGTCTCGGGCACGCGCTGCATCCTGGTGGACGATATCGTCGATTCCGCCGGCACCCTCTGCAACGCCGCGGTCGCCCTCAAAGAGGCGGGCGCCGAATCGGTCTCCGCCTACGTGACCCATGGCGTGCTCTCGGGCGGCGCGGTGGCCCGCGTCTCCGCCTCGCCGCTGCAGAGCCTGGTGATCACCGACAGCATCCAGGCGACCGAGGCGGTGCGCGTCTCGCAGACGGTCCGCCAGTTGACCATCGCGCCGCTCCTCGCCGAGGCGATGGCACGGATCAGCGAAGAGAAATCGGTTTCGAGTCTCTTCGACTAGATTTTGGCGCGCGGCCGCCCCACCAACCCCGCGCGCCAAGATCAAGAGAGTCAGGTTGGTGGAGACAAAATCCGGGTCGGCACCCCTGGAGGCCACCCGGTCGTCGCGCGAATGGTTCGCGCGGCGGAACTGCGACACTTGAAGGAGATACCAATGGCCGCAGTCGAAACCATCAGCGCGGAAGCTCGCGACCGCGCCGGAAAGGGGGCCGCCCGTGAATCCCGTCGTAACGGTCGTGTCCCTGCCGTCATCTATGGCGACAAGAAGGAACCGACGTTGATCTCGCTCGATCCGAAGCAGATCGACAAGCTGATCCACAAGAAGACATTCTACGCCACCCTGCTCGACGTCGATCTCGGCGGGCAGAAGCACCGCGTGCTGCCCCGCGACGTGCAGTTCGATCCGGTGACGGACCGCACGCTGCATGTCGACTTCCAGCGCATCGGCAAGGACACGAAGGTCCATGTCAACGTGCCGGTCGTCGTGAGGAACGAGGCGGCGAGCCCGGGCCTGAAGCGCGGCGGCGTGCTGAACCTGGTCCGCCACGAGATCGAGTTCATCTGCTCGCCCGATGCGATCCCGCAGGCGATCGAGGTCGACCTGACCGGTCTCGAGATCGGCGGCTCGATCCACATCCACTCGGTGAAGCTGCCGGAGAACGCGACACTCGCCATCCGCGAGCGCGACTTCACGGTCGTTTCGATCGGTGCCCCGACCGGCCTCAAGGCCGAGCAGCAGGAAGCGGCCGAGAAGGCTGCCGCGGCTGCCGCCGGTGCGACCGTCGCTGCGGCGCCGGGTGCGGCGCCTGCCGCCGGTGCGCCGGCTGCGGGTGCAGCGGCTCCGGCTGCGGGTGCGCCCGCTGCCGGCGCTGCCGCCAAGGGTGCGGCTCCGGCCGCCAAGGCCGCGCCGAAGAAGTAAGCGCCAACGGGATGAAGCTGCCCAAGCCATGCGTCTGATCGTCGGCTTGGGCAATCCCGGCCCGCGTTATGCGGGCAATCGCCACAATATCGGCTTCATGGCGGCGGATGCGATCATCCGCCGCCATTCTTTTGGCAGCGTCCGCGAGCGTTTCCACGGCCTGACCGCCGAAGGCACGATCGGCGGCGAGAAGGTGCTGGCCCTGGCGCCGCAGACCTTCATGAACGATTCCGGCCGCTCGGTGCAGGCGGCGCTCCAGTTCTTCAAGCTCGCCCCGTCCGACGTCATCGTGATCTACGACGAGATCGACCTGCCGCTCGGCAAGGTGCGGGTGAAGCGCGGCGGCGGCGCCGGAGGCCATAACGGCATCCGCTCGATCGACGCGCACATCGGCACCGATTACTGGCGGATCCGCCTCGGCGTCGACCATCCCGGCACCAAGGAGATGGTCAAGGCCTATGTGCTGATGGACTTCTTCAAGGAAGAGCAGCCGACCGTCCAGGCGGTGCTCGACGCGGTCGCCGACGCGATCCCGCTGATGATCGCCGGTGACGACAACCGATTCATGAACAAGGTCAACGTAACGCTCAATCCGCCGCCCAAGCGCGAGGCGCCGGCGGACAAGGGCGACGCCTGAAACCCGTCCGGCCCGCGCTATTCAGAAGAGTCCGACGACCCGCTGTCATCGCCCGGCTCGGGCTCCGATTCTTCCGGCGGTGAGTATTCCTGCTGCTCGGACTGCGAATCGTCCGGCTGGGAATCCTCTTCCTGCTGGTCCTGCATCTCGTTCTGCTGGTCGTCGAGCTGCTGCTGCTGATCGTCGAGCTGCTGCTGGTCGTAGCCCTGCTGCTCCTGCAGTTGCTGCTGCTGGTCGTCGAGCTGCTGCTGGCCCTCGTCCCGCTGCTCCTGCAGTTGCTGCTGCTGGTCCTGGAGCTGCTGCTGCAGCTCCTCCTGCTGCTCCTGCCCCTGGTTCTGCATGTCCTGGAGCTGTTGCTGCTGGTCGTACATGCGGCTCTGGCCTTCGTCGAGCTGCTGCTGCAGGTCCTGCTGCTGGTCGTAGATCCGGCTCTGGCCTTCGTCGAGCTGGTTCTGCATCTCCTGCTGCTGGTCCTCGATCGAGCCGGCATCCTGTGCCAGCGCCGCCGAGGAGAAAGCCGGAGCAGTCATTGCGGCGCCCGAGAGCAGAAGCGCGAGCCGACAGAGTGCGGGGAATCCCATCGGATCCTCGTTCGAAACGCCTCCCGCTTTCCCGCCGCCGCCAAATCTAGGCCTGCGACGGAACCGGCACCAGCCTCTCCAAGGGCTTGGCCGCACACCCGGGGACCAGGGGGATGACTGGACAGGCCGGAAGCTTTCTGTCATGACCGCGCCGCCGGGACGGCGAAGCCCGCCGTCGGCGCCCCTGTCCAAGTCTTTCCAGGATCTTCGAAGATGGGTTTCAACTGCGGCATCGTCGGCCTGCCGAATGTCGGAAAATCGACGCTGTTCAACGCGCTGACCTCGACCGCGGCCGCGCAGGCCGCGAACTACCCGTTCTGCACCATCGAGCCCAATGTCGGCCGGGTGTCGGTGCCCGACGAGCGGCTGGAGAAGCTTGCCGCCCTGGCGAAGTCCGCGAAGATCATCCCGACGCAGCTGGAGTTCGTGGACATCGCCGGCCTGGTGCGCGGCGCCTCCAAGGGCGAGGGCCTCGGCAACCAGTTCCTCGCCAACATCCGCGAGGTCGATGCGGTGGTGCACGTACTGCGCTGCTTCGAGGGCGAGGTCACCCATGTCGAGGGCTCGGTCGATCCCCTGCGCGACGCCGACATCGTCGAGACCGAGCTGATGCTGGCCGATCTCGAGAGCATCGAGAAGCGCGCCGACGCCGCGGCCAAGCGCGCCAAGGGCGGCGACAAGGAATCGAAAGCGCTGCTCGAGGTGATGGAGCCGGTGCTCGCCGCCTTGCGCGACGGCAAGCCCGCGCGCACGGTCGCGGGTTCGCTGACGCCGGAGCAGAAGCCGATCTTCCGACAGTTGCAGCTTCTGACCGGCAAGCCCGTGCTTTACGCCTGCAACGTCGAGGAGAGCAACGCCGCCAAGGGCAATGCGTGGTCGGACAAGGTCGCGGCCCGCGCCGCGGCCGAAGGCGCGGCGAGCGTCGTGATCTCCGCCGCGATCGAGGCCGAGGTCGCGCAGCTGACCGACGAGGCCGAGAAGCAGGAGTTCCTCTCGACCCTCGGCCTCGAGGAGCCCGGCCTCTCCCGGGTGATCCGCGCCGGCTACAAGCTGCTCGACCTCATCACCTTCTTCACGGTCGGGCCGAAGGAGACACGTGCCTGGACCGTGCATCGCGGCGCCAGGGCGCCGGAGGCGGCGGGCGTGATCCACACCGACTTCGAGCGCGGCTTCATCCGCGCCGAGACCATCGCCTATGACGACTACATCGCCTGCGGCGGCGAGCAAGGCGCCAAGGAAGCCGGCAAGATGCGGGCCGAAGGCAAGGACTACGTCGTCCAGGACGGCGATCTCTTCAACTTCCGCTTCAACGTCTGACCGGCCGCCCCTGTGCCGGCCGCATCGGCGGCCTGGGCCGATCGCGGCCCCGCGATCGGGTTCAAAGGCCCGAATCCAGGCGATATGCGGCCGTAGCCGCCGGCGTGGTAATAGATTGTTAAGAGGCTTCCGAGGAACAATGTCCCAGTGCCGTTGCATGAGGGCCGTTGAATGCTGGCCGAAAGCCTCGTCAAGCTCGACCCCGGCGCGCTCCCCGGGGAGCGCGACCAGAGCGAAACGCAGCTCCAGAAGATCCTTGCGATCGTCCGCAAGCATCTGAAGATGGACGCCGCCTTCCTCTCGGAGTTCACCGGCGGCCGCCGCTATTTCCGCTTCGTCGATGCCGAGCCGGATTCCGTGGTGAAGGTCGGCGGATCCGATCCGCTGGAGGACAGCTACTGCCAGCGGGTGGTCGACGGGCGCCTGCCCGAGCTGATGCAGGATGCCGGGCAGAACGCCGAGGCCCTGACCCTGCCGGTCACCAGGGCGCTCCCCGTCGGCGCCCATATCAGCGTGCCGATCCGGCTCGCCGACGGCCGGCTCTACGGCACGCTCTGCTGCTTCAGCGCCGAGCCAGACTTCTCGCTGAACGCGCGCGATCTCGACGTGCTGAAGGCCTTCGGCGCCATCGCCTCGGAGCTGATCGGCATCAGCATCCAGCAGCGGGAGAAGCAGGAGGAGAAGCGCAGGCGGATCGTCGATGCCGTGGTCAATGCCGGCTTCGAGCCCTATTACCAGCCGATCTACCGCGTGCAGGACGACCAGCTGGTCGGCTTCGAGGCGCTGACCCGCTTCAAGGGCCAGCCGTATCGCACCCCCGACGTCTGGTTCCGGGAGGCCGCCGAGGTCGGGATGGCGATCGATCTCGAATACGCGGCGATCCATGCCGCGCTGCGCGGCCTGCGCGATCTGCCGCCGCAGACGACGCTCGCGATCAACCTCTCGCCGGAAGCGGTGATGTCGCCCAAGCTCGACGAGCTGCTGGCCCTGATGCCGCTCGGCCGGCTGATCCTGGAGATCACCGAGCACGCCGCGGTCGCGGATTACGGCGCGCTGAACGCGGTGCTCGGGCGCTACCGCGCCAACGGCCTCAAGCTCGCCGCCGACGACGCCGGCGCCGGCTATTCCTGCTTCCGCCACGTGCTCGACATGCGGCCCGACGTGATCAAGCTCGACATGAGCCTGACCCGCGACATCGACAAGGACCCGGCGCGGGCGGCGCTGGCCGGCGCGCTCACCATCTTCGGCCGCTCGATCGACGCCGAGATCGTCGCCGAGGGCGTCGAGACCGTCGCCGAGCTCGACGCGATGCGCGCGATCGGCGTGACCAAGGTGCAGGGCTACCTGCTCGGCAAGCCGCAGCCCCTGGCGATTGCGAAGCAGACGCCGATGACCGCGCCCCTCGATCTCAAATCGGCCGGCGCGGCTCCCCACCTCGTGGTGGTCGGCAGCCCAGGCACCACCCAGCGGCACCAGGATTGAGGACCTCCTCCGCGCCCCTCGCCAACAAAGGGCGCGCGGTCTCAATCGCCGAGCGTGCTTTCGACGAATGACTGGTGGTTCTTCTGGCGGGATTGACGGACCGGGCTGATCCCGAGGGCCGTCAAAACGGCTCAACTCTCTGATTTGAAATAGCAATATGGAACCTGCGCCCTCCGTCGAGGGCGATCCATTTTCTCGATTCTGTATACGTCCGGTATACGTTGGAGAGGCGGGAGGGCGCGGCGCAGTGCCTGAACAAGGCGGCGCCGCGAGAGCGCGGCTGCGGCGGAAATCTTGCCGAGATGCAGAAACGAACTATAGTTCAATTTTCGTTCTAAGGCAATGTGCGCGCCCTTGACGGGGCCAGGCGTATCACTGGGGCGTATCACCGGGGCGTATCACCGCGCCAGCCGGCCGACGGCGATGATCTCGCGCATGGCACCGGCGAAGGGCGTGCGATCCCAGTCGCCGAACCAGCTTTCGACCGCCAGCCCTGCCGCGGCGATGGCACGCCCGAGTTCCGCTTGCGGGCTGAAGCGCAGGCGGAAATCCGAGCGCAGGCGTTTGCCGGTGGCGAGGATGCGGTAATGCTCGACGACGTCGAGAATGCCGGCCGCTTCGTCCATCTTCTGCTCGTTCCAGATCTCGACCCCGCCATAGGCCTCGGTGTCGACCACGCGCCGCGAGAGATCCGGCGTCCATTCCAGCCATTCCCGCGCCGCGGGGTTCCGGGTGTCGAAGGCGAAGCGGCCTTCGGAATCGAGATGCGCGGCCATGGTCGCGAGCAGCGCGGCCTGATCCTCCTCGGTAACGAAGGCCTGGAACGCGTGCCCGGTCATGATGATGAGATCGAAGGCGCGCCCGAGCCGCACGGTGCGCGCATCGGCCTCGATCCATTCCACGGCCTCGGCCGTCGTCTTGCGCCGGGCGACCGCCAGCATCGGCGCCGCCGGGTCGACACCGACCGCCCGGCAACCCAGCGCCGCCGCGATGCCGCGCGTCACCGTGCCGGTGCCGCAGCCGAGGTCGAGCAGCGTCCGGATGCCGAGACGACGCCCGAGGTCCAGATAGAAATCGGCGCTCGCGTCCCAGACGTTCTCGTCGTCGTAGAGGTCGGCGAGCTCAGGCTGGTTGTAGTGGTCAGACATGCCGGCCGCAGCTCCAAGCGAGTTTGGGGCTCCCCCACCAACCTCCCCGAAAGACGGGGGAGGCTAAGAGCACTCAGCCCTGGACGAATTCCAGGATGCAGCCGTTGGCGATCTCCGGCGGGACCAGGCAGCCCTTGCCGGTCTTCTCCACCGGCAGGCTGCGATCCTTCAGGAAATCGCAGCAGCGGTTCTTGTCGGCGACCTCGATCTTCATCGCGGCGATCCAGGGCGGCGCGAAGTCCGGCAGCGGCAGCAGCGCCTCGTAAAGCAGGCGCAGGCCGCCCGGCGTCACGAAGCGGATGGCGCCGCCGCCGGTATCGACCACCGTCATCGCGTCGGAGACCTTGATCCGCTCCGGCCCGAAGATCGGCAGGTAGCCCAAGGCCGTCTTCGCCGGGTCGGCGGCGACCACGGTCACCGAGACCAGGCGGCGCGCACGGTTGGCGTGGCGCAGCCATTCCTTGCGGCGGATGATGTCGGGCGTCAGGTGCTGCGTCACGAAGGCGTTGAGATCGGGCAGCGCCTTCTTGTCCGGGAAAAGCAGGCTGAAGGCCGGCAGCGCCTCGCCCTCGGGCAGCTCCAGCTTGCGCTTCAGATCCTTCGGCCCGTCCGACGCGACGCCGGCGGCCTGCAGCGCCGCCTGGAGGTGCTTCGCATCCTCGGTGCCGAAGGCGAGGCCCATCAGCCCCTCGCGGCTCTTCAGGAATACGTCCAGCCCGTTCAGGAATTCGGTCGGCTGCACCACGCCGAGCAGCTCGATATAGCCGCTCTCGAACATGATGCAGTAGTTGCCGGTGCCCCAGCCGATATGCCGGCCGCGAGGCGTCACCGTGAATCCGAGCGTTTGCCAGAGATTGCGTGCCGCTTCGAGATCCTTCACGCCGACCAGGGTGTGATCGATGCCGGTGATGGCATCGGCGGGCAGACTCCTACGCATGGTTTTCCGCTTCCCCGAAAACCGAACCGCCGCCCCCGGTGCATTTTACACCGAGAACGGCGGTGAATATAGCGGCTCAGTAGAAGGAGGGAAGTGCGATGGTCCGCAATTCCTGCGCCGGGCCCAGCCTCAATGAATCTTGGCCCAGATCTTCCGTTTCGCCGCGTAGAACAGCAGCGTGAAGGCAACGAGGAACAGGACCGCCTTCAGGCCGGTGAGGTGCCGCGCCTCCATGTTGGGTTCGCCGACCCAGGTCAGGAACGCCGCGACATCGCGCGATTCGTGGTCGAGGTCGTTCGGCGAGCCGTCGGTGAAGGTCACCGCGCCATCGGTCAGCGGCTGCGGCATCGCGATCTGATGGCCGCGGAAGTACTCGTTGTAGTTCATGCCGTCCTGCAGCTTGAAGCCGGCGGGCGGCGTCTTGTAGCCGGTCAGGATGGCGTGGATGTAGTCCGCGCCCTCATAGTTGAAGAAGCCCTTTCCGGCGCGCGAGCGCGCGAGCAGAGACATGTCCGGCGGCAGGGCGCCGTTGTTGGCCGCGCGGGCCGCCTCGTCATTGGCGAACGGCGCCTTGAAACGGTCGGAGGGCTTGCCCGGACGCTCGAACATGTCGCCGGCATCGTTCGGCCCGTCGGTCACCTGCACCGAGGCCGCGATCTCCTTCACCTCGTCCTCGGTGAAGCCGGGGCCGCCCGGCTGCGAGAGGTTGCGGTAGGACATCAGGTTCATCGAGTGGCAGGCCGAGCAGACGTCCTTATAGACCTGGAAGCCGCGCTTGAGCTGCGCCTGGTCGAACTTGCCGAAGAAGCCCTGGAACGACCAGTGCTCACGCGGGATGTCGACCTCCTCATAGGGCGAGGCGGCGATGAACAGGACGGCGACGACGCCGGCCAGGACGGCGAGGCCGTTGAGGGCGATGGAGCGCTTCTGCATGATTCTAGGCCTTCCCCATCGGCTTGGCGGCGGCGGGCTGCGGCGTGCCGCCCCCGCCCTTCAGAACCGGCTGGCTGATCGACAGCGGCAGCGGCTTGGTGCGTTCGAAGATCGAGAGCAGCGGCAGGATCACGATGAAATAGGCGAAGTAGTAGATCGCCGCGATCTGGCCCAGCGTGATGATCTGGATGCCGAAGCGCCCGCCGGCAAAGCTGATCGCCCAGAGATCGTCCGGCGAGGCGAGCTTGGCGGATTCCTGCAGCGCCTCCGGGGTCACCACGGTGAACTCGAAGGGCAGCCAGTAGTTGGCCGGCGGATACTTGCCGCAGAACATCAGGATCGCGCAGACGAAGATCAGGGTCCAGAAGAAGCGCTTGAAGGCCGGGCGGAAGGCGCCCGAGCGCACCGGCGAGCGGTCGAGCCAGGGCAGCACGAACAGCACCAGGATCGAGGCGAACATGGCGCAGACGCCGATCAGCTTGTTCGGGATCGAGCGCAAGATCGCGTAGAACGGCAGGAAGTACCATTCGGGCACGATCTCGGGCGGCGTCGAGAGCGGGTTGGCCGGGATGAAGTTGTCGGGATCGCCGAGCGCGACCGGCGCGTAGAACACCCAGAACGCATAGAACAGCATGAAGACGCCGAGCCCGTAGAGATCCTTCACCGTGTAGTACGGGTGGAACGGGATGGAGTCCTGCGGCCCCTTCATGTCGATGCCCATCGGGTTGTTCGACCCGAAGCGGTGGAGCGCGATGATGTGGATCATCACCACCGCCATGATCACGAAGGGCAGCAGGTAGTGCAGCGAGAAGAACCGGTTCAAGGTCGGGTTATCGACCGCGAAGCCGCCCCAGAGCAGGGTCACGATCTTCGGCCCGATCCACGGGAACGCCGAGAACAGGTTGGTGATGACGGTCGCACCCCAGAAGCTCATCTGGCCCCAGGGCAGCACGTAGCCCATGAAGGCGGTCGCCATCATGAGGAGCAGGATGACGACGCCGATCATCCAGAGCAGCTCGCGCGGCGCCTTGTAGGATCCATAGTAGAGGCCGCGGAAGATGTGGATGTAGACCGCGATGAAGAACATCGAGGCGCCGTTCATATGGATGTAGCGCAGCAGCCATCCATAGTTGACGTCGCGCATGATGCGCTCGACCGAGTTGAAGGCGTAATCGACATGCGGCGTGTACTGCATGGCGAGGAAGATGCCGGTGACGATCATGACGACCAGCATGAACCCGGCGATCGAGCCGAAATTCCACCAGTAGCTCAGGTTCCTCGGCGTCGGATAGTCGTTCGCCTCGTGCTGCAGGTACGAGAAGACCGGCAGGCGATGATCGATCCAGCGGATGACGGGATTCTTGAAGACGGCAGCCATGTTCCTGTTCCCCTCAGCCGATCTTCACGACGGTGTCTTTTTCGAAGGTATAGGCCGGCACCTCGAGATCGAGCGGCGCCGGGCCTTTGCGGATGCGCCCGGACGTGTCGTATTGCGAGCCGTGGCACGGGCAGTACCAGCCGCCGAACTCGCCCCGGGGGTCCGACGGCTTCTGGCCCAGCGGCACGCAACCCAAGTGCGTGCACACGCCGACCAGGATCAGCCATTCCGGCTTCTGGACGCGCGAGGCGTCGGTCTGCGGATCGCGCAGATCGGCCGGATTGGAAACCACGTTGCCGCTGGCATCGACCACCGGATCCGCCTTCTTGGCGGCCTCGATCTCTTCCGGCGTGCGATGGCGGATGAAGACCGGCTTGCCGCGCCACTTGACGGTGATCGACTGCCCGACCTGTACGCTGGAGATATCGACCTCGATCGAGGAGAGGGCCAGCACGTCGCCCGACGGGTTCATGCTGCTGATGAAGGGCCAGACCACCGAAGCGGCGCCGAACACCGCGGCCGAGGCCGACATCAGATAGAGGAAATCGCGGCGCGTCTCACCCGCGCCCGGCGCTGTTTGCGCGTGATCCGCCATAGGAACTGTCCTCATCCCGATCCCGCCCGCTGATGACGGCGGGACGCCGTTGCGGTGCGGGTTGAATATCCCAAAGAATGCGAAGGGTTATACCATGCGGCCGCCCCCCGAGGCTCGCCGCAATTGCGACAGAACGCCGCAGAATTGCCAACGAAATCAACGACTCAGGCAGGCGGAACCGGTCTGATTTCCCCCCGATCCCGGGCATGGGTATAAAGGAAATCGCCGGGGTTGCAAAGCGCGCCCTTGGACACGCCCTTGCGCCTTCCGACGGAGCTTCCGACAGACCCGATGCGCCTCGCGCTCTACCAGCCGGACATCCCGCAGAATGCCGGCGCCATGCTGCGCCTGGCGGCCTGCTTCGGCCTCGGCGTGGATTTCATCCTGCCCGCCGGCTTCGTGCTCGACGATGCGCGGATGCGCCGGGCCGGCATGGATTATATCGACCATGTAGAGATCGCCCGGCACAGCTCCTGGTCGGCCTATCGCGAGGCGCGGCGGCATGACGAGGGCCGCCTGCTGCTGCTGACGACCCAGGGCGATACGCCTTATACCGACTTCACGTTCGAAGCCGAGGACACGCTGCTGGTCGGGCGCGAGAGCGGCGGCGTGCCGATCGACGTGCATGACGCCGCCGATGCCAGGCTCGTCATCCCGATGCAGCCGGGCTTGCGCAGCCTCAACGTCGCCATGGCCGCGGCGATCGTCGCCGGCGAGGCGATGCGCCAGATCAAGGCCGCCGGGAAGCAGGAACGCCGCGCATCATGACCGCCTATCCCGCCGACCACCGCGACCAGGCCGTTTCCTGGTTCGCCGCCTTGCGCGACCGGATCTGCGCCGCCTTCGAAGCGATCGAAGACGCGCTGACGGCGAGCGATCTCCCGGCCGGGCGCTTCGAGCGCAAGGCGTGGAGCCGGCCCGATCCGGAAGCGGGCGACGGCGGGGGCGGCGAGATGTCGATCATGCGCGGCCGGGTGTTCGAGAAGGTCGGCGTCAACATCTCGACCGTGCACGGCGTGTTCAGCCCGGAGTTCCGCAAGTCGATCCCCGGCGCCGCGGGCGACGGCCGGTTCTGGGCGAGCGGCATCAGCCTGGTGGCGCATATGCGCTCGCCGCTGGTGCCGGCGGTGCACATGAACACGCGCCACATCGTCACTTCGCAGAGCTGGTTCGGCGGCGGCGCGGACCTGACACCGACCTTCCCGGTCGATGCGGACACCGCCGGTTTCCACGCCGCCCTCCAGGACGCCTGCGACCGCTTCGACCCCGGCTATCACGCGCGGTTCAAGAAGTGGTGCGACGAATACTTCTACCTGCCGCATCGCGGCGAGCCGCGCGGCATCGGCGGCATCTTCTACGACAACCTGAATACCGGCGACTGGGCGAGGGATTTCGGTTTCACCCGGGCGGTGGGCGAAGCGTTCCTCGCGATCTATCCCGAGATCGTCCGCCGCCGCATGCACGAGAGCTGGACGCCGGAGCAGCGCCGCCAATTGCTGGTGAAGCGCGGCCGCTATGTCGAGTTCAACCTGATCTACGACCGCGGCACCTTGTTCGGCCTGAAGACCGGCGGCAACACCGAGGCGATATTGATGTCGCTGCCGCCGGAAGTGATCTGGCCCTAGGCCGCCGCCCGGATCGACGCCGACCGACGTTCAGTCGCCGTTGTAATAGAACCCTTCGATCTCGGTCGGCTGCTGCTGCTGCTCCAGCTTGGACCAGCCGGTGAGGCCGAACCGGTCACGCAACAGGAAATAGTCCCCGTCCTGCAGCACCACCTCGACAAAGCCGCCGGCCGGGATCGTGGTTACCGCCACGGCGTCGTTCTTGTCGGCATGGAGCGTCAGCGCCTTCAGCGCCTTGGACCGGAAGCCGGCATAGCTGAACGGCTGCGCCACCGGCTTCAACTGGCCGCCGGAGCGGCAGGCCAGCGCCCGCGCGCCGAACATGTTGTCGGTATGCCCGCCGCTATAGACGCAGCCGTCGCCGGGGATGGCGAAGACGGTGCCGGCGACGGCCACGCCTTCCTTCTCCGGGTCCTGCGATGCCGAGAACACGCATTCCGGATCGTCGCTGCCGCCGGAATCGCAGCGCACCACCAGGTAATCCTGGTCGTCGGCCTTCAACTTCACGTCGAGCGGATAGGCCATGTAGACGCCGGCCTCCTCGTAGAACTTCCGGTATTTCGGCTCGTCGGCCGGGAGCTTCGGCTCGCGCGCCAGGTCCTTCGCGGTGACGATGGTGATGGGCGCGAGGCTCGGGTCGAACCGGAGGACTTTCTCCAGCCGCTGCTCCGCCGGGATCAGCGCCTCGGCACCCGCCTTCACGGCATCGTCCGCCGCAACGGCGAGGCGCGGCAATGCCAGCAACGCCGCCACGATCCAAATCCGCTTCACGTCCTCTCCTTGCCGATCCGGCGCCTGAGCTCGTCGAGGCAATAGCCGCGGTCGGCGACGAAATCGCCGGCGATCCACCAGGCCTCGACCTCCCGCATTAGTGCGCCGATGGCGGGTCCGGGTTCAACGCCCAGCCCCTTGGCATCGCCCCCGGTCAGGGGGAAGCTCGGCCGCGGCCAGTCGCGCACGATCGCATGGGCCGCCTGCCAGTCGCGCTCCAGGCTCTCCCGGGGGAGGCCCGCCGCCCAGTCGACGAGCAGCAGATCGAGCGCCAGCGCATTGCCGAGGTCGTAGACCTGGCGCCGCACCGAGGTCGCATCGCCGGTCGCGAAGATCGGCCGCGGCGCCGTCATCGCGGTCAGCCGGTCGCGCTCGGCATTGGAGAGCCTGAGGATCGCCGCCACGTCCGGGCCGGCCCCGGTGATGGTCAGCGCGGCCAGCCGCCGGACCGGATCGGGCGCGACGCGCAAGGTCTGCTCCAGCTCGACCAGCCTGGCCAGCCGGGTGAGGCCGGTCGCCTGCGGCAGATAGGCGCCGGCGACGCCGGCCACCAGCATGGCGCGCCAGGTCTCGACCGCGCGGCGCGCGGTCATCAGCTTCAGCGTCTCCTGGCGCAGCCGCTCGCCGGAGAGCTCGCGCAGGTGGTCCTTGAGCGCCGCCGCCGCCGCCATGGCCGGCGGGTCGAAATCCCCGGCGGCGTAATCGGCATGGAAGCGGAAGAAGCGCAGGATGCGGAGATAGTCCTCCCTCATCCGGTCCTCGGGCTTGCCGACGAAGCGCACGCGCCCGGCCCGCAAGTCGTGCACGCCGTCGAAATAGTCGTAGACCGCGCCGCTCATGTCGGCGAACAGCGCGTTCATGGTGAGGTCGCGGCGCGACGCGTCCTCCTTCCAGTCGTCGGTGAAGGCGACGGTCGCGTGGCGGCCGAAGGTCTCGACGTCGCGGCGCAGGGTGGTGACCTCGATGCCGACATGGCCGGCGACCACGGTCACCGTCCCATGATCGATCCCGGTCGGCACGGGCTTGAGCCCGGCCCGGTTCGCCGCCGCGACGACCGCCTCGGGCGGCAGCACCGTCGCGATGTCCACGTCCTTGATCTTGCGCCCGAGCAATCCGTCGCGCACGCAGCCGCCGACGAAGCGCGGGCTGCCGCCCGCCTTGTCCAGCGCGTCATAGACCGCGCGCGCCGGCCCCTCGCTCATCCACTTCTGCGGAAAGGAGCCGAGTTCCTTCTCCTTGGCCGTCACGCTCATGCCGGACCCGCCGCCGGCCTATCCGACCGCATTCGCACGAAGCACCTCGGCGAGGTTGCTCAGCATGCCGGCGGTGGCGCCCCAGATGTAATAGGCGTGCCAGGGATAGACGTAGAAGAAGCGCTCCTTGCCCTGCCAGACCCGGCTCTCGGTGCGCCGGCTCGCCGGATCGAGGAAGAAATCGAGCGGCACCTCGAACACTTCCGCCACCTCGAAGGGATCGGGCACCAGCGCGATCGGCGGCATGACCAGGCCGACCCAGGGCACGACCTCGAATCCGGTGCGCGTCACGTAGGTATCGAGGCGGCCGACGAGATCGACGCGGTCGGGATCGAGCCCCACTTCCTCCTTGGCCTCGCGCAGGGCCGCGGCGGCGGCATCGCGATCCTCCGGATCGACCCGGCCGCCGGGGAAGCTGACCTGCCCCGCATGGTCGTGCAGATGGTCGGTGCGCTTGGTCAGCAGCACCGTCATCCCCTCCGGCCGGTCGATCAGCGGCACCAGCACGGCGGCGGCGGTCAGGCTCCGGTCGGGATGCATGCCGGGATTGAGATCGTGGTCGCCGCGCTGGCCTTCGGCCGTGGCGTCGAACGGTCGGGTCGCGGCGGGCGGCACGGTCCCCGGCGCCGAGCGGATGCCCGGCGCCGCCCGGCCCAGTCTTTGAATCACATCGTTGCGCTGCATGGACGGATATTAGTCGGAGATTCGCCCCAGCGGAAAGAAGCGGCCCGCGCTCCAGACGCCGAGCTGCTCCGCGCCGTCGATCTCGGCGAACGCGCCCAGTTCCACCAGGTGGTAGAAGACCGGACGCAGAATGCGGGCTTCGAGCCCGCCGCGGACCGTCACATAAGGCACGTCGGCGCCGCTCGCCGAATCGTGATCGAGCCGCAGCGGATGCGAGTCGTCGAGCGTCACTTCGTCATCGACGTTGGTGCGGAAGGTGAGCGTCTGCGCGTGGCCCTCACCGGAGGCCGTCACTTCGACGGCGACGAAGGGCGCGTCATCGACCAGGATGCGGCCGCGCTCCACCGGCGTCACCAGCCAGTATTCGCCATCTTCCCGCCGCAATACCGTGGAGAATAGCTTCACCAGCGGTTTCCGGCCGATCGGCGAGCCGCGATAGAACCAGGTTCCGTCGCGCGCGATCCGCATGTCGAAATCCCCGCAGCTCGGCAACTGGGCGAAACTCGGCGCGTTGTCCCGCCGAACCTTCTCGCCGGAATCGCCCGGCTTGGATTCGGAATTGGACAGGCCGCGGGATGTAGGATTACCCTGCATTATCAGGCATCAACAGCAAAGGATGGCCCAGGTGGCGATCTCCGAGAATAGCATCGGCCCGACCTCCTTCGGAACCCAGGGCGGGCCGGCGGGTGCCGGCAAGGGCGACGTCGCCGCCGACCTGGAGGCGATCGCCAAGCGCCTGGAGCAGGTGCGCCGCAACATCGGCCAGGTGATCTTCGGCCAGGAGCAGACGGTCGAGCAATCCCTGATCGCCATCCTCTCCGGCGGCCACGTCCTGTTGATCGGCGTGCCCGGCCTCGCCAAGACCAAGCTGGTCGATTGCCTCGGCCGCGTGCTCGGCCTCGACACCAAGCGCGTGCAATGCACGCCGGACCTGATGCCGGCCGACATCATCGGCTCGGAAGTGCTGGAGGAATCGGAATCCGGCCGCCGCTCCTTCCGCTTCATCCCCGGCCCGGTCTTCTGCCAGCTGCTGATGGCCGACGAGATCAACCGCGCCAGCCCGCGCACCCAAACGGCACTGCTGCAGTCGATGCAGGAGCGGCAGGTGACGGTCGCCGGCCAGCGCTACGACCTGCCCAAGCCGTTCCATGTCCTTGCCACCCAGAACCCCCTCGAGCAGGAGGGCACCTATCCGCTGCCCGAGGCCCAGCTCGACCGCTTCCTGCTTCAGATCGATGTCGGCTATCCCGACCGCGAGGCCGAGAAGCGGATGATGATCGCCACCACGTTCGGGGATGAAGCCACGCCCGTGCGCGTCTGCGCGCCCGCCGATCTCATGGAAGCACAGCAGATCGTGCGCCACATTCCGATGGGCGACAGGGTCGTCGATGCGATCCTGCGGCTGGTGCGCGCGGCCCGGCCCGACTCCGACGGCCCCAAGGACG
>DASZSL010000082.1:0-24353 GCA_035548715.1 Dongiaceae bacterium
GGCGACGCCGGCCGCCGCGCCGTCGACCAGCCAGGGCAGCGCCGCGGCCGCCCGCGCCCCGGCGGCGGCGATCTCGGACGCGCCGGTGCTCGTCACCAACCCGAACTATGCCGGCGCCTGCCCGATCCAATATCCCGAGCGCGCGCGGCGCCGGAACCAGGAAGGCACGGTGCTGATCCACGCGCTGATCGACACCGCGGGCAGGCCGGTCGAGGTGACCGTCGTCTCGAGCTCCGGCCATCGCCTGCTCGACGAGGCGGCGCGCGACGCGATCGCCGGATGCGCCTTCGTGCCGCAACGGGTGGGGGGCCGCCCCGTGAAGGCAATCGTCGAGATCCCCATCCCCTTCAAGCTGATCTGACCCGAAGACAGAGGTGAACCCATGCAGACCCAACCTTCCGATCTCGCCGCCCGCTGGAGCGCCCTGCGCGAGAGCAAGCCCGGCATCCGCGCCCGCGACGCCGCCGAAACCCTCGGCGTGAGCGAGGCCGAGCTGGTCGCCAGCCGCACCGGCGACAATACCGTCCGCCTTCGCCCCGACTGGAAGGCGCTGTTCGAGCGGCTGCCCGCGCTCGGCAGGGTGATGGCGCTGACCCGCAACGAGAACTGCGTGCACGAACGGCGCGGCGCCTATTCCCCCGCCAGCTTCGAGGGCCATGTCGGCCTGGTGCTGGGCGCCGACATCGATCTCAGGATCTTCCTCTCGCATTGGAGCTTCGGCTTTGCCGTCGAGGAGGAGACCAAGCGCGGCCTGATGCGCAGCCTGCAGGTGTTCGACGCCGCCGGCACCGCCGTCCACAAGATCTATGCCGGCGAGGAGACCGACCTCGCCGCCTGGGCGGCGCTGGTCGAGGCGCTGCGCGATCCGGCGCCGGCGGCGATCGCGGTCGCGCCGGCGGCGGCGCCCAAGACGCCGCTGCGCGACCACGAGATCGACGCGCTCTCGCTGCTGACCGACTGGCAGAACATGAAGGACACCCACGAGTTCTTCGGCCTCCTGCGCCGGCACAAGACGACGCCGACCCAGGCGTTCCGCCTGGCCGAGGGCCGGTTCACGTCGCGGCTCGAGGTCGCGGCCGTGCGCGAGATGCTGCAGGCGGCCTCCAGCCTCGACGTGCCGATCATGGTCTTCGTCGGCAATCCCGGGCTGATCCAGATCCATACCGGGCCGGTCAAGCGCATCCAGGTGCTGGGCGAATGGCTGAACGTGCTCGATCCCGAGTTCAACCTGCACCTGCGCGAGGACCGGCTGGCCGAGGTCTGGCAGGTCGAGAAGCCGACGGTGGACGGCGTCATCACCTCGGTCGAGGCGTTCGACGCGGCCGGCGAGCGCGTCGCCACCTTCTTCGGCAAGCGCAAGCCCGGCGAGCCCGAGCTGCAATCCTGGCGGGCGCTGGCCCATGCGCTGCGCGACGCGCCGGTGGCCGCGTGATGAACCGGCGTCAGCTCCTCGGCGCCGGCACGGCCGCCGCCCTGCTCGGCGCCCTGCCCCGCCCGCTCCGCGCGGCGATGCCCGAGCGGATCGTGGCCGCCGGCGGCGCCATGACCGAGATCGTCTTCGCGCTGGGCGAAGGCGAGCGCGTGGTCGCGGTCGACACGACCAGCCTCTATCCCTGGAAGGCGATCGAGCCCTTGCCGAAGATCGGCTATCTGCGCCAGCTCGCGGTCGAGGGCATCCTCTCGATCCATCCCGACCTGATCCTGGCCGATGTCGATGCGGGGCCCAAGGACGTGCTCGACCAGCTCGCGCATATGGGCGCCAGGGTCGCGCATTTCACCGCCGAGCACACGGCGGATTCCGTCGTGCCGAAGATCGGCTTCGTCGGCGCCGCGATCGAGCAGAAGCCGGCGGCGGATGCACTGGCCGCCACGTTCAAGGCGGATCTCGCGCAGATCGATGCGGAAGTGGCGAAGATCGCCGGGCACCCGACCGCGATCTTCCTGATCGGCGTCGGCACGACGGGCCTGCGCGGCGCCGGCAAGGGCACCGCGGCGGCCGAGATGATCGCCCGGGCCGGCGCGACGAACGCCCTGGGCGACGTCACCGGCTACAAGCCGGCCTCGGCCGAGGCGATGCTCGCGGCCAATCCCGACTACATCGTCATGATGGAGCAGACCGTCGCGGAGCTCGGCGGCGTCAACGCGGTCTCGATGCTGCCGGTGCTGGCAGGCCTCGACGCCGCCAAGCAGAAGCGGATCGTCGCCATGGAGGGCAACTACCTGCTCTCCTTCGGCCCGCGCACGGCGCATGCCGTGCGCGACCTCGCCGTGGCGCTGCATCCCGGCGCCGACATCCCCGCTCTGCCGCCGCGGGCCTGGACGGCCTAGGCGCGTGACGGATACGACCTTGGCGCTGGACCGGCCCGGCGAGAAGCGGGCCGCGCTGCTGCTGCCGCTGCTGGCGCTCGGCTGCGCCCTGGCCTTCGTCCTTTCGGTCGCGGTCGGGCCGGTGGGCTTGAGTCCGGGCGACGTCTTCGCCGCGATCACCGGTGCGGCGCGCGACGAGGCGACGCGGAACATCGTGCTCGACCTGCGCATCCCGCGCAGCCTGATGGCGCTGGCGGTCGGGGCCGGGCTCGGCGCCGGGGGTGCGGCGATGCAGGGCCTGTTCCGCAACCCGCTGGCCGATCCGACCCTGATCGGCGTCTCCGGCGGCGCGGCGCTCTTCGCCGCCAGCTTCATCGTGTTCGGCGGCGCGGTGAGCTTCATCCCGGAGGCCCTGCGCTTCTACGGCATGCCGGGTGCCGCCTTCATCGGCGCGATCACGGTCGTGCTGATGATCAAGCGGCTCTCCCAGCGCGACGGCCGGACCGAGGTCGCGACCATGCTGCTCGCCGGCATCGCGGTCAACGCGGTGGTGATGGCGGGGATCGGCCTCCTGACCTTCGTCGCCACCGATGCGCAGCTCCGCACCATCACCTTCTGGAACCTGGGCAGCCTCGGCGGCAGCGGCTGGCGCTCGGCGCTCGTCGTCGCGCCGATCACCGCGGCGATGCTGGCGCTGTGCCTGGTCTCGGCCCGCGCCCTCGATGCGATGATGCTGGGCGAGCGCGAGGCGCACACCCTGGGCTTCGATGTCGAGACCGCGAAGCGCCTGCTGGTGATCGCGGTCGCGGCCGGGGTCGGCGCCTCGACCGCCTTCACCGGCATGATCGTGTTCGTCGGCATCGTGGCGCCGCATATGGTGCGGATCGTGATCGGGCCGTCGCATCGGCGGCTGCTGATCGGCGCCGCCCTGCTCGGCGCGCTGCTGATCCTGCTGGCCGACGTGCTCTGCCGCGTCATCATCGCGCCCGCGGAGCTGCCGATCGGCGTGGTGACCAGCCTGATCGGCGCGCCGTTCTTCCTGGGCCTGCTGCTCAAGGGCCGGCGGGAAGGCTCGGTGCTGCTGTGATCGTCGCTTCCGACATCCGCCGCCGCCAGGGCGGCCTGAGCGGCATCTCCTTCGCCATTCCGCCGGGCATCATGACCGCGATCATCGGCCCGAACGGCGCGGGCAAGTCGACCCTGCTCGACCTGCTGGCCGGGCGCACGCGGGCCGATTCCGGCGCGATCACCTTCGGCGGCGTGCCGATCGAGGACTGGTCGGCGCTGGCCCTGGCACGGCGCCGCGCCTTCCTGCCCCAGGCGCCGGAAGTCGCCTTCGAGGTGCGGGTGCGCGACCTGGTGGCGCTGGGCCGGTCGCCGCATCATGGGACGCCCGGCGGCATCGTCGATGCGCCGGCGATCGAGGCGGCGCTGAAGATGACCGATGCCTGGCAGTTCCGCGACCGGCTCTATCACCGCATCTCCGGCGGCGAGCGCCAGCGGGTGCAGCTCGCGCGGGTGATCGCCCAGCTCTGGCGCCCGCCCCAGGCCGAGGGCGAGGCGCGCTACCTGATGCTCGACGAGCCGACCGCCAGCCTCGATCCGGGGCACCGGCTCGCGGTCATGCGGCTGCTCAGGGAGCTGGTGCGGGACGGCATCGGCGTGGTGATCGCGCTGCACGATCTCAACGACGCGGCGCGCTTCGCCGACGAGGTCGTGCTGCTGGAGCGCGGCCGGATCATCGGCCGCGGCGCGCCGCAGGACGTGCTGCAGGCAGAGACATTGTCGGCGGCCTACGGCGCGGAAGCGGAGCTGCTGCGCGCCGGCGACGGCCGGACGGCGATCGTGTTCCGGTAGCCGGGCTGGAGGGGCCGAGCGACCCCTCACCCAACCCGGTCAGCGATACTCAATCGTCGCTCCGGAGCCGGTGCACGTCGTGGGTGATGACGCCGCTCTCGCTGGTCGGGCGGTCCAGGAACTCGGGATAGGCCAGGGTCTTGCGGATGTCGTCGAGGCCCGCTTCCCAGTGCTCGCGCATGGTGAGGCGGCTGAACTCGTAGTCCTTGTGATAGGCCTCGAAGGCCTTGTCGCGGTAGATCAGGTGGATGACGTTGTGCACCTTGCTGCAGGACATGTCCTTGGCCGCGACCACGTCGGGATCGTTGTCCAGGGATTCCGGCAGCTTCTGCAGCAACGACCTGATCGTGCGGCGCAGCTTCTGGATCTCCAGCGAGACGTCGGTCCCCTGGCGGGTGCGGCTGGAATACTGGATGTCCTTCTGCCGCTCCATCACGTCGAACACGTTCTTCGGCAGCGGCCCGCGCGACGACCAGAGATCGACCTGGAAGGCCAGCGTGTCGCGGCGCGGCGGATGGGTCAGCACCTCGACCAAGGGCGTGTTGGAGATGAGGCCGCCGTCCCAATAGTGCCGGCCTTCGATCTCGACCGCGGGAAAACCGGGCGGCAGCGCGCCCGAAGCCATGAAATGCTCGGGCTTCAGGGTACGGCTGGCATTGTCGAAATAGGCGAAGTTGCCGGTCTCGACATCGACCGCGCCGACCGAGACGCGCACCTCCCGGGAATTGATGCGGTCGAAATCGGCAAGCCGCTCCAGCGTCTCCTTGAGGGGCGCGGTGTCGTAATAGCTGGTGGCGGCGGGGCCGCCGCCGCTGACGACGAAGGGCGGCGGGAAGCGCGGCTTGTAGAAGCCCTGCTGGCCCTCGAGCAGCGCGCGGGCCGCGGCGAAGCCGTTGGCGGCGGCGCGCACCATGCCGTTGCCGAGCGGCGGCATGAACCGGTCATCGACGGCGAGGTCGGGGAACAGCGCCGAGTTGCAGATCGTCTCCCAGAACTCGGTCAGGCGCTCGAGGCGCTTCTCCGGCGGATTGCCGGCGAGGATCGCGGCGTTGAGCGCGCCGATCGAGATGCCGCAGAACCAGTTCGGCATGATCCCGGCCTCGTGCAGGCCCTGGTAGACGCCCGCCTGGTAGGAGCCGAGCGCCCCGCCGCCCTGGAGCACCAGGGCGACGGTCTCGTAGGGCGGCAGGTCGATGCGGGGCCGTTCTTCCGTCACTGCATGTACCAGCCGTGGCTGACGACGAAGGACTGGCCGGTCAGCGCCGCCGTGGGATAGGCCGCGAGGAAGAGCGCGAGCTGCGCCACGTCATCGACCGTGGTGAAGACGCCGTCCACCGTGTCCTTCAGCATCACGTTCTTGATCACCTGGTCCTCGGTGATGCCGAGCTCCTTGGCCTGCTCGGGGATCTGCTTGTCCACCAGCGGCGTGCGCACGAAGCCGGGGCAGATCACATGGGAGCGCACGTTGTACTCCGCCCCCTCCTTCGCCACCACGCGGGCCAGGCCGAGCAGGCCGTGCTTCGCGGCGACATAGGGGGCCTTGAGCTTCGAGGCCTCGTGGGAATGCACCGAGCCCATGTAGATGATCGTGCCGCCGCGCTTGTCCTTGTACATGTGCTTCATCGCGGCCTTGGTGATGAGGAACCCGCCGTCGAGATGGATCGCCAGCATCTTCTTCCAGTCGGCGAAGGGGAATTCGTGCACCGGCTTCACGATCTGGATGCCGGCGTTGGAGATCACGATGTCGATCGCGCCGAAGGTCGACGCGGTGAGGTCGGTCCCCTGCTCCACCGCCTTCTCGTCGGAGACGTCCATGGCGACGCCGATCGCCTGGCCGCCCTTGGCCTTGATCTCGGCGGCGGCCGCATCGGCGCCGGCCTGGTTGAGGTCGGCGATCGCGATCCTGGCGCCCTCGGCCGCGTAGACCATGGCGATTTCCTTGCCGATGCCGCTCGCGGCGCCGGTGATCAGCGCGACCTTGTCCTTCAGGCGCATTCGTTCCTCCATTGCGGGATTTGCTGCGGTGCAAAAACTAGTGTGAAGCGGAAAGGGATTCAACAGATCAGATGGTTACAGCCTGTAACCGCCGGGTTCCGAAAACGGCCATTTTCGCGGCTTTCAGGCCCCGGGACCGATCCCATGGGCACCCTGGCCAGCCGACCCCGGTCTGGGCTAGTCTCCGCGCGCCGGGGGGCGACCGGATTCCACAGGACGGGAATGCCTTACCGGGCCAGTTTAGCAATCCCGGGTTATTTTCATGAAGTATTTGGAAGACTGGATGACCGAGCGGAAGGTCGATGAGGTCGAGTGCCTCGTCCCCGACATCAACGGCATCCCGCGCGGCAAGATCCTGCCCGCGTCGAAGTTCATCAAGAGCTCGAAGGGCGAGAGCCTGCGCCTGCCGACCAGCGTCTTCATGCAGACGGTGACCGGCGAATATCCGGATATCGACGAGGACAGCATCGGCTCCTACGAGGATCCCGACATCTACCTGCAGCCGGATTCCGACACCGTGCGGATCGTGCCCTGGTACAACGACCCGACCGCCCAGGTGATCCACGACGCCTATGACGGCGAGGACAACCCGATCGAGATGGCCTCGCGCTACGTCCTGAAGCGCGTGCTCGCGCTCTATGACGAGAAGGGCTGGAAGCCGGTGGTGGCGCCGGAGCTCGAATTCTACCTGGTGCAGCCCAACACCGATCCCGACCTGCCGCTGCTGCCGCCGGTCGGCAAGTCCGGCCGGCCGGAGACCGGCAGCCAGGCCTACGGCATCGACGCGGTCAACGAGTTCGACCCGATCTTCGAGGACGTCTACGACTACTGCGAGGTCTCGGAGATCGACGTCGACACGCTGGTCCACGAATCCGGGTCGGCGCAGATGGAGATCAACTTCAACCACGGCAACGCGCTGGAGCTGGCCGACCAGGCCTTCCTGTTCAAGCGCACGGTCCGCCACGCCGCGCTGAAGCACAACGTCTATGCGACCTTCATGGCCAAGCCGCTGGCCAACCAGCCCGGCAGCTCCATGCACATCCACCAGTCGGTGGTGGACAAGCGCACCGGGCGCAACCTGTTCGCCGACAGCAAGGGCCGCGACACCACCCTGTTCCGCTCCTATGTCGCCGGGCTGCAGCGCTACCTGCCGCAGGTGATCCCGATGCTGGCGCCGAACATCAACTCCTATCGCCGCCTGCAGCCGCAATTCGACGCGCCGATCAACGTGCAATGGGGGATCGACAACCGGTCGTGCGGCCTGCGCGTGCCGGTCTCCAACGCCTCGTCGCGGCGGATCGAGAACCGTCTGGCCGGCGCCGACGCCAATCCCTATCTCGCCATGGCGGCGTCGCTGATCTGCGGCTATATCGGCATGACCGAGCGCCTCAAGCCCTCGAACCAGATCGAAGGCAGCGCCTATCGCATGGCGCATACCCTGCCCAAGACCGCCTACGAGGCGCTCTCGCGCTTCATGTCCTGCAAGCCGATCAAGGGATTGCTGGGTGAAAAGTTCATCAAGGCGCTCTATATTGTGAAGACCGCGGAGCTGGAGGCGTATCAGAACGTCATCAGCTCCTGGGAGCGCGAGCACCTGCTGCTGAACGTCTGAGAGGGCGTGATGCTGATCCTGAGAGACGAGCTGCTGGTCCTCACCGCGCGGATCAACTTCAATCCGTGACGGCTGCCTTCCGCTGAAACCGCGGCGGCGTCCGCCGCCGCGCCCGCTCTCCTTCCGGAAGGAACCGAACCGATGTCCGCCCAACCCGCACGCAATTCCACCCGTGAGTGGCAGGCGCTCGACCGCGCCCATGTCCATCCCTTCACCGACCATGCCGCGCTCCACAAGGTGGGGCCGCGCGTCATCGCCCGCGCCGAGGGCACGCATCTCTACGATTCCGACGGCGTGCGCCTGCTCGACGCCTTCGCCGGGCTCTGGTGCGTCAATGTCGGCTACGGCCGCAAGACGATCGCCGAGGCCGCCTACAAGCAGCTCCTGGAGCTCCCCTACTACAACACCTTCTTCAAGACCACGCATCCGCCGGTCGCCGAGCTGTCGCGGCTGCTGGTCGAGATCACGCCGGAGCAGTTCACGCACGTCTTCTACGGCCAGTCGGGCTCCGATGCGAACGACACGATCGTGCGCATGGTGCGGAGCTACTGGAACCTGAAGAAGCAGCCGAAGAAGAAGACCATCGTCAGCCGGATCAACGCCTATCACGGCTCGACCATGGTCGCGGCGTCGCTCGGCGGCATGAGCTACATGCACGCGCTGGCCGACCTGCCGCTGCCGGGTTTCGTCCACATCCGCCAGCCCTACTGGTACGGCGAGGGCGGCGATCTCCCGCCCGACGATTTCGGCCGGCTCTGCGCCCAGGCGCTGGAGGACAAGATCAACGAGCTCGGCGCCGAGAACGTCGCCGCCTTCATCGGCGAGCCGATCCAGGGTGCCGGCGGCGTCATCATCCCGCCGCACAGCTACTGGCCGGAGATCCAGAAGATCTGCCGCAAGCACGACATCCTGCTGATCGCCGACGAGGTGATCTGCGGCTTCGGCCGGACCGGCCACTGGTTCGCCTCGGAGTATTACGGCATCGAGGCCGACTTCATGACGCTCGCCAAGGGCATCACCTCGGGCTACGTGCCGCTGTCGGCGATCATGGTGGCCGGCCGCGTCGCCGAGGTGCTGACCGAGATGGGCGATTTCAGCCACGGCTTCACCTATTCGGGCCATCCGGTCGCCTGCGCGGTCGCGCTGGAGAACATCCGCATCCTCAAGGACGAGAAGCTGGTCGAGCGGGTGCATGACGAGACCGGCCCCTACGTGACCAAGAAGCTGCAGGAGATGCAGGACCATCCGCTGGTCGGCGAGGTGCGCAACCTGGGCCTGATGGGCGCGATCGAGCTGGTGAAGGACAAGAAGACCCGCAAGACCTTCGAGCCGGCGGGCGACGTCGGCACGATCTGCCGGGATCACTGCTTCCGTCTCGGCCTGGTCATGCGGGCGACGCGCGACACGATGCTGATCTCGCCGCCCTTGACCTGGACCAAGGACGATGTCGACGAATGGGCCGGGCTCGCGAGGCAGGCGCTCGACCTCACCGCCAGGGATATCGGCGTCAAAGCCTGAGGGCTAAGAGCCGAACAAATCGCTCGGCGCCGTGCGCTTGCCCTTCGCCGCTTTGGCGTTCTCCGCGCGGCGCACGGTCTCGACCGCGAGCGATCCCGCGGGCAGCGGCCGGAGCAGCGCCTCCTCCGGCTTCGAGAGATGGATCCAATGCGGCCAGTCCTCCGGCCGCAGCACCACGACCTGCCGGTCGTGATAAGGCGCCACATCCGGCCCGGGCTCGGTCGTCAGCATGGCGAAGCACGGCGGCGCCTCGGCCGCGGCCTGCTTCCAGATGCCGGCGATCGCCATCATCGGCGCGTCCTTCAGGCTGAAGCGATGCTTGGTCTTCGGCGACTTCGTGCCGGTGAACTCGAAGAAGGCGGTCGCCGGGATCAGGCAGCGATTCGATTCCCTGAACCTGCGCCCCTCGCTGCGCCAGTTGAACACCGGCCCGCCATGGGGCCGCGCCGGGGGAAAGCCGAAGCGCATTTCGGCAAGCGCCACGCCGTTGCCCTGCGCCCGCATCACCGGCGCCGGGTCGCTGATCCGGATCCCGTCGGATTGCCGCAGGTCGCGCTCGCCCTCGGTCGTCGGCACGCCCCAGCCCAGCGCCTGCATCATCTCGCAGTAGAGCGCGTAGGTCGCGCGCTGTTCGTATTCATTGCACATGACGACGACTGTATCGCCCGGGAGCGACGCGGTACAGCCTCCAGGGCCGCGGTCACCCTCCGGACGCCGATCAGGCGGCCGCGCTCGCCTTCGCCGGCAGCGGCGCGTGCAGGACCGTCATCGCGAAATGCAGCAGATCGGTGCGCACGGCACCGGCCTCGCCGGCCGCGGCCCATGCTTCGACCGAAAGCTCCACGCCGGCATCGGTCAGCGCCGCGGTGCCGACGCTCGGCGGCGGCGCCTTCTGCACGCGCGGATCCTTCTCCAGGAACTCCCGCAGGCGGGCCGCCACCGCCGGCACGTCCTTCTCGAAGGCGACCGGCAGGCGCAGGGTGACGCGCCGCGTGTCGTAGCGCGAGGTGTTGGTCAGCGCCTGGCCCCAGACCTGGCCGTTCGGGATCAGGACCTGGACGTTGTCGCCGCTGGCGAGCTCGGTCAGGAAGAGATTGAGGCTGCGGACCGTCCCGCTCTTGCCCGCGACCTCGATGCTGTCGCCGATCCGGAACGGGCGGAAGATCAGCAGCATCACGCCGGCGGCCATGTTGGCGAGCGTGCCCTGCAGGGCGAGGCCGATCGCGAGCGACGTGGCGCCCAGCACCGCGACCAGGCTGGTCGCCTGGATGCCGACCACCTGCAGGATCAGCACCAGCACCACGGCCAGCACCGCATAGCGCACCAGGCTGGAGAGAAAGCCGGCGACGGTGAGATCCATATGCGACGAGGAAAGCAGCGCGCGGCGGCTCATCCGCTCGGCGACGCCCGCGACCCACCAGCCGGCGATCGCGATGACGATCGCGCCGAGGACGTCGAGCCCGTAGACGACGAACAGCGTGCCCAGGCGGTCGAAGTTGAAAGCCGGAAGACGGAGCGAATCCACGACGGAATTTCCCTGACGAAATGTCCCTGATGAAATGTCCCTGCGAACGAAGCGCCCGGGGAATCAACCGCCGCCCGCCGGGGCGGTTCCGGCGCTCGACGCCGCGGCGGCCGGGCCCTAACATGCGGGCCGCGACGTCGGGGGAATAATGAGCACGCAAGCGGGCAGCGCCGCCGGCACCAGGGGCGCGCCGGGTCCGGCCGAATTGACGACGCGGCCGGTGCTGGGCGCGCTCACCATGCTCAGCGGCCTGGCGATGCTTCCGGGAATGGACGCCGTCGCCAAGCACCTCTCGGGACACCTGCCGACCGTCGAGGTCGTCTGGGCGCGGTTCCTGTTCTACGTGGTGGCGATCGCGCCGCTGGCGCTGGCGAAATACGGCGGCGCGGCGCTGCGGCCGGCACGGCCCGGCCTGCAGGTCCTGCGCGGCCTGCTGTTCGCCGGATCGGCCTATGCGTTCTTCCTGGCGATCGCGCGGCTGCCGCTGGCCGACACGATGGCGGTGTTCTTCATCTATCCGCTGATCATCCTGATCGTCTCGGCGGCGGTGCTCGGCGAACGGATCGGCGCCCTGCGCTGGGCCATGGTGGCGGCGGGCTTCGGCGGCGCGCTGCTGGTGATCCGCCCCTCGCTCGACGGCATTTCGCTCGGCAACGTCTTCGCGCTGCTCTCCGGCCTCGCCTATGCCTTCGGCATGATGGCGACGCGGCGGCTCGCGGCGCACGATCCGGGGCTGGTGACCGGCGTCATCTCGGCGCTGACGGGAGTCGTGCTCTACAGCGTCGCCATGCCGTTCGCATGGCAGGCGCCGTCGGGCGCAGACTGGCTGTGGATGGCGCTGATGGGCGGCGTCGCCGCGCTCGGGCACTTCCTGCTGATCACCGCGCATCGCCTGGCGACGGCGGCGCAGCTAGCGCCCTACGGCTATGCCGAGATCGTCTCGGCGATCTTCTTCGGGCTGATCGTGTTCGGCGACTGGCCGGTGCCGGTCGTCTGGCTCGGCATCGCGGTCATCGCGGCCTCGGGGATCGTGGTCACCTGGTCGAACGCGAAACTCGATACCGCAGGAAACTGACCCCCGCTCAGATCACGGAAACGGCGACCGCCGCGGCGAGCGCCATCAGGATGATGACCACCGAGCTGCCGAACACGTTGCGACGCGTGGCATGCTCGTTCAGGACGTCCCGGTAGGATTCATAGTTGGGCATGGCGGCCTCACTTTCTGGCCGGTGACATGGATCAACCGACGGCCGACTTCAATACGGTTAACAATAATTAAGACCTCCAATCGCGCGATTTGTGCGCCGCGTCACAAAACCGCAACAGGTTTGGCGAGACGCATGAATTTCCCTAAACTGGACAATGAATTAGGCTCATTCGGCCAGGGTGGTTTGCCGGCGGTTTGCCGACGGTTTGCCGACGGTTTGCTTTGCCTCCCGGGGCGGGCAAGATGCCCTGTCGGAGCGAATCAGGGGGCTCGAACCGTGTCATACCCGACCCGTCCGGTGGCGGTGGAATGCGTCGTGGACGCCCGGGACAAGCTGGGCGAAGGAGCGTTCTGGTGCCCGGTCGAGCAGGCGGTCTATTGGCTGGACATCGCCATGCCGTCGACCCTCCACCGCTTCATCCCGGCCGAGCACCGGCACGACCGGTGGCCGATGCCGGAGATGATCTCTGCCATGGCCAAGCGACAGGACGGCACCCTGCTGGTCGCCGCGCAAGGCGGCCTCAGCATCTTCGACCCGAAGCAGCCGGGCCTGCGCCGCATCGCCCGTCCCGAGGCGGACCAGCCCGGCAACCGCAGCAATGACGGCGCGCCCGACGCCAAGGGCCGGTTCTGGCTGGGCACCATGCAGAACAATCTCGGCCCGAAGGCCGAGGAACTGCCGATCACGCGGCGCTCCGGCACGCTCTGGCGGATCGAGCCCGATCTCACCGCGACCGCCGTCGTGACCGGGCTCGGCATCACCAACGGCATCGCCTGGAGCCCGGACAGCCGCAGGCTCTATGTGATCGACACGATGGACCAGACGATCTTCGCCTATGACTTCGATCTCGATTCCGGCGGCTTGAGCAACCGGCGCGTCTTCAGCGACGTGAAGGACCTCGGCTATGCCGACGGCTCCTGCATCGACGCCGAGGGCTTCCTCTGGAACGCGCGCTGGGAAGGCAGCGCCGTGGTCCGGATCGCGCCCGATGGAAAGATCGACCGCGTGGTGCCGATCCCGGCGACCCGCGTCACGTCCTGCGCCTTCGGCGGGCCGGACCTCGACACGCTCTATGTCACGACCTCGCGCCTCAATCTCGACGCGGAGACGCTGGCGCGCCACCCGCAGCAGGGCGGGCTGTTCGCATTGAAGCCCGGCGTCAAAGGCCTGCCGAGGCCCCAGTTCGCCGGGTGAGACGGGCGGCCAAGCCCGGACCCTCCACACGCCGCTGAATGCCGACCGGCCCGCAGGCCGGCCGCAAACCCGGTTGCTACAACTTTCAATTTTATTATATATTCGATCGTTGCACAATCATTACGCGTCCGTGAGGGGAGCATGGGCCTCGCCCCGTTCCCGAGGATCGCGCCACGAACGCCCGGCATTCTCGGCTGATGAGGCTCGGCATGATTGTTTCCCCCGCGCGGCAAACGCGGCGCAGCAGCGCTCCCGGGCGCAAGGCGGGCCTGTGCCGGATCTCGATCTGGATCGCGGCCTGCGGGCTCGTCGCGTTCGCCGGCGCGGCGGAGTGCGCGGCGGATTCCGTGACCCTGGTCTGGTCGATCGACGGCGCATCCAAGAGCATACAGGCGCGCCAGTACGGCGAGGTGTTCGATCTCCTCAACCAGATCTATGACGATCATGCCAAGCCCGAGATCGCGGCCGAGCCCAACGAAAAGGGCGTCACCGCGATCGAGCTCATGGCGTACAAGGACTTGCTGATCGGCGACTATGTCCCGGCGTCGCTGGACCATTTCCTCTGCCGGATCAATGCCGACGTCTGCAAGGCCGGGCGTCGCCGCAACCGCTGGACGAACGGGCCGGGCGCGCCGCTCTGGCTGCCGGCCTTCTCGATCCTGCGCTACAAGACGGTCGCCCCGACGACGGGATCGCTCGCCGATGCGGAGCAGCTCGCCGTCACCGTCAGGAAGGGCTGCGATTCCTTCGATGCGTCCTGCCGGGACCTCATCAAGAACATGAACGAGGACGGCAGCGACGCACAGCAGCGCGTGGTGCTCCTGCCGATCGAGGCCGAGATCGTGTCGATCAAGGTCGACATCGGCGCGATCGGGAAAGCTTCGCGGAAGCTGATCGCTCCCCACGTCCAGAAGTCGCCGGAGCCGACCGAGCCGCCGCCGGCCGAGGCGCCCCAGGCGGCCGTTTCGCCGGCGGCGCCGGCAGAAGCCACGGCCCAGGCGCAGGCCCAGGCGCAGGCCCAGGCCCAGGCGCAGGCCGAAGCGCCGAACGAAGAGGCATTCGTGGTCGCCGAGAACCCGGAAATGGCCGGCACCGCCAATGCCGCCGGGCCCGTGATGGTCGAGCCGGCGGCGCCGACCGGCGAACCGCAAGCCGCAGAGGTCGTCATGTCCGGCAATGCGGGGCCGACGATAGCCGGGCTGCCGCAGGTGGGTGATCCGGCGGCCTTCGCGCCGCCTGCGCCTCCCGACATGCCGAATCCGGCGCCGGCGCCGACGCCTGTGCCGGCGGCCGCCAGCGTCGATCTCGTCTCCGCCCTTGCCAGCGTGAAGCAGGCGGTGGCCTGGGTCGATCCCGGAACGGCGGAGACCCAGCGCATCGACAATCTCGGCGTCGACGTGGTCGATCAGGGCTTCGATCCGGATCATTGCGAGTACAAGCTGCACGGGATCAGGACCGAGCTGGTCGGCGTGGATCCCGAGGACGCCTCGTCGGTCCAGGCGGAGGTGACGGGATCCCGCTGCGGCGAGATCACCAACCAGGAACTGATCCCGCCCGAGGCCTATCACGGCGCCCACCTCATGGGGATCATCGGCGGCCTGCTGGCGGCGCCCGATGAACAGTTCCAGGTCCCGGTGCCGCTCGACAGCCTGGCGATGCAACCCGGGCTGCTCGGCGGGCCTGCCTACAGCGCGCGGCTGCAGGAGAAGCTCAAGAACGCCATCACCGGGACGGTCCGCGTCGTCAACATGAGCTTCACCTTCACGCCGGATGTGCGAGACGGCGATCCGCTGCTCAACCTGATCTCCCTGACGGGGCGGCGCGTCCTCTACGTCGCGGCCGCCGGACATGGCCGGGCGGCGCCGATCGGCGCCGGGGACAGCTGCCTGATCATGCCGGCCTGCCTGGGCAGCGAAAACGTGCTGTCGGTGGTCGCCACGAACATGGCGGGGCCGCCGGACATCGCCCATGAGTCGTCGACGAACTACGGCTCGCGCTTCGACATCGGCGCGCCGGGGGTGGACATCCTCAGCACCACCCGCGGCGGATACACCGCGCGCATGTCCGGCAGCTCCCAGGCGACGGCCATCGTCTCCTCGGCGGCCGTCCGCCTGGCGCTGGCGCTTCCCGACTTTCGCCCGAAGGACATCAGGGACCGGCTCATCTACACCTCGGACCTGTCGCCGCCGCTGCTGGACGTGCTCTTCGGGGGCCGCGTCAACGTCACGCGCGCGCTCGATTTCACGGAAGACAGCCTGACGCTGCAGGGCGACGGCGGAAGCAAGAAGACGCTGCTCGGCCGGCTGCTCCTCTCCGACGACGAGGCGACGCGGGAGCGCACCAAGTCCCCCGACATTCTCCACTTCGTCGACTTCAAGACCGCGAATCCCGGCGAGGTGCAGCTGCGGGCCGTGAAACGCATCGAGCGCCTCGGCGCGAACTGGGTCCTGTTCTACATCGACCCCGACACCCGGCGCCTGGTCCGGAAGGTCGTTCGGCTCGACAAGGGCGTAGGCAACGCGACCGGCCTGTTCCAGGTGAACAACGACGACCGCAACGGGAGCGACATGCTCGAGACGCTCGACGTCGATTGGACCAAGGTCGAGAGCTACACCTCCTGCATCCGCGAAAGGGACACGGACCAATGCATCGCATCGCAATAGGCGCAGCCCTGCTGTTGACGCTCGTGGGATCCGGCACCGCCGCGGCCCAGGCGGTCGACAAGGATGTCTATGTCGTCGGCACGATCGAGCCGGTCAACGGCGTCTTCGCGCCCGCCGACATGTTCGACAATCCCTGCGGCGACCGCCCGACATGGAGGTTCACGCTCCAGTCGAGCGACGTTCGATTGCACGTGGTGCCGAAAGCCGGCGGCGCGGCCGCCGGCTATGACATCTACGTCTTCGGAACGTCGCGGGCCAACATGGCCCATTACGGCGCCGACGATCTCGCCGCGGCCGACGGGGTCTGGACGGCGCAGTTCTCCGGCGGCGCGGCCACCGCGGTCCTGTGCGGGCCGGCCGGATCCGCGGCCCTTCCGCCCCCCGTCGCCGTGACCGAATACTCGGTCGCGGCACCCGGCGGCCGGCTGGAAAGCGTCGTGGGCCGCACCCGGGACTTCCAGCCGATCAGCGCCATCGCCTCGGACCCCGTGCTGTGGAACGCCGCGAAGGCCGTCGGCAAGCTGACCTTCTTCCGCGGGACGCGGCAATACGCCTGCTCCGGCTTCCTGGTGGCCAAGAACCTGTTCATGACGAACATGCACTGCGTCTCGACCGCCGAGGAATGCGCCCGGGCGCAGGTCGCGTTCGGGTACGAGGACGATCCGCCGAACCTGCGCACGAAGCCGGAGGAGCAGAAATGCGTCGCCGTCCGGAGCTTCGACAGCGACCTGGACTTTGCGCTGATCGAGTTGAGGAACGATCCCGGCGACCGCTGGGGCTGGCTCAAGCTCTCTGGCACGAACCCGAAGTCGGGGGACGCCCTGGTCGTGGTGCAGCATCCCGCCGGCGAAAAGAAGCAGGTGGTCATCATCGACTGCCACGTGGACCGGCTCGGGATGACCGGGCGCAATGCCCACGCCGCCACCGACTTCTCGCATAGCTGCGATACCCTGAACGGGAGCTCGGGCTCGCCGGTCATGACCAAGAGCGGCGAGGTGGTCGGGCTGCATCACTGGGGAACCACGCCCGATCTCAATCTCAACCGGGCGGTCGAGATGACGCTCATCATTCCCAAGATCGCGCTCAACTGAGGAGGCGGGAGGATAGGCCGACGCGACGGCCCGGCCCGCGGCATCCTCAGAAGAAGGTCTTGATCGCCCCGGTCACCGCATAGGCGTCGTCCACCAGGTGGATGAGCTGCCAGCGGTCGAAGGTCGTGCAGGGGTGCGAGACCCCGAAGGCGACCATGTCGCCGACCTGCAGCGGGCTGCCCGCCGGGCATTTGAGATAGCCGTGCTGGTCGTTCAGCCCGGCGATCGCATGGCCGTCGGGGACCGGCTGCGGTGCCGCCGCGCCCGGCCGATACCAGGAGACCGGCACCGGCAGGCCCGAGTCGAAGCCGACGTCGCGCTTGCCCATGGTGACCAAAGCGAGGCCCGGCTCCGGCACCGATTGCACCAGCGCCCAGACCTCGAGCGCGTGCCGGGGAAGATCGGCCGCCAGCTCGTCCGAGGCGATGCCGCGCGCGGCCACGTCGTGCAGATAGTGCTCGTAGATCCCGGAATCGTGGGTCAGGTAGCAGCCGCTCCGGAGCACGATCCGGACCGGCACGCCGAAATCGCCGCTGCGCCAGCTCTCGGCGACGAGATCGAACTCCGCCGAGCCGCCCGCCGTCACCACGATCCCGCCGGCCGCGAACCACTGCTCGGCGATGCCGCGCCGGGCGATCGCGCCGAGGAAGTCCAGGAACAGCCGGACCTTCGAGGCGCGATCGTCCGCCCGCTCGTCGTGGATCAGGCCCTCGAAGCCCTCGACGCCGCGCAGCGCGAGCGACGGCGCCGCGGCCCGGATCGCCGCCGCGACGGCCGCCGCCTCCTCGATCGTGCGGCAGCCGGTGCGGCCGCCGGCGATGCCGCCCTCCAGCAGCACCTGCAGCGGGCGCCCGAGGCCGCTCGCCTTCACGGCATCGGCGAGGAAGCGCACGCCGGCGACGGAATCCACCAGGCAGTAGAAATCGAAATCCGGGTCGCGCTTCAGCTCGGCGAGCACGTAGCGCGTGCCCTGCGGGTCGATGAGCTGGTTGGCCATGACGATGCGTCCGACGCCGAACTCCCGCGCGATCCGGAGCTGCTGCGCGTTGGCGACGGTGATGCCCCAGGCCCCGTCCGCGAGCTGGCGCTGGAAGAGATGCGGGCTCATCGTGGTCTTGCCGTGCGGGCAGAGATCGAGGCCCTGCTCGCGCCGGAACCGGTCCATCCAGCGGCTGTTATGGTCGAGCGCCGAGGTCTTCAGCACCGCGACCGGGAACGGCAGGTCCTGCCTCAGGAGGTTCCAGCCCTGCTTGCCGATCGCGCCGAGCGGCGCCGGCGCCGCCGCCGGCGGATAGCCTTTGACGCTGCCGTCGATCATCGTGGCATCGAGCGCCGCGAGCGCCGGGTTGCCGTTGCCGTCCATGGTCTTCTCCCTAACGAGCCCGCAGCGCCCCGAGGCGGGCAAGAACCAGCGGGCGCAAGTTCATCACGTTGAGGCCGAGCGCCACCGCGCCGAACACGGCGGCGCCGCCGCCGACCTGCACCAGCATGACGCCGATGCTGAGCACGATGCCCCAGGGCGGCGCATGCTGCGCCATGATCTCGGCGGTCGCATGGCGGAGCGGCCAGAGGAAGGCGCCCATCGCCAGCGTCGCCAGCACGATCTTGGCGATCTCCGCCTTGGGGAACGGCAGCACGATGCTGGACCGCGCGGCGATCACGCCGTGGATCATCGCGACGACGCCGGCGATGATGCTGGCCTGCGCCGCGCCGATGGCGCCGTAGCGCGGGATCAGCAGCAGGTCGCCGGCGATGTTGGCGATCGCCATCACCGTGATGACGGTGGTGAGCCGCCCCGTCGTGTTGCCAAGATGGAAGCCGTGGTCCACGTAGTTCGCGCGGAAGTTCAGCAGGAAGGCCGCAGCCGACATCCAGACGATCAGGCTCGATACCGGCTCGACGTAGTCCGGCGCCACGGCGAGCCGCGCCAGAGCGGGCGCCACCATGGCGACCCCGACGGAAGCCGGCAGCGTCACCGCGAGCATCAGCGCGCAGCTCTTCGAGAGCTGCGCCCGGAGCGCCTCGGGATCGTTGCGGTCGGCGATCTTCACGGCGCGGGAATAGATCGCGGAATCGATGCCGGTGGCGATCGTGGCGATGGTCATCTGGGCCAGCGAATAGGCGACGGTGTAGAAGCCGACCGACGCCTTGTCCGAGAGCTTGTCCAGCAGGAAGCGGTCGGCGGCGAAGGAGAAGCTGCCGATGATGCGGCCGACCGCGATCGGCCAGCCGAACGCCCAGAGCCGCGCCGCGATGTTCCGGTCGAACAGGCCGGGGCTGAGGCTGAATCCCGGATGCAGGTAGATGAGGCCCGCCCCCAGCATCACCAGGAAGCTGCCGGCCAGCACGTAGAACGGCGAGCCGGTCGCCCAGGCCAGCATCAGGACCACGATGAAGATCCCGACGTTGCGCACCATGTTCATCCAGAAGTAATAGGCGGGCCTGAAACGCGCGATCTGCATGCGGACCGCGAGCTCGAACCAGGCATAGCACCAGCAGCCCGGCACGCAGATCCAGAGCAGCGCCCCGTAGTCCGGCGTCAGCACGCCGCCGGCATAGGCGGCGCCCGTGAAGACGATGCTGCAGAGGCAGAGCAGCAGGAAGGTCTGCAGGATGGTCGGCATGAAGGCCGGGTGCTCGACCTCCGACTGATAGAAGCGCATGAAGCTGAGCCCATGCCAGTCGAAGAACACCGCGGCGATCAGCATGACCACGGCCAGGCCGAGCCCGTAGACGCCGTAATCGGCCGGCGTCAGCAGCCAGGTCAGCACCATGCCGGTGACGAAGGCGATGCCGCTCGGCACCGCCCGGCTGAGGATATAGACGAGACTCTCACGCAGCATCTGGCCCGCCATCCGACGCCGCGTCGAGACAGACTCCACGGCGAACCGACCCTGATCCGGCGCGGAGTGTGTTGGGCGGGCGGGGCCAAGTCAAGGATCGCCCGGCTTCCCGGAAGCCCCGGTTTCGGCTAGCTTGGCCGGGCTTTTCATCGCCGGGCTCCGTGGCGGAGCCCGCCGCCGCCATCCGGAGGGGAACATGGGTATCATCAGTTGGATCGTCTTCGGCCTGATCGCCGGCCTGATCGCGAAGTTACTGATGCCGGGCCGGGATCCCAGCGGCTTCATCATCACCATCGTGCTCGGCATCGTCGGCGCGGTGGTCGGCGGCTTCATCGGCAATGCGCTGGGCTTCGGCGGCGTGAGCGGCTTCAACCTGCACAGCTTCTTCGTGGCAGTGGTCGGCGCGCTGATCCTGCTGATCGGCTATCGCGCCATCAAGGCGCGCTAGCCGCAGGGGGCCGCGCCGGTCGGCGCGAAGCGCAACCGGATCGTCAGTCCCGGCGCAGCACGTAATAGCCCCAGTCCCGGCGGGCGAGGCGCCGCAGCGCCACCCGCGCCGCGGCGCGGCCGAGCTCCTTCAGGCTGCGGATGAAGCGGCCGGCGCTCGCGGTCGAGACCGGCACCGCCTGCTGGCGCACCGTGCCGATCAGGCGCAGCCCGGCCTCGCGCGCCAGCAGCCGCACGCCCTTCTCCGTCAGCACGTTCACATGCTCCAGGGGCACGATGCACATATAGCCGGCATTGGCCTCGGCCGCGCGGCGCTCGGCCGGGCTCTGCCAGTCGCTCACCAGCGGCGAGACCGCGCTCATGCCGCGTGCGGCCAGCAGGCCGCGGATATTGCCGGCCGGCGGCACCGAGACCTTCATGATGCCGCCGGGCGCCACCAGCCTGCCGAGCTTCAGGAAGTCGCCATGCGGGTCGAGCAGATGCTCGAAGACCTGCTCGGTATGCACGATGTCGAACTGCATCCCGGCGAGCGCCGCCTCGTCGACCATCTTCACGCCGATCGCGCTGCCATAGGCGATCTTCTCGGCCGAGATCTCGGTGGCGCAGACCTCGGCCCCCATGGCCACCGCGATCCGCGACCAGGAGCCGTAGCCGAAGCCGTAATCCAGGAACCTCACCTCGCCCGGCCGCTTCGGCAGCAGGGAGAAGAGCTCGATCAGCTCGCCCGCCCGGAACTCGAAGCGCGGCAGGGTCAGGTTCCGCATGGCGCGGGGATAGAGCGTGTCCTGGGAGATGAACTCGTTGTAGATCTTGTCCAGCAGCAGGTCGTTCGGCACATGGCGCTGATAGACCGTGCCGCAATCGCCGCATTCATCGACGATGAAGTCGGTGCCGGCGAGATAGTCGAGGTTGACCGTGCCCTGCCCCTTGTAGTGGCTGAGCACGAAGCTCTTCACCGGATCCTCGGTATAGGATCCGGCATAGAGCGTCCGCGCGTTCCGCGACAGGCAGACCGGACAGGCGGTGCGGGCGACGAAATAGGCGCCGTTGCAGGCCGGGCGCGCCGGCGGAACCGCGGGCGGTGCGTTCATGACCTCTTCTTCCCCCCGGGCCCGGCGCGGTAGGCGGTGACGTTCTCGCCGAGGAAGGCGTTGTTGGTCTCGCGGATCTTCGCCGCCGCCTCGTCGTAGAGGAAGGGCAGGAAGGCGTACCGCTTGCCGCGGGTGACCGGCAGCGCCTGGTGCAGCAGGCCGCAGGAGAACACCACCGCGCCGCCGGTCGGCGGCCGGTAGACGGTGCGGCCGTATTCCGGGAACATCAGCGCGCCGCCCTCGTACTCCTCGGCATTGAGATTGATGGTGACGGCGAAGCGGCGATGCGCGGTGCCCTTGGTCGTGTTGTCGCGGTGGGGCTGGAAATAGCCGCCGACCGCCGCGTCGTAGCAGGCGACGATATAGCGCTCCATCCGCGTCACGCCGAACTGGAAGGCGCGCTGGATCTCCGGGACGATGCGGCGGAGCACGCGCTGGCGCAGCGCGTCGCGCAGCGGCTCGTCCTCGATCGTCCAGTCGGAACGGCGCTTGTGATTGTGGTCGAGCACCAGGACCGTCTTGCCGTCGCGCTCGCGCATGAAGCCGGATTCCGTGCCGCCGTCCGCCTCGTAGCCCTCGATCAGGCGCCGGCAGAGCGCGGGCTCGAGGATGTCCGGCAGGACCAGGACCGGGGCCTGCACCATGCCGGGGCGCGGCGCGCCCAGCGGCGGCACCCGCCGGAGCATGTCGAGGATGGCGCGCGCCTGTTCCGCGGGATCGGGATGGCGCGCGACGGCGATGACCCGGAGATCCAGGCCGAGCACGTAGGTGACGGGCGCGAAGTCGGCGCTCGCCGCGTCCTGCGGCAGGGCGCCATAGAGCCGGCTGATCCGCCCGTCGTCCCAGAACGTGTCCATGCCCGGCCGGCGCTCGGCGAGGGCCTGGCGCGGGTCGCCGTCGCGGCGCCCGATCGCCACGGCGAAGAAATAACGGTCGGGATCGGCGAACAGCCCGGCTTCGGCCCGGAAGGCGTCGTGCAGGGCCTGGCCGGCCGCCATGCCCTGCGGGCCGACGAAGCCGAGCACGATGGTGCGCCCCGCCACCGAGGCGAAGTCGAAGTCCGGGTTGACGTTGCTGGGAGCCCGGAACCAGGGCGCCGGATCGCCCGGCATCAGCACGTTGCGCGACAAGGCTGGAAGCACCCTCCTGCCCGCGGGGTCGCGGGCCGGGGTCAATTCTCCAGGTTTTGCTTCAGGAACGCCAGACTGACGCCGAGCGCCTTCTCATGGGCGGCCTGGTCGAAGGCGCCCCGCTCGTCGCAGGAAAACCCATGGCCGGCCGCGTAGGTATAGACCTTCACATCGGGCCGGGCGGCCTTGACCTTCTCCACGTCGGCCATCGGGATGCCGTGATCCTGCTCGCCGAAATGCAGGATGGTCGGCACCCTGGGCTTCTCGCCGGCATGGGCGGCGATCATGCCGCCGTAATAGCCAACCGCGCAGGCGAGGCCCGACAGCCGCGCCGCCGCCAGGAAGGCCAGCGACCCGCCCCAGCAATAGCCGATGATGCCGACCTTGCCGACCGGCTGCAGCGCGTCGATCGCCGCCTGCACGTCCTTCAGCGTGTCCTCGAGCTTGATCGCGGCGCGGAGCTTCACGCCCTCGTCCACCGCCGCCTTGTCGTAGCCGATGTCGACGCCGCGCCGGGCGCGGTCGAAGATCGCCGGCGCGAGCGAGGTGTAGCCCTGCGCCGCGAAGCGATCGCAGACGTTCCGGATGTGGTGGTTGACACCGAAGATCTCCTGGATGACGACCAGGCCGCCCTTGGGCTTGCCGCCATTGGATTCCTTTGCCGCATCGGCGCGATAGCCTGCGAGGCTGAAACCGTCGCTGGCTTTCAGCTGAATCTGCTGTCCCATTTTCGAACTCCGGATTAGGCGCGCAGGATCCGCGCGTGATGATGGAGATGGTCGGCAACGAAGGTCTGGATGAAATAGTAGCCGTGGTCATAGCCCGGTTGCCGCCGGAGCGTCAATTTCTGCCCGGCCTTTCGGGCCGCGGCCTCGAACACATCGGGGTGAAGCTGCTGCGCCAGGAACTGGTCGGCCATGCCCTGGTCGATCAGGATCTCGGCGGGAAGCGCGCCGCGCGCCACCAGCGCGGTCGCGTCATACTCGGCCCATTTCGCCTTGTCGGCACCGAGATAGCCGGTGAAGGCCTTGTCGCCCCAGGGGCATTGGCTGGGCGCCGCGATCGGCGCGAAGGCGGAGACCGACTTGTAGCGCCGCGGGTTGCGGAAAGCCGACACCAGCGCGCCGTGACCGCCCATGGAATGGCCGAAGATGCCGGCGCGGTCGAGATCGGCCGGGAACGCGCGGGCGACGACCTCGGGCAGCTCGCGGTTCACGTAGGAGTCCATGCGCCAGTTCTTCGCCCAGGGCTCGACCGTCGCATCGACATAGAAGCCGGCGCCGACGCCGAAATCCCAATTGTCGGCCTGGCCGGGGAAATCGGTGCCGCGCGGGCTGGTGTCGGGGGCGACCAGCATGATGCCGAGCTCGGCGGCGAGGCGCTGCGCGCCCGCCTTGATCATGAAGGTCTCCTCGGTGCAGGTGAGGCCCGCGAGATAGGTGAGGACGGGCACCTTTCCCTGCTCGGCCTGCGGGGGCAGGAAGACCGAGAAGCGCATCGGCAGCCCGATCTCCTTCGAGGGGTGCTTGAGATAGATCTGCCGTCCGCCGAAGCAGCGATGTTCGGAGAGGGTTTCGATGTCGCCGGCCATGATGAACCTCGAGAATTTAAACCCGGTCGTCATGCCCGGACTTGGCCCGGGCGTCCACGAGTCTCTTTATCGCCGGCAAACTCGTGGATGCCAAGGCCGAGCCTTGGCATGACGAGAAAGGAGAACGCGAGAGCGCCGTCAGTAGATCACGACGCTGCGGATCGACTCGCCCTTCTTCATCAGCTCGAAGCCCTTGTTGATGTCCTGCAGGGGCATGGTGTGGGTGATCAGGTCGTCGATGTTGATCTTGCCGTCCATGTACCAGTCGACGATCCTGGGCA
>DASZSL010000083.1:0-11537 GCA_035548715.1 Dongiaceae bacterium
CCGACGACGCACCAGACCAATGGGCACTTTCCAGGACAAAACCTCCATGGACCGCATCCTGTTCGCCGTCTTCTCCCACGAAAACAAGTCTCAGGGCGTCAGCGCACCCTTCCTCCTGACACATAACAATTGACGTTACCCGGTTCCGGGTGACGTAAAGGATTCTGTGTCAGGCGAAACAAAGGCGTGGATCCCGCGACCAAGTCGCGGGATGACGACCGAGGGTGCAGCCGCCGATGTGCCAAAGACATTCGACCTCATGTCGTCCTGCTCTAGAACGACATCCGCACGCGATAGGTGAGCTTGGCGCTGCCGTTGGCGGGCACGTCCACCAGCCAGCCGGCGGTCTGGGAGTCGAGCTTCTTGTGCTCCTGGCTCTCCTTGACGATCTTCCAGTCGCCCGGGATCGCCTCGCGCACATCCACCGTCACCTTGTCCGGCTTGGCGTTCTTGATCTCGACCTCGTACTCGTTCTCGTAGACGCGGTCGCTGACCTGCTCGAAATCGGTCTGCTTGGCGCGCGCGGTGATGTCGAAGGCCTGGCCGAGGGTGAGGTCGACGTCCTCGTTCTTCGGCGTGTGGTCGATCTGGTCCTCGCCGACGAACACCGCCTCGCCCTGGCTGTCGGCCTTGTAGACGCGCACCACGCCCTTGGGCAGCGGCATGCCGAGCTTCGAGCTCTCGTTGTTGACGAATTTCAGCTTCACCGTGGCGTTGACCCGGTCGCCCTCGCCGAAGGTGGTCGAGTAGCGGCCCCAGACGTTCGCGGCATCGGTGATCAGGTACTGCTTGCTGACCGGCACCTTCGCCGCGGCGAGCAGCGCCACCTGCTTGGTCTGGTTCTGCTGCAGCGTGGTCGGCGTGTCGAGGCGGTAGAGGTGATATTCGAAGGCCTGCTCCTCGACCATCTTCGGCGCCGCGGGCATGGCGGTCGCCATCTGCGGCGCGGCCATCTCGCGCTGCAGCGCCGGCTGCACCTGGTTCACCTCGCCGGCGACGAGCTGCAGCCTGGCATCCTTGTAGGTGACGCCGCTCTGGTTGGTGAGGGTCACCCAGCCGTTGAGGTCGATGGTCTTTTCATCGGCCGAGAGCGAGGCGACGTAGTCCGCCTGCCAGGAGAGGCCGCGGGTGAGATAGGAGAGGGCGACCGGCGTCGAGCCCGCCTTCTCGCTGATCGTCTTGGTGACCAGGGTCGGACGCGCGCGGAGGTTCGGCGGCACGGCGCTATAGACCAGGCGGCCGGGGATCGCGGTCTCGATGCGGTCGCCGATCTGCAGCACCGCCATGCCGTCGGCGACCGACAGCACCTTCGCCTCTTCCGACGTGTCGGCGCCGGTGGTCGGGTTGGTGCGGAAGACGCGGATCGTGCCGCCGACCGATTTCTCCAGCAGCTTCTGCGGCGTCAGCAGGTCGAAGTCGAAATTCTGCTCGGTGACGGTCAAGCCGCCATTGGCCGCGGTCAGCAGCGCCGTCTCCGGCCGGATGCCGGCCGAGACGTCGATGAAGGCGATGTCGTTCTCGCCGGCCTGCAGGTCGATGGTGCGCGAATCGCGGATCAGCGCGAGGTCCTGGTTGTAGATGGTGACCGCGATCGAGGTCTGCTTGTCGGTGCCGACCGAGATCTCGTCGGCCTGCGCGAGAGCGGTGCCGAGGCTCACGCCCAGCGCGCAAAGCGCAACGCCGGTGCTCATGCGCGTGCGTTTCCAGTTCCCCATCGTCTTGCCTCCGCTTGCCAGGGTCCGAATACCCCGACCATGTCGTCCGATCGGGGCAAGACTATGGCGCGGGAACGGCAGCGACAAGACCATACACGCCGGACACACACTCATGTCCGTGATCTCGAGCACACTCCGATCGGAGTTTGTCTTGGCTGACTTCAGAGGGTCGCTCTTCCAAGACTGTTCACCATGTCCCCGAACACCTGTTCACCTTGTCTCCAGTCCATGCAGGGGCGGCATGGTGGGGTTGATCTGTCCGCTGCTCCACCCTTTCCGAGCAGGCACTACTGCATCAATCGGCCGGCATCCTTGATCGCCAGCACGTTCAATCTCATGCTGCGGCCGCGGATGTCGATCTCGTGCTTCTCGCCGACGCCGGTGCCGATCTCGGCGGACTTCGCGACGACGTCGGAGACGACGAGCTGGCAGCCGAGCTCCTTCGAGGCGGTCTCGAGCCGGCTGGCGATGTTGACCGTGTCGCCGATGGCGGTGAGGGACTGCGCCTCGCCGAAGCCCATCTCGCCGACGATCGCCGGGCCGAAATGGATGCCGATGCCCATCTTCAGCGGCGATTTCAGCTCGTCGGCGAAGCCCACGTTGAGCTCGGCCAGGTTCTGCGCCATGCGCCGCGCGGCGTCGACCGCCTGCGCCGCCGCGATCTCCGGCCGGCCCTCGACGCCGAACAACGCCATGACGCCGTCGCCGATGAACTTGTCGAGATGGCCGCCCGCCGCGATCACCGCCTCGCCCATGGCGCGGAAATAGCGGTTGAGGAGAAAGACCACGTCATAGGGGAGCTGCCGCTCGGAGAAGCGGGTGAAGTCGCGCAAGTCGGCGAACAGCACGGCGATCTCCTGCTCCTTGCCGGAATGGAAATCGCCCTGCGCCAGGGCCTGGCGCGGGCCGGCGCTGGCCGGCAGCAGCGGCGCCACCTTGATGTAGCCCGCCGGCCGCGCCTGGCAGGCGAGCCGGGTTCCGGGCGCCGCGCCGACGCGGGCCAGCACCTTCAGCTCGTCCAGGCTCGGCGGCGGCAGCGTCGCATCGCCCGCGAGAATGCGCACCCGGCAGGTCGAGCAGCGCCCGCGCCCGCCGCAGACCGCGGCATGCGGGATGCCGCCGATGCGGCTCGCCTCCAGGATCGTCGTGCCGGGCTGGATGTTGACCGCGCTGCCATCGGGATAGACCACGCGGATCGCGCGGCGGCGCACGCCGAAGAGGCGCAGGTAGCGCGCCGCCACGATCCCGACCAGGATGATTCCGTAGCCGATCAGCCCGTTATCGCGCCAGGCGTAGAGCCGGGCGACCGCATCCGCCCCCGGCAGGTGGCGCCGCTCGACCAGCGCGCGGAACCAGCCGGGCTCGTGCACCAGGCGCAGCACCTCGCGCCCCGCCTCGGCGAAACCCAGCAGCGCCAGGGTCGGGATCAGCAGCGCCAGCGCGAATAACAGGGTGCGCGCGCGGGGGAACCAGGGCTTCAACCGCAGCCAGTAGGTGATGCCGATGCAGCCGTGGATCCAGGTGACCAGCACCGCGGCGACCTGGGTCGCGGTGAAGCCCGGATTGGTGACCATCGCCAGCACGGTTTCGTCATAGGCGTCGTCGATGCCGAAGACGCGGTGCGCGACCACGGTGCCGAGGAAATGCAGCACCAGCAGCGGCGGGATCGCGATGCCGAGCACGAGCTGCGCGCCCTCCCAGAACGGCATGTGCAGGCTGTGCCGGTTGTAGAGCGCCCGGGCGCCGAGCAGGAAATGCGCGACCGCCGAGAGATAGAACACCGCCTCCACGGGCTCGAACCGCCAGAAGGCGAGGAACGGCCGGCGCCCCCATTCCATGGCGTCGAGCGAGATCAATCCCAGCGCATGGTTGAGGCTGTGGGTGAGGACGTAGAAGAAGAGGACGAGGCCGCTGGCCAGCCGGACCCTGCCGATCATGTGGTTGATATCGCCCCGCACGCGAGTCTCCGGCGGTTGGACCTGTCCCCGGGCCCTATGATATGAGCCTCGGGCATGAAGCGGTATCAAAACGACGTGCATCCGAGATGAGCCCGGACGATCTCCCCGAGCAGCATCGGCGCGACTTCGAGGCGGAGCGCCAGGCCGAGCGGCAGCGCCGGCGCGCGGAGCGCCGCCGGCTGCTGGCGAGCGGGCCGCCCTCGCCCTGCGTCAGCGTCTGCCAGATGGACCCCCTGACCGGCTATTGCGTCGGCTGCCTGCGCACGATCGACGAGATCCGCGACTGGATCATCTCGACCCCGGAGGAGCGGCAGAAGATCCTGGACCAGCTGCCGGGGCGCAAGGAGCGGGCGGGGTTGTGATGTCGCCGGAACCGGGGTGACGGAACCGTCCGACAGGGACGGCAAAAAGAGTCCCCTCCCCCATGACGGGGGAGGGGACTCTTTCACTTCCGCTTGGCTTCGATCTTCTCGACGAAGCGCTGGAACAGGTAGTGGCTGTCCTGCGGGCCGGGCGAAGCCTCCGGGTGGTACTGCACCGAGAAGATCGGCTTGCCGGAGACCTCGATGCCCTCGTTGGTGCCGTCGAACAGCGAGACGTGGCTCACCTTCACGTTCTTGGGCAGGCTCTCGGCGATCACCTCGAAGCCGTGATTCTGGCTGGTGATCTCGACCTTGCCGGTGGCGAGGTCCTTCACCGGATGGTTGGCGCCGCGATGGCCGCGCGCCATCTTCCGCGTCCTGCCGCCCAAAGCCAAAGCCAGCATCTGGTGGCCGAGGCAGATGCCGAAGATCGGCAGCTCCTTATCCATCAGCTCCTTGATCACCGGCACGGCGTATTCGCCGGTCGCCGCCGGATCGCCCGGGCCGTTGGAGAGGAAGACGCCGTCGGGCTTGTGCGCCAGCACGTCCTCGGCGCTGGCGGTCGCCGGCACCACCGTCACGTCGAAGCCGGCGGTGGCGAGGCAGCGCAGGATGTTGCGCTTGGCGCCGTAATCGATCGCGACCACCTTGAGCTTCGGCGATGTCTGCTTGCCGTAGCCCTCGCCGAGCTTCCAGGTGGTCTCGTCCCAGTGATAGGTCTGCCGGCAGGTCACGTCCTTGGCGAGGTCCATGCCGTCGAGGCCGGGCCAGGCCTTCGCCTCGGCGATCAGCGCCGGGATGTCGAACGTGCCGCTCTTGCTGTGGGCGATCACGCCGTTGGGCGCGCCGCCGTCGCGGATCCGGCGGGTCAGCGCGCGGGTATCGACGCCGGCGATCGCCGGCAGCCGGTAGGAGCGCAGCCAGGCATCGAAATGCTGCGCCGCGCGCCAGTTCGCGGGCTCGGTGATGTCGGTCGCCAGCACGGCGCCGCGCGCGGCCGGAGTCGTGGTCTCGATGTCCTCCGGATTGGCGCCGGTATTGCCGATATGCGGGAAGGTGAAGGTGATGATCTGACCGGCATAGGAGGGATCGGTCATGATCTCCTGATAGCCGGTCATCGAGGTGTTGAAGCAGACCTCGCCCACCGCCTTGCCCTCGGCGCCGAGGCCGCGGCCCCGGATGACGGTCCCGTCGGCCAGGACCAGGAGGGCGGTCGGCTTCGGATCGTCGTCCCCCGTGGGATCGGGGCTGGGATGGGTCTGGGCCATGGCGGCCTTTCATACCGTGCGGGGCTGCCGGGTTCTAGGGGCAAAGACCCGGCCGGTCAAGCCGCGCGGCGCCCGGAATGCCGATGGAAATCAATGCCTTGTATGCGTTTTCGCCGCATTGTCAGGAACCGCCGAATCCGATAGGGTCCGATCTTTCCCGCATTCCAGGATTCGAGCCGGCCATGTTGCGCGAGCGATTCAACGAGGACCTGAAGACCGCGATGAAGTCCCGCGACCAGGCTGCGGTCTCGACCCTGCGGATGATCAACTCCACCCTCAAGGACCGCGACATCGCCGCGCGGCCGAAGGGCGTCACCCAGGTGGACGAGGCCGAGATCATCGACATGCTGCAGAAGATGGTCCGCCAGCGCCAGGAATCGATCGCGCTCTACCGCCAAGGCGGCCGCCAGGAGCTGGTCGACAAGGAGCAGGGCGAGATCGACATCATCGAGCGCTACCTGCCGAAGAAGCTCTCCGAGGCCGAGCAGGCCGAGGCCATCGCCCAGGCGATCGCCGAAACCGGCGCCGCCAGCGTGAAAGACATGGGCAAGGTGATGGCCAAGCTGAAAGAGGGCTATGCCGGCCGCATGGACTTCGGAAAAGTCGGGCCGGCGGTCAAAGCCAAGCTCGGTGGATAACGGGGATAAGTCGAATAACTTCGGCCGTCTCCGCCTGCTTCGCGATTTCGTGCGAACCGAAACTGGTCTAGCCTTTACAGATGGATGGCAGCGCCGCGTTGTCGGCGGCCGACCTCATCTCTTGGAGTGGTGATTGGCCTTTTCGCCGGCTTTCCTGGACGAGCTGCGGCGGCGCCTGTCGATCTTCGACCTGGTCGGCAAGAAGGTGCGCCTCACGCGCCGCGGCAACCAGGCGACCGGGCTCTGCCCCTTCCACAACGAGAAGAGCCCGTCCTTCCACGTCTATGACGATGACGAGCCGCACTACCACTGCTTCGGTTGCGGCGCCCATGGCGATGCCATCACCTTCGTCATGCAGACCGAGGGGCTGGAGTTCCGCGACGCGGTCGAGCGCCTGGCCGGCGATGCCGGGCTCGAAGTGCCCAAGGATACGCCGCAAGAGCGCGAGCGCGCCGAGCGGCAGGCCAATCTCGGCACGGTCATGGAGGCGGCCTGCGCCTTCTTCGAGAAGCAGCTTCCGGGCAGTCCGGGCGCCGACTATCTCAAGCGGCGCGGCTTGGCGGCCGAGACCATCCGGCGGTTCCGTCTCGGCTTCTCGCCGGAGAGCAGGACCGCGCTCAAGTCGCATCTCGCCAAGCTGAACATCCCCGAGGCGCTCGGCATCGAATCGGGCATGCTGATCAAGCCGGAGGATGGCGGGCCCAGCTACGACCGCTTCCGCGGGCGGGTGATGTTCCCGATCGCCGACGCCAAGGGCCGGATCATCGCCTTCGGCGGACGCACGCTCGGCGACGACAAGCCGAAGTACCTGAACTCGCCGGAGACCCCGCTCTTCTCCAAGGGCCGCCAGCTCTACAACCTCAACCAGGCGCAGAAGGCCGCCCGCGACAAGAACGAGATCGTCGTGGTCGAGGGCTACATGGACGTGATCGCCCTGGCCGAAGCGGGTTTCCCCCAGGCGGTGGCGCCGCTCGGCACCGCATTGACCGAGGCGCAGATCGAGCTGCTCTGGAAGATGGCGCCGGAACCGATCCTCTGCTTCGACGGCGACGCCGCCGGGCAGAAGGCGGCGGCCCGCGCGGTCGAGCGCGGCCTGCCGATCTTGAAACCCGGACTCTCCTTGCGCTTCGCCTGGATGCCGGCCGGGCAGGATCCCGACGACCTCGCGCGCTCCGGCGGCGCCGCGGCGGTCCGCGCGGTGTTCGACCGGGCCGAGCCCCTGGTTCAGGTGGCCTGGGACCAGGTCCTGGCGGCCCGGCCGCTCGACACGCCGGAGCGCCGGTCGGGGTTCCGGAAGGACCTGTTCGCCATGGCCGACCGGATCCAGGAGCCGGGCGTCCGCCAGGCCTATCGCCAGGAGATCGATTCCCGGCTCCAGGCGCTGTTCGCCCCCGCCCCGAGACCGGGGAGCCAGGGCGGATTCACCCCCGGCCGGCCCGGTTTCCAGCCCCGGATCCAGCCGGTCGGCGGCCAGGCCGCGAAACGGGGCCTGGGACAGGTCCGCATGCTCCCGTATGAGACCATCCTGGCGACCGTGATTAACCATGCGGAATTGCTGCACCGGCACTCCGAAACCCTTGTGGCACAGGCGTTTCCGGCCGGTCAGCTTGACAAGCTCAAGTGCGCCATTATAGACCACGCCGCCCGGTCGCCGCGCCTTGACTCCGAGGAGTTGCAGAACCATTTGAGGAGCCTAGGCTTTTCCGCCGCCCTCGATGGCCTCATGGCGCGGACCGGCAGCAGCAAATGGACCCTTCCGTCGGCCGGGCTCGACCAGGCTGAAGAGGGGCTTTTGCACGTGATGGGCGTGCTGCGGGAGCGCAACGAGGTGCGTGGAGAGATCGACGAAGCCGCCCTCCGCTTGCGCGAATCGATGACCGACGAGGATTGGGAGCGCATGCGGTCGCGGCAGATCGAGGTGCTGGAGGGCGAAAGCCGCCGCAACGACCTGGATCGCGACCCGCCGGGAAGGCTTGTCTCCGGCGGGGCCCATCCGAGCAAGGTCGGGTAGGGCGGACGGATCAAACTCGTGGCGCGCGCGGCGCGTCCTCAAAACGCGATCGGGATGGATCGCAACAGGTGATGTCGATGGCAGTGAAACCGCAGGCGAAACCCGAGCCCGCGAAATCCAAGGATGAGGCGCAGGACGGCCCCTTGATGGACGGCATGAACGCCGCCTTCAAGAAGATGCTGGCCAAGGGCAAGGAGCGCGGCTACGTCACGGTCGACGAGCTGAACGCGACCCTGCCGCCCGAGCAGCTCACCTCCGACCAGATCGAAGACATCCATGCCATGATGAATGACATGGGCATCAACGTCGTCGAGAACGAGGAGCCCGAGGAGGCCGAGGAGGCCCCCGCCGCCGAGAGCGACCAGGAAGAGTCCCGCGCCGTCGGCAATCTGGACGACGCCGATGTCGGCCGCACCGACGATCCGGTGCGCATGTACCTGCGCGAGATGGGCTCGGTCGAGCTGCTGTCGCGCGAGGGCGAGATCGCGATCGCCAAGCGCATCGAGGCCGGCCGCGACATGATGATCGGCGGCATCGGGGAGAGCCCGCTCACCCACAAGTCGATCGTCGAATGGCGCGAGAAGCTGAAGGCCGGGCAGCTCCTGCTGCGCGACATCATCGATCTCGACGCCACGATGGGCGGCAACCTGCCGGAAGGCGCCTCGCTGGAGGGTGCCGCCGCCGAGGAGGAATTCGAGGAGGAGGAATCCGAGGAGGCCGAGGGCGAAGGCGAGGGCCAGAGCCAGGGTGAAGGCGGCGAGGCCGAGGGCGAGGAGGCCAATCTGTCGCTGGCGGCCATGGAGCAGACGCTGCTGCCCCAGGTGATGGAGACCTTCGACAAGATCGCGTCGCTGCACAAGAAGCTGGAGAAGGTGCAGCTCAAGCGCCTGGAGACGATCCGCGGCGGCGAGGAGCTCAATCCCCGCAGCGAGAAGAGCTACGAGAAGCAGAAGGCCGAGATGGTCGAGCTGATGCGCTCGGTCAAGCTCAACAACTTCCGCATCGAGTTCCTGGTCGAGGAGATGTACGACCTCAACCGGCGCCTGATCGGCATGGAAGGCCAGCTCCTGCGCCTGGTGCAGAAGGCCGGCGTCAAGCGCGAGGAGTTCCTGCAGCGCTACTACGGCGCCGAGCTCGATCCCAAGTGGCTGCAGAAGGTCGGCCGCCTGACCGCGAAGGGCTGGAAGAACCTCGCTGCCGACCACAAGGACGAGGCCAAGAACATCCGCGGCCAGATCGCCGAGATCGCCGAGCAGGTGAACCTGCCGATCGGCGACTTCCGCCGCATCGTCAACGTCGTCCAGAAGGGCGAGCGCGAGGCGGCGCGGGCGAAGAAGGAGATGGTGGAGGCGAACCTGCGCCTGGTGATCTCGATCGCCAAGAAGTACACCAACCGCGGCCTGCAGTTCCTGGACCTGATCCAGGAAGGCAATATCGGCCTGATGAAGGCGGTCGATAAGTTCGAGTACCGGCGCGGCTACAAGTTCTCGACCTACGCCACCTGGTGGATCCGGCAGGCGATCACCCGCTCGATCGCCGACCAGGCGCGCACCATCCGCATCCCGGTGCACATGATCGAGACCATCAACAAGCTGGTCCGCACCTCGCGCCAGATGCTGCACGAGATCGGCCGCGAGCCGACCCCGGAAGAGCTGGCCGAGAAGCTGCTGATGCCGCTGGAGAAGGTCAGGAAGGTCCTGAAGATCGCCAAGGAGCCGATCAGCCTCGAGACGCCGATCGGCGACGAGGAGGATTCCCATCTCGGCGACTTCATCGAGGACAAGAACGCGGTGCTGCCGCTCGACGCCGCGATCCAGGCCAACCTGCGCGAGACCACCACGCGCGTGCTCGCCAGCCTCACCGCCCGCGAGGAGCGCGTGCTCCGCATGCGCTTCGGCATCGGCATGAACACCGACCACACGCTGGAGGAAGTCGGCCAGCAGTTCTCGGTGACCCGCGAGCGCATCCGGCAGATCGAGGCCAAGGCGCTCCGCAAGCTGAAGCATCCGAGCCGAAGCCGGAAGCTGCGAAGCTTCCTGGACACCTGATACGATCGAAGCCGGGCCCAGCGCCCGGCTTCTCACTTCAGGGGGATCCGATGTCCGATCGCATCCTGGTCTTCTACGGCTCCTACCGCCGCGACCGGATGGGCATCCGGCTGGCCAACTACACGGTCGAGCAGCTTCGGGCGCGCGGCGACGAGGTCGAGCTGGTCGACGCCCAGGCGGTCGGCCTGCCGATGCTCGACCGCATGTACAAGGAATATGCGCCCGGCACGGCGCCCAAGCCGCTGCAGGACCTCGCCGGCAAGATCCGGGCGGCGGATGCCTTCGTCTTCGTCGCCGGCGAATACAATTGGGGACCGCAGCCCGGCCTCAAGAACCTCACCGATCATTTCCTGGAGGAATGGTTCTGGCGGCCGGCGGCGATCGTCAGCTATTCGGCGCAGCGGATCGCGGCCGCGCGCTCGAATCTCATCTGGCACGGCATCCTGTCGGAGATGGGCATGGCGGTGATCTCCAGCACCGTGATGGTCGGCCCGATCGCCGAGACGCTCGACGAGGCCGGCAAGCCGATCGGCGCAGGCGGCCAGCATCTGCAGCACGCCTTCCCGCGCTTCGCCGACGACCTCGCCTGGTGGACCGAGGCGGCCAAGGCGCAGCGCGCCCGCCGCAAGCCGCCTTACTGATCGAAGGCCGCGAGGTCGAGCGCCGGAAAAGGATCCAGCCGCTGCGGGCCGACGCCGCAGCGGCTGGCAAGAAGGTCCGCGCCGTTGCCGGGCGCCGGTCGACCTTGGGCGATCAGGCCTTGAGCGCGCCCGAGGCCTTGGCGATATGCGTGGCGATGAAATCCATCAGCGCCGGCGAGAGGCAGTCATAGGGCTCGAGCTTCAGCTCCTTCAGGCGGGCGCGCACGGCATCCATGCCCTTGGGGTCGTAGCCGCTCTCGATGATCGACGAGACGAAGGCCGCGAATTCCGGCGGCGACCAGCCGCTCTGCTTCGACAGCTCGGTGTGCACGAAGTCGAGACCGTAGAACGGATGCTTCTGGTTCTCGATGCGGCCGTACATGTGGACGCCGCAGCCGGTGCAGGCGTAGCGCTGGATGGTGGCGCCGGAATCGACCACCTTCAGCTTCTGCGCGTTCTTGGTGACCGAGACCTTGTCGCGCGGCACCACGGCGACCTGCGAGAACGTCGCGCCCGCCGGCTTCCAGCACTTGGTGCAGCCGCAGACGTGGTTATGCGCGGACTGGGACTGGATGGTGACCTCGACGGGGTCCGCGCTGCACTTGCAGACCAGCGTTCCGCCGGCAAAGCCCGCCGCCGCCGGCTTGATCCCGTTGTCCACCGCCGGATGAATTGACACAGCCATCTGTTCTTCCTCCCTATGTTTCGTTTCATGTCGTCTTGCGGCGGGCGGTCATGCGCCGCGCGCCGCGACTAGTAGATCACGACGCTGCGGATCGACTCGCCCTTCTTCATCAGCTCGAAGCCCTTGTTGATGTCCTGCAGGGGCATGGTGTGGGTGATCAGGTCGTCGATGTTGATCTTGCCGTCCATGTACCAGTCGACGATCCTGGGCA
>DASZSL010000084.1:0-78305 GCA_035548715.1 Dongiaceae bacterium
AGGATGTAGAAGTCGCCGCGCTCCATGGACGCGAGCATGAAATCCACCGCTTGCTCCGGCGTCCAGGCATCGGCCGGCTTCTCGGTGCGGCCGCGGGCCGTCATGCCGGTGAAGACGAAGCCCGGGATCATCAGGTGCGCCGTCACCTTGCAGCCGGGTTCGTTGCGCAGCGAGTGCGCCAGCCCTTCGGTCAGCACCTTGATGCCGGCCTTGGTCACGTTATAGGCGGTGTCGCCCGGCGGCGTGGTGATGCCCTGCTTCGAGCCGGTGTTGACGATGGCGGCGGGCGTCTTCTGGGCGATCATCGCCGGGGCGAACTCATGGACGCCGTTGATGACGCCCCACAGATTGACGGAGAGCAGCTTCTCCCAGCCGGCATAATTCTCCCAGGGACCGCCGCCGCCCTCGACGCCGGCATTGTTCATGAGAAAGGCGACCTCGCCGAAGGCGGCGTAGGCCTTCTCCCTCAGGCGCTGCACGTCCGCCTTGCGGCTGACATCGGTCGGGACCGCCAGCACGTCCTTGGCCCCGCCCTTCGCCAGGGCGGCGACGGCAGAAGCGGCGGATGCCAGCGCCGGGCCTTCGAGATCGGCAAGGACGATGCGCATGCCCGTCCCGGCAAGCCGCTTCGCCGCAGCCAGTCCGATGCCGCTGGCCGCGCCGGTGATCACGGCGGTGCGGCCGGCTGCCAGTGCCGGATGCGCCATCAGAGGCCGACGGCCTGCTTGTAGACGTCCAGGAGCTGCTCCTGCTCGTTGCGCTCCTGCTGGTCCATCTTCCGCAGGCGCACCAGCATGCGCATGATCTTGGTCTCGAAGCCCGCCGACTTCGCCTCGGAATAGACCTCCTTGATGTCGCCGGCGATCGCGCTCTTCTCTTCTTCGAGACGCTCGATCCGCTCGATGAACGACTTCAATCGGTCGGCGGCAATTCCGCCTGCATCGGCCATGGCTCGCTCCGTTGGTGGTCCCCCGCCCGCGATCTCGCGACTCGGGGTGCGTGGCCGGGCAATCTAGCGACCGTGTCATCATGCGGCAATCGCATGGACCCTGTGGAAAACGTGAATAACGGGTGTCGTTGCGGACCGGTGGGATTCCGGGCAGACTCAAAGGCGCGTCCATCGGGGCGCCTACAGTCGAGGTCAGCATGCCGGCCCGCGACATCGCGCTCGCGGTGTTCATCCAGGTCCTGTGGGGACCGATCTACACCCTCTGCAAGCCCGCGCTCTCCTGGTTTCCGCCGCTGATCATGGTGGCGATCGTCTATACGGTGGTCGCCGCGCTGTTCACGCCCTTCGTGGCACGGCCGAAGACGCCGATGCTGACCCTGATCCTGATGGGCTTCTTCGGCGGCGCGCTGCAGACCAGCATGGTGTTCCTCGCCCTCACCTATCTCCCCGCCTCGACGGCGGTGCTGGCGATGCAGCTCCAGCTTCCGGTGGCGGTGGTCGCGTCCTGGTTCATGGGACGCGACAAGCCCAACCTCAAGAACACGGTCGGTTCCCTCGTCTGCCTTGCCGGCGTCGCCATCGTGGTCGGCATGCCGGAAGCGACCGACGCCTGGTACGGCATCCTGGCCATGCTGATCGGCGTCGCCTCCTGGTCGATCGTGCAGGCGATGACGCCGGTCATCGCCAAGGACGAGGGCATGACGCTCTATACGGCGATGGCGCGCTACGCCGCGCCGCAGATGATCGTGGCGGCCCTGCTGCTGGAGCACGACCGGCTGCCGGAGCTCGCCCAGGTGCCGCTCGTCGGCTGGCTCGCGGTGATCGGAATCTCCCTCTTCGGCTTCGCCCTGCCTTATGCCATCTGGTACTGGCTGCTGATGCGGCACAGGGTCGATGAGCTGACGCCCTTCCTGCTGCTGATGCCGGTCTTCGGCGTGGCGGTCGCCGCGCTGCAGTTGCACGAACCGCTGCCGCCCAGCCTCATCTTCGGCGGGATCGTCGTCATCGCCGGTCTCGCCGTGATCGTCTTGCGCCGACGCGTCCCCGCCGGCGCCGGGGTTCCGCCACCCGCTTAACGCTTCCTTTACGGCATCCCGGGACAATTCCCCTGCTCGACGTGAGGATGCCGTTGAAGAAATCGAGCCTTTTCCGCCAGTTGCTCCCTACGGCCGGCCTCGTGCTGTTCGGAACCGGCGCACTCGGCATCGCCGCGCTCCATCCCACCAGCGACGCCCGCCGGCCGGTCGGCATCATCGCCGGCGGCGATGCCGCCCGCACCATGCGCATGGTCGCCGCCGCGGATGGCCGCCTGGTCTCGGCCGGCGGCTGGCTCGGCGTCGTCTATGCGACGTCGGACGATCCGGATTTCGCCGCCAGGCTCTACCGCGCCGGCGCCGTGCTGGTGTTCCGCGCCGACCGTGCCACCGGATGCGCCGACCTCAAGCCCCCCGCGAGGACCTCATGAACGCCGTCGAACTCCTGCGCGCCAAGACCGCGCGCCTGCTCGGCATCTATATCTGCGCCCACTTCCCGCTGATCGCGGGCATCGAATGGGTGCGCCAGGGCTCACCGGGCATCCTGACCGCGATCGGCGCCGTGCTCGCTTTGGCGACCGGCGGCATGACCTTTGCCGCGCGCGGGCCGGCGGTCCGCTACTTCCAGGGTGCGGCGATGATGCTGACCGTGGCGACGCTGGTGGCCGCCATGGAAGGACATCCCTGGCAGATCGACATGCACATGTATTTCTTCGCCTCGCTGGCGATGCTGACGGCGTTCTGCGACTGGCCGGTCATCGTGATCGCGACGGCGACCGTCGCCGTGCATCACCTGGCCCTCAACTTCCTCCTGCCGGCCGCGGTGTTCCCGAACGGCGGCGACTTCTTCCGCGTCGTGCTGCATGCGGTCATCGTGCTGGTCGAGGCCGGCGTGCTGATCTGGATATCGCACCACATGGCGCAGGCGCTGATCCATTCCGAGACCGCCGTGGGCCAGGCGCAGGCGGCGCACAAGGAAGCCGAGAGCCTCGCCGAGCAGATTCGCCAGCGCGAGGCGTCGGCGCGCGAGGACCGGCACCGCATGCTGGCCGACGTCGCCAGCAGCTTCGAGCAGGCGGTGCGCGCGATGATCGAGCAGGTCACCGCGGATTCCGACCGGGCCGCGGCCCTGGCCAGCGGCATGGCGAAGGCGGCGCGGGAGAATGCCGAGCGGATCGGCACGGCCGCGACGTCATCCTCCGCCACGACCGGCAACGCGCAATCGATCGCCGCGGCGGCCGAGGAGCTTTCGGCCTCGGTGGCGGAGATCCAGCGCCAGGTGCATCGCTCCTCCGAGATCACGGCCAAGGCGGTGCAGGAGGCCGGCACCAGCAAGGCCAAGGTGCGCGAGCTGACCGAGGCGGCGCAGCGGATCGGCGACGTGGTGCGCCTGATCAACGAGATCGCCAGCCAGACCAACCTGCTGGCGCTGAACGCGACGATCGAGGCGGCGCGCGCCGGCGATGCCGGCAAGGGCTTCGCGGTCGTGGCCAACGAGGTCAAGTCGCTGGCCAACCAGACCGCCAAGGCCACCGAGGACATCTCGGCGCAGATCGCCGCGATCCAGGCCGCCACCCAGGAATCCGTCGACGTCATCGAATCCATCGCCGCGACGATCGGCGAGGTCAGCGAGGTGGTGGCGACGATCAACAGCTCGGTCGATCAGCAGAACGCCGCGACCCGCGAGATCGCCGAGAACGCGCAGAGCGTTTCGCGCGGCGCCTCGGAAACCTCCGTGGTGATCGAGAGCGTGCGCTCCTCGGCCGAGGAGACCGGCCATTCCGCCGAGGAGGTCTCGACGGCGGTCAAGGCGATGCTGACCCTGTCGCAGCGCCTGAGGGGCGACGTCGACCGCTTCCTGAAGACGCTGCTCGCGGCTTAGCGAGGCGTCCGCGTCCTAATGCTTGTGGCTTGCGGCGAAGCCGGCCTTCTGGTCGGCGGTCGCTTCCTTCTGGTACTTGGCTTTCCATTCGTCATACGGCATGCCGTAGACGACCTTGCGCGCCTCTGGATCGGGCACCGCCACGCCCTTCGCCTCGGCGGCCTCGCGGTACCAGCGCGAGAGGCAGTTGCGGCAGAAGCCGGCGAGATTCATCAGGTCGATGTTCTGCACGTCGGTGCGCTCCTGCAGGTGCTGCACCAGGCGGCGGAACGCGGCGGCTTCGAGCTCGGTCCTGGTCTGGTCGTCCATGTCGGGTCCTCGCGATCTCGGGGTTGGCGGCATGATCGGCGGCCGGGCCGGCAAGGTCAACCCAACGGTCAGGCTTGCGGCCGATAGACCCTCTCGTCGGCGAGGACATCGCGCAGCGCCCCGACCAGTCGGTCGGCCCATCGGGCGACGCCTTCATCATTGTCGATCAGGTCCTGGCGCACCTCGAACAGGGCGTGGGGGAGCAATTCGGCCTCGGCGTGGGCCGGGATGGAATAGCCGTGCTCGTCGCGGCCGCTATAGGGCTCGTTGTCGCCGACGACGATACCGGGCTCCTGCAGCAGCCGCGCCATCAGCGGCACCGGCAGGCGCGGATCGCGGTTCCACAGCACGCCGACATGCCAGGGCCGCGCGAAGCCGTTCATGCGCGGCGTGAAGCTGTGCAGCGAGACGACGGCGAAGTCGGGACCGGCGTGGCGCTTCGCGGCGACGATGCCGGCGATCGCGCGGTGATAGGGATGGAAGATCGCCCGGGCGCGGGCCAGGCGGTCGGCGGCGCCCAGGCCGCGATTGCCGGGCACGGGGATGCGGTCGCTCTCCTGGGCGATCGAAGTCGGGTCGTCGAGCCGCCGGTTGCAGTCGATCACCAGCCGCGAATAGCCGCCGATGACGGCCGGCGCATCCAGCGCCGCGGCCATGCGCCGGGCCATGGCGCCGATGCCGATGTCCCAGCCGATATGCTGATCGAGCTCGGCCTGGCCGAGGCCGAGCCGGCCGAGGCGCCGCGGGATGGCGCGGCCGGCATGGTCGCTGAACAGGACCAGCCGCGCCTTGCCCTCCGGATTGATGATCTCGAATGGCGGCGGATCGCCGGCGGCGAGCAGGTCCGGGATCCCGCCGGTATCGCTCGCCATGCTGTCTCTCAGCCGCCTTACCGCGATTGACCGGAGTCAAGGGCCAGATTAGAAGAACTGCCCGTTTCTGTCACCGGACCGTCCAGGGGATTCTCGTGGAAAGCGATCGGAAGGCCCTGCTGCGTGGCATGTTCGCAGCCGCGATCGGCGCGGTCGATCCGCTGAAGATCGTGCCCGCCCGCCTGCCCGCCCCGCCCCAGGGGCGCACCATCGTCGTCGGCGCCGGCAAGGCCGCGGCGGCCATGGCCAAGGCGGTCGAGGACCACTGGCAAGCCCCGCTCCAGGGCCTCGTGATCACGCGTTACGGCCACGGCCTGCCGACCCGCGCGATCGAGGTCGTGGAAGCGGCGCATCCGGTGCCGGACGCCTCGGGCCAGCAGGCGGCGCGGCGGATCCTGGACCAGGTCAGGGGCCTGACCGCGGACGACCTGGTGCTGTGCCTGATTTCCGGCGGCGCCTCGGCGCTGATGGCGGTGCCGGGCGGCACGCTGACGCTCGCCGACAAGCAGGCGGTGAACCGGGGCCTGCTGAAATCCGGCGCCAACATCGCCGAGATGAATTGCGTGCGGAAGCATCTCAGCGCCATCAAGGGCGGGCGCCTCGCGGCCGCGGCGCATCCGGCGCGGGTCGTCACCTTGCTGATATCGGACGTGCCGGGCGACGATCCCTCGGTGATCGGGTCCGGGCCGACCGTCCCCGATCCCACCAGCGCCGCCGACGCCGCGGCGATTCTGAAGAAATACCGGATGCAGGTGCCCGACGCCGTGCTGCAGCATCTGCAGTCGCCGGCCGCGGAGACGCCGAAACCCGGCGACCCGCGGCTCGCGTCGTGCCGGACCGTGATGCTGGGCACGCCGCAGGCCGCACTCGACGCGGCCGCGAAAGCGGCGCGCGATGCAGGCTATCATCCGGTGATCCTCGGCGATCTCGAGGGCGAGGCGCGCGACGTGGCCTTGGTGCATGCCGGCATCGCCCGGCAGATCAAGCGGCACGGCCAGCCGGCGGCGCGGCCCGCCGCGATCATCTCCGGCGGCGAGACCACGGTCACGGTGCGCGGCAACGGCCGCGGCGGCCGCAATGCGGAATTCCTGCTCGCGCTTGCGGTGGCGCTCGACGGCGAGCCCGGCATCCACGCGCTGGCCGGCGACACCGACGGGATCGACGGCACTGAAGATAATGCCGGCGCCCTGCTCGCCCCGGACAGCCTGGCGCGGGGCCTCAAATTGGGCGTCGACGCCAAGGCCCGGCTCGCCGACAATGACGGCTATGGATTCTTCTCGGCGCTCGACGATCTGGTCGTCACCGGGCCGACCCGCACCAACGTCAACGACTTCCGTGCTATCCTGATCGACTAGAACGCGCGAGGCGCGATCGAAGGCTTACAAATGAGACGTCACCGCAAGGCAAAGATCCTGGCGACCCTGGGCCCGGCCAGCACCGATCGCCACCGGATCGAGGCGCTGTTCCGCGCCGGCGCAGACATCTTCCGCTTCAACCTCTCCCACGGCACGCATGACGACCACCAGGCGCGCTACGACATCGTGCGCAGGCTGGAGCACGATTACGGCCGGCCGATCGGCGTACTGGTCGACCTGCAGGGGCCGAAGATCCGGGTCGGGACGTTCAAGCAGGGCTGCGTCAACCTGGAGCCGAGCCAGGAATTCCGTCTCGACCTCGATCCGGCACCCGGCGACGAGACGCGCTGCGCACTGCCGCATCCCGAGGTGCTGGAGGCGGTCCGGTCGGGCTCGAACCTGCTGCTGGACGACGGCAGGCTGCGCCTGCGCGTCACCAAGTGCAGCAAGGACCATATCGATACGGTCGTGATGATCGGCGGCCAGCTCTCCGACCGCAAGGGCGTCAACATCCCCGACGCGGTGCTGAACCTTTCGCCGCTGACCAAGAAGGACCGGCAGGACCTGCGCTTCGGCCTCGATCTCGGCGCCGACTGGATCGCTCTCTCCTTCGTGCAGCGGCCGGAGGACATCGCCGAGGCGCGCAAGCTGATCGCCGGCCGCGCCCGCATCATCGCCAAGCTGGAGAAGCCCTCGGCGATCGAGCACCTGGACGAGATCATCGAGCTCTCCGACGCGATCATGGTGGCGCGCGGCGATCTCGGCGTCGAGCTGCCGGCCGAGGACGTGCCGGGGCTGCAGAAGCGGATCGTGGTCGCCTGCCGCAAGGCGGGCAAGCCGGTGGTGGTCGCGACCCAGATGCTGGAATCCATGGTGAGCTCGCCGGCGCCGACCCGCGCCGAAGCCTCCGACGTCGCGACGGCGATCTACGACGGCGCGGACGCGGTGATGCTCTCGGCCGAATCCGCCTCGGGCAAGTATCCGATCGAGGCGGTCACGATGATGAACCGCATCATCGAGCGCACCGAGCGCGATCCCTCCTACCGCCGCATCATCGACGCGCAGCATTCCGATCCGGAGGCGACCGGCAACGACGCGATCAGCGCCGCGGCGGCGCAGGTCGCGCACACGCTCTCGGCGGCGGCGATCGTGACCTACACGACCTCGGGCTCGACCGCCCTGCGCGTCGCGCGCGAGCGGCCGGAAGTGCCGATCCTGGTCCTGACCGAGGAAGAGAAGACCGCGCGCTGGCTCTCGCTCACCTGGGGCACGCATTGCGTGCTGACGGCCGACATCCGGAACTTCTCCGAGATGGTCGACAAGGCGCGGCGCATCGCGGTCAAGCAGGAGATCGCCCAGCACGGCGACCGCCTGGTGATCACCGCCGGCGTGCCCTTCGGCACGCCCGGCATGACGAACACGCTGCGCGTCGCCTGGATCGAATAGCTACTGGATGTCGGGCAGGGTCGGCTTCCAGGCCTGCACCAGCGCGTCGCCCTTGGCGATCTCTTCCGGCTTCATGTCCTGGTTCAGGAGCTCGAGGATGTTCTTGCCGTCGGCATTGCCCTGGCGCGCGGCCAGCGTCGCGTAGAGATAGGCCTGGGTCATGTCCTTCGGCACGCCGACGCCCTGGTAATAGAGCGCGCAGACGTCGACCTGCGCCTCGGCGAGGCCCTGATCGGCCGCGGCCTTCGAAAGCGCCGCCGCCTTCACCGGATCGATCTGCACGCCCTCGCCGGAGAGGTAGAGCTTGCCGAGCAGGAACTGCGCCCGGGCGTTGCCCGCCTTCGCCGCCGGCTCCAGCCACTTTGCCGCTTCCGCGGGATCGGGCGCGACGCCCTTGCCCTCGAAATACATCTGGCCGACGGCGGCCTGGGCCGAGACCTGGCCCTGCTGCGCCAGCGGCAGGAACACCTTCAGCGCCGTCGCATAGTCGCCGGCCTCGTAGGCCTTGACGCCCTTGACGCCCTCGGTCTCGGTCGTGCCCGGCGTGTTCGCCGTCGCATCGTCCGCGCCGGCGCTCTGCGCCGAGGCCGGGGCCAGGGAGAAACCGAGCAGACAGCCGGCAAACGTCAACGTGGCGATGCGATGAAGGACTGGACGTCGGGCCATAGTGCTCGGTTCTCGGTCAGTTCGATTTTCCCAGCTTCGCCGGCTGCGGGTTGGAGGCGACCAGACCCGCGCCCGCCGTCGCCGGCTTCAGGTCCGCAGGTATATCCGGATATTTGTCGTAGCGATACATGTCCTTGCGGAACTGCATGACGCCCTCCTCGTCCACCCAGGCCGTCATATAGACGACATGGATCGGCATCGGCGTCTTCAGCGGCACGAGCACGGTCTTGCCCGCCTCGACCACCTGGTCGATACGCGGGCGCTGCCAGTCGGGATCGTCCTGCAGCAGGAACGCCGCCATGTCGATCGGCCGCTGCAGCCGCATGCAGCCGGACGAGAAGTAGCGGTCCTGCCTGGCGAACAGCTCCTTCTGGTTGGTGCCGTGCAGATAGACCGATTCCGGATTCGGGAAGTCGAGCTTCACCGGGCCGAGCGCATTCTCCGGGCCCGGCTGCTGCACCAGGCGATAGGGGAAGTTGCCCGGGCCGACCGAATGCCAGTCGATCTGCTGCGGGTCCACTTCCATGCCGTTGAGGTCGTAGACGTGGAAGCCCTTGTCGGTCAGGAAGTTCGGATCGGCGCGGGCGCGGCGCACCTCGTCGTTGGAGGCGATCTTGGCCGGCGCGTTCCATTCCGGATTGAACTTGGCGATCTTGATCACGCTGTCGAGCGTCGGCGTCTTGCGGTCGATCTTGCCGACGATCGCCTTGGACCAGAAGGCGACCTTGCCGTTGTCGATCACCTTCGCTTCCTGCGCGGGGATGTTGACGATGAGGTGCCGCGGCTCGAACTTGTCGGCCTGCTGGCGCATGCGCTCGAGGTTGAGCAGGATCATCTTCAACCGCATCTCGGCGGAGACGTTCAGCTCCTCCAGCGTCCGGCCGCCGACGACGCCGTCGTCGTTCAGGCCGTGATGGCGCTGGAACAGCTCGACCGCCGCGGCCAAGTCGGGATCGTATTCATTGTCGGTGCGCGCGGCCGCGGCGAGCTCGCCGGTGTATTGCAGCCGCGCGCGAAGCGCCGGCACGATCGCATCCGACTTGCCGGGCTCGAGCTTGTCGACCTTCGGCACCGAGGGCCAGCCGCCCGCCTGGTAGTAGCCCTCATAGGCGGCAAGGTCGGCATAGAGCTTCCAGAACCGGTAGTAGCCGGGCCATTGCAGGCTCATCGCGCTGCCGGGATCCTTCGCCGTGGCGATCACGTCGAGGATCGCCGCGCCACGGCGCCTGGGATCGCCGAGCGGGCCGGTGGCCTCGACCGCGGAGCCGACGAAGACGGCGGACATCAGCGCCTCGTCGCGGGTCTGCGAGGCGGTGTCGGCGGGCGCCGTCATGCCGCCGATCCGCAGCAGCGTCTGCTGCGCCAGCGGCAGGCCCGCGGTGACCGCGAGCGGAATCTGCGCGATCCAAGCCTGGCCCTGGATCGAGAACCCGTTCGCATGGGTCCAGATCGCGCTGTCCTGATGCGCCGCGTAATAGGCCTTCAGCGCCTCCCAGTCGACGGCGAGGCCGGCCATCGCCGGATCGGCCTTCAGCGCGTCGAGCTCGGCGGCGATGCCGGGCACCGCGGCCGGGACCGGCTGCGGCAGCTCGGGCACTTCGGCGGGCGCCGACTGCTGCGACTCGAGGAAGCGATCGGCCGTGTCGGCATGCGCCCCGGCCGCCGCGGCCAGCAAGAGGGCGCCCGGAACGAGGGCGGCGATCCTTGAAGACAAGCGTCGCATGGTGTTCACCAAATGGGCTGGGGCGGCGGCGCGAAATCTAGCAAAGCGTCCGCGACCTGTCATGAACGGGCGGTGTGATATCGGTCTCTGTTGCGCTAGGCCGTCGCCAGAGCGGGCCGGCCGAAAGCCGTCGCGGTGACGGTGGATTCGATGAAGATCCGCATGCCGCCCGGCTGTTCGAAGATTTTGTCGTCGCGCTCGTGGAAAAGTTCGATGTCCACCGCCCCGGCGGCCCTTGCCTGGCCCGCCGCGGTCTCCGCCGCCCAGTCCCGGGCGTGGTTGCAAGCCGCCTCGAGGTCGCTGAAGTCCTTGATCCCGCTGGCAATGTGGGCGCGGAACCGGCCCTCCGTGGGCGACGTCACAGTCACCGTCACGCGCTGCGAGACGCCGCCCGCCACGGCCCCGACCGCGTTCGAGACCTCGGCGAATTTCGGTATCACCAAACGAGTATGCAGCCGCCGCGCGATTTCCGGATAGTAGCTGCCGACCGGCGCGCCGATCGCCAGCAGCGGGTGGCGGAGACTGAGCGCGGTCTCGAAGAGATCGCTCGCGACCCGGGAAGCCGGATCGGCGAAAGCGTGCTGCACGAGATAGCGCCCCAGCGCGCCCCAATGATGCTGGTCGATATGGGCCTGGTCGTTGATCACGGCGTCGAGGATGTAGCGGCATGACTGCTGCACTGCACGCTCAACCACGTCGCGGCAGAGCTGTTCCGCGCCGGCGGGAGGCTTCCACCCGGCCTGCGGCGACCGGCGCAGGAAGAGGCGCGCGCCGAGCTCGGCCGCCTCGCGGTTCCAGCCGGTCTGCAGGTGCAGCACGTGCGCGGCATCGCTCGGCGTCAGCCCCGAGATCACGACGAGGCCGCGATCGACCAGCCGCGCCACATGCCGCGCGACGGCGGGACCGACGATGAGATCGGCCAGGGCGACCGGACCCTCGGCCAGGCGATCCCACACCTGCTGCTGACCGGCGCTGAGGCCGGAGGCGCCGGTATCGAGCGGGCGCTGGCGAAGCGCGAAGGCGCCGCGCTGGGTCAGCATCTCGTCGCTCGCCGCCTGGTCGCGCAGCGCGTCGAGCACGCGGGGATACTGCATCGCCAGGAGGCTGAGCGGCACCACGCGGCGCGGCCCGAGCGTGAATCCCTGATGCTCGTCGACGCGGACCTCGCTGTCGCCGCCGAGGCCGTAGGTGTGGACCGCGACCGCCTCGACCATGGTCTTCCAGCCGCCGACCGTGGCGCCCTCCTTGTTGAGCACGGGCCGGCCCTGTTTCAGCATGGCGATATCCGTGGTCGTGCCGCCCATGTCGGAGACGATGACTGTCTCCTCGCCCGACAGGTGCCGCGCGCCGACCAGGCTGGCGGCAGGACCGGAGAGGATCGTCTCCACCGGGCAGGCCAAAGCCACGGCGGAATCCATCAGCGAGCCGTCGCCTTTCACCACCATCAACGGCGCACCGATGCCCTGCTCGGCCAGCAGCCCGCCAATCGCGCGGATGAGCTGCTGGAGCTGCGGGATCAGGCGCGCGTTCAAGGCGCAGGTCAGCGCGCGGCGCGGCGCGTCGAGCTTCGAGGTCAGCTCGTGGCCGCAGGAGACCGGGCGATCGGTCAGGTCGCGGATCAGGTCGCGCAGCCTGATCTCATGCGCCGGATTGCGGACCGAGAAGTAGCCGCTGACGGCGAATGCGGCGACCTTGGGCGCGTGTTCCAGGATCGCCGCCCGCGCCGCCTCGACATCCAGAGGCGCCTGCTCGTCACCGCTCGGCTTGTGTCCGCCGGCGATGAAGATCACCGGATCGCCGCCGAGCGCGGTCTTGAGATTGGCGCGCTCCAGGGCCTTGGCGTCGTAGCCGACCAGGATCAGGCAGATCGGCGCGCCATGGCCTTCGACGATGGCGTTGGTGGCGAGCGTGGTGGACATCGAGACCAGGGCGATGTCGTCGGGGCGCCGGCCCTCCGGCAGATGCGGCAGCACGCGCTCGATCGCGCCTTTGAGGCCGATCGCCAGATCGTGCTTGGTGGTGAGCGACTTGGCCGAGGCGATGACCCCGGCCGCGGGATCGAACAGGACGGCATCGGTATAGGTGCCGCCGGTATCCAGGCCGAGCAGGATCGGCACGATTTTCCTCGTTTTCGGATCGCACGCCGCGCCGGCGCGATTTGGCCGGATTTGTGCCATCCGGCCCCGCCCGGTCAAGCGGCGCACACAAAATCAGGCAGGGAGCCCCTTAACCCCTTGTAAGGAATTAGTTTTAATTCGCTGTCAAGCGCAATTTCACTTTGCCTGGCAATCACATCTGTGGCAGCTTCCGCTTTGAACCTTAACGACCCGAATGTGACGGATGCCGCTGGACTCGCAGAACCAGACCTCCACCGCCAACTTGCTGGGCCGCCGCCGGCTGCTCGGCCTGGGTGCCGCCGCCGCGGCCACCGCGCTCATTCCCGCCCGCTCCTGGGCCTCGCTGCCGCCCGTGCCGGATCGCAGCCTCACCTTCCACAACACCCATACCAACGAAAACCTGAACGCGACCTATTGGCGCAACGGCACCGCGGATCACGGCGCGCTGACCGATATCAACCACATCCTGCGCGACTTCCGCACCGGCGAGATTTTTCCGATCGACGTGAAGCTGCTCGATCTCCTGACCGACCTGCATCGGCGCACCGGCAGCAAGCAGCCGTTCCAGATCATCTCCGGCTATCGCAGCCCGAAGACCAACGCGACGCTCGCCGCCGAGAGCAGCGGCGTCGCGACGCGCAGCCTGCACATGGACGGCAAGGCCATCGACATCCGCCTCGCCGACGTGCCGCTGCGCAAGCTGCACGACACCGCCGTCGCCATGAAGATCGGCGGAGTCGGCATGTATCCCCAATCGAATTTCGTCCACGTCGATACCGGCCGCGTCCGCTACTGGTAGCGGCTGACGCGCGCGAAACTCACCCCATGGTGACAGCCTGAGAGGCGCCTCGCGCGCTTCTGCTCTTGCGCGCCGGCCCGTTGCCGATCTATCGATCAGGCATGAGTATCCGGGGGGGACGAGACTTTCAGGCGCCGGGCCGGTCCGTGGTCATCGCGGGCGAGGCAGCGGCCGCGACATCGCATCCTCTCGCCACCATGGCCGCCATCGACGCCTTGAAGGCCGGCGGCACGGCCATGGACGCCGCCATCACCGCCGCGGCGACCCTGGGCGTGGTCGAGCCGGCGATGACCGGCATCGGCGGCGACTGCTTCATGCTGATGTCGGTCGGCGGTACCGACCGCATCCTCGCCTATAACGGTGCGGGCCGCGCCGCGCGCGCGGCCGACCCGGGCTGGTTCCAGCAGCGCGGGCTGCGGACGATCGATCCCGACAGCATCCATGCGGTGACGGTGCCGGGCTGCATCGAGGCCTGGTGCCGCCTGGCGCAGGACCACGGCAAGCTCGGCATCGACCGCCTGCTGCAGCCGGCGATCCGCTATGCCGAGGAAGGTTTTCCGGTGGCGCCGCGCGTCGCCTTCGACTGGGCCGAGGCCGCGCCGCGCCTCGCGCGCTACCCGGCCACGGCGAAGCAGTATCTCCCGGGCGGCAAGCCGCCCGCGATCGGCGACCGGGTGCAGCTGCCGCTGCTCGGCAAGGCGCTGCGCGAGATCGCCTGGAAGGGTGCCGCCGGCTTCTATCAAGGCTGGGTGGCCGAGGACATCGTGCGCTGCCTCAAGGCCGAAGGCAGCCTGATCCGGATCGAGGACCTGATCGAGCACCGGGGCGAATACGCCCTGCCGATCAAGACGGCCTATCGCGGCCTGCAGGTCTGGGAATGCCCGCCGCCCGGCCAGGGGCTGACGGCGCTGATCATGCTGAACATCCTGGCGCAGTTCCCCTCGATCGGCCCCGCCCCGCTCTCGCCCGACCGGCTGCATCTCGAGATCGAGGCGGCCAAGCTCGCTTACGCCGAGCGCGACCGGCACATCGCCGACCCGGATCATGCCGCGGTGCCGGTCGAGATGCTGCTCTCGGAGCAGCATGCGCGCAGCCTCGCGGCGCAGATCGATCCGACCCGCGCCCGCAACGGCAAGCGCGTGCCGCAATTGGCGCCCCATCCGGACACGGTCTACCTGACGGTGGTCGATCGCGACCGCAACGCGGTCAGCTTCATCAACTCGATCTATTTCGGCTTCGGCAGCGCGCGGGCGACGGAACGCTCCGGCGTCCTGCTGCAGAACCGGGGCGCCTGCTTCGCGCTCGACCCGCGCCATCCGAACTGCATCGGTCCCGCCAAGCGTTCGATGCACACGATCATCCCGGCCATGGTGACCGGCGACGGCCGCGCGGTCATGTCCTTCGGCGTGATGGGCGGCGACTATCAGCCGATGGGCCAGGTCCACGCCCTGACCAACATGGTCGATTTCGGCATGGACCCCCAGGCCGCCCTCGACTGCCCGCGGGTGCATCACGAAGACGGCGTCCTGGCCGTCGAGACCGGCGTGCCGGAGGAGATCTTCCTCGCCCTTTCCGAGCGCGGCCACAGCGTGCTGCGGCCGGCCGAGCCGCTGGGCGGCGGCCAGGCCATCGCCATCGACTGGAAGCGCGGCGTGCTGCTCGCCGGCTCGGACCCGCGGAAGGATGGCTGCGCGCTCGGCTATTGAGCGGGAGCCGCCTTGACTTGGCCCCGGCTTGCGCCCCAGCCTGGATACAGCTTGGGACAATAAGCGGCGGCGTTAACCCCGGATTAACCATACGCGGCTATGGTGGTGGCCGCGAGGACATGATGGACGATCTTGCGCAGCTCCAATCTCGAGTCGAAGCCGCCCGCGAGCGGCTGGGCGGCGTCGAAGCCGACCAGCGCAAATACGGGCTGCGGCTCGACGACCTGGTGCGCATCGTCGAGGGCGCGCTGGCGCGCCAGAGCGAGGAGCTGAAGGCCGCGCGAATCCGCTCCGCCTCGCTGCAGACCGAGCTCGACGACGCCCGCAATGCCCTCTCCCGCACCGAGGTCGATCTCGCCGCGCGCGAAACCGACATCGCGCGCCTCGGCATTCAGAACGAGCAGCTCCGCACCATGGTGATGACGCTGCTGGAGCTGGTCGAGGGACGCAGCGCGACCCCGATGCGCGAGGCGATGGTCCGCCTCGAGCACGGCGTGCGCAGCCTGATCACCGAGGCGGCGGGCAAGGCCCCGACGATCGAGGACCGCCGCCAGCCCGAGAAGAAGGCGCCGCCGGAAATCCGCGAGACGCAACGCTCGGCCGGTCCCGTGCTGGTGCCGAACCAGACCGTGCAGGGCCGCGTTCCGCCGCCCCCGCCGAAGCCCATGCCGGCGCCGCTCGACGAAGGGGACGCCCTGGTCGAGCTCACCGCCTTCGGCCGCGCCAACGCGGACGAGACGGTGAAGGAGCCGCCCTCACGCGATCCATCGGAAGGAGCCGGCGCCTCGGTCTCGTCGATCACTCAGATGCGGCGCATCGCGGGGGACGCCGTCGCCAGTCCCGCTCTCCCAGACGCCTGACTTGCCCGACCAGAACCATCCTTCTGACGAAAGGCAGCGTCATCTTCTTGCGGAACGGGCTCACCACCCCGGCCTGCCGCACGCCGCCGCGAAGCCCCGCCGATGACCGATCGACGCACGGCCAGCCTGAAGGTCAAAGCCGCGCTCGCGCTGACGGGCGTGTTCCTGATCGTCCAGTCGGTCTACGTGCTGATCGAGGACCAGCTGTTCCTGAGCGAGGCCTATCAGACGCTCGGCGAACGAAGCCGGCTGCTCGCCGACCTCTATGCCGGCGCCATCTCCGCGTCGGTCTGGGAGTTCGACAAGGACGCGACGACCGCGCAGCTGGCGGCGTTGAGGACCGAGGTCCCCGCCTTCCTGAGCGCCACGGTCACCGAGCCCAACGGCAGGCTGTTCGCCGCGGTGACCGCGGGCGGTGCGCCCGGCAAGCCGGTCGCGGCCGAGGCCGAGATCCACAACGACGGCAATCTGATCGGGCGCGTCCGCATCGAGCTGTCGGACGCCATCGTGCAGGCGGATCGCTGGGCCCATCTCAGGCGGCTGATCGTCACCGCGGTGATCCTGGGATCGGCCCTGCTCGCCTGCACCCTGGTCACACTGCGCGTCATCATCCGCCCGCTGCAGCGGATCACGCCGCTGATGCGGAGCTATGCCGAGGGCGATCTCGGGCACGCCGTGCCTTATCTCGGCCGCGGCGACGAGGTCGGCGAGATGGCCCGCGCGCTCGACATGTTCCGCGAGCATGTCAGCCGGCGCCAGGACGCGGAACAGGCGCTGGAAGCGCGCTCCGAGGAGCTGAGCCGCGTCAACAAGGAGCTCCTGCGGGCGCGTGACGCCGCCGAGGCCGCCAACCAGACCAAGTCGGAATTCCTGGCGGCGATGAGCCACGAGATCCGCACGCCGCTCAACGGCATCATCGGCATGCTGCATCTCCTGATGGGTTCCGATCTCAAGAGCGACCAGCGCATCCAGCTCATCACGCTGGAGAGCGCGGCGCAGAGCCTGCTGCGGCTGCTGAACGACATCCTCGACATGGCCAAGATCGAGGCCGGACGGGTCGACCTCAACATCGCGCCGTTCTCGCTGCGCGAGATGCTGAACAACCTGGTGACGCTCTGGCAGCCCTCGGCACTGTCCAAGGACCTCTCCCTCACCTACACGGTCGGGCCGGATCTTCCGGAGCGGCTGCTGGGCGACGCCAACCGGCTCGGCCAGGTGATCGGCAACTACCTCAGCAACGCGGTCAAGTTCACCGAGCGCGGCGGCATCCAGGTCACCGCAACGGCGCGGCGCGGCGCGGACGGGCTCTACGACGTCCGGATCGCGGTCAGCGACACCGGCCCCGGCGTGCCCGCCGACGTGCAGGGCAAGCTGTTCCAGAAGTTCACCCAGGCGCAGATGGCGTCGGTGCGGCCCGGCAGCACCGGCCTCGGCCTCGCGATCTCCAAGGAGCTGGTGCACCTCATGCAGGGCGAGGTCGGTGTCGAGAGCACGCCGGACCAGGGCGCCACCTTCTGGCTCACCCTGCGCCTGCGCGCGGCCGACGCGCCGACGTCGGTCAGGACCGATCTCGACGAGCGCGACCTGCTGCTGCGCCAGCCGGGGACGCGCAAGATCCACGTCCTGGTCGCCGAAGACAACGCCATCAACCAGCGCGTGGTCTGCACCATGCTCGACCTCGCCGGCCATCGCTGGACCGTCGCCAATGACGGGGCCGAGGCGCTCGACGCCGTGCAGCGGAGCCAGTTCGACGTCGTGCTGATGGACGTGCAGATGCCGAAGATGGACGGGCTGCAGGCGGCGACGGCGATCCGCGCGCTGGGCGGCGCCTACCGCGATCTGCCGATCGTCGCACTGACCGCGAACTCGATCCCCGAGAATCGCGTGCAATACGATGCGGCGGGCATGACGCATTATCTCGCCAAGCCGTTCTCGCCGGACGACCTGTCGCTGGTGCTGCGCCAGGCGGCCGGCAAGGACGTGGCCCGGGTCCCGAGCGCCAGCTTCCGGCCGATCGCGCCCGCGAAGCCCGCCGATCCCGCGCAGGAGCAGGCCAAGGAAGCGGCCCTCGGCGAGCTCCTGCGCGATCTCTGACCGGCTATTTCGGGAGCTGGCCCTCGATGCCCTCGGCCAGCCAGTCCATGCCGGCGATGGCGCCGTCATCCAGCATCTGGCCCTGCTGCACCTTCACCGTGCCGTCCTGCGCCTTGATCGGTCCCATGAACGGCATGATGGCGCCGCTCTTGATGTCCTCCTCGGTCTTCTGCGCCAGGGCCTTCACGTCGTCCGGCATGTTGAGATAGGGCGCCATGTGCAGCATGCCCGACTTCAGCCCGCCCCAGACGTCCTGGCTCTTCCACGAGCCGTCCATCGCGGCCTTCACGCGCCCGACGTAGTATTCGTCCCAGTGATCGACCGAGGCCGTGAGCTGGGTGTCGGGCGCGAACTTGATCATGTCCGAAGCCTGGCCGAAGCCTTTGACGCCGCGGTCATGCGCGGTCTGCAGCGGCGCCGGCGAGTCGGTATGCTGCGCCACGAGATCGGCGCCCTGGTCGATCAGCGCCTTCGCGGCGTCGGATTCCTTGCCGGGATCGTACCAGGCGTTGATCATCACCATCTTGATCTTGCCCGCCGGGTTGACGGTGTGCATGCCCTGGATGAAGGCGTTCATGCCCATGATCACTTCCGGGATCGGCACCGAGCCGATATAGCCGACGACGCCGGACTTCGACATCTTGCCGGCGATCACGCCCTGGATGTAGCGGCCTTCGTAGAAGCGGATGTTGTAGGTGGCGAGATTGTCGGCGCGCTTGAAGCCGGTCGCATGCTCGAACTTCACGTTGGGGAACTGCTTGGCGACCTTGAGCGCCGGCTGCCAGTAGCCGAACGAGGTCGCGAAGACGATGCCGTTGCCCGCGCTCGCGAGGTCGCGCAGCACGCGCTCGGCATCGGCACCCTCCGGCACGCTCTCGACATAGGTGGTCTTCACCTGGTCGCCGAGCGCCGCCTCGACCGCCTTGCGGCCCTGGTCGTGCTGGTAGCTCCAGCCGAAATCGCCGACCGGGCCGACATAGATCCAGGCCGCCTTGAACGGATCGGCGGCGGCGGCACGGCCGATCAGGCGCGGTGCGGCGAGCAGGCCGGCGCCCGCCGCGAGCCCCCCGAACAGCCCCTGGGCGAAGGTTCTGCGTTTCATCTGCATCTTGAAAGCCTCCTTGAGTTTCTTGGTGGTCAGGTCGTCGCGTGGAACGGTTGGCCGAGGCAGGCCGGCGTGTTGAGCCGGACCCGGGTGCGGTTGCTGGAGATCGCGACCAGCACGACGATGGTCGCAAGATAAGGCAGCATCGACACGAATTGCGACGGGATCGCGATGCCGAAGCCCTGGATGTGGAGCTGCAGGATGGTGATCCCGCCAAACAGGTAGGCGCCGAGCAGCAGGCGCATCGGCCGCCAGGTCGCGAACACCACCAGCGCCAGCGCGATCCAGCCGCGCCCCGCGGTCATGTTCTCCGCCCACATCGGCGTATAGGCAAGCGAGAGATAGGAGCCGGCGATGCCGCACATGGCGCCGCCGAACGCCACGGCGAGGTAGCGGATGCGCGTCACCTTGTAGCCGATGGCATGCGCGGCGTCGTGGGAATCGCCGACCGCGCGCAGCACCAGCCCGGCATGGCTGCGATAGAGGAACCAGGAGACGCCGAACAAGGCGGCGAAGGAGAAATAGACCAGCGCGTCCTGGCCGAACACGATCGGCCCCAGCACGGGGAGATCGCTGATGCCGGGGAGATGGAGCTTCGGCAGGGGCGGCAAGGGCTGCCCGACATAGCGCGCGCCGATCAGCGCCGAGAAGCCGACGCCGAAGATCGTGAGCGCCAGCCCGGTCGCGACCTGGTTCGCGAGCAGCGTCAGGGTCAGCACGCCGAAGATGAGGGCGAGGGCCGCGCCGGCGATCGCCGCGGCAAGGATGCCGAGGATCGCGCTGCCCGAGCCCAGCGTCGCGCCGAAGCCGATGACGGCACCGACCAGCATCATCCCCTCGACGCCGAGATTGAGGACGCCGGATTTCTCGGTGAGCAGCTCGCCGGTCGCGGCCAGCAACAGCGGCGTCGCCGCCGAGATGACCGAGAGCGCGATCGAGACGACGAGATCGAGGTTCATGCGCGGCCGCCTTGCGCCACCGCGCGCCGGCCGGCGAAGCGGATGCGGTAGCCGATCAGGAGATCGGCGGCGAGCAGGAAGAACAGCAGGATGCCCTGATAGATGCCGGTGACGGCGTTCGGCAGGCCGAGATCGATCTGCGCCTTCTCGCCGCCGAGATAGGAGAGCGCCAGCACCAGGCCGCCCAGCAGCACGCCGACGGGATGCAGGCGCCCGAGGAAGGCGACGATGATCGCGGTGAAGCCGTAGCCCGGCGAGATCGACGGCGTGAGCTGGCCGATCGGCCCGCCCACCTCGAACACGCCGGCCAGGCCCGCCATGCCGCCGGAGAGCAGCAGCGCGAACCAGGTGAGCCCGGGGCCGCTGAACCCGGCATAAGCCGCCGCGCGCGGCGCCTGGCCGAGCACCCGGAGCTGGAAGCCGAGCAGGGTCTTGGCGTAAAGCAGCCAGCCCAGGCCGACGGCGACCACCGCCGCCAGCACGCCGAGATGGATGCGCGTGCCGGAGACCAGGATCGGCATGGTGGCCGCATCGCCGAACAGGCGCGTCTGCGGGAAGCCGTAGCCCTCCGGATCCTTCCACGGGCCGACGACGAGGTAGATCAGCAGGAGCTGCGCCACATAGGTCAGCATCAGGCTGGTCAGGATCTCGTTGGCGTTGAAGCGGGTCTTCAGGAAGGCCGGGATGGCGGCCCAGGCCATGCCGCCCAAGGCGCCCGCGACGATCATCGCCGGCAGGATCCAGAAGCCCTCGCGGTCGCCCGCCGCCAGCGCGACGCCGCCGCCGAAAATGGCCCCGAGGATGAACTGGCCCTCGGCGCCGATGTTCCAGACGCTCGCGCGGAATCCGATGGCGAGGCCGACGCCGATCAGCACCAGCGGCGCCGCCTTCACCGAAAGCTCGGCCCAGCCGTTCAGCGAGGAGACCGGCGAAATGACGAAGGTGTAGAGCGCGGCCCCGGCCGGCTTGCCGAGCGCCGCGAAGATGATGGTCGACACGACCAGGGTCGCGACGATCGCGACCAGCGGCGAGGCCCAGGCCCAGAACCGGGAATGCTGGCCGCGCGGCTCGAGCCGGAACGGCACCTCAAGCCGTGACGGCACTTCAAGCCGTGACGGCACTGGGCGCCTCCCGCGGCCCGGCGCCGCCCATCAGCAGGCCGAGCTCGGCCATCGTCACCTCGCCCACCGGCCGCGCCGGCGACAGGCGGCCGCCGGCGATGACCGCGATGTGGTCGGAGATCTCGATCAGCTCGTCGAGATCCTGGGAGATGACGACGACCGCCGCGCCCTGGTCGGCGAGATCGAGCAGCGCCTGGCGGATCGCCGCAGCGGCACCGGCATCGAGCCCCCAGGTCGGCTGCGCGACCACCAGCACCTTGGGTCCCTGCAGGATCTCGCGGCCGACGATGAAGCGCTGGAGATTGCCGCCGGAGAGCGACTGCGCCTCGGCGGCCGGGCCGTCGCTCTTCACGCTGAAGGCGTCGATGATGGCGCGGGCGAAGGACCGCGTCTTCGGCGCATCGACCAGCCCGTAGGGCGCGAGCTTCTTGCTCTCATAGGCCGAGAGCAGCGCGTTCTCGCTGAGGCTCATCGCCGGCACCGCGCCATGGCCGTAGCGGTCCTCGGGCACGAAGCAGGCGGAGAGCGCACGGCGCTCGGCCGGGCGCAGGCGTCCGGCGGCGACGCCTTCGATGGTGACCGCATCGGCACGGTCGGCGAGCGCCTCGCCCGAAAGCGCCGCCATCAGCTCGCTCTGGCCGTTGCCGGCGATACCCGCGATGCCGAGGATCTCGCCCGCCGCGACGGTGAGCGAGATCGACTTCAGATCGACGCCATGCTCCCCCGCGCTCTCCAGGGAGAGATCGGAGACCACGAGGCGGGCCGGCGCCGCTTCGGCGGGCTCCTCGTGCAGGTGATAGGTCGGGCGCAGCGAGGCGCCGATCATGAGCTCCGCGAGATGCCTGGCCGTTTCCTGGCGCGGATCGCACTCGGCGACCACCTTGCCGAGACGCATGATGGTGGCGCGGTCGCAGAGCGCGCGGATCTCCTCCAGCTTGTGGCTGATATAGAGGATGGCGCAGCCCTCGATCGCGAGCCGGCGCAGCGTCTCGAACAGCTTCTCGACCTCCTGGGGCGTCAGCACCGAGGTCGGCTCGTCCATGATCAGGAGCTTCGGCTGCTGCAGGAGGCAACGCACGATCTCGACCCGCTGCCGCTCGCCGACCGAGAGATGATGCACCGTCTGGTCGGGATCGAGCTTCAACCCGTAGGCGTCGGAGATCTCGGCGATGCGCGACTTCAGGCCGCGCCGCCGCTTGGGATCGTTGATCGCGAGCGCGATGTTCTCCGCCACGGTCAGCGCCTCGAACAGCGAGAAATGCTGGAACACCATGCCGATGCCGAGATCGCGCGCGGCGGCGGGGCTGGCGATCACGACCGGCCGCCCGTTCCAGCGGATCTCGCCGGCGTCGGGATGCATCACGCCGTAGATGATCTTGACCAGGGTCGACTTGCCGGCGCCGTTCTCGCCGAGCAGAGCGTGGATCTCGCCGGCGCGGATCGTGAGGCTGACGCCGTCATTGGCGACCGTCATCGGGAAGCGCTTGACGATGCCGTCGAGTTCGAGCAGCGGCGTATTGCTCCGCATACCCGGCTTCGGGGCACCGTCCTGCTGCGTCATCCCTGTTCGACTCGGTCCGGCTGGCTCTGGGAGAGGCGATTCATTTAGGCGATTTCCCGCCGCAGCGCAGCAGGATTCCCGGCCGTGGGGCCGCCTCCGGCATCGATTTGACAGCATCCGCCGCGGCGACTAGAGTTTCCCCATGACTTATCCACAGCCGAAACTCTGGATTGCGCGAATTACCGGCCGGGCGCTCTGACAGCGCCCGGAGCGAGACCGGTTTTTCCCATTCCTTCGTTTCGGAGTACCCTGAAAATGACATCGTCTGACGCCGCCGCCTTGCCGCGCTATGCGGCCGGGCGCAACGCGCTGCCGACTTTCTGCCTCACCGTCCGCACCCTGGCCGATCCGGGCGCCCTGCCCCGGCTGCTGGAGGTCTTCGCCAAACGCGGCATGGTGCCGGCGAAGCTGTTCAGCGTCGCGACCGCCGCCGACGAGCTGACCGTCGACCTGCAGGTGAACGGCCTCGATGAAGCGCAAGGCGACCTGATCGCCAGCCAGCTCCGCAGCCAGGTCGGCATCGAGACCGTGCTGACCAGCGTGAAGAGCGAAGCATAGGCCATCGCCTTTACGGCCCGCCCCCTTTCGGGGACCGGTCGTGGCATGCCAAGCCTTTGACAATGAAGCCTTAAAGCCCCTCGATCCGGGGGGTGGTGTTTTTCGATTCCGTAAAGGTCCCGTCAAGGTCGCGCCTGCGGGACCGGAACGCATTATAGCGCAAAACCCGGTCGCGGACGAGGGCCGCCGCGAGGGTTCTGCGGCGTGAGCTCAGGCTCGATTGCCCAGAGACAAGAGAGCGTTGCCGTCATGCCGAGACTTGGTCGCGGGATGACGGCCGAGAGTGCCGCAGCCGATGTGCCAAAGCGATTCGACCTCACGTCGTCCTGCTCTGGCCTAGTCGAAGCGGGCCAGCACTTCATCCAGCGTGTCGAGGAAGCGGTCGCATTCCGCCTCCGAGATCACCAGCGGCGGCTTGATCTTCAGCACGTTGTGATGCGGCCCCTCGGTGCTGAGCAGGATGCCCTCTTCCTTCATCGCCTCGACGATCATCGCGATCTCGCGATCGGCCGGCTCCAGCGTGTCGGGATCGCGCACCAGCTCGACGCCCATGAAGAGGCCGAGGCCACGCACGTCGCCGATCAGCGGATGGCGCTCGGCGAGCGCCGCCAGGCCATCATGCAGCTGCGTACCGCGCGCGGCGGCGTTGGACATCAGGCGCTCGTCGCGGATCACGTCGAGCACGGCGAGGCCGGCCGCCGCCGAGACCGGATTGCCGCCGAAGGTGTTGAAGTACTCCATGCCGCTCACGAAGGACGCGGCGATCTCCGGACGGCAGGCGACGGCGCCCATCGGATGTCCGTTGCCGATCGGCTTGCCCATGGTGACGATGTCGGGCACCACGCCCTGCGTCTCGAAGCCCCAGAAATGGCCGCCGACCCGGCCGAAGCCGATCTGCACCTCGTCGCAGACGCAGACACCGCCCGCGGCACGCACCTCCTCGAAGGCCGCGGCGAGATAGCCCTCGGGCAGGACGAGCTGCCCGCCGCAGCCGAGCAGCGGCTCGACGAAGAAGGCGGCGAGGCGCCGGTCGAGGCCGCCCATGTCCCGCAGCAGCACGGCGATGCGATCGGCATAGCGCCGCCCGGCATCGACCTCGCCGGCGCGGATGCGGCCGCGATAGAGGTCGGGCATCTCGGCGACCCAGACATGGCGTTTCCGCCCCGAGCCGCCCGGCCCGTCGAACTTGTAGGGGCTGAGGTCGATCAGCGACGAAAGATTGCCGTGATAGGCATGGTCGAGCACGACGACCTGGTCGCCCCCGCTATGGGCGAGCGCGAGGCGCAAGGCGAGGTCGTTCGCCTCGCTGCCGGAATTCACGAAGAAGACGGTCGAGAGTTCGGGCGGCAGCAGCATGGCCAGCCGCCGCGCATACTCGACCAGGTTGTCGTGGAGATAGCGCGTGTTGGTGTTGAGCGCCGCCGCCTGCGCCGCGATGGCCTCGACCACGCGCGGATGGGCGTGGCCGACATGGCAGACGTTGTTCACGAGATCGAGGTAGCGCCGGCCGGTCTCGTCGATCAGCGTCGCGCCCTCGCCGCGCACGATCTTCAGCGGCGCCGCGTAGGACAGGCTGAGGGCCGGGCTGATCCAGCGGTCGCGGAGCTGCTTCAGCGTCGCCGGATCGCGCGCCACCCGGGCTGCGGCCTCGATCGGCAGGCCGAGGATCTGGTTGGGATCCGGCGAGATGCTCTCCCAGAGCGTCCACCGGCCCGGCGCGGCGAGGCCGGCGATCGCCTCGGCGCCGTCGAAGCAAAGCGCCGTCAGGATCTGGAAATGCAGATGCGGCGGCCAGCCGCCGTTCTCCGCCCGGACTCCGAGCCGGCCGATCTCGGTGCCCCGGGCGACATTGGCGCCGACGGTCCCGGGAAGGCCTGCCGGCGCGAGGTGGCCGTAGACGGTCCAGAACCGGTGCGGCGTGCCGCCTTCATGCTCCAGGACGAGGATGCCGCCGAAACCTTCCGCCGCCGCATCATTGCCGATCATCGCGACCCGTCCCGGCACCGGCGCCAGGACAGGCGTTCCGGCATCGGCATAGAGATCGATCGCGTGGTGAATCGTGCGCCGCCCGGGATCGCCCTGCGGACCATAGATCGAGCGATCTTCCGCGTAGCGTCCGACCGGCCTGCCGCGCGTCTTCGGCAACAGCGCGTCGAGACGGTCGGCATAGGAAATGCCGGGGTGCGCGCGGCCTTCCTCGTCGCGGTCGGCGCCGGCCGGCAGCACGGCCAGGCTGGCGCGGTCCAAGGCAACCGGCAGGACGGGCCCGAAACCGCCGTTGTTCTCCAGGATCCACCGCTCGATGGCGCGCCGTGCGGCGACGGGCTCATGGCCGCAGGCATCGCGCAATTGCGCAACCGCCATCGCGCGGTTGAGCCGCATCCAGGCTTGCAGCGACGGCCAGAGGGCGTCCTGGCTCACCAGCAGATAGTCGTTGTCCGGCTGGTCGCGATGCTGCCGGGCGGCGATCACCATGCTGACGGCATGCCGGGTCAGGATGAGATCGTAGAGCGCGTCGGCTTCGGCCTCCGCGACCGGCGCCTCGCGGCAATAGGCGGCGACCAGGGGCCGCACGGCTTCGATCGGATCGCCGGCGCCGAGCGCCGCATAGGTGGCCGCGACCGCGATCTCGGCCACGCGCCAGCCCTCGACCATGTCGCCGAAATCGAGCAAGCCGCAGACCCGGCCGTCGGCGTCCAGCAGGACGTTGCGGTCATTGGCGTCGCCGTGGATCGCCTGCTTCGGCCGATCGCGCAGCCGCGGCTCGACTTCGCGTGCAAAGCGGTCGAGCACCCGGGTCACCGCATCGCGGCGCACCGGATCGGCGATCAGCGCAACGTCGCCGCGCAGCGCCGCCGCCCGCGCGAGATCCCAGAGATAGGGCTGGGCCAGGCCCGGATGGTCGAACCCGGCCAAGGCGCGATCGAGCTGCGCCAGCAGCCGGCCGAGCGCTTCCGCCGCATCCACGGCGCGATGCGGCGCGTCGGCCCAGGTCGCGCCCTCGAGCCAGGTGGTGAGCCGCAGCCTTCGCTCGCCGCCTTGCGCGTCGCGGATCGCGGGCAGCGTCGCGCCGGCGCGGCCGAGGAACAGGCGCGGCACCGGCAGGCCGGGCGCCACGCGTTCGAGATGCCGGAGCGCGGCGGCCTGCAGCTCGGCGCGTTGCGCCGCGACCCCTGCGCCGTGGATCTTGAAGAGATAGCGCGCACCGTCCGCGGCGGTCACTTTGAAGTTGCGGTCGTGCTCGCCGGGCAACGCCTCCAGGCGGCCGGCGAGTCCGAAAGCTTCGTGTAAGGCATGGGCCGCGAAGTCGGACGCGCGCTCGGTCGCCGCAGCATCCGATGGAACCACCGTCTCACGCGACATGAACGCCGCTCGCCTCAATCGATCCGAACCCGGTCAAGACCGGCATCCGATCACAACGGGTAACGCTCGGTAACCCGCCAAGGACGCGTCGCACAAGGTTACCATTAGGCCTCCGACACCATGCTGCATTGCGGGAGGAGCCTCCCTAGTTAGCTCCTATCGGATCGCGCGGCACCGCGCAATCCGAGGCAACCGGAGGACCCGATCGGCGGGTCTTCCACAACCTCCCAAGGAGCTTCCCATGAAAATCCGTACCGTCCTGCTGGGCATCGTCGGCACCGCCCTCCTCTCCACCGCGGCGCTGGCCGCGACCGACACGAACCATCCGGCCAACCGCATGCAGATGGCCGATCGCTGCGCGACGCTGGAATCGCAGTACCAGAGCGTCATCACCGGCCACCTGGGTGCCGCCAATTACGACCGCATCCAGGGCCTGGGCTCGCAGGGCACCACGGAATGCCAGTCGAACCAGGGCACCATGGGCGCGCAGAAGCTGGAGCGCGCGATCGCCGATCTCGGCGTCAAGCCGGTGGACTGACCGGGGACAGCGCAGGGCGGGCCAGCCGGCCCGCCCGCCGCTTCCGGCCGTCTGCCCGTCTAGCGGCCGAAGCGCAGCGGCTTGATCAGCTCGAACCAGCCCACCGACACCGCCCCGGTGGCGACCGCCGCGGCCAGCAGGGCGAGGCTCGGCGCCTCGAAGCGGAACAGCGGCTCGAGCCCCGGCATGAACAGCACCAGGGCCAAGGCCGCCGACGCCGCCAGCACGACGACCGCCAGGGACGCATTCGGGCGCACGAAGCCGCGAAACGGCCGCGTCCCCCAGCCCCGGTTGACCAGCACCAGCCAGAGATCGGCGACGATCAGCGCGGTGAAGCCGAGGCCGCGCGCCTCGTCGGCCGGCAAGCCTTCCAGCACCGCCCATCCGTAGAGCCCCAGGATCCCGATCAGCGCGCAGCTTCCCTGCGCCACGCCCCAGAGCAAGGTCCGCAGCGCCAGGATCGGCTCGTCGCGGCGGCGCGGCGGCCGGCGCATCGCATCGGGCTCGGCCGGCTCGGCCTCCAGCACGATGGAGCATATGGGGTCGATCAGCATCTCCAGGAACACGACGTGGACCGGAAAGAGCAGCAGCGGCCAGCCGAAGGCGATCGGCAGCAGCGCCAGGCCGGCGATCGGGATGTGCACCGCGACGATGAAGACCATCGCCTTGCGCAGATTGTCGAAGATCAGCCGCCCCTGCGCCACCGCGGCGACCAGGGCGGCGAAATTGTCGTCGAGCAGCACGATCGAGGCCGCCTCCCGGGCGACGTCGGAGCCGCGCCCGCCCATGGCGACGCCGATATGCGCGGCCTTGAGCGCCGGCGCGTCGTTGACGCCGTCGCCGGTCATCGCGACCACGTCGCCGCGCCGCTTCAGCGCCTCGACCAGGCGCAATTTCTGCTCGGGCAGGATGCGCGCGAAGATGCGCACGTCGCGGACGCGCTCCGCCAGCGCCTGGTCGTCGAGCGTCGCCAATTCCGGCCCGGTCAGCACGCCGCCGGGACTCTCCAGGCCCGCCGCCGCACCGATCGCCTGGGCGGTCGCCGCATAGTCGCCGGTCAGCATGGCGACGCCGATGCCGGCCTGCTTGCATCGCTCGATCGCCGCCCTGGCCTCGGCGCGCAGCGGATCGGCGAGGCCGATCAGCCCGACGAAGGTGAAATCGAGATCGTGCTGGAGCGGCGGCAGCGTCTCGGCCATGGTGTGGCCGCGGGCGACCGCGATCACGCGCAGGCCGCGCCCCGCCATCGCCTTCACCGCCGCCTCGATCTCCGCGCCGCGCGATGCCGGCAGGTGGCAGAGATCGATGATCGCCTCCGGCGCGCCCTTGGCGGCCAGCACGTAGCCGTCCTTGGGATCGGCCGGATCGGCGTCCCACACCCGCGTCATGGCGAGGAAGCCCGGCTGCAGCTCGTATTCCTTGACCATGCCCCATTGCGGATGGAGGTGCTCGGTGCGCTGCAGCGTCTCCAGGCCGAGCCGCTGCATGGCGAGCTCCATCGGGTCGAACGGATGCTGCTTGCTGGCGAGGATCGCGAACTCGACCACCGCGTGGAACGGCTCCGGCAGGACGGTGCTGCCGGCGGCGACGTCGTGGAACCCGCCCTCGGCATAGAGGCAGGCGATCGCCATGCGGTTCTCGGTCAGGGTCCCGGTCTTGTCGACGCAGAGCATCGAGGCGGCGCCCAGGCTCTCGATCGCCGCCGAGCGCCGCGCCAGCACGTGCTGCCGCGACAGGCGCAGGGCCCCGAGCGCCAGGAACACGGTCAGCACCATCGGGAACTCTTCCGGCAGCATCGACATGGCGACGGTGAGGCCGGCGAGCACGCCGTCCAGCCAGCCGCCGCGCAGCATCACGTAGAGCAGCACCACCAGGACGCTGACCCCGATGCCGAAGATCGCGAAGGCCCGCACCAGGCGCGCGGTCGCCGCCTGGATCAGGGTCGGCTCCGGCTCCAGCAGCGCCAGGCGCGCGCCGATCTTGCCGATCTCCGAGGCGGCGCCGGTGGCGCGCACCTCGGCGAGCCCCTGCCCCTTCACCACCAGCGTGCCGGAGAAGACGAAGGGCAGATCGTCGCCGCCCGGCGGCGCGGCGGGCGTCTCGACGGTGCCGGCGCCCTTGCGCACCGGCACGGATTCGCCGGTCAGCAGCGATTCGTCGATCTGCAGATCGCCGCAGGCGAGGACCAGCGCGTCGGCGGGCACGCGATCGCCTTCCGCCAGGATCACGAGATCGCCGGGAACCACGTCGCGGCCGGCGATGCGCTGCTCCTTGCCGTCGCGGATCACCAGGGCGCGCGGGCTGCTGAGGTCGCGCAGCGCGTCGAGCACGCGCTCGGTGCGCCATTCCTGCCCGACCACCAGGCCGAGGTTGACGAGGGCGAAGCCGCCGAGCAGCAGGCCCTCGCCGAGATCGCCGAGCACGAGATAGAGAACGGCGGTCACCACCAGCATCAGGAACATCGGCTGGCGCAGCACCTCGGCGGCGATGCGCGGCAGGTTGCGGTGCTCGCGGTCCGGCAGCCGGTTGGGGCCGAAGCGCCGCAGCCGTGCCTCGGCCTCGGCGCCGCTGAGACCGGCGCGGTCGGGCGCGGCCATCAGGGCACGGTGACCACCGAGAGCGGCTTGACCGGCGTCCCGTCGCTCCAGTTTCCCATGAACCTCTGCTCCTGCGTATCGCCGAGCGCGAAACGCCGGTTCCGCCCGAAGAATGCGGCATCGCTCAGGCCGTCGAACAGCTTCCAGGTTCCGTAGAAGTCCAACGCATCCGCGCTGCTTTCGCTCGGCGCGAGCGGCGCGAGGTGATTGGCCGCGAGAGGCGGTGTCCCGTGCGCGTCGCCGTGGAGCACGACCAGGTTCTTGTCGCCCGGCCGGACCGCGGTGGACTCCCGGAAGATCCGGCCGGCGTCGCGATCGCCGACCAGGCGATCCGCATCGCAGGCCACGGCGAGCAAGAGCGTGCCGGCGGGCATGGCCGAAAGATCCGTCAGGGGAATCCGCAGCCGCTCGGGTCCCCAGCTCTTGCCGGGTGCCACGGCCATGATCGCGCGCGCCCGCGGAAGGCCGTCGCGCGCGGCATCCGCCGCCAGATCCGCGGCGAGATTTCCCCCCGCCGAGTGCCCGACATAGGCGACACGGTCGAGATCCGGCCTGGTGGCGCCGGCGGCCGCCTGGAGGACGACGATGGCGGCCTTCACCGCGTCGGCGGCGTTGCGTTCGAATTCCGCCGGCGGCGTGCGGAGATCGGATTGGTAGGCTGGGTAGAGCACGATGGCACCCCTCCGCACGATGTGATCGATCCAGGCGCGGTAGGGCCGCGGATCGATCGCGCCCCAGCCGTGCAGGAAGACGACCAGCGGCACGGCGGCCGGTTTCGGTCCGTCGGGCGCGAAGATCCAATAGGCGCCCGCGCCCGATCCCGCCTGCGCCGCAACGACGGAACGATACGGGTAGTCGGCGCCGCCGGGACCGCTCGCCGGCGCGGGCGGCGGGCTGATGCCGGACGCGGCGGCAAAGCCGCCGGGCACGATCGCGGCGAAGGCCAACCAGACCGCTCCTGCGGCGACACCGGCAAGCCTGGCGCCCATGGATCGCATCATCCCTTCTTCGGCAGCCGCGCGAGCAGCGGATCGACGATCGCCGGCGTGAGCATGCCGACGAACCAGGCGAGGAACGCGGTCTGCCAGGGGAAGGCGATCCGCGCGCGGTCCGCTTCCAGGCCGCGGCGGACGATCCGCGCGGCGCGGGCCACCGGCATCAGGAACGGCATCGGGAAGTCGTTGGCGTCGGTCATCGCCGTCTTGATGAAGCCCGGCATGATGACGCTGACCCCGATGCCGTGGGGCCTGAGGTCGCCGCGCAAGGCCTCGCCCCAGACCTTCACCGCCGCCTTCGATGCGCCATAGGCCGGCGCCCCGGGAAAGCCGCGATAGCCCGCGAGCGAGCTCATGATGCCGATCTGGCCGCTCCGCCGCGCCTGCATGGCGGGGAGGATCGGGAAGACGGTGTTCAGCACGCCGTCGATGTTGACCGCGAAGATGCGCCGCGCCTGATCCTCGGTCTCGGTCCCCTTGAGGGTGCCGCCGGAGACGCCGGCATTGGCGACCACCAGGTCGAGCGGATGGCGATGGTCGGCCGCGGCGATCCATTCCGCCACGGCCGCGCGGTCGACCACGTCGAGCGCGGTCGTCTCCACTTCGGCGCCGCGCGTGCGGCAGGCCTGCGAGACCGCCGCCAGGCGCTCGATCGAGCGCCCGCCCAGCACCAGATGGACGCCTTGCGCGGCGAATTCCTCGGCCAGCGCCGCGCCGATTCCCGAGCTGGCGCCGGTGATCAGGATCGAACGGAAGCTCTTCACCCCGCGGCCCCCAATGATGCCTCGCTTGCCATCCCACGTCGCATTGGCGAAGATAGCGCCCGTTCGCCGGTTCCAAAAGGCCGGCACGATGTCACGCCAAGGGGTTCGCGCCCAAGGGGTTCACGCCCAAGGGGTTCACGCCCAAGGGGTTCACGTCCAAAGGCTTCACGGGGGATACCGGTTGTCGATCGCGAGCATGACGGGCTTTGCGCGCGCGGAAGGCGCCGTGGGCGATTTCGGCTGGACCTGGGAGTTGAAGAGCGTCAACGGGCGCAATCTCGATCTCAGGTGCCGCTTCCCCGCCGGCTACGAGCATCTCGACGGCTTCGTGCGCGCCCGCGCCGCGGAATCGCTGAAGCGCGGCAACGTGGCCGTCACGCTGACCATCGACGATGCCGCGTCCCAGGGCCGCCTCGCCGTCAACCGCGCGGCGCTCGACCAGGTGCTCGCCATCGTCAAGGAGATCGGCCCGCAGATTCCGGCGCAGCCGGCGCGACTCGACGGCCTGCTGGGCCTGAAAGGCGTGATCGAGGTCGAGCTGCCGAAGATCGACGAGGCGGAGGCGGCGCGCCGCACCGAGGCGCTGCAGCACGGCTTCGGCCAGGCGATCGAGAGCCTCGGCGAGATGCGCCGGCAGGAAGGCGCGCGGCTGGCGACGCTGATCCTCGGCCATCTCGCGGAGATCGACCGCCTGCGGACGGCGGCGGTCGGCAGCGCCGGCGCACAGCCGCTCGCCATCCGGCAGAAGGTCGAGCGCCAGTTCGCCGAATTGCTGCAGGGCCTGGCGCCGTTGAGCGAGGAACGCCTCGCCCAGGAGGCGGCGATGCTCGCCGGCAAGGCGGACGTGCGCGAGGAGCTGGACCGCCTGGCCGCGCATGTCGCGGCGACGCGCGGGCTCATCGCCGGCGGCGGCGCCGTCGGACGCAAGCTCGACTTCCTGTGCCAGGAGTTCAACCGCGAGGCCAACACGCTCTGCTCGAAGAGCGCCGATATCGGCCTCACCAATATCGGCATCGAGCTCAAGGCGGCGATCGAGCAGCTTCGCGAGCAGATCCAGAACCTCGAATGAGCGGCATGAGCGACGAGCCTTCCGGTCTCACCCAGATCCAGCGCCGCGGGCTGATGCTGGTGCTGTCCTCGCCGTCGGGTGCCGGCAAGACCACGATCTCGCGCCGGCTGCTGAGCCTCGAGCCCCAGCTCACCATGTCGGTCTCGGCGACCACGCGGCCGATGCGGCCGGGCGAGCGGGAAGGCATCGACTATCACTTCGTCGAGATCGGCGCGTTCCGCTCGATGATCGACCGCAAGGACTTCCTGGAGCACGCCAAGGTCTTCGACAACTACTACGGCACGCCCAAGGGTCCGGTCGAGGCCGCCCTGCGCCGCGGCCAGGACGTGCTGTTCGACATCGACTGGCAGGGCACCCAGCAGGTGGCGCAGGCGGCGCGCGACGACCTGGTAAGCGTCTTCATCCTGCCGCCTTCCACGCGGGAGCTGGAGCAGCGCCTGAAATCCCGCGCCCAGGACAGCGCCGAGGTGGTCGCCCGCCGCATGGCCAAGGCGGCGGACGAGATGAGCCACTGGGCCGAGTACGACTACATCGTCGTCAACCGCGACATCGAGGCCAGCGTGACGCAGGTCCGCTCGATCCTGACCGCCGAGCGCCTCAAGCGCCAGCGCCAGGTCGGCCTGCCGGAATTCGTCAAGGGCCTGCGCGAAGGGCAGTAGGCGCCGGTCGAACCCCTCAGGGCCAGTCGATCCGCGCGACGCGGGCCAGCCGGAAGGCGCCCCAGGACAGATAGCCGCTCTGGATGGTGAGTCCGGTCGCCACTTCCTTGCCGCCGCCGGGCGCATCGTGCTCGGTCGCGGCGATGAACAGCTTGGCCTTCAGCACGTCGTTCGTCGCCAGCCGCTTCTGCTGCGCCAGCAGATCGACCGTCGGGCCCAACCCCTGGGCCCTCAGATCGGCGGCGACGATCGGCTGCAGGTCGGCATCGAGCGCGATCGTGGCGCTGCCGGTGACCGATAGCGGCGCCTGCGCGGCATCGAACGACGCGATCTCGACGGCGCCGCCCTGGTCGCGCCACGCGGCCAGCGCCTGCCGCAGCGGCGCGGCGGGCATCGGCCCGTTCACCGCACCCCGCACCGCAATCTTGTCGACCGGCCCGGCGGTCAGCAACTGGACGCCCGGCGGCAAGGTCAGCGCCGAGACCGCGACGGAGAATTGCAGCAGCGGGTCGCGGTCGGTCCGCGGCGCCGCGGCCGGGACCTCGAACGACGCCGTCGCCGATTGGACGGCGATCCCCCCGCCATCGGGCGGCGTGACGGTCAGGTTCGCGCCGTCCGCTGCGACGCCCGAGAGCCGGCCGCCGGCATCGAAGCGGAGGTCGGCGCCGATCGTCCCGCCGTCGATGGACGTCGCCGCCGCGCCCACCGCGACGCGATGGCGGCCGCCGGTCGCCAGATGCAATGTCGTGAGGTCGAAGGGCCAGAGCCGCGCCTCGACGTCGGCACCCTGCCAGTCGATCGGCTGTCCGGCGATCGCGCCGTGCACGTGCGGACGGCGGAACGTCGCGCGGAAGGCGAACGGATAGCCGCCGATCGGCGTGCGCTCGGCATCGATCGCGAGCCCGGCCTGCCGCTCGGCGGCGATCCAGGCATCGAGCCCGGTCTCGAGCCGCTCGGCCATCCACCACCAATAGGCCGAGTATCCCGCCAGCAGCAGCGCCACCGCGGCGGCCGCAGCCGATAGCAATGTCCTGCGATTCATGTCTCGTTCGTCGGGCGCCCGGTCGGCTCAGTGCGTCGCCGTCGGAAGGACAACGGAAACGGGCGCCAGGCGATCCTTGTTGAGATGCCGCTCCACCCAATAGAGCACGCGGGTGAACAGGAAGACGAGCACAATGTAGATGATGGCCGCCCCCAGCAGCGGCGAATACGTGCGGAAGCTCTCGCTGCGGATATAGGCGTCCTCGCCCATGATCTCGAACACCGTGATGGTCGAGGCGAGCGAGGTCGATTTCAGCAGCAGGATGATCTCCCCGGTCATGGTCGGCAGGCAGATGCGGATCGCCCGCGGCAGGGTGATCCGCCAGAAGATCAGCCAGTTGGTCATGCCGAAGGCGCGGCCGGCCTCGGTCTCGCCATGCGGCACGGCCTGGATGGCGCCGCGCAGGATCTCGCCGGAATAGCCCGCCTCGTTGAGGCTCAGGGCGAAGATCGCGTACCAGAAGCCGTCGCGCAGATACGGCCAAAGCCAGCTGTGGCGCACCCAGGTGCCGGGCAGGAGGGAGCCGATGCCGTAATAGATGAAGAACATCTGGACCAGCAGCGGCGTGCCGCGCATCAGCAGGATGTAGCAATAGGCCGGCACCCAGAGCGCCGGGTTGTGCGAGGTCCGGGCGACCGCCACCGGCAGCGACAGGAGCAGCCCGATGACGCCGGAGATGAAGGTCAGGGCGAGCGTGATCTGGATGGTCGGCAGCAGCCGCGGCATCACCACGGTCACCAGGAAGTTCAGGCCGTCGAGGAGATCCGCCATCCGGCCTAGACCCGCCGATAGCCGCGGCCAAGCCGCTTCTCGATCCGCGCCTGGATGATCATCGAGGTCACGGTGATCAGCAGGAACAGCAATCCGCAGACGCCGTAGAAGAAGGCATAATGCTTGGTCGCCGCCGCCGCGCCGCGCGAGGCCGAGAGCAATTCCGGCACGCTGCCGAGCACGACGATCAGCGAGCTGTCCTTGGTCGTGTTGAGCCAGAGGTTGCCCATGCCGGGCGTCGCGTAGCGCATCATCTGCGGGAAAAGCACGCGCCGGAACCGAAGCCCGAAATGCATGCCGTAGGCCCGCGCCGCCTCGATCTGGCCCTTCGGCACCGACTGGATCGCGCCGCGCAGCACCTCCGTCATATAGGCGCCCAGGATGAAGCCCAGGGCCATGACGGCGGCGGCGAAGGTGTTGATCTGGAATTCCTCGCTCGCCAGGTCGAGCGCGACCAGGATGTCCTTCAGCGTCGTCGTGCCGGAATAATAGAGCAGCAGCAGCAGAAGCAGCTCGGGCAGGGCGCGCATGATCGTCGTATAGGCGTCGCCGATCCGGAACAGGATCCGGTTGCCGCTGAGCTTCATGCCGGCCCCGAGCAGCCCGAAGCCGAAGCCGACGATGTAGGTGCAGACCGAGATCTGGAGCGTCAGCCACAGGCCGGCCAGCAGCTCGTCGCTCCAGCCCTGGTCGCCATAGGCAAGCAGGTCCCAGACCGACTTGCCCGGATTCATGCCGCGACGTCGCGGATCGCCCGCGCTGCAACCATTCCGCTTCCCCGTTCAGGCCCCCGGCGTTGGCCGCCGGCGTCGTTCCCCCGGCCCCATGAAACGGCAAACGCCGCCCGAGCGCAAGTCTCGGGCGGCGTGCCGGCCGTTCCGACCGTTCCGGCGGCCGGTCTTAGCTGCCGTAGATGTCGAAGTTGAAGTACTTCTTGGAGATCTCGTCGTACTTGCCGCTCTTGCGGACCGCGGCGATCGCGGCGTTGAGCTTCTCCCGGAGCGCGGTGTCGTCCTTGCGCAGCCCGCCGCCGACGCCGTCGCCGAAGATCGGGTCGTTCGGCACGGTCGCCTTCACTTCCATGTCCTTGCCCTGGTCGGACTTGATGAAGGCGTCGAGCGCGATCGAGTCGGCGATCGCGTAGTCGATGCGGCCGGCCACCAGGTCGGCGTTGCAGTTGTCCTGGGTGTCGTAGAGCTTCAGCTCGGAGTCGGTCAGGTAGGTCTTCACGTAGTTGGCGTGAATGGTCTGGATCTGCGCGCCGATGATCTTGCCCTTGACGCTGGCGGGATCGATGATCTTGCGGCCCGCGGCCGTCGGATTGTCGATGATGCCGATCTTGGTGCTGTCGCTCTTCGGGCCGATCAGCACGGCCGGCGTCTGGTAGTACTTGTCGGTGAAGTCGATCTGCTTCTTGCGCTCGTCGGTGATCGACATCGACGACCAGATCACGTCGAACTTCTTGGCCTGCAGGGCCTGGATGATGCCGTCCCAGGCGACCGGGACGATCTCGCACTTCGCCTTCATCTCGGCGCAGACGGCGTCCATCAGGTCGACTTCCCAGCCCACCCACTTGCCCGAGGCGTCGGGCGAGGTGAACGGCGGATAGGGCTCGGCGGCGACGCCGAACTTGATCGTGTCTTCTGCATGCGCGGAGAACGTCGCGAGCGCCATGACGGCACCGGCAACGATGCTCCCCAAGATCGTCTTTTTCATAATCGTCCCTTTTCCCGTAAAGCTGCCGATGGTCGGCCTCAACGCTCCCTGCGTCTGCCGCTGCCGAACATTTGCTGTTCGGTCATTCTCTAACCAACCGGCGACCGGGCGACTTTAGCATAGCGTTTTCCCGCTTGGGTAGCCGCGTGTGCGAGCCGACCGCCGTCAAATGCCGGTTATCGTTAATCTATTTCGGGCGAACCGCCGGGAAACCCGGCGTTTCATCAGCGCGCCGCAGATCAGCGCTCGGACAGGAACTCGGCCAGCCGGTCCATCGCGATGCCGAGCCGCTCCGGGCTCTGGGCGTAGCACAGGCGCAGGTACTGCTCGCCGCCGGCGCCGAAGGCGGTGCCGGGCGCCAGCCCCACCCTGCCCTCCACCACCAGGCGCTTGCAGAACTCGGTGGCATCGCCCATGTCGGCGACCCGGAGCATCAGGTAGAAGGCGGCCTCGGCGGGAATCACCTGGACCCGGTTCATCTGGCCGATGCGCTCGACCACCAGGTCGCGGCTCTCCTTGCAGCGCGCCACCATCCACCTGACCCAATCCTCGCCGTCGCGGATCGCGGCGACGCAGCCCTTCTGCAGGAAGCTCTGGCCGCCCGAGGTGTTGTATTCGATCAGCATCTCCAGCTTCGGCATGATCGAGGGCGGGGCGACGATCCAGCCCACCCGCCAGCCGGTCATCGCCCAGGTCTTGGAGAAGCTGTTGACCACGAAGACCGGGTCCTCCGGCTCGGCGATCTCCAGGAAGGAGGGTGCCACCGGCCGGTCGTAGATCAGCCGCGCGTAGACCTCGTCGGCCAGGATCGCGATCCGCTTCCGGCGCGCGAAGTCCAGCAGCGCGCGGCGCTGCTCCTCGGGCATCAGCCAGCCGGTGGGGTTGCCCGGCGAGGCGATATAGATCGCCTTGGTCCTGGCATCGCAGGCGGCGAACAGCTTCTCGAGATCGAGATGCCAGCCCTGCTCGTCCCCGGTCAGCGCCACCTGCCGCACCTCGGCGCCCATGATCTCGATCGCGGCGAAGATGTTCGGCCAGACCGGCGTCACGCAGACCGCGTTGTCGCCGGCGCCGCACAGGACCTGCGCCAGCAGCGTCATGGCGTTCATGCCGCTGGAGGTGACCGCGATGCGGTCGTCGCCGAGCGTCACGTTCCAATGCCGCTTGTAATAGTCGATCAGCGCCTGGCGGAGCTCGGGGATGCCGCGCTTATGGGTATAGAAGGTATGGCCCTCGTTCAGCGCCCTGGCCGCCGCATCGCAGATGAAGCGCGTGGTCGGCAGGTCGCCCTCGCCCACCCAGAGGCCGATCACGTCGGGCACGGTGAAGCCCATCTTCCAGACCTCGACGATGCCGGAATCCGGCAGCCTGGCGATCTCCGGGCGCACGCGATAGCCGAGCGCGTCGAAATCGGGTTTGGCGATCGTGTTCATCCGGTCGGGCCCTTCTGGAGCTGCGGCGCGATCGGCGCCGGCGGTTTATCCGGGGACTTGCGTTTCAGGAGCAGGACGAGGTTGCCGGACAGGACCAGGACGAGCCCCAGCCCCGCCAGCGGCGTCCAGCGATAGCCTTCGAGAACGGTCGAAAGCAAGAGGGCGATGATCGGGAAGATGACGGCGGTATAGCCGGCGCGCCCGGCGCCGATCCGCTGCACCAGCGTCAGGTAGGCGCCGAAGCCGATCACCGAGGCGAACAGCGCCAGGCCCACCAGCGAGACGGTGAAGCCCGGCCGGAAGTCGTAGTTGAACGGCGAGCCGTTCAGCACCGAGAACAGCGCGCAGAAGGCAGCGCCATAGGTCATGCCGATCGTGTTCGACTGCACGACCGGGATCTCCAGCAGCTTCAGCTTGACCGAGACCATGTTGCCGAGCGAAGCGAGGAAGGTCGCCAGCATGGAGAGGCCGAGGCCCAGCGTCGCATCGGCCCGCGCGTTCTGCTCCATGAACTTCGGATAGAAGACCAGCGCGATGCCGGCCAGGCCGACCAGCGCCGCCAGGCCCGCGTTGCGGTCGAGCGGCCGGCGGAAGAACAGCCAGACATTGACCACGTTCATCAGCGACATGGTCGAGAAGCAGACGGCGAGCAGGCCGCTCACCAGATGCATGCCGGCGAAATAGAACAGGATGTAGTTGCCGCAGAACAGGCAGAGACCCTGCAGCGCCATCCAGAGATGGTCGCGCGGCCCGAACCGAAGGGAGCGGCGCCTGGCCAGGCAGAAGATCCACAGGATCGCCGCGGCCAGCAGGAATCGATAAGCGATGGAGACGGTCGGCGCCACGACGCCGAGCTGCTCCTTGATGCCGTACCAGGACGATCCCCAGATCGCGACCGTGACCAGATAGAGCGCCCAGATGGGCATCGTTCTCCCCTGCCTTGTCGTTGCCGGCACGCTAAAGAAACCGCCCCGGAGCGGCAACCCGGGCGGATGCATGCCGGTCATGCGGCGCGCGATGGAGCGCCACGCCTTTGCGCGGCAGGGATGGAGCGGCTATGCTGGAATTGTATCGCGACAATGGACGGCGCATGAATCGAGGCGGCTGGATCTGGTTGCTGGTGGTGGCGGTCGTGGCCGGCATCGTGATGATGGCGGCGCATCTCGGCCTCGGCACGTTCAACGACAACGACCGGATGCTGCAGATCCTCTATTTCTGCCTCATCCTCGCCGCCCTGAGCGCCGGGGTGGCGGCGCGGCTGCAGGCCCGGCCGGGCACGACGATCTCGCATATCGGCGCCTGGTGCGTGATCTTCGCGGCGCTGATCCTGATCTACAGCTACCGCGACCAGTTCACCGCCTTGCGCACGCGCATCGTCGCCGAGCTGGTCCCCGCCGAGGGCCAGCAGACCGGCCCGCAATCGGTCGCCTTCCCCCTCGGCCAGGACGGCCATTATCACGTCAACGCCAATGTGGACGGCCACGACATCGGCTTCCTGGTCGATACCGGCGCCAGCGACATCGTGCTGACGCCGGCCGATGCACGGGCGATCGGCCTCGATCCCGACAACCTCAGCTACAGCATGCCGGCGATGACGGCGAACGGCGCGGTCATGGGCGCGCCGGTGCAGATCAACCGGCTCAAGGTCGGGCCGATCGAGATCATGGAGATTCCGGCGACCGTCAACCGCGCGCCGATGCCGGTCTCGCTGCTCGGCATGGAATTCCTGCGCCGCCTCCGCTCCTGGCGCGTCGAGAACGGCCGCCTGACGCTGGAACAATAGCCTCCCTTCAGCGCTTGAAGGCGGCGACGACCTCGACATGCGCCGACCAGACGAACTGGTCGACCGCGACGAGATCCTCGAGCGCGAACCCGGCATCGACCAGGATGCGCGCGTCCCGGGCGAAGGTCGTCGGATTGCAGGAGACGGCGACCACGCGCTTCACCCGCGAGCGCGCCAGCATCTCTGCCTGGGTCTTCGCACCCGCGCGCGGCGGATCGAACACCACGCAGTCGAAGCGCTTCAGCTCCTCCGGCGGCAGCGGCGAGGAGTCGAGATTGCGCACCGTCGCCGTGACGCGGCCGGCGAGGCCGGCATGGTTGGCGGCGGACGTGACCGCCGCCACCGCCGGCTTCGACGCCTCGAACGCCGCCACCTTGCCGATCCTGGCCAGCGGGAACGTGAAGGTGCCGCAGCCGGCATAGAGGTCGGCGATCGATTTCGCCTTGGCCGTCAGGCGCGTGACCGCCTCCACGAGCGCCACCTCGCCTTCGGCGCTCGGCTGCAGGAAGGCGTCCGGCGGCAGGGCGACGGCGACGCCGCCGAAATGCACCAGCGGCGCCGCATGCTGCACCAGGGGCTCCGGCTCGCCCCGCCCCTCCTGCCAGCAGAGCCGCGCGATCGGCGCCTTGGACGCCGCCTCGGTCAGGGCGCGGCGGCGCTCCAGCTTCCGGCTGCCGGTGATCAGCACGTCGAGCCCGGTTTCGGTCTCCGTCGCCGTGACGACCGCCGACTGGCCGGCGGTCAGGGCCGCCGCGGCGAGGTCCCGCAGCAGGCCGAGCTGCGCCGCCAGGCCCGGCGTCACGACGCGACATTCGGAGATCGCGACGACTTCCGCGCTTTCCGGCGCGTGGAAGCCGAGGCGCAGCCCATGATCGTCGCGCAGCGCCGCGAAGCGCGCCCGTCGCCGGGCGTTCGGCGCGGTCGCGATCAGCGGCGCTTCGGCCGGCATTTCCAGCCCGCGCTGCCGCAAGGCCGTTTCGACCAGGCCGCGCTTCCAGCCGCGGTACATCCCCGCATCGGCATGCTGCATCATGCAGCCGCCGCATGTGCCGAAATGCGGGCAGGGCGGCGGCCGGCGCAACGGGCTCGGCGTTTCGATCCCGGTCAGCCGCGCCGTCCAGCCCTCGCCGCGCCGGCCCTGGATCTCGCAGGCGACGCGCTCGCCCGGCAGGGCGAAGGGCACGAACAGGCGTCCGTGCGCCGTCTCGGCGATGCCGTCGCCCTGGGCGCCCATGGCGACGATCTCGACCGGGCTTTCGAGCCGAGGCAGGTCGCGGCTCATGGCGTGCGCCGCCCGGCGATCAGGAACTCGCGGTTGCCCTCGGGGCCGAGGATCGGACTCTCGGTCACGCCGAGCACGGTCCAGCCCGGCAGCGATCCCAGCCATTGCGCGATGCGCTCGCAGACCCGGCGGTGCAGCTCGGGATCGCGCACCACGCCGCCCTTGCCGACATTCTCCGGCCCGACCTCGAATTGCGGCTTGATCAGCGCGACCAGCCAGGCGTTCGGCTTGGTCAGCGCGAGCGCCGCGGGCAGCACGGTCTCCAGCCCGATGAAGCTCGCGTCGCAGACCACGGCATCGGCCGGCTCCGGCACCTGCGTCCGGTCGAGCTTGCGTGCATTGGTGCGCTCCAGCACGACGACGCGGGGATCGTTGCGCAGCTTCCAGGCGAGCTGCCCATGGCCGACATCGACCGCATAGACCTTCGCCGCGCCCCGGCTCAGCAGCACGTCGGTGAAGCCGCCGGTCGAGGCGCCGACGTCGATCGCCACCAGGCCCGCCGGGTCGAGCGCGAAATGGTCGAGGCCATGGACCAGCTTCAGCCCGCCGCGCGACACCCAGGGGTGGTCGGCGCCCTTGACCGCGAGATCGGCGTCGGCGGGCAGCATGTCGCCGGCCTTGTCGATCCGCCTCGTGCCCGAATAGACCTGTCCCGCGAGGATCATCGCCTGGCCGCGCGCCCGCGTCGGCGCCAGGCCGCGATCGACCAGCAGCTTGTCGGCGCGCTCCTTCCGGGCGCTAGCCGGCACGCGACGGCACCAGCGCGCCCGCCCCCTCGGCGACGAAGCGGCGCGACAGGTTCTGGAAGCGGACCGTCAGGAAGACGGCCGAGGCGAACAAGCCGATGAAGAGTCCGAACCACACGCCGTGCGGACCGAAGCCGAGGGCGAAAGCAAGCAGCAGCGAGGTCAGCGCGCCGATCACGCAATAGCCGATGAAGCACATGATCATCGGCACGCGCGTGTCCTTGAGGCCGCGCAACGCGCCGATGGCGGTGCACTGCATGCCGTCCACCACCTGGAACAGCGCGCCGATCGGGATGATCATCAGCGCGATCGCCAGCGATCCCTGGTTCCCGGCCGCGCTCGGGTCGAAATAGAGGCCGATCAGGAATTCCGGCCAGGTGTTCATGGTGAGGCCGGTGCCCAGCATCCAGACGATGCCGAGGCCGATCGCGACGAACCCCGCCCGCCGCGCCCCCTCGGCGTCCTCGGCGCCGGTGCAGAAGCCGACCCGGACGGTCGCCGCCTGGCTGAGGCCGTAGGGGATCATGTAGGAAACCGACGAGATGCTGATGACCACCGTATGCGCGGCGAGCGCGTCGGGGCTGATCCACGCCATCATCAGGCTCGAGGCCAGGAACAGCGCCGTCTCGAAGGCATAGCTCATGCTGATCGGCCAGCCGACATGGAACAGGTCCTTGAGCACCTTCCAGTCGGCGTGCAGCAGGTCGCCGAGCACCCGATAGCGCGCAAGCAGCGGCTGGCGCTTCACGTAGACGTACATCACGGCGAGCTGCACCCAGCTCGCCAGCGACCACGAAATGCCGACGCCGGTGACGCCCAGCTTCGGCGCGCCGAGATTGCCGTAGAGGAATACCCAGTTGCTGCCGATCGCCACGCCGAGCGAGAGCAGCGAGATGATGACCACGATGCGGGTCCGGTGCAGCACGGTCGCGAAATTGCGCAGCGCCGTGTACCAGAGCAGCGCCGGCACGCCGGTCAGGCCGGCGAACATCATGCCGCGCGTCATCTCCAGGATCTCCGGGTCGCGCCCGGAGAGCGCCAGGATGCCCGGCGTCACCGCGATCACCGCCATGACCGGGAGCGACAGCAGCGTCGCCAGCCACAGGCCCTGCCGCGACACGCGGGTGACCATCGCCGGATCCTCGGCGCCGTCGGCATGGGCGCCGAGCGCCGCGATGCTGGAGAGCACGCCCATCGCCAGGAGCTGCGGCGTGAAGAGGAGATGCGCGCCCAGGCCTTCGGCGGCCAAAGCGGCGGTGCCGAGCTTGCCCGCCATGACCGCATCGGCGACGACGATGCCGATCTCGGCCAGGAAGGCGAGCGCGATCGGCGCGGCGAGCTTCACCGTCGCCGCGGTCTCGGCAGCCCACTTCGCCCGGTTCCCGCTGCCGGAACCGGGGATGGAGTTCAGCTCCGCCATTGGATTCCGGTTCTAGCTTTTCCGCGCGATGACGAACTCGGTCATCCAGCGCAGGGGATCGGCCTTGGCGCCGAACGGCTCGAGGTGCTGGTTGGCCTGCTCGCCCAGGAGCCGGGCCTGGTCCCGCGCCCGGTCGAGGCCGAGGATCGAGACGAAGGTCGCCTTGCCCGCCGCCGCGTCGGCCCCGGTCGGCTTGCCGGTCACGTCGGCGCTGCCTTCGGCGTCGAGCAGGTCGTCGACGATCTGGAAGGCGAGGCCGAGGTCATGGGCGTAGGCGTTCAGTGCCTGCCTCCCCTGCGGTCCCGCATGGCCGAGGATCGCGCCCGCCTCGCAGGAGAAGGCGATGATGGCGCCGGTCTTCATCCGCTGCAGCCGGGTGATCGCGCCGATATCCAGGTCCTTCTGCTTCTCGGCGAGGAGATCGATCATCTGCCCGCCGACCATGCCGGCCGCACCGGCCGCCACCGCCAGCGCATGCACCAGATCGGCGCGCACGCCGCCGTCGGGATGGGTCTCCGGATGCGACAGCACCTCGAAGGCCAGCGTCAGCAACCCGTCGCCGGCCAGGATCGCCGTCGCCTCGTCGAACTGCTTGTGCGCGGTCGGGCGGCCTCGGCGCAGGTCGCTGTTGTCCATCGCGGGGAGGTCGTCATGCACCAGGCTGTAGCAGTGCAGCATCTCGACCGCCGCCGCCGCGCGCAAGGCGTAGCCCGGGCTCACGTTGAACAAGGCGGCGCTGTTGAGCACCAGGTAGGGGCGGATGCGCTTGCCGCCGCCCATGGTGGCGTAGCGCATGGCCTCGACCACCCGCGCCTCGGCGCCGGTCACCGCGGGGATCAATTCGTCCAGCACCCGGTTGGCGGAGCTCGCGGCCTCGTTCAACGCCCGTTCGATCTGCACGTCTTCAATCCTGTCTCAATCGAGATCCGCCGGCTGCGCGCCGACCGATCCATTGGCTCCCAGAACGATCTTCTCGACCTTCATCTGCGCCTCGCGCAGCTTCGCCTCGCAATGCTGCTTCAACAGCGCGCCGCGCTCATAGGACCTGATCGCGTCGTCGAGCTTGTTGTCGCCCTTCTCCAGGCGCTTCACCAGATCCTGCAGCTCGGCCAGCGCCTGCTCGAAGCTCATAGCCGCGATCTCCGCCGGGATGCTGGCACCGGCGTTCTCGTCATTCGCCATCTCGGTCTCCAGGGAATGCCGGGCGGACTCGCTTTATTCGATGCGCCCGGCAGGCCGAATCGGCGGCATTCTATCGACCCGGCCGAGGCCTGCCAAGCCGCTGAACTTCCAACGATATCAGCGGGATAGCTTAGGCTTCCATGAGCGCCAGCAGGTGCGCGGCGGCGCTCTCGGCAAGCGCCTGCAGGTCGTAGCCGCCTTCCAGGGTGGAGACCACGCGCCCGCCGCAGCACGCCTCGGCGACGGCGCAGAGCCGCTGGGTCGCCCAGTGATAGTCCTCGCTCTCGAATTCGAGCGCGGCCAGCGGGTCCTGCTTATGGGCGTCGAAGCCCGCCGAGATCATCAGCAGCTCCGGCCGGAACGCGGCGATCGCCGGAAGGACGATGTCCTCCATCGCCCGGCGGAACTCCTCGGAGCCCGAGCCCGGCGCCAGCGGCGCGTTGCAGATGTTGCCGACCCCGCGCTCGCTCCTGGCGCCGGTGCCGGGATAGAGCGGCATCTGATGGGTCGAGGCGTAGAAGAGACCGGGATCGGCGGCGAAGATGTGCTGCGTGCCGTTGCCGTGATGCACGTCGAAATCCATCACCGCGACCCGCTTCAGCCCGTGCACCGCCCGCGCCTGCTCGGCGCCGATCGCGACGTTGTTGAAGATGCAGAAGCCCATGGCGACGTCGCGCTCGGCATGATGGCCCGGCGGACGCACCGCGCAGAACGCGTTCTTGAACTCGCCCTTCAGCACCGCATCGACCGCCGCGGTCACGGCGCCGGCGGCCCGCAGCGCCGCCTCGCCGGAGCCCGGAGACATCACCGTATCGCCGTCGAGATGCGCCCAGCCGCGCTCCGGCACCGCCGCCAGGACGGCGCGCACGTGATCCGCGTCGTGGCTGCGCTCGATCTGCTCGATCGCGGCGCGCGGCGCCTCGCGCCACTTGACCGCGGCGAATTCCTCGCCCTTGAGGCCATGCAGCACCGCCGAGAGGCGCTGCATCCGCTCCGGATGCCCGCTGCCGGTGTCGTGCTGCAGGCAGGCCGCGTGGGTGAAGAGCGCGGTGGTCATTGCCCGTCGTCTTCGCCCGCGTTGTCGTCGCCCGCGCCGTCGTCGCCCACGCCGTCGTCGGCCGGCTGCTGCGCGGTCGCGGCGCTCTTCACGCGGTGCAGGACGACATCGAGATCGGGCTCGCTCCAGCTCACCTCGTCCGGGTCATCGCGGCTCCAGCGCGCCGAGGCGAGCACCCAGCCGAGACAGGTGATGTCCACGCCGACCTGTTCGGGATCGGTCGAACCCGGCGCCGCCGCGAAGCCCGGACTGGAGCAGGTGCCGCCGGACAGGCTGGCGACCGCCTGGCGATCGATCTTCAGGATGCCGCCGACCATCGTCTCGCTGGCCGCGCCGCCCTCGGCCCGGTCGACATGCCAGAGTCCCTGCAGCGCCTCGACCGGATCGGCGGGGGCCGGGGCGCTCGCCGCGTCCTGCTGCTGAGGCGGCGCCTGGTCGCCATCGGCCTGATCGGCCGCATCCTGCGCCCCTGCCAGCGACGGCACGGCCGCCGTCAGCATGAGAGCGAAAAGCAAACGCAAAGCGGTCATCGACCCTTCCGCCATTCCCTCAGCCCGTATCCGAACAGGATCAGCCAGCCGAGCAGCATCAGCATGCCGCCCACCGGCGTCACGAAGACCAGGCCGTGCCAGCCCAGGATCGCCAGCAGGTAGAGACTGCCGGAGAATAGCAAGGCGCCGAGGCAAAAGCACGATCCGGCCCAGGATCGCACCGGCCGGAGCGACACCGGCGCCACCGCCAGGGCAAGCAGCGCCGCGGCATGCCAGAGCTGATACTGCGCGCCGGTCTTCACCCATTCGGTCGCGGCGCCGCCGATCTGGTTCACCGCGCCGTGCGCGGCCCAGGCGCCGAAGGCGACGCCGCAGAAGCCGTTGAACCCGGCTGCCGCCAGCCACTTACCCATCGCATCGACCCCGCGGATTCCATTTCGGCGGCAAGGCGTGGCATTATCGGCCCGCACTGTCAAACGGACGGATCAAACCTTGGCGCAGACCAGCATCATTCTCGAACGCAGCGGCGCCATCTGGCGCCTGACGCTCAACCGCCCCGACAAGCTCAACAGCTTCACCCGCGACATGTTGACCGAGATCGGCGACGCCTTGACCGAGATCGAGGCGGATGCCGAAGCCCGCGCGCTGGTCATCACCGGGGCCGGTCGCGCCTTCTGCGCCGGCCAGGACCTGCGCGAGGCCGAGGCGGTGGAGGACGGCGACGCCGTCCGCGCCGTGATCGAGCGGCATTACAACCCGACGATCCGCCTGCTGCGCAGCCTGCACATCCCGGTCATGGCGGCGGTCAACGGCGTCGCCGCGGGTGCCGGCGCCAGCTTCGCGGTCGCCGCCGACCTGGTGCTGGCGAGCCAGTCGGCGAGCTTCAGCTTCGCCTTCAGCCGGATCGGCCTCATCCCGGATGCCGGCGCCAGCTATTTCGTGCCGCGCCTCGTCGGCCATGCGCGGGCGCTCGGTCTTTCGCTGCTCGGCGACACGATCAGCGCCGAGACGGCCGCGCAATGGGGGCTGATCTGGCAGGCGGTGCCCGATGCCGAGTTCGCCGCCGCCGTCGAGACGATGGCCGACCGCCTCGCCGCTCTGCCGACCCAGGCGGTCGCGTTGATGAAGCAGGCGCTCAGCGGCGGGGAGCATCACTCCCTGGAGCAGCAACTGGCCTTCGAGGCCGAGCTGCAATCCCGCGCCGCGGAAACCGAGGACTTCCAGGAGGGCCGCGGCGCCTTCCTGGAGAAGCGGAATCCGCGTTTCACGGGGCGATAACGCGCCTTCGCCGGCAATTGCCTCAAATTGAATCGAGATTATGTCCGCTGCTCAGGGCGTTAGAAGAGGATATTCGGGTGCGCTGAGAGCTTGCGCTTAACCATTCCTTTACGCCGTTTGCGCAGGATCACACGGTGGGGGAAGGGGCTGCGGTGCCCTTCGATGCGACGAAAGGGCGCGATCCTGCGGATCTCGATGGTGCTTTCTGCGACCTCGATATCGGTTTCCGCGATGACCCGGCGGGTGATGCGCCTGGTCATGACCGTGCTGCCGTTGCTGGTCCTGGTCTGCGGCTTCGCCGTCTCCTGGTACCTCTCCAGCGTGATGCGCACCGAGATCGAGCGCACCGCCGAGGAGCGCTTCGTCCACCAGATCGACCTGGTGAAGAAGCGGGTGGTCGAGCGCCTGGCGCATCTGACGCTGATCTCCGAGCTCGGGCTCGGCATGGTGCAGATCGTCAACAACACCAATCCCGACCAGTGGACCTCCTTCACCAACGGCCTCGACTGGAAGTCGCTGACCGGCCTCATCGGCATCGGCTACGCGGAACGCGCCAAGCCCTACGCCGTCAGCCTGCTCTCGCGCCTCTACAGCTATTCGCCCGACATCGCGATCGAATCGCTCGGCGATCCGCAATCGGATCGGATCTATCCCGTCACCTTGTTCGAGCCGGCTTCGGCCGCGCCCAATTTCCTCGGCCTCGATCTCGCCTCCGACCGCCGCCTGCGCCAGGCGGCCGACCGCGCGATGACCAGCGGCCAGACCACGCTGTCCAAGCTGCTGCAGAAGGACACCGGCACGCTCGCCGGCTCGGCTTTCGTGCTGGCGCCGGTCTATACGCCCGGCCGCGCGCCCGCCGACACCGCCGAGCGCCGCAGCCGCCTGATCGGCTGGGTCGTCCTGCCGGTGCATTTCGACGCGCTGGTCAACGAGGCCGTCGCCGAGGTGGCGAACGTCGTCGCGATCCGCGTCTACATGGGCGCGCCGATCGCCGAGAACCTGCTCTATTCGACCGGCGGCCCGGTCGCCGACACGCCGGATCCCTCGGCCCTCGATCTCGATGCGGTCCCCGCCTACGACCACAGCGACATCCTGCAATTCGCCGACCAGATGCTGACCTTCCAGTTCCGCAGCCGGCCGAACTTCCTGCTGGAGCGCGACACGCGCCTGCCGGCGGTCATGCTGACCACCGGTCTCGCCGCCAGCCTGCTCGCCGCCGGCATCATCTGGTCGCTGGGCCGCGCCCAGCATCGCGCCGAGCGCCTGGCCTCGGCGATGACCCAGGATCTCCGCGCGGCCAAGGACCAGGCGGAGTCGGCCAACGTCGCCAAGACCCAGTTCCTCGCCACGATGAGCCATGAGATCCGCACGCCGATGAACGGCGTGCTCGGCATGGCGGGCCTGCTCGCCGACACCAGGCTCGACGCCCAGCAGCAGCATTTCGTCGAGGTGCTGCAGCAGTCGGGCGAATCCCTGCTCAGCATCATCAACGACATCCTGGACTTCGCCAAGGTCGAGGCCGGCCGCCTGGAGCTCGAGAACATCGAGTTCGAGCTGGTCTCGGTGATCGACAGCACCGTCGATCTCGTCTCCAGCCGCGCCCATACCAAGGGCATCGAGGTCGCGAGCTTCATCTCGCCGGAAGTCCCGACCATGCTGAAGGGCGATCCCGGGCGGCTGCGCCAGGTGCTGATCAACCTCCTTTCCAACGCCGTCAAGTTCACCGAAGCGGGAGGCGTCAGCCTGACCGTCGAGCTCGCCGATGTCGGCCCCGAGGAGGTGAAGCTGCATTTCGCGGTGCGCGACACCGGCATCGGCGTGCCCGAGGAGGCGCGCGCCAAGCTGTTCAGCCCGTTCAGCCAGGTCGATGCCTCGATGACCCGCCGCTTCGGCGGAACCGGCCTGGGGCTCGCCATCTGCAAGCAGATCGTCGACCTGATGCACGGCGAGATCGGCGTCGATTCCCGCACCGGCGCCGACAGCGGCAGCATCTTCTGGTTCAGCGGCCGGTTCGGCCTCGGCCAGGGCCAGGTCGACAGCGCCAACGGCGCCATCAGCGGGCGCCTGCGCGGCCGCACCGTGCTGATCGTCGACGACAACATGATCAACCGCGAGATCTTCGCCCGCTACATGAGCGGCTTCGGCGCCAGGGTCCTGAGCTACGAGGACCCGGACGTGCTGCTCGCCGACCTGCAGCGCAACGCCATCGCCATGCCGATCGCGCTCGCCATCGTCGATCACATGATGCCGAACCTGACCGGCCCCGACTTCCTCAAGGCCGCGCGCCATATCCCCTGGGTCACCATCGAGAAGGCGATCCTCTCCTCTTCCGCCGCCATGCTGAGCCGCGGCCAGGTGCTGGAGCTCGGCTACGACGAGAGCCTGCCCAAGCCGGTGCGCCGCTCCTCGCTGGTCTCCGCGGTCGCCCACGTGCTGGGCGTCGGCGAGCATGCGCCGCACCGGAGCACGCCGAGCGAGGTGATCCCGACCGCGGTCGAGGGCGTGCCGCTCCGCGTCCTGGTGGCCGAGGACAACCAGGTCAACCAGCTTCTGGTCACCACGATCCTGGCCAAGGCCGGCATGCGCGCCGAGGTCGCCGCCAACGGCGTCGAGGCGGTGCAGGCGGTCCACCAGCGCCATTTCGACGTCATCCTGATGGACATGCAGATGCCGGAGATGGACGGGCTCGAGGCGACCCGGCGCATCCGCCAGCTCGGCGCGCTCGGCCGCGCCGTGCCGATCATCGCCATGACCGCCAACGCCATGCAGGAAGACCGCCGCCGCTGTCTCGAGGCCGGCATGAACGACTTCGTGGCCAAGCCGATCGATTCCAGCGAGCTCCTGCGCAAGATCGCCGCCCACTGCCGGGCCGAGATCGACGAGGCGGCGATGCGCGCGGCGACCGAGCCGCCCGCCCCGGCCGCCCCGGCCGCGCTCTCGGACGAGCAGAGCGACGCGCTCGAAAGCCTGCTCAGCTCACTGGAGCCGGCCGCCGACTTTCCGCCGGTGGCCGAGCCCGAGCCCGAGCGCAAGCGGGTCGTGCACTGATCCCGCTACGCGGGCTTGGCGACCGACAGCGAGCTCAGGAAGTCCGGATGGGCGATGATCTTGTTGAGGTCGATGCCCTTGGCGACCAGGCCCGCCCCCTTGGCGCCGGTGAAGTTCGCCTTGCTCATCTGGCAGGCCGAGATGACGCTGGCATGGTCCGAGCTCTTGGTGGCGGTGATGCGCACGGTCTCGACCCCGAGATCGGCGCCGCAGAAGCGGGCGTTCTCCAGGTTGGACTCGTCGAAGCGCACGCCCCTCAGCTCGGCGCCGGTGAAATCGGCGCCGCTCAGGTCGGATCCGGTGAAGCTCGCGAGGTTGAGCGAGGCGTTGATCAGCTTGGTGCCGCGGAGCTTGGCCTCCTTGAACACGGCGCCGGTCAGGCGTGAGCCGGAAAGATCGAGGCCGGAGAGGTCGGCGCGGGTGAACTCGGCGCGGGCGCCCTGCGTCCCGCCGGTATCGACCCACTTGGTGTGCTGGGCGATCATCGCCTGCAGCTTGCTCATGGCTTCGGGCGAATCGTCGACCCGCACCGCCTCCGACGCATCGGTGTTGAACAAGGCGAGGCTGCCCAGATCGACGCCGATCAGGTTGGTGCCCTTGAGCACCGCCCCGTCCAGCCGGGCGCCGGCGACCGTCGCGCGGTCGAGCCGGGCGCCGGTCAGGTCGCAGCGGGAGAGGTCGGCGCCGGTCAGGTCGACGTCCCTCAGCTGGGTGCCCGAAAGGTCGGCGCCTTCCAGCTTGGCGTGCCGCATGCTGGCGCCGCTCAGATCGGCCTTGCGCACGATCGCGCCGCTCAGCCGCGCCCCTTCGAGGTTGGCGCGCAGCAGCCGCGGCCCGCTCGCCTCCTCCCCTTCGTCGTCGCCGTCCTTCAGGTCGTCGCCGTCGATCATCAGCGAGCCGCTGCGCAGGTCGGCGCCGGAGAGCAGCGCCTCGGTGAAGTCGCTGCCCTTGAGCTGGGCGCCGCGCAGGTCGGCCTTCAGGCAATTGGTCGCCTTGAGGTTGGTTCCGGTCAGGTCGGCGCCGTAGAGATCGGCGCCCTCGAGCTGGGCGCCGCCGAGATCGCAGTTGGTGATCTTCGCGCCGACCAGCTTCGCCCGGCTCAGGTTGACGCCGCGCAACGACACGCCGTTGAGCTGGAGGCGGCTCAAGTCCGCGCGCCGGCCGCCCTTCTCGTTCATGAGCCAGAGCTGGTGCGCGGCGAGGATGCCCCAGAGTTCCTCGAGCGGGATCGATGTTCCGATCGGCATGTGCGTCGCCTATTGCATCGAGAAGACGAGCGCCACGCGGTCGCCGTTGCGGACCAGCGACTTGGCGGCGCGCTTGGGCAGCGGAACCTTGCGCTTGATGCAGTGCGCGATCAGCAGGGCGCCGAGGACCTGGGTGCCGATCTCCATGCTGGACGGGGGCTCGCCGGTGGCGGGGACCACCGTCACCAGGACGCCGACCTCGCCGCCTTCGTTCACCGCGATCTTCCCCAGCTTGTCCTTCTCTCCCATCTTCTTGCTGGTCACCAGATAGGACAGAACGGCGGTTGCCAGTTCATCCATGGAGAAGGTCAGGCGCCGGTTCTCTTCGATCATCATCTGCTCTTTCTTGAGATTCGCATTCGTCTGGCGGTCCGCCGCGCCGGCGGCGGATTGTCAGTTTCTCTTCACCAGCAGGCGGCTGATGGCGGCGGGATTGAGCTTGCGCGGCACGCGGACCGCGACGCGCTCGGAAGGCGGTATGTCGGGCGACGGCCGGCCGTAGAGCCAGCCCTGGCCGAGCGTCACGCCCAGCTCCTGCAGGATCTTGTGCTGCTCCTCGCGCTCGACCATCTCCGCTACGGTCTGGACGCCGAGACTCTTGCAGGTCGCCAGCACGCCCTCGATGATCGCGCGCTCGCGCGCCCGCTCGGAGATGCCCTTCACGTAGGCGCCGTCGATCTTCACGTAGCCGACGATGAGCTGCTGCAGATAGGGCAGCGACGAGGCGCCCGCGCCGAAGTCGTCAAGGCAGATCGGGTGGCCGCGCGCGGTCAGCCGGTCGACGGCCCGCGCCGCCTTCCCCAGGTCCTCGAGCTTGGCCGATTCCGTGATCTCGATGATCAGCCGGTCGCGCAGCTCTCCCACCTTGTTGGCGACCTCCTCGAACATGGAGAGGAACGCGTCGTTGAGCAGCGAGCGCGCCGACATGTTGACGGCGAGGCTGAGATCCTGCTTCTGCTCCATCGCCTGCTGCAGCCGGGCGACCGCGCCCTGGGTGACCGCGAGGTCGACCTCATGGATCGTGTTGATCTGCTCGGCGAACTGGATGTCCTCGAACGGCGACCTGCCGTCGGCGAAGCGCAGCAGCACCTCGTAGTGGTGCGGCTTGCGCTCGACCAGGTCGACGATCGGCTGGTAATGCAGGTTGAGCCGCCGCTCGTGGATCAGGTCCCGCATCATCACGACGCGGCTCAGCGTCTCGGCGGTGATCTTCCGCAGATAGCTCTCCGCGGAGCCGGCGGAGATCGCCTGCGCGCCCTGGGTCCGGAAGCGATCCAGCACATGGGAGAGGATGCTCTCGACGTCGTCCTCGCCGAGCGAATGGCCGCGGAAGCTGACCGCCGTCTCCTGGACCTTCAGGGCCGCGGGGTCGAGGTCGTAATTCTCGCCGATGCGCGTGATCGCGTCGGTGATCGCCTGCGCGGGCGCACCGTCGAGCTCCGCCACGCTGAACCGGCCGTCGCCGAGCCGCGCGGCGCCTCCCTCGGTCACGGCATGCTTGCGCAGCTGGGTGCCGATCTCGGCGAGCAGCGCCTTCGAGCGGTCGCGCCCGAGCAGCTGGTCGAGCTCCCCCTCGCCGCAGATCTGCACCAGGGTCAGGCGGGCCGACTGGCCGGCGGCGCGCGCGGTGCGCAGCGCGTTGGCGGTCGATTCCGCGAAGTCCACCGCTTCGATCAGCCCGGTCGCGCGATCGCGCGGATGCTTCGTCGCGGCCGCTGCCGTGTCGGCCGGCGGCACCGAGATCGACAGGAAGAAGTCGGCCTTGCTCGCATCGAGCGAGCGGTAGACGCAGGCCGTCGCCCGCTTGCCCGGCTCCGCCGCATGCAGCACCGTCAGGTCGATGCCGCGGCGCCGCTCGCCGGGCTGAAGCTGCCGCAAGGCGGTGCCCAGCAGGACCGCGTCCAGCGGCGACAGGAACTCGGCGATCGCCACCGCCGAGAGCTTGTCCGCATCGACGCCCAGGAGGGCGCGCACGGCACCCCCCGCCCAGGCAATCCGCAGATCCCCGGTCAGCTCGAGCAGGAGGTCGGCGCTGGCGAACGAAAATCCGAGGAAGCGGTCTCGCTCGCGGCGGACCAGATCACCCCTAGTGTCCCCCATTTCCGTCCCCAACGGCCGAGTCGGACTATTTACTCAACTCTAAGTTAACGCGGAATAAACAGCTATAATCATATTTTCCTAACTATTAATCAATTCATTGATTTAGGGCAGTCCTAACCCGAAAATCGGCGGGCCAACCTGCAACTGGCACTTTGGGCTGCGATCCTTATGATCCCGCGCCATTCGGAAGGACGCGATGACAAATTCCCCCACCCTCAAGGACCAGTTGATCGCGGTCGCGCGCGAAGCGGGCGCCGCCATCCTCACCGTCTACAGCCGCGATTTCCAAGCCACGCAGAAGGCGGACCGCTCGCCGGTGACCGAGGCCGACACGGCCGCGGAGGCGCTGATCGTGGCGGCGCTGGCCGAGCTCGCACCCGGCGTTCCGGTGGTTGCGGAGGAGCAATGCGCGAGCCATGGCGTGCCGCCGACGGCACCCGATCGCTTCTTCCTGGTGGACCCGCTCGACGGGACCAAGGAGTTCATTGCCAGGAACGGAGAATTTACCGTCAACATCGCGCTGATCGAGCATGGGCGCCCGGTCCTGGGCGTGGTCTATCTGCCCGTGCCCGACACCTGTTATGCGGGTGCGGACGGGGTCGCCGAGCGCCTGATCGGCGATGACGCGGCCGAGCGCATCGTCGCGCGGCGCACGCCCGATGACGGCCTGGTCATGGCGATCAGCCGCTCCCATGCCGACGGCGAGGTCGCGCGGGCGAAGGAGCGCGGCCTCAACGTCACCGGCACGATCGTCGCCGGCAGTTCGTTGAAATTCTGCCGCCTCGCGGAGGGCGCCGCCGATCTCTATCCGCGCTTCGGCACCACCATGGAATGGGACACCGCCGCCGGCCAGGCCGTGCTCGAGGCGGCGGGCGGGACGGTCGAGACCGTGGACGGCCAGCCGCTGCGCTATGGCAAGGCCGGCTTCCAGAACCCGCATTTCATCGCCTATGGCCGCCGCGGCTGAGCCGGACCGGACGACATTGCCCGCACCCATCCTCGAACCCACGGTGACCAATCTGGGCCTGGCCGCCGCCGCCCTGCGCGAGGGGCGGCTGGTGGCCTTCCCGACCGAGACCGTCTACGGCCTCGGCGGCGATGCGACCAGCGACCGCGCCGTCGCGGCGATCTATGCGGCCAAGGGCCGGCCGAGCTTCAACCCGCTGATCGTGCATGTCGGCAACGCCGCCGCCGCCGGCCGTCTGGTCGAGATGACGCCGCAGGCCGAACTCCTGGCCGCCCGCTTCTGGCCCGGCGCGCTCACCCTGGTCCTGCCGCGAAAGCCGCGCACCCGGCTCTCCCTGCTGGTGAGCGCCGGCCTCGACAGCGCCGCGATCCGCGTGCCGGCACATCCGGCGGCGCAGGGCCTCCTGTCGATGTGCGGCCTGCCGCTCGCCGCCCCCAGCGCCAATCCGTCGGGCGCCATCAGCCCGACCCGGGCCGAGCACGTCGCGGCGACGCTCGGCGACAAGGTGGCGATGATCATCGACGGCGGTCCTTGCCGCGTCGGCCTGGAATCGACCGTGCTCAGCCTGCTGGGCCCGAGGCCGGTGATCCTGCGTCCCGGCGGCGTCACCGCGGAGCAGCTCTCCGAGGTGCTGCAGGCGCCCGTCGCCACCGAGACGACAGCGGCGCCGGAGGCGCTGCGCAGCCCCGGCCAGCTGCCCAGCCACTACGCCCCGAATCTGCCGGTGCGCCTCAACGCCGCCGCGGCGGAACCCGGCGAGGCCCTGCTCGGTTTCGGTCCTGCGCCGGCGGCGACGCGCAATCTCAGCGACAAGGGCGACCTCGAGGAAGCCGCCGCCAACCTCTTTGCCATGCTGCGGGACTTGGATCGCCCGGGCTTTTCCGGCATAGCGGTGATGCCGATCCCGGAATCCGGCCTCGGCCGCGCCATCAACGACCGGCTGCGCCGCGCCGCCGCTCCGCGCTAAGCTCTTGATCGCCATGCCGATTGTCGCGCTAGTCTGATTACCATTCCTTAAGTCGCCCCGGCGCAAACTTCCTGCGGGAGACCAACCACATGTCCGACTACCAGGCCCCGGTCGCGGATATCCTGTTCACCCTGCAGACCGTGGCGGGCCTCGACGAGCTGCGCACCCTCCCCGGCTACGCGGACGCCACGGCCGAGACCGTCGAGGCGATCCTCGACGCCGCGGGCAAGCTCGCCGGCGAGGTGCTGGCGCCGCTCAACGCGATCGGCGACCGCGAGCGCCTGCGCTTCGAGAACGGCGTCGTCACCACGCCGCCGGGCTTCAAGGACGCCTACCGCCAGTTCGCCGAAGGCGGCTGGAACGCCATCGCCTTCGATCCCGAATATGGCGGCCAGGGCATGCCCTGGGTCCTGACCAGCGCGCTGCAGGAGATGTGGAACTCGGCCAACATGGCCTTCGCCCTCTGCCCGCTGCTGACCCAGGGCGCCATCGAGGCGCTGCAGCTCCACGGCACGCCGGAGCAGAAGGCCACCTACCTGCCGAAGATGATCGCCGGCACCTGGTCCGGCACGATGAACCTGACCGAGCCGCAGGCCGGCTCCGATCTCGGCGCGATCCGCACGACGGCGACGCCCGCGGGCGACGGCACCTATCGCGTCCGGGGCCAGAAGATATTCATCACCTATGGCGAGCACGATTGGACCGAGAACATCGTCCACTTCGTCCTCGCGCGCCTGCCCGATGCGCCGGCGGGATCGAAGGGCATTTCGCTCTTCATCGTGCCGAAGTTCCTCCCGAAGCCCGACGGCACGCCGGGCAAGCGCAACGACCTGCGCTGCGTGTCGGTGGAGCACAAGCTCGGCATCCATGCCTCGCCGACCTGCGTCATGGCCTATGGCGACAACGAGGGCGCGACCGGGTTCATCGTCGGCGAGCCGCATCGCGGCCTCGAATACATGTTCACCATGATGAACAACGCCCGGCTCGCGGTCGGCATCCAGGGCCTGTCGATCGCCGAGCGCGCCTATCAGCACGCGGTCGCCTATGCGCGCCAACGGGTGCAGGGCGGCAAGAGCGCGATCATCGCGCATCCCGACGTCCGCCGCATGCTGCTCACCATGCGCGCCCTGACCCAGGGCATGCGCTGCCTCGTCCTCTATGCGGCGGGCGCGCTCGACCGCGCGAAGCATCATCCCGATCCCACCGAGCGCGCCAGGTACCAGGCGCTGACCGACCTGCTGATTCCGATCGTCAAGGCCTGGTGCACCGATCGCGGGGTCGAGGTCGCCTCGCTCGGCGTGCAGGTGCATGGCGGCGTCGGCTTCATCGAGCAGACCGGCGCCGCGCAATACTACCGCGACGCCCGTATCGCCCCGATCTACGAGGGCACCAACGGCATCCAGGCCATGGACCTGATCGGCCGAAAGCTGCTGCGCGACGAGGGCAGGGCGATGCGCGCCCTGCTCGCGGAGATGGCGCGATCGGCCGGCGGGATGACCGCGATCGAATCCGGCATCAGGGTCCTGGAGCGCGCGACCGGATCGGTTCTCGCCGGAGGCCGGCAGGACGCGAACCAGGCGCTCGCCGTGGCGACGCCGTTCCTGTCGGTCTGCGGCACGGTGACGGCCGGCTGGCTGCTCGCACGCAGCGCCGCACGGGCGAACGGGGCCGATCCGGCCTTCTCGCAGGCCAAGCGCGCCACCGCGGCCTTCTTCGCCGCCAACATCCTGCCCGGGGCGGAGGCCGATGCGGCCTTGGTCACGGGCGGCGGCGCGAGTACGCTCGCCTTCCCCATGGACGCCTTCTGAGTCGACCGGAGGAAGCGTGCTCGAGACCGATCAGCTCTCCGCCCTTTCCAACCTGCGCCTCAACGACCGCCAGGGCCAGCTCCTGGAGCAGTTGCGCCGTCACCGGACTGCAACGATCGCCGGCCTGGCGAAGGCGCTCGACGTCTCCACCGAGACGGTGCGCCGCGACGTGCGCTGGCTCGCCGCCAAGGGCCTGGTGATGAAGAGCCATGGCAGCGTCGCCTGGCCCGACCGCCGCGAGGACGGCCCCCTGCACCGCCGCCTGCTCGCCAACATGCCGGCCAAGCAGGCGATCGCCGCCGCCGTCGCCCGCGAGATCGCCGACGGCGAATCCGTCCTGATCGACACCGGCAGCACCAACATCTATGTCGCCGAGGCGCTGCAGGGCCACCGCAACCTGACCGCCATCACGAACTCCGCGCCGATCGCCCAGCGCCTGTCGCAGGGCGAAGGCAGCAAGGTGCTGCTGGCGGGCGGCGAGGTCCGCGCCGACGACAACGCCGCCTTCGGAGCCGCGACGCTGGCCTTCATCCAGCAGTTCCAGGCGGAGACCGCCATCATCTCCGCTTCGGCGATCAACGCCGAGACCGGCGTGATGGACAACCATCTCTGCGAGGCGGAGATCTGCCAGGCGCTGATCCGCCACGCCCACCGCGTGATCCTCGCCGCGGATGAGACCAAGTTCTCGGCCCAGGGGCTGGTGACGGCCTGCCGCCTCGCCGACATCGATCTCCTGATCACCGACGCGCCGCCGCCGCCCGAGCTCGCCAGGCGCCTCGAAGCCGCCGACGTGGAGATCCAGATTGCCGGGTGACCGCGCGCGCGCCCGTTCCGCCGTCCTGCGCACCGCCCTCGCCGGCACCGTCCTTATGCTCGCATTGATGAGGTCAGCCATGGCCACGCCTCCCGCCGACGCCACGATGAGCGGCACCGCGCATCCCGAGCTCTGGCCGGCGGCGCATTCGGTCGGCCTGGTCGATCCCGAGACCGAGGCCTTCGTCACCGAGCTCATGTCGAAGATGAGCCTCCGCGAGAAGGTCGGCCAGATGATCCAGGGCGACAGCGAGGCGGTGAAACCGGAAGAGCTGCGCGACTATCCGCTGGGCTCGATCCTGTCCGGCGGCAATTCGGCGCCGCTCGGCGGCAACGACGACGCCCCGGTCGAGACCTGGATCAGCACCACGGCGGCCTTCCGCGCGGTCTCGCTGGAGCAGCGCCAGGGCCACACCGCGATTCCGATCCTCTACGGCATCGATTCCGTGCATGGCGCCTCGAACTTCAAGGGCGCGACGGTCTTCCCGCACAATATCGGCCTCGGCGCCATGCGCGATCCGGCGCTGATCGAGGAGATCGGCGCCGTGACCGCCGCCGAGACCGCCGCGGCCGGGGTCGACTGGGCCTTCGCCCCCGCCGTCGCGGTGCCGCGCGACGACCGCTGGGGCCGCAGCTACGAGGGCTATTCCGAGCTGCCCGACATCACCCGGGAATATTCCGCCGCCATGGTGCGCGGCCTGCAGGGCGAGCCCGGCCCCGACGGATTCAAGGGCGGCCGCATCCAGCAAGGCAAGGTCGCCGCGTCGGTGAAGCACTTCCTGGCCGATGGCGGCACCGAAGGCGGCGCCGACCAGGGCGACGCGCGGATCAGCGAGCAGGACCTGATCAACATCCATGCGCCCGGCTATATCGCCGGCATCGATGCCGGCGCGATGACGATCATGGCGAGCTTCTCGTCCTGGAACGGCGTGAAGATGCACGGCAACAAGAGCCTGCTGACCGACGTGCTGAAGGGCCGCCTGGGCTTCGAGGGCTTCGTCATCGGCGACTGGAACGCGCACAGCCAGGTGCCGGGCTGCACCGGCGGCGACTGCCCGGTCGCCTTCAACGCCGGGCTCGACATGGCGATGGCGCCCTACCGCTGGAAGGAGCTGTTCGAGAACACGCTCAAGGAGGCCGAGGACGGCACGATCCCGATGGCGCGGATCGACGACGCCGTGCGCCGCATCCTGCGGGTCAAGGCGAAGCTCGGCCTGTTCGATCCCGCGCGCCCGGCCGTCGGCGCGGACATCCTCGCGACGCCGGCGCATCGCGCGGTCGCGCGCCGCGCCGTGCAGCGCTCGATCGTGCTGTTGAAGAACAACGGCGACCTGCTGCCGCTGAAACCCGGCCTGCGCGTGCTGGTGACCGGCAGCCATGCCGACGATATCGGCCTGCAATGCGGCGGCTGGACCATCTCCTGGCAGGGCTCGGGCGGCCACAACGCCGACTTCCCGCAAGGCGTCTCCGTCTGGTCGGGCCTGAGATCGGCGATCGAAGCCGCCGGCGGCACCGCGACCTTGAGCCCGAACGGCGACTTCACCGCGCGGCCCGACGTCGCGGTCGTCGTCTTCGGCGAGAAGCCCTATGCCGAGCATGTCGGCGACCTGACCCAGCTCGATTTCAGCAGCGGCGACCGCCGCGGCCTCGATCTCCTGAAGCGCCTGAAGGCCGACGGCATCCCGACCGTCGCGATCTTCCTCTCCGGCCGCCCGCTCTGGGTCAATCCGGAGCTGAACCAGTCGGACGCCTTCGTCGCGGCCTTCCTGCCCGGCACCGAGGGCGAGGGCATCGCCGACGTGCTGGTGGCCAAGAAGGACGGCACGCCCAATGTCGACTTCCACGGCAAGCTGAGCTTCAGCTGGCCGAAGACGCCGCTGCAATTCGCGCTCAATTTCGGCCAGCCGGGCTACGATCCGCTCTTCGCCTACGGCTACGGCCTCGGCTACGGCGACCACGTCACCGTGCCGCTTCTCGACGAGACGCCGGCGCCGCCGGCCACGCTCAACCTCGCGACCTATTACGCGCCGGGCAAGGTGCTGCCGCCCTGGACCCTGAATGCCAAGGGCGACGTCGTCGCCGACGTCGTCGACAGCGACAAGCTGCAGGAAGGGGCCAGGCGCTACACCTTCACCGGCCATGGCCGCGTCACCATCACCGGCCCCGCGATCGATCTGGAGCCCAGCGCCGGACAGAGCCTCCGGGTCGACTTCCGCCTGGACCAGAAGCCGGCGAGCTGGGTGGCGATGAAGCTCGGCGACGGCAGCGCCAAGATGATCGACGTCACCAAGGTGATCGCCTCCAGCCCGGAGGGCGCCTGGCAGAGCCTCGCCATCCCGCTCTCCTGCTTCAAGCAGGAAGGCGTCGATCTGCAGCACGTCTCGACGCCCTTCGCGATGGAGGCCGGCGGCCCGTTCCGCATCTCGATCGCCGGCGTCCGGCTCGACCAGCAGCCGGCGAGCCTGTCCTGCCCGTCGCTGGTCGCCGTCAGATAGAAATAGACCAGATAGAAATAGAAGAGTGCCGGAGACGGATGGCCCGGCGCGGTTCTGTTTCATCGCAAATTCCACATCGGCTGACCACATTTGGCTTTGCGCAAGCCAAATTTCCGTGTTTGATGTTGCATCGCAGGATGGAAAGCTTTCACAGGGAGCGCCATACGCCGGATAATTCGTGACGACAGGGCATCCCCGGACCGACCCGGGGCAATAAGGGAGGCTACAAATGAAGACGTCTTTGACCGGCGCGGTGAGCGCCGCCGTGTTGGGCTTTGCAGTCTGGGCCGCGGGCAGTCCCGCCGCCCAGGCCGAGCCCGAGAGCACCGATCCGATCAAGATCGCGCTCTTCGACTGGACCAGCGTCAATATCAACGCCACCATCCTCAGCAAGATCCTCAAGGCCCAGGGCTACAACGTGGAGCTGGTGACCTCGGACTATCTCTCCAGCCTGCAGACCGGCTTGCAGACCGGCGATCTCGACGTCGGCATGGAGTACTGGGACACGACGGCCGGCGAGGCGATGAAGGCCGCCGACGAGAGCGGCAAGACCGAGAACGCCGGCAAGCTCGGGCCGAAGGCCAAGGAAGAGTGGTGGTTCCCCGAGTACATGAAGGCGAAGTGCCCGGGCCTGCCCGACTGGAAGGCGCTGCTCGATCCGAAATGCGCGGAAGCCTTCTCGACGCCGGAGACGGCGCCCAAGGGCCGCTATCTCGGCGGGCCGGTGACCTGGGAAGGCTTCGACGACGAGCGCGTCGAGGCGCTGAAGCTGCCCTTCGAGGTGGTGCATGCGGGCACCGACGCGGCGATGTTCGCCGAGCTGGAATCCGCCTACCAGCGCCAGGCGCCGATCATGCTCTGGATCTACAGCCCGCACTGGGCGCCCTCGAAGTACAAGGGCGAATGGGTGCAGTTCCCGGAATACACCAAGGAGTGCTACACCGATCCGAGCTGGGGCGTGAACCCGGACCTGGCCTATGACTGCGGCAAGCCGCATGGCGAGATCTGGAAGTACGTCTGGGGCGGCATGAAGGACAAGTGGCCGCTCGCCTACAAGATCACCAAGAACTACACCATCGCCACCGACGACCTGAACGCGCTGTCGGGCCAGGTCGATCTCGACAACAAGTCGATCGACGAGGTGGCGGATGCGTGGATCGCCAAGAACAAGGACACGATCGACGGCTGGGCGAAGTAGCCGCCGCGTCGCGACATCCGGTGATCACCGCGCCGGCCGCCGGGATGCGGCCGGCGCGGCCGCCCGCGATTTGACTGGAGACGGAACCGACTGATGACGGGGGCTGTCAGGACGAAGCTTGCCTGCCGGGGCGTGTGGAAGCTGTTCGGACGCGGCGCCGAGACCTACATGAAGGAGCACGCCGAGCCGACCGCCGAGGCGCTGGCGGCGGCGGGACTGATGGCCGGCGTGCGCGACGTCTCGCTGGAGATCGCCGAGGGCGAGATCTTCATCGTCATGGGCCTCTCCGGCTCCGGCAAGTCCACCCTGCTCCGCTGCCTCTCGCGGCTGGTCGAGCCCAGCGCCGGCCAGGTGCTGCTCGAAGGCCGCGACCTGCTGAAGGCCACCGAGGCGGAGATGATCGAGATCCGCCGGCACAAGATGGGCATGGTGTTCCAGCACTTCGCCCTGCTGCCGCATCTCTCGGTCCTGGAGAACGTCGCCTTCCCGCTCTCGATCCAGTCGGTGCCGCGCGCCGAGCGCACCGCGCGGGCACGCGAGGTGATCGAGCTGGTCGGCCTCGGCGGCCGCGAGGGCGCCTATCCGCACCAGCTCTCGGGCGGCCAGCAGCAGCGCGTCGGCATCGCCCGCAGCCTGGCGGTGAAGCCCGAGCTCTGGTTCCTGGACGAGCCGTTCTCCGCCCTGGACCCGCTGATCCGCGGCGAGATGCAGGACGAGCTGATCCGCCTGCAGCGCGTCCTGAAGAAGACCATGGTCTTCGTCACCCACGACTTCGACGAGGCGATCAAGCTCGCCGACCGCATCGCCATCATGAAGGACGGCGCGGTGATCCAGCTCGGCACGCCGGAAGAGCTGGTGATGCGGCCCGCGACCGACTACGTCGCCGCCTTCACCCGCAACGTGCAGCGCGCCAAGGTGGTGACCGCGCGCAGCGTGATGACGGCGGCCAACGGCGCCGCGCTGGCGGGGCAGGTCGCCGCCGGCGCCAAGATCGCCGACGTGGCGCCCGGCGTGATCGGCGCCGGCAGGCCCTGCGCCGTCGTCGATGACGCGGGCCAGGTGATCGGCGCGCTCACGCCTCAGGCGGTGATCGACACGCTGATCGGCAAGGACGCCAGCCTGTGACCGACGTCGCGATCCGCCTTCGCGCCGTGCCGCGGCTGCCGTTCTGGCTGCTGTGGCTGGCGCTCGGCATCGTCTGCGTCGTCCTCTGGATCCATCCCGGCCCGTTCCACTGGGCGGTGGACTATCCGAAGGCGATGGTGCTGCCGATCACCAAGTGGGTCGGCGTCGCGATGAAATGGCTGGTGGACAACTTCCGGCCCTTCACCCGCGCGATCGCCAGCCTGCTCGACCTGCCGCTCTCCGCCGCCTTCGCGCTGCTGGCCAAGGGCTTCGTCGTCGACAACGTCGTGGTGTTCCCCCGCCTTTCCTGGCTCGGGGTCGTCGGCGCCTTCGTGATCGCCGGCTACGCGACCGGCGGGCGGCGGGTCGCCGCCATCACGGCCGTCTGCTTCCTCTACATCGCGCTGTTCGGCCAGTGGGACCAGGCGATGCTGACCTTGGCGCTGGTGGTGATCTGCATCCCGCTCGGCGTGATCTTCGGCACCCTGTTCGGCATCGTGAGCTACCGCGTCCCCTGGCTCGACACCTGGGTCATCCGGCCGTCGCTCGACCTCGCGCAGACCGTGCCGGCCTTCGCCTATCTCGTGCCGATCCTGCTGCTGTTCGGCTCGGGGCCGGTGCCCGGCCTGATCGCGACCGTGATCTTCGCCGCCCCGCCCATGGTGCGCGCCACCAAGCTGGCGCTGGAGCGGGTGCCGGAGGAGATCGAATCCTTCGCCGACATGGCGGGCTGCACCCGCCGGCAGAAGCTCTGGCGGGTGATGATCCCGACCGCGCAGCCGCTGCTGATGGTCGGCGTCAACCAGGTCATCATGATGACCCTCAACATGGTGATCATCGCCTCGATGATCGGCGCCGGCGGGCTCGGTTTCGACGTGCTGCTGGCGCTGCGCGCGCTGAAGATCGGCGTCGGCCTGGAGGCCGGCATCGCCATCGTCGCGATCGCCATCGCCCTCGACCGGATCAGCGCCGCCGCCGCGACCCGCCGCCCGTCGCGCAAGCCGCCGCCCGGGGCGAATTTCCTGCAGCGCCGTCCCTATCTCTCGCTCGCGGTCGGCTGGCTTGCCGCCACGACGCTCGCCGGCCTGGGCGTGCCCTGGCTCTCGGCCGTCCCGAAGGAATGGACCCTCACCACCGCGCCGGTCTGGGACGCGCTGGTCGCCTGGATCAACATCCACTTCCACGACGCGATCGAGGTCTGCAAGGTCTGGCTGCTGGTCCATGTGCTGAACCCGTTCCGCAACTTCCTGACCGGGCTTCCCTGGCTGGTATTCGTCGCCGCCGCGGCGCTGCTCGGCTTCCAGCTCGGCGGCCGGCGGATCGCGATGCTGGCCGGGCTGATGCTGCTCTTCCCCGCGGTCGTCGGCCTCTGGGAGAAGACGATGATGAGCGTCTATCTCTGCGCCATCTCGGCGCTGATCGCCTGCCTGATCGGCATCCCGCTCGGCGCCTGGGGGGCGCGCAACGAGAACGTCAACAAGGCGCTGACCGTGATCGTCGACACGCTGCAGACCCTGCCGGGCTTCGTCTACCTGATGCCGGCGGTGATGCTGGTCGGGGTCGGCGACGTCGCGGCGCTGCTGGCGATCGTGCTGTTCGCGGTCACCATGGCGATCCGCTACACCACCCACGGCATCCGCCACGTGCCGCCGCACCTGATCGAGGCGGCGCGCGCCATGGGCTGCACGCCGCGCCAGATCTACTGGCGGGTGCAGCTCCCGCTCGCGATGCCGGAGATCATGCTCGGCATCAACCAGACGGTGCTGATGTCGCTCGCCATGCTGATCATCACCGCGCTGATCGGCACCCGCGATCTCGGCCAGGAGGTGTTCATCTCGCTGGCGAAGGCGGATGGCGGCCGCGGCATCGTCGCCGGCCTGATCGTCGCCTTCCTCGGCATCGTCGCCGACCGGCTGATCGTGACCGGCGCAAGGCGGCTGCGCCGGCGGCTCGGCCTGCCGGAGAGCGAGGCCTAGTTCAGGCCTTCTCCTTCCACGCCTCGACCAGCTTGGCCGCATAGTCGCTGCGGAGCTTCAGGAACGAGCCGCTCTGGGCCGGCCACCACCAGAGCTGCGCCAGCGCGCCCTCCGGATAGGCCGCCTTGAAGAAGGCGGCGAAGGCCGGATCCATCTTGTCGACCGCGCCCTTGGCCGCCGGATTGGCGGCGAACGCCTTGGCATAGGCGGCACCGCCTTCCGGCGAGGCGATGTATTTCACCCAGGCATGGGCCTGGTCCGTGTTCTTGGCGTTGCGCATCAGCACGAAACCTTGCGTGCCCGCGAACGCGCCTTCCTTCGGCGCGACCGCGGCGACCGGCGCCCCGCCCGCCAGGAGATTGGATCCGGTCTGCTGCCAGCAGAGGCCCAGCGTGCAGCCGCCCGAGGCGAACGCGGCCTCGGCTTCGGGCTCCAGGCTCCAGAACCGGGCGAAGTTCTGCTTGGCGCTGATCGCCTCGGCCAGGATCACGTCCCAGACCTTCCGCATGTTGTCGTCGTTCTTGTAGCCGTCGAGGAACGGCATCGGCAGCTTGCCCTGCGCGTCCAGCACCCTGCCCAGCGCCGCCAGCGCCGAATGCGGCCGCACCGTGACCTTGCCCTGGTTCTTCGGGTCGAACAGGTCGGCGAGGCTCGCGGTGCCGTAGACCTGCGGGTTCTGCGCCGTGTCGAAGACCAGGGTCTCGGCGTTCCACACGCTCGGCATCAGCCAGCGCTTGCCGTTGATCAGCATGCGCTTGCCGACCTCGCCGGTGACCAGGGCCGGCTCGTAATTGCCGAGCCCGATCCTCACCAGGTCCCAGGGCCGGACCAGGTCGGCGGTCAGATAGGCCGGCAGCACGTCCAGGGTGGGCTCCAGGCAATCGATGCCGCCCGCCTGCGCGGCGAGCCTGGCCTGGGCGAAGATCATGTTGTTGTCCGACTGGGCGGCGAAATTCACCTTGATGCCGGTCTTCGCGGCGAAGTTGATGAACACCTGCTTCAGGTCGAAGCCCGACCAGCCCATGAAATTGAGCTCGCCCGAGGTCGCGAAGGCGTCGCGCACGATCCAGGGCGCCGCGACCGCGGCAGCGCCGGCTCTGAGAACGGTACGGCGGGTGACAGGTGACATGGCTCTCGTTGCCCGGGCGCGCGAGTCGACTCGTGCGGACTATGGCAACGAGATTACCGTTCGAAGCCGGGCGCAACCAGTCCCCTCTCCCGGCCCCGGGAGAGGGAAAGAAAGCGCGCGGCTCAGGCGCCTTCGAGCACCAGCACGTCGGCGGGCGTGAAGCTGACCGTCACCGGCGCGCCGCGCTCGGGCGGGACGGCGCTCGGGTCGTTGAAGGTGTCGAGGGCGATCGCATTGTCCTGCACGCGCACCTTGATCCGCACCACCGAGCCCAGGAAATGCACGTCCTCGATCGTCCCGCCGACCTTGTTGTGGCCGTTGAGCGCCTGGCCGTTGGCGAGCTTCGCCGCCTCCGGCCGGAGCGCGATCGTGCATTCCTCGCCCGGCCGCGCGTTGATGGCGCCGCGCCCGGCGACGATCTCGTGCTGGCCGATCTGGATGCGGCGCGCGGAGGGATCGAGCACCTTGCCCTTCAGGATGCTGAGCGTGCCGACGAAGGAAGCGACGAACTTGGTCGCCGGGTTGTTGTAGATCTCGAACGGCGAGCCGACCTGGTCCACCCGGCCCTCGTTCATGACCACGATGCGGTCGGACATCGACAGCGCTTCTTCCTGGTCGTGGGTCACGAAGATCGTGGTGATGCCCAATTCGCGCTGCAGCGCGCGGATCTCCTCGCGCAGCGAGACGCGGATCTTGGCGTCGAGCGCCGACAGCGGCTCGTCGAGCAGCAGCACCTTGGGCTTGTGCGCCAAGGCGCGGGCCAGCGCCACGCGCTGCTGCTGGCCGCCGGAGCACTGGTAGGGATAGCGGTCGGCGAGATGCGGCAGCTTGATCATCTCCAGCATCTCGGCGACCCGCGCCTTGATCTCGGCATCGGGCCGCTTGGCGACCTTGAGCCCGAAGGCGACGTTGTCGGCGACCGTCATGTTGGGGAACAGCGCGTAGGCCTGGAACACCATGCCGACATTGCGCTGGTTGGGCCTGAGCGGCGTCACGTCCTTGCCGTCGATGATGATGCGGCCGGCCGTCGGGTCCTCGAAACCCGCCACCATCCGGAGCACCGTGGTCTTGCCGCAGCCCGAAGGGCCGAGCAGCGAGATGAACTCGCCCTGCTCGATGCCGAGGTCGAAGCCCTTGACCACGACATTCTGGGCGAACTGCTTGCGGACGTCGCTGATCTGCAGGAAGGCCATTTTTCCACCTATTCGCCATGCCCGGACTTGATCCGGGCACCTTTCTCCGTCTGCACGAGATTGCCGGGCCAAACCCGGCAATGACGGCTGTATGTCACGCCCGTTTCGTCTGTTTCGCCGAGCCGACCACGTTGATCAGGCCCATGCAGGCCCAGGTCACCAGGAAGGCGATGATCGCCAGGGCCGAAGGCTCGTAGGCGCGGTTGGCGCCGATCAGCTGCAAGTATGGGCCGAAAGCCGGGCGGTTGAGAAGGCTCGCCATGGTGAACTCGCCGATCACGATGGCGAAGGTCAGGAAGGCGCCGGAAAGGATCGCCACCCGGACGTTCGGGAAGATCACCTTCATCAGGATGGTCGGCATGCCGGCGCCCAGGATCTCGCCGGCCTCGGTCAGGGTGCGGACGTCGATCGCCCGCATGCCGGTCTCGACCGCGCGGTACATATAGGGCAGCGCCAGCGTCACGTAGCTGAAGGCGAGCAGCAGGTCGGTGCTGCGCGCATTGGCGGTCAGCGGAATCCAGGACGAGCTGTTGTAGAGCCGGAGATAGCCGAACACGATGATGATCGCCGGCATGACCAGGGGCAGCAGGGTGATGAACTCGACCAGCGGCCGCAGCTTCGGCAGCCGGAGCTGGATCCAGTAGGCGGTCGGCACCACCAGGACCACGCCGATGACGATGGTGATCAGCGCCATCAGGGTCGAATAGCCGAAGCTCGACAGGAAGTTCGGGTCGGTGAGCACGACCCGGTAGGCCTCGAAGCTGTATTCGTCGCGCTTCAGGCGCAGCGAGAACTCGAAGGTGCCGATCAGCGGCACGATGAAGTAGAGCGCGCCGAGGATGAAGGCGATCCAGGCGCCGATCTTGGATTGCTGGGCCGGGTTCATCGCATCCACCTCTCGGCCCGGGCGCGGAGCCAGATATAGGTGCCGTTGGAAAGGCCGGTGATCAGGATCATGCCGAGCGCCAGCGCGTAGCCCAGGTTCTGGTTGTGCAGCACGTCGCCGCGGATCTGGGCGTAGAGCAGGATGGTGACGATGTTGAGCGAGCTGCCGGTCAGCGCGTAGGCCGTGGCGATCGCGCCGAAGGAATTGGCGAACAGCAGCAGGGTGGCGCCGAGCACGCTGGGGAACAGGATCGGCAGCGCCACCATGCGCCAGTACTGCCTGGTCGAGGCGCCGAGGATCTCCGAGGCCTCGCGCCACTCCTTCTTCAGCCCGTCGAGCGCCGGCGTCACGATCAGCACCATCAGCGGAATCTGGAAGTAGAGATAGGTCAGCGTCAGGCCCCAGAAGCTCAGCAGGTTGAAGCCGGTCGAGTAGAGGTTGAAGCCGAACACCTCGCGCAGCAGCACGGTCACGAGCCCGGTGCGCCCCAGGGTGGCGAGGAAGGCGAAGGCCAGCGGCAGGCCGGCGAAGTTGGAGGCGACGCCGGAGAAGGTCATCAAGGTCGGCCGCAGCCAGGCCGGCAATCCGCCCATCACCACGGCATAGGCGAGGAAGAAGCCGATCAGGGCGCCGAGCAGCGCCGAGGCGACGCTGACCTTGATGCTGATCCAATAGGCCGCGAGGATGTTCGGCGTGAAGAGATCGCCGAGATTCTGCAGGGTGAAGTTTCCGTCCGCGTCCTGGAAGGCGCCGATCACCAGGTAGACCGTCGGGATCAGCAGGAACATCAGGGCGAAGATGAAGAACGGCGCGACGCCGATCCAGGCCCAGGCCTTCTCGCCGATGCCGAAGCCCTTGCGGGCCGCCGGGAACGGCTCGGGGATCGGCCCCGGCTCGGCCGGCAATGGCGGCGTCGTATCGACGGTGACGGTCATCGCGCCTTCCAAATGCGGGGGTTCAAGGCAGATGGTTCCCGCCGCCCCCTCACCCTGCCCTCTCCCCCAAGGGGAGAGGGTTTCGAGGGTCGGGGTGAGGGGTCGACGGGTCTATCCAACGACGCCCAGCCTTCTTACTGGACGTTCGCGCCGACCACGGAGTCCCACTGCTTCGTGATGACGTCCTTGGACGCCGCCTGGTCGTCGAGCGACGGGAACACGGCCTTCTTGTAGGCATCCGCCGGCGGCATCTTCGCCAGCATGTCCTGCGGGATCTTGCCCTTCTCCGCGAGGTCGTTGAAGCGGATCGGGTGGCAATAGCCCTTCAGCCAGCCGAGCTGGCCTTCGTCGGAATAGAGGTACTCCATCCAGAGCTTCGCCGCGTTCGGGTGCGGCGCATAGGCGCTGATCGCCTGCACGTAGACGCCGGCGACGACGCCGCTCGCGGGGACGACGACGTCCACGTTCGGGTTGCCCTTCAGGGTGTCGCGGTCGGCCAGGGCGTTGTAGTCCCAGCGGATGATGACCGGGGTCGAGCCCTGCGCCAGCGGCGCCGCCTTGCCGATCACCGGCACGAAGTTGCCGTTCTTGTTGAGCTCGGCGAAGAACTTCAGGCCCGCATCGCCGGCCGACTTCGCATCGGTGCCGCCATTGCCGAGCCCGGCGGCGTAGACCGCCTGGATCGCCTGGTTCGAGGTCCGCGGGTCGCCGGCGAGCGCCACCGCGTTCTTGAAGTCGTCGCCCTTGAGGTCGGCCCAGTCCTTGGGCGAGGTCTTGATGATGTCCGAGTTCACCTCGAAGGCGAGCACGCCGTAATAGTCGCCGTACCAGTAGCCGTCGGCATCCTTGGCGCTGTCCGGGATCGAATCCCAGGTCGAGACCTTGTACGGCTGGATCAGGCCGTCCTTCTTGGCCGAGGGGCCGAAGGAGAGGCCCACGTCGATCACGTCCGGCGCCTGCGGGCCGGTATTGCCCTTGTTCGCCTTGATCGCCTCGACCTCGTCGCCCGAGCCGGCATCCGGGTTGAGCTCGTTCACGGTCAGGCCGTACTTCGCCTTGAAGGCCTCGATCAGGTCGCCATAGGCGCACCAGTCGTGGGGCAGCGCGATGACCGTGAGCTGGCCCTCGCTCTTCGCCGCCGCCACCAGGTCGCTCATCGCATCGGCACGGGCGCCCGCCGTCGTGAAGATCGTGGCCGCCGCCGCGATGGAGCCGGCCGCCAGCAGCGCGTGCCGGAAGGTCATGGCTCCGCGCGCCTTCTTAGAATCGCTCATCTATGTCTCCTTGAATGGGATGCCGCATCGACGATCTCGGGCACGCGGCGGGCGGACCCTAGCGAGCGCGTGTTGCATATCGATTTCGGATTGATTACAGCGGGAAGGCGGAGTGCGTTTGCGCCCGCGGCGAAAGCGCCTTGTGGCTGGCCGAGCGGCCCCGTGCCATCCTGGAGGGGCGGCAAACCCGGAGCGAATTATGACAACCATGACCGAGCATCCGATCTGGCAGAAGCTGAAGGCGCGCCGCGAGGGCTGGCGCAAGCTGCATCTCCGGGACCTGTTCGCCCGGGATGCCGGGCGCTTCCAGAACTTCTCCCTGCGGCTCGGCGACTTCACCGTCGACTATTCGAAGAACCTGATCGAGATCGCGGACCTGAAGCTGCTGCACGATCTCGCCAAGGCCGCCGAGGTCGAGGCCTGGCGCGACCGCATGTTCGGCGGCGAGCACATCAACACGTCGGAGGACCGGGCGGTCCTGCATACGGCGTTGCGCAACCGGTCGGGCGCGGTCATGACCGGGGGCGCCGACGTGATGCCGGGCATCCTGGAGGTGCAGAAGCGGATGCGCGCCTTCGCGGAGCAGGTGCGCGACGGCACCTGGCGCGGTGCCACCGGCAAGCCGATCCGCCGCGTCATCAATATCGGCATCGGCGGCTCCGACCTCGGGCCGAAGATGGTCACCGCGGCCCTGCGGCCCTATGTCCATCCGCGGCTGGAGATGCACTTCGCATCCAACGTCGACATCACGCATCTCGAGATGGCCGTCAAAGGCGCCGAGGCCGACGAAACCCTGTTCATCATCTCGTCCAAGACCTTCACGACCCAGGAGACCATGGCCAATGCGCAGAGCGCCAAGGCCTGGTTCCAGGCACGCATCGCCGATCCGAAGGCGATCGCCAGGCATTTCGTCGCGGTCTCGACCAATGCCAAGGGCGTCGCCGAGTTCGGCATCGACACCGCGAACATGTTCGAGTTCTGGGACTGGGTCGGCGGACGCTATTCGCTGTGGTCGGCGATCGGCCTGCCGATCATGATCGCGACCGGCTGGGAGAACTTCCGCGCCCTGCTCGACGGTGCCGCCGACATGGACGCCCATTTCCGCACCGCGCCCATCCCGGAGAACATGCCGGTGATCCTCGGCCTGCTCGGCGTCTGGTATATCGACTTCTGGGACGCGCAGGCCCACGCCGTGCTGCCCTATGCCCAGGACCTCGAGCTCCTGCCCTCCTATCTCCAGCAGGCCGACATGGAGAGCAACGGCAAGTCGGTCGATCGCCAGGGCCGTCCCGTGACGGCGCCGACCGCGCCCGTGGTCTGGGGCGAGCCCGGCACCAACGGCCAGCACGCCTTCCACCAGCTCCTGCACCAGGGCACGCCGCTGGTGCCCTGCGACTTCATCGTCGTGGCGCGCGGGCAATCCGGGCTCGCGGCGGAGCGCGCGGAATACCATCAGAGGCTGCTGGTGGCCAACGCGCTGGCGCAGACCCAGGCCCTGATGCTGGGCCGCGACCGCGCCGAGGTCGAGGCCGAGATGAAGAAGGCGGGCAAGGACGCCGCGACCATCGAGGCGGTCGCGAAGTTCCGCACCTTCAGCGGCAACCGGCCGTCGAACACGATCCTGCTGCCGGTGCTCGATCCCTATCACCTCGGCATGCTGATCGCGCTTTACGAGCACAAGATCTTCGTCCAGGGCGTGATCTGGCAGATCAACTCCTTCGACCAGTGGGGCGTCGAGCTCGGCAAACAGCTCGCCAACGACATTTTGGCGGGTTCGGGTGCGTCACGCGATGCGTCGACAGCGGGTCTCTTGAAGCTCTATGATGGTTTGAAGAACAAGAAATAGCCTGCCGAGGGGGCATTCTTCAGACCATGTACCGGATCGATCCCACCCGCGCCGACCTGGCGCGGGAGTTCAAGGAGCGCCCGCTGGGCGCCCACGGCGCCGAGCTGGAAAAGGTCCTGCTGATCATGCGCTGGGGCAACGTGCGCGGCAAATCCCTGATCATCTGCACCAGGCCCGAGCGCGAATGGCGGCTGGGCAAGATGGGCCCGCGCCGCGGCACGCCGATGGTCGAGTACGGCCCGACCTACACGAGCTATGCCGATGCCGTCTGGGCCTGCTTCCGCGCGCGCTGGAAAGAGACGACCGGCCAGGAGTGCCCGGTCCAATGACCCCCGCTCCGTCCATCAGGGAACGCCTGCTCGCCTATACCGACCGCGTGACCGCGGCACCCGGCGAGCGCATCGAGGTCAAGGTCAGCGCACCCGAATCCGGCACCTACCGCGCGAAGCTCATCCGCCTGGTCTGCGGCGACGAGAGCCCCGAGGGGCCGGGCTACAAGGCCGAGGACGTCGCCTCGCCGATCGCCCGCGACTACCCGGCGCGGCTGCAGCCGATCCGCCACGGCTCGCATGTCGAGTTCCGCAAGGGCGGGCCGTCGCTCTCCGGCAGCTTCACCCTCCTCGCCATGATCTGGCCGACCCTGCCGCAGAAGGGCGCGGCGCAGGCGATCATGGGCAATTTCGACGCCGCCAACCGCAGCGGCTGCAGCCTGCTGGTCGACGCCTCGGGCCGGCTCGCCGTGCATCTGGGCGACAGCCCCCTGCTCCATCTCGACCAGCCGCTGGCCGAGCGGACCTGGCATCTGGTCAGCCTCGCCTTCGATGCGGGCGCCGGCAATCTCACGCTCCGGCAGCGCGCGCTGCATCACCGGGGGCCTGGCGCCGCCACCGCCGAGAAGACGCGGCGCCTGGAGCCGCCGGTCGCCGAGATCGCGCGCACCGGCGCCGGGGTCGGCGGCCCGTTCCGCATCGCCGCCTGGAGCGCGGGCGAGCTCGCCGCCGCGCATTACAACGGCAAGATCGACAGCCCGACGGTGGTCGGCCGCGCGCTCGATGCGGCCGCGGTCGAGGCCGCCATTCGGGATCGCGGCAACGTCGCGGGGCTGCTCGCGGCCTGGGATTTCTCCAGAGGCATGACCGGCATCGGCATCGAGGATGTCAGCGGCAACGGCCATGACGGGCGCACCGTCAACCTGCCGGCGCGCGCCATGAAAGGCTGGAACTGGAACGGCACCGAGTACAACTGGGTGCATGCGCCGGAGCAGTATGCGGCGATCCATTTCCACGACGACGACCTTTACGACTGCGACTGGGAGACCGACTTCACCTGGGAGGTGCCGGCGGATCTGAAGAGCGGCGTCTATTGCATCCAGCTGAGCCAGGACGGCGCGAAGGAGCGCTACGAGGAATCGACGCCGGTCTTCGTGCGGCCCGGGCCGAAGCAGAAGCGCGCCGCCCTGGCGCTGCTGATCCCGACCGCCAGCTACTGGGCCTATGCCAACCACCAGATGCCGTCGAGCTGGACCTTCAACGAGACCAGCATGGGCGTGTTCGAGACCATGACGGAAGCCGACCGCTATCTGGAGGAGCATGTCGGCTTCGGCCTCTCGACCTACGACAACCACAGCGACGGCAGCGGCGTGTGCTACTCGTCCTCGCTCAGGCCCGTGATCAACATGCGGCCGAAGACGCATCTGTGGCAGTTCAACGCCGACACCCACGTCACCGACTGGCTGGAAGCGCAGAAGATCGACTACGACGTCATCACCGACGACGACCTCGAGCGCGAGGGGCTCGAGCTGCTGAAGCCCTATCGCTGCGTCATGACCGGCACGCATCCGGAATACTACACGCTGAAGATGCTGGACGCGGTGCAGGGCTACACCGATCTCGGCGGGCGGCTGATCTATCTGGGCGCCAACGGCTTCTACTGGCGCATCGCCTACCATCCCGAGCTGCCCGGCGTGATCGAGCATCGCCGCGCCGAGGACGGCATGCGCGGCTGGATCTCCGAGGGCGGCGAATACTACATGAGCTTCACCGGCGAGCTGGGCGGCCTGTGGCGCCGCATGGACCGGGCGCCGAACCTGCTGGTGGGCGCCGGCTTCACCGCGCAGGGCTTCGATTCATCGAGCTGCTACCGGCGGCGGCCGGAGAGCTTCGACCCGCGCGCGGCCTTCATCTTCGAGGGCATCGGCAAGGACGAGACGATCGGCGATTTCGGCATCCTGGGCGGCGGCGCCGCGGGCTGGGAGATCGACCGCGCCGACCACGCGCTGGGCACGCCGCGCCATGCGCTGGTCGTGGCCGAGGCGACCGAGTTCCGCGCCAGCTATCACTGGGTCAAGGAGGAGTTCAACCACTCCCACTCGGCGATCGACGGCGAGACCTGCCCCCTGGTGCGCTGCGACATGGTGTTCTTCGAGACGCCCAAGGGCGGCGCGGTGTTCTCCACCAGCTCGATCTCCTGGGCGGCGTCGCTGGCGCATGAGGGCTACAGGAACAATGTCAGCCGCATCACCGCCAACGTGGTGAAGCGCTTCATCGACCCCAAGCCGTTCGAGCTGTAGAGCCGGCCGCCTACTGCGCGGGCTGGCAGCGATCCTGGATCGCCTGGGCCTTGCTTTCCAGCGCGGGCGGAACCGGCTGGTTCTTCTCCAGCATGGTGTTGACCGCCAGGAACTCGTCCTTGTCCATGGTGGCCGCGGTCTGCTGGGCGACGCAGGTGCAGGCGGTCTCGCAGGCGGCGGCCGGGAGCTGCGCCGTGCAGGACTTCACGCAGCCGTTCTTGACGTTGGCCAGCCATGCCTGCGGGATCGGATCGGCCCCGGCCGAGGCGCCGATCGCGGCCAGCACCGCGGCCGCCGCGAGCGGCCGCACGAATGATCTGCGGAGGTTCATGACCGGACGGGACGCTTCGAACGTTCCTACTTGAAGGTCTTGGCGTTGCAGGCGTTGACGATGGCCTGGAGCTTGTCCTGCGAGCCCTTGGGGATCGGCTGCTTGGACTGGATCGCGGCGTTCATCGCGGAATATTCGGCGCTGGTGAACTTCTCCTCGATCGAATCGACGCTGCAGGTGCAATAGGCGCTGCACTGGGCCGGCGTCTTGCCGGCGGCGGTGCAGGACTGGCTGCAGCTCTTCAGGTTGTCGTCGAGCACGTTCTGCGGGATCGGGTCGGCGCGGAGCGCGCCGGCGCCGATGCCGAGCATTGCAAGGGCCAGCAGGGCCGGCCGGAGATCGACCAATCGCACCATCGCCTCCATCGGATCGCCTCGGGACTGATACGGCGCCGGGGCCGAAACCCCGCATCACCATACCGTGAGAAGCGGAAAAGACGCGGCCGGGTTCCCGCGGCGCTTCAGCAGGCGCGCATCAGTGGGGGCGGCGGATCTCGACCATGGTCTGGCGGACGCCGCGGTTCATCTCGTCGGTGATGGGCACGAAGCGGATGTCGAGGGCGGGATCGATCTGCCGGATGGCGCGGGCGATGGTCTCGCGCGTCTCGGCCCAGGAGAAGCGGGACTGCCGCAGGCGCCGCGCCGATTCCGGGAAATGCACCAGCGCCACGCCGGACGGGCCCATCAGCGAGACGATCTTGCCGAAATAGTCCGTCAGACGGGACGGCGGCACCTTGGAGCAGACATGCCAGGAGATGATGAAATCGGGCCTGGCGGCGGCGGTCTCGGCGAGGTTCTCGGGCGAGATCACGCGGGCGTTGGGGCGCTTGGCCGCCTTGAGCTCGGGCTCCAGGAGGGCCATGCCGCTCTCCAGGAACTCGTCGATCACGTCGAGGCCCCAGTAATGGCCGGGATCGAGATGCTCGATCAGCGCCTTGCCGAGGCGGAAGCTGCCGCAGCCGTAATCGACCACCACATGGCCGGGCTCGAGGCCGTAGGTCAGCAAGATGTCGAGCAGCTCGGTCGGGGCGCGCACCGAGCGCGCCTGGGCGCCGATCGCGGGATGGTCGCCGCGGAGCACGCGGCCGGCGATGCTGCGGGCGTAGTATTCCTCCGGCGTGCTGCCGGGATGGAACAGGCGCCAGACGAAGGGCTTCAGGTGCCAGGCATAGAGCTGCGAGAAGCGCAGGCGCTTGCGGCCGTTGGGCCGGAACAGCGAGGTGGCGGGCGGAGTCGCGCCGGCAACAGCGAGATCCGCCGCCGTGCCTTCGGCCGGGGACGCCGGGCGTCCGGGGTCGTCAGTCAGGGTCGTTTGCACGCTCTATCGCACTCGATGTCTGTTGAAGACGGGGTATCTGTTGAAGACGGGGTCTGTCGAGGACCGGCGCTCTGCCCCGCCGGGCGCCGCCGCCGGCCCCAACATGACCGCGCGCCCGGTCAGGGTCAAGACAGGAAGGGGCACGAAGCCGCCGAAAAGCGCCGCCGCAAGGCATTGAGCGGCAAAGGAAAGCAGCGCACCGCGCCGAAACGACGCCGCCCCGTCCAGGGGAAGACGGGGCGGCCGGAGAGAGCCTGCGCGGGGCGTGCGGGAAAAGTCAGGCTTCGGCGGCCTCGTCCTCGCCGGCGCCGCCGTTGCGGTCCATCATGTTGCCGGCGACCAGGCCGGCATTGGAGCGGATGGTCTGCTCGATCTCCTTGGCGATCTCGGGATTCTCGCGGAGGAACAGCTTGGCGTTCTCGCGGCCCTGGCCGATGCGCTGGCCGTTATAGGAGAACCAGGCGCCGGACTTCTCGACCACGTTGGCGGCGAGGCCGAGATCGATCAGCTCGCCGGTCTTGGAGATGCCCTCGCCGTACATGATGTCGAACTCGACCACGCGGAACGGCGGGGCGAGCTTGTTCTTGACCACCTTCACCCGGGTCTGGTTGCCGACCACGGTGTCCTTGTCCTTGATGGCGCCGATGCGGCGGATGTCGAGGCGGACCGAGGCGTAGAACTTCAAGGCGTTGCCGCCGGTCGTGGTCTCCGGGTTGCCGAACATCACGCCGATCTTCATGCGGATCTGGTTGATGAAGATCACCATGCAGCGCGAGCGCGAGATCGAGCCGGTCAATTTGCGCAGGGCCTGGGACATCAGGCGCGCCTGCAGGCCGACATGGGTGTCGCCCATCTCGCCCTCGAGCTCGGCCTTGGGCACCAGGGCGGCGACCGAATCCACCACCAGCACGTCGATGGCGCCGGAGCGCACCAGGGTGTCGGCGATCTCCAGCGCCTGCTCGCCGGCATCGGGCTGGGAGATCAGCAGGTCATCGACCTTGACGCCGAGCTTCTTGGCATAGACCGGGTCGAGCGCATGCTCGGCATCGACGAAGGCGCAGGCGCCGCCCTGCTTCTGGGCCTCGGCGATGACCTGGAGGGCGAGCGTGGTCTTGCCCGAGGATTCCGGACCGTAGATCTCGATGATGCGGCCGCGCGGCAGGCCGCCGATGCCAAGGCCGATATCGAGGCCGAGCGAGCCGGTGGAGATGACCTCGGTCTCGACGAGCTGCTCCTTGCCGCCGAGGCGCATGATCGAGCCCTTGCCGAAGGCGCGCTCGATCTGCTGCAGGGCGGCGTCGAGAGCCTTGTTCTTGTCCATGCTGTCCCGTTCCGGAATGCGAATCACGTTCTGCGCCATCGCGCGCCTCTCCCTCTTAATGCCGGGGCTCGATCGGCCCAACTGGAATGTGCTCGGAAATGGAATGTGCTCGGAAACTGGGAGGATGTTAGTACGCTTTTTGTTCCCGGTCCACCGAAAAGATCGAAAGGGGAACAGAGGTCGGAGGTCGGAAGTCGGAAGTCGGAGGTCGGAGGTCGGAGGTCGGAGGTCGGAAGTCGGAGGTCGGAAGTCGGAAGTCGGAAGTCGGGGTCTCGCTGGGATCTCGGCGCCAACCTTTACGGAACCCACCCTTCGGGCGGCCGGTCCAGCCCACTAAGTCCCTGAGATGGCTTGCATAAACTGCCGCTTTGGGGACCCCGTGGATTCGCTGTTCCGTAAAGGCCCGGTCAAGGGCCTGCTTAAACGAGCCCGACCCCTCAGCCGGCCGGTCTTTATCC